>JAFGXY010000035.1 GCA_016936395.1 Paracoccaceae bacterium | reverse complement strand
TCATCGGGGTCTCCGTAAGGTTCGTGGTTGAAGCGTCGAAACTCCACCTCGACCATACACCTCGATGGCCACCCGGCGTTACACCGTCGACGGCGCAGAAATTACACCACGTGCTCGGACACTAACGACTTTCTCGGGATCCCCGATCTCCTTCTGCTCAATGAGCTGGATCACTTTCAGTCTTTTCACAATGCTTCTCCGTTTCGGTCGAGCAGGTGTCGACCGAGCTTGATAGGATGATTTTCGGGAGCTTCAGCCGGCGGCTCGCGCCCCTAGTGGGCTAGGTTCCCAACGATGGCCAAGACGCAAATTCAAAGGATCTCCTCGTCGGTTTCAGGGTCCCCAAGTTTGGATCGGTAAGCTTTCATGAGGTTTAGGAAGACGATTTTGTCTCCCCGGTCAACTGGAGGATCAGGACGAACGCGGCCATCTGGGCGCGTCGAGAGGAACGCGGACAAAAATTCAGTAAGCCATTGATAAATAAAGAAACCACCGAAAGTCTTCACTTTCGGTGGTCATTTGATGTGTGGCGGAGTGGACAAAAAAGCTACAAAATGGTCATTTATTCGTGTGTCCTACATGACATCGCTGACGGCAACTAGCCGCACTTCGAATAACCGCAGCTTGCGCAGGTCATGCAGCCTTCGATCATGCGCATGTCATGGCTGCCACAGGCCGAGCAGGACTTTCCTTTGGGGGCGCCCAAGGCCACCACATCGGCCTGAGGGTCGGCCTTCAGGCCCATACCTTCACCGGCGATAAAGCCGATCTCGATCAGGTGGCGTTCGATCACTCCGCCGATGGCGGCAAGGATCGACGGGATATAGCGGCCTTCGATCCAGGCCCCGCCGCGCGGGTCGAACACGGCCTTAAGCTCTTCGACCACAAAGGAAATATCGCCACCCCGGCGGAACACGGCACTGATCATCCGGGTCAGCGCCACGGTCCAGGCGAAATGTTCCATGTTCTTCGAGTTGATGAACACCTCGAACGGGCGGCGGTGGCCTGCAATGATGATATCGTTCACCGTGATGTAAAGCGCGTGCTCGGACCCCGGCCATTTCAGCTTGTAGGTCGCCCCTTCCAGCGCGGCAGGCCGGTCCAGCGGTTCCGACAGGTAAATCACCTCGCCGTCAGTCTGCGCCGTCGCCGGGGCTTCGGACGGGGTCTTGTCCGACGCCTCGGACACCGTCAGCACCGACCCTGTCACATCGTTCGGGCGATAGGTGGTGCAGCCTTTGCAGCCTTGGTCCCAGGCGGCCATATACACCTCCTGGAAATCTTCAAAGCTGATATCCTCGGGGCAGTTGATGGTTTTCGAGATGCTTGAATCGATCCATTTCTGCGCCGCCGCCTGCATCCGCACATGGTCCAAGGGCGGCAGGGTCTGGGCGTTCACAAAGTAATCAGGCAGCGCCGCATCGCCGTTCTTTTCGCGCCACAGGCGCACGGCGTAATCCACCACTTCTTCTTCGGTCCGGCTGCCATCCTTTTGCAAGACCTTGCGGGTATAGGCATAGGCGAACACCGGCTCGATCCCCGACGACACGTTGCCCGCATACAGGCTGATGGTGCCCGTGGGCGCGATCGAGGTCAGCAGCGCATTGCGGATGCCATGGGTGCGGATCGCATCCTTCACATCGGCGTCCATATGGACCAGCGACCCGGAGGCAAGGTATTTGTCAGCGTCAAACAGCGGGAAGGCGCCCTTTTCGCGGGCCAGATCGACCGAGGCGAGGTAGGATGCCCGCGCGATGGCATGCATCCAGTGTTCGGTGATTTCTGCCGCTTGCACGCTGCCATAGCGCGCGCCGACCATCAGCAACGCATCGGCCAACCCGGTCACGCCAAGCCCGATGCGACGCTTGGCCTGTGCCTCGGCGGCCTGTTGCGGCAAGGGGAAACGGCTGGCATCGACCACATTGTCCATCATGCGAATGGCGGTGCGCACCAGATCATCCAGTGCGGCCATGTCAAGGCAAGCATCTGTTTCAAATGGGTTTTGCACCAGCGTCGCCATGTTGATTGACCCCAACAGGCAGGCCCCATAGGGCGGCAGGGGTTGCTCTCCGCAAGGGTTGGTGGCGGCGATGGTCTCGCAATAGGCAAGGTTGTTCATCGCGTTGATCCGGTCGATGAAAATCACCCCCGGCTCGGCGAAATCGAACGTGTTGCGCATGATCTTGTTCCACAGATCGCGCGCTTTCAGGGTTTTGTAGACGCGCCCGTCGAACATCAACTCCCACGGGCCATAGGCCTTGACCGCCGCCATGAACGCATCGGTCACCAGCACCGACAGGTTGAACATCCGCAACCGGGCCGGGTCTTTCTTGGCCTCGATGAACGCCTCGATATCGGGGTGGTCGCAGCGCATGGTCGCCATCATCGCGCCACGTCGGCTGCCCGCCGACATGATGGTGCGGCACATCGCGTCCCAGACATCCATAAAGCTGAGCGGCCCCGAGGCATCGGCGGCCACCCCCTTCACCTCGGCCCCGCGCGGGCGGATGGTGCTGAAATCATAGCCGATGCCGCCGCCCTGCTGCATGGTCAGCGCAGCCTCTTTCAGCCCGTCAAAGATGCCGCCCATGTTGTCGGGGATGGTGCCCATGACAAAGCAGTTGAACAGCGTCACGCTGCGCCCGGTGCCCGCCCCTGCGGTGATCCGACCCGCAGGCAGATACTTGAACCCTTCCAGCGCGTGATAGAACTTCTCCTCCCACAGCGCGGGGTCTTTTTCCACCGCGGCCAAGGCGCGGGCGATTCGGCGCCAGGTGTCTTCCACCGTGCCATCAATCGGCGTGCCGTCCTGCGCTTTCAGGCGATACTTCATGTCCCAGATTTGTTCGGCAATCGGCGCGGCAAAGCGAGACATGGGTGGGATGTCCTTCAAGTTGTGGATAAGTATGGCAAAGGACACAAGATAGGCCGCTACGCCGGTCGGGTCAACTTGAAGCGGCCGTTGGAACCACTAATGTTGGTGTATGGACCATGTGCACATTCTGAAGCTTTGCGTGGGCGCCGACAGCGTCGAAGATTTGCTGAACTGGCAGGAAAGCCAGCGTGCCCGCTGGCCCAAGGGCCGCGCCGTGCATGTGACGCGCATGTGGCCCAAGCGGTCGGACGAGGTGCTGAACGGCGGCTCGCTGTATTGGGTGATCAAGGGGGTTATCCTCGCCCGTCAACGTATTGTGGGCCTCGAACAGGTCGATGGCGGCGACGGCATCAGCCGCTGCGCGCTGGTGCTCGATGCCGAAGTGACCCGCACCCAAGCCGCCCCCCGCCGCCCGTTCCAGGGCTGGCGCTACCTTGACCCCAAGGACGCCCCGCCCGACCTCATGCGCGGGCGCGAGCACGAAGAGGCGCTGCCCCCCGGTCTGGCCGAGGCGATGGCGGAGTTCGGGTTAAGGTGAGGGGGATTGCGTGTGCGCCGCGTGGGGATTGCGTGGTGTATCCGTGGTCACAAGGTGTGAGGAGGTCTGGGGGTGGAAACAAGCCGGTTTCGGGTGATTGGTCACACCGACACATGGCGGCGACGGACCACCGAGTGGGCGCAGCAACAGACGTTCTGGACACTTTATGGTTCAACCACTGCGACCAGATTTCTAACCGGATCGCCTGCAAAAGAGCCACCGGCACCGCGACCGAGCATCGACGCTATGAGCCCAGTGCGGACGGTCGGATTTTCTTTCCTTCGCCCGGAATCAAGGCGCGTAGCGCCGCCGGGCAGCGCCCGACCGCCCCCTCGGGCGGGCGCTTTTGCACCGTCACCAGCAGAACTTCGGTGGGGGGTTTTGAACCATAAAGCGCCTAGAACGGATGTTGCAGCGCCCACCCGGCGGTCAGACGCCGCCCTGTGTTGCTCAGCTGACCCTCCGCGCCGTCCGCATAGCTGCCTGCCCCCCCCTCACACCTCCTCCACCATCACCACACCCTGCATCGCCTTGATCGCGCCCTTGATCTGCGGGGTGACCGGATAGGGCCGGGGCAGAAGCACGTCGATCTCTCGGCCGTCCGCGTCGGGGATGCACAGGGTGACCTGCGCGCGGTTGCGGCCCTCCACCTTGCCCAGAAGGGCGGCCAGCGACGGCACCGCCTCGGCCCGGTTCAGGTGGATACGCAGATCGGCGGCCCCCGCCTGATCGGCCACCGCGTCAATCGGTTGGATCGCATTGGCCAGCAGCTTGACGCCCTCGCCATCGGGGTCAGCCTTGACCGTCAGCACCACATTGCGCCCGGGTTCCAGAAAATCCCGCGCCGCCTCCAGCACATCCGAAAACACCGTCACCTCATACAGGCCCGTCGGGTCGGAAAGTTGCACAAAGGCAAAGCGGTTGCCCTTGGCGCTTTTGCGTTCCTGCTTTGACGCGACCGACCCCGCCAGCTTGGCAATCAGCGGGCCGCGTTGCGCCAAAGCGGTCACTTCGGCCAATGTCTTCACGTCGCGGCGCTTCAACGGCCCCATGTAGTCGTCCAGCGGATGCCCCGAGAGGTAGAACCCCACCGCCTGATGTTCATGCCCCAAGCGTTCCACCGGCAACCAATCGTCGCGGAACGGCAGACGCGGTTCGGGAATGTCGGCCCCCGCCTCGCCAAACAGCGACACCTGAGTGCTGGACTGCGCCTCGTGGATCGCCGCCGAATAGGCCACCAGCGCATCCAAGGCCTCAAACACCCGCGCGCGGTTCGCATCCAACTGGTCAAACGCCCCGGCGCGGGCCAGCATTTCCAGCGGGCGCTTGCCCACCCGCTTCAGATCGACCCGCCGCGCCACATCGAACAGCGACACGAAGGGCCGCTCGCCGCGCGCCTCGACGATCAGCTTCATCGCCTCGACACCGACGTTCTTGAGCGCGCCCAAAGCATAGATCACCGCCCCGTCGCGCACGGTGAAGGTCGCCAGTGACCGGTTGACGCAAGGCGCCACGACCGTGATCCCCAGCTTGTCCACCTCGCGCTTATAGACCGCCAGCTTGTCGGTCAGGTGGATATCGCAATTCATCACGGCGGCCATGAACTCGACCGGGTAATTCGCCTTAAGGTAAGCCGTCTGATACGACACCACCGCATAGGCCGCCGCGTGGGATTTGTTGAAACCGTAATTGGCGAACTTTTCCAGCAGGTCGAACACCTCACCCGCCTTCTTGGCATCAATCCCGTGGGTCTTCTTCGCGCCTTCAATGAACTTGGGCCGTTCCTTCGCCATCTCCTCGGCAATCTTCTTGCCCATCGCCCGGCGCAACAGATCGGCACCGCCCAAGGAATAGCCGCCCATGACCTGCGCGATCTGCATCACCTGTTCCTGATAAACGATGATGCCCTGGGTCTCTTTCAGGATCGGGTCAATCGTTGGATGCAGCGATTCAATCGCGCGCAACCCGTTCTTCACCTCACAGTAAACCGGGATGTTTTCCATCGGGCCGGGACGATAAAGCGCAACCAACGCCACGATATCCTCGATGCAGGTCGGCTTCATGCGCCGCAGCGCATCCATCATGCCGCTGGATTCCACCTGAAACACCGCCACCGTCTTGGCGGCAGCGTAAAGCTCATAGGTCGGCTTGTCGTCCAGCGGGATCAGGCTGATGTCAAACGCCACCCCACGCAGGGCCAAAAGGTCCATCGCGTTCTGGATCACGGTCAGGGTCTTCAGCCCCAGAAAGTCGAACTTCACCAATCCCGCCGCCTCGACCCATTTCATGTTGAACTGGGTCGCCGGCATGTCCGACCGCGGGTCTTGATAGAGCGGCACAAGCTCGTCCAGCGGCCGGTCGCCGATCACCACCCCGGCGGCATGGGTGCTGGCGTTGCGATACAGCCCCTCGATCTCCTGGGCATAGCTCAGAAGCCGCCCCACCACCTCTTCCTTCGCCGCCTCGCGCAGGCGCGGCTCATCGGCCAGCGCCTTGGTGATGCTGACCGGCTTTACCCCCTCAACCGGGATCATCTTCGACAGCCGGTCCACCTGCCCGTAAGACAGTTGCAAGACCCGCCCCACATCGCGCACGGCGGCCTTCGACAGAAGCGCGCCGAAGGTGATGATCTGCCCCACCTTCTCGCGCCCGTAACGCTCTTGCACATAGCGGATCACCTCCTCGCGGCGGTCCATGCAAAAGTCGATGTCAAAGTCCGGCATGGACACCCGCTCGGGGTTCAGGAACCGCTCGAACAGCAGGGCATAGCGCAACGGGTCAAGGTCGGTGATGGTCAGCGCATAGGCGACCAAAGACCCCGCCCCCGACCCCCGGCCCGGCCCCACCGGAATGCGGTGATCCTTGGCCCATTTGATGAAATCGGACACGATCAGGAAATAGCCGGGGAACCCCATCTTTTCGATGATGTCCAACTCGAAATCCAGCCGCGCCTGATAGTCCTGCGGTGTGGCCGCATGCGGAATGATCGCTAGGCGCGCGGCCAGCCCGGCATTGGCCTGACGCCGCAACTCCTGCACCTCGTCATCGGCAAACTTCGGCAAAATGGGCTTGCGCTTGTAGGCGGCAAAGGCGCAGCGGCGGGCGATCTCGACCGTATTCTCAAGGGCTTCCGGCAGATCGGCGAACAGCGCGCACATCTCGGCTTCGGATTTGAAATAATGCTGCGGCGTCAAGCGTCTGCGCGGGGCCTGCTGATCGACATAGGCGCCTTCGGCAATGCAGATCAGCGCATCATGCGCCTCATACATGGCAGGCGTAGGGAAATAGACGTCGTTCGTCGCCACCAGCGGCAGACCCAGATCATAGGCCAGGTCTACCAGCCCGCGTTCCGACCCCGCCTCGGCGGGCGGCAGCCGCCCCCCCTCACCCGGATGGCGCTGCACTTCCACATAAAGCCGCCCCGGAAACGCCGCCGCCAGCCGCTCGCACAACGCGCGTGCCTTGGCGGCCTGCCCGGTCTGCAAGAACCGACCCAAAGGCCCGTCCGGCCCGCCGGTCAGACAGATCACCCCACTCGAATGGCGCGCAAGCTCCTCCACCGTCACATGCGGCACCTGCCCGTCGCCGCGCAAGTAAAGGCACGAGTTCAGCTTCATCAGGTTCATGTAGCCAGCCTCGGACTGCGCCAGCAGAACCACCGGCGCAGGCAGACGCGGCCTTTCCCCCGGCGCGCCCGGATCATGCGCAAGGCTGATCTGGCACCCCACGATCGGCTGCACGCCTTCCCCCATCGCCGTCACCGAAAACTCCAGCGCGGCAAACATGTTGTTGGTGTCGGTCACGGCAATCGCGGGCATCCCGGCCTCGACCGCCAGCGCAACCAGCTTTTTCACCGGCACCGCGCCTTCCAGCAGCGAATGTTCGGTATGGACCCTCAGGTGAATGAATCGCGGTGCATGTGACATGGCCACAGCCTAGCGAAGCATCCCGCCGGGGGAAAGCCCGCCTCATTCTTCGGCAAACCTGCAGACAGCCTCATGGAACCGCACAAGAATATATCTTGCCATGTGGCGCGCCCGGTTGCTTCATGCTGAAACAGGGACACAGACGGGCGCACTTCTCGCTTTACGCCGCATCGGGCGGGGATGCACAAGACCCGGAACGGGGAGACCGCGGCGGACGAAACCTATGACCGAGATCGCGTTTCTGTTGAATGGAACGCCCGTCCGCGTGGCCGGGCACAGCCCGACCATGACCCTGCTGGATTGGCTGCGCGAAACCCGCGGCCTGACCGGCACCAAAGAAGGGTGTAACGAAGGCGATTGTGGCGCCTGCACGGTCATCGTGACCGATCCAAGTGGGAGCCGCGCGCTCAATGCCTGCATCCTGTTTCTGCCGCAACTCGATGGCAAGGCCCTGCGCACCATCGAAGGCATCAGCGGGCCTGACGGTGCCCTTCACCCGGTGCAACAGGCGATGATCGACCATCACGGCTCGCAATGCGGCTTTTGCACGCCGGGCTTTGTCGTCTCCATGGCAACCGCCCACCTGAACAGCGCCACCGACCACGATGACCAGCTCGCCGGCAACCTGTGCCGCTGCACCGGCTATGCGCCCATCATCCGCGCCGCCCAAGCCGCCGAAACCGCCACCATCCCCGACTGGATGAAAACCGACCGTGATTTCCTCTTGGCCCAAATACCCTCAGGGGGTGAGGCCGCAGGCCGAGGGGGGGCCGAGCCCCCCCTGCACGGCTTTCGCCCCAAAACCACGGCCGAGCTTGCCCGCTGGTTCATGGTTCATCCCGAGGCCACCCTGATCGCGGGCGCCACCGATGTCGGGCTGTGGGTCACCAAACAGCTGCGCGACCTCACGCCCGTGGCCTTTCTGTCCGGCATCCCCGAGATGCAGCAGATCGACGATCAGGGCTGCACGCTGCGCATCGGCGCGGGCGTCACCATTGCCGCGTTGCGCCGTGCGCTCGCACCGCGCTTTCCGTCGCTGGGCGAACTCTTGCGCCGCTATGCCAGCGAACAGATCCGCAATGCCGCCACCATCGGGGGCAATATCGCCAATGGCTCGCCCATCGGTGATGGCCCGCCCGCGTTGATCGCGCTGGGGGCCACACTGCACCTGCGCCGTGGCGATGCGCGCCGCGACATGCCACTGGAGGATTTCTTCCTCGACTACCGCAAGCAGGACCGACACCCGGGCGAGTTTGTCGAGGCGGTGACGATCCCCGCCCAAGCCCCCAACCTGCGCTGCTACAAGCTGTCGAAACGCTTTGATCAGGATATCTCGGCGGTCTGCGGCTGTTTCAATGTCACGCTGCAGGGCGGCACCGTCACGCAGGCCCGCATCGCCTTTGGCGGCATGGCGGGCACCCCGAAACGCGCCCGCAACGTCGAGGCCGCGTTGATCGGCAAGCCGCTGACACCCGCCTCGGCGGCAGCAGTGGCGGCACGGATGGCAGATGATTTCACCCCGCTGTCCGACATGCGCGCCTCGGCCGCCTACCGGCTGAAGACCGCGCAGAACATGCTGACGCGCTATGCCCATGACCTGAACGGCACGCCGGTTTCGGTGCTCAAGGTGCGGGCATGAGCATCGGCAAGCCGCTGCCGCATGACGCGGCCCCGCTGCATGTGACCGGACAGGCCCGCTATGTCGATGACATTCCGCTGCCGGGCAACACGCTGCATCTGGCCTTTGGCCTGTCCAGCATCGCGCATGGCCGCATCACCGCCATGGATCTGACAGCCGTCCGCGCCGCCCCCGGTGTGGTGGCGGTTTACGCTGCCGAAGATTTTGATGACATGCCCGATTGCAGCCCCTCGGCGCAGGATGAACCGCTGCTTTCGACCGGCGTCGTGTTCTACCACGGCATGCCGCTGTTTCTGGTGGCCGCCGACAGCCACGTGGCAGCCCGCCGCGCGGCACGGCTGGCACGAGTCAGCTATGACGAGCGCCCCGCGATCCTGACGGTGGATGACGCCTTGGCCGCGGACAGCCGGTTCGAGGACGGCCCGGTGATCTGGGCCAAGGGCGACGCCGCCCGCGCCATCGCAGGGGCTTCGCATGTGGTCGAAGGCCGGCTCAACGTGGGCGGGCAAGAGCATTTCTATCTCGAAGGTCAGGTCGCCGCCGTGCTGCCGCTGGAAGGCGGCGATGTGCTGGTCCATTCCTCGACCCAGCACCCGACCGAGATCCAGCACAAGGTGGCCCATGCCCTGCATCTGCCGATGAGCGCGGTGCGCGTCGAGGTGCGGCGGATGGGTGGCGGCTTTGGCGGCAAGGAAAGTCAGGGCAACGCGCTGGCCATCGCCTGCGCCGTGGTGGCAGCCCGCACCAGACGGCCCGCCAAGATGCGCTACGACCGCGACGACGACATGATGATCACCGGCAAGCGGCATGATCTGCGCATCCTCTATCGTGCAGGCTTTGACGATCAGGGCCGGGTGGTGGGGCTGGAATTCACCCATCTGCTGCGCTGTGGCTGGGCGCAGGACCTGTCCTTGCCGGTGGCCGACCGCGCCATGCTGCATGCCGACAACTGCTATCACCTGCCCGACATCCGCGTTGAGAGTCACCGCCTGCGCACCCACACCCAAAGCGCCACCGCCTTTCGCGGCTTTGGCGGCCCTCAGGGCATGGTGGGGATCGAACGGGTGATGGACCATGTCGCGCACGTTCTGGGGTGTGACCCTGTCGCTGTGCGCAAGGCCAACTTCTATCGCGCGGGGCTGGCCGCCGGGGGCGCTTCGCCCCCCGGACCCCCAGAGGGTATTTCAGCCAAGAGGAATGAGGCACAGACCACGCCCTATTTCATGCCGGTGGAGGATTTCGTCGGCGATAAGATTGTGGCGGCGCTGCTGGAGTCATCCGGGTATGACCGGCGCAAAGCCGAGATTGCCGAGTGGAACCGGGCCAGCCCGATCTTGAAGCGCGGAATCGCGCTGACGCCGGTCAAGTTCGGGATCTCGTTCACGCTGACGCATCTCAATCAGGCCGGGGCTTTGGTGCATGTCTATCAGGATGGCAGCATCGCGCTGAACCATGGCGGCACCGAGATGGGGCAAGGCCTGTTCCAGAAGGTGGCGCAGGTGGCGGCGGGGGTGTTCGGGGTGGATACCGGACGAGTGAAGATCACCGCGACCGACACCGCCAAGGTGCCCAACACCAGTGCGACGGCGGCATCGTCGGGGTCGGATCTGAACGGCATGGCGGCCAAGGTGGCCTGCGAGACCATTCGCGACCGGATGGCCTCCTTCATCGCCGGCAAGCATCAGGCAGAGGCATCGGCCGTGCGGTTCGAGGGCGGCATGGTGCGGGTGGCGGGCGAGGCCTATGACTTTGCCCGCGTAGCGATGTGGGCGTATCAGGCGCGCATCAGCCTGTCGTCGACCGGGTTCTATGCGACCCCCAAGCTGCAATGGGACCGCAAGGCCGGAAAGGGGCGGCCGTTCCTGTATTTCGCTTACGGTGCTGCGGTGAGCGAGGTGGTGATCGACACGGTGACCGGCGAGAACCGCATCCTGCGGGCGGACCTTCTGCACGACACCGGCACCAGCCTGAACCCGGCGCTGGACATCGGCCAGATCGAGGGGGCTTACGTTCAGGGCGCGGGCTGGCTGACCACCGAGGAATTGGTCTGGGACGCCAAAGGGCGACTGACGACGCATGCGCCCAGCACCTACAAGATCCCCGCCTGTTCCGACCGCCCGGCGCTGTTCAACGTGGCGCTGTGGGGGCAACCGAACCGCGAAGACACGGTGGGCAAGTCCAAGGCGGTGGGGGAGCCGCCGTTCATGCTGGGGATCTCGGTCTTGATGGCCTTGTCGGATGCGGTGGCGGCCTGTGGCCCCGGCTATCCGTCGCTGGACGCGCCTGCAACGCCCGAACGGGTGCTGGCGGCGGCGGAACGGGTGCGCGGCGATGTATGACCTTGACGCCCTGACCGCAGCGGTGGCGGCGCATGGCCGGGTGGCCCGCGTGGTGATTGCGGCCCACGACGGATCGTCGCCGCGTGAGGTGGGGGCGGCGATGCTGGTCTGGGCGGGGGGGCAATCGGGCACCATTGGCGGCGGCGCGCTGGAATGGCAGGCAGCGGCGGCGGCGCGGGCGATACTGGTGCAAGGCTGCGGTGCCCGCCTGTCCCGCGTGCCGCTTGGCCCGGCCTTGGGCCAATGCTGTGGCGGCGCCGTGACTCTGCTGACAGAGGTGCATGACGCGGACCACCTGCCAATGGCAGAGGCCGGGGTGGTGGCCCGTGCGGTTGACGGGCGCGACATGCCCTTGGCAGTGAAGCGGCTGTTGGACCGGGCGCGCGGGCAAGGGATATTGCCGGCCGCGCAGCTTGTGCAGGGCTGGTTTGTCGAGCCTGCCCTCACCCCGCAGCGCGACCTTTGGGTCTGGGGGGCAGGGCATGTCGGGCGGGCGCTGGTGGGGGTGCTGGCGCCCTTGCCCGGTTTGCGGATCACCTGGGTCGATGTGGCGGTGGAGCGGTTTCCTGCGATGGTGTCCGAGGCGGTGACCGCCCTGCCCTGTGCCGATGCGGCGGCGCTGGTGACCCATGCGCCCAAGGCGGCCGAGCATCTGATCGTGACCTACAGCCACGCGCTGGACCTTGATCTGTGCCACCGCCTGCTGGCCCATGGCTTTGGCCGCGCCGGGCTGATCGGCTCGGCGACCAAATGGGCGCGGTTTCGCAGCCGTCTGGCGGCGCTGGGACACGCGCCGGATGCGATTGCCCGCATCGCCTGCCCGATCGGCGACCCCCGCCTTGGCAAGCATCCGCAAGCCATTGCCATCGGTGTGGCCGCCGTGCTTTTGCGGCATGAGCGCGGCGTTGCGCGCAAGGAGACAGCCCGATGACCCGGCCCGAACTGTTGCGTGTGGACAAAGTGACCAAGGCCTATCCCGGCGTGGTGGCCAACAGCGACGTATCCTTTGCCATTGCAGAGGGCGAAATTCATGCGCTGCTGGGCGAGAATGGCGCCGGGAAATCGACGCTGGTCAAGATGATCTATGGGCTGGTCAAACCGGATGCAGGCCACATGAGCCTGCGCGGGGCAGAATATGCACCCGCCGAACCGCGGGCGGCACGGGCCGCCGGGGTGGGCATGGTGTTCCAGCATTTCAGCCTGTTCGAGGCGTTGAACGTGGCGGAAAACGTGGCCCTTGGCATGGAAAACCCGCCGCCGATGAAGGCCTTGGCGGGCCGGATCAAGGCGGTCAGCGCCGAATATGGCCTGCCGCTGGACCCTGCGCGGATGGTGGGCGATCTGTCGGCGGGCGAGCGGCAGCGCGTGGAGATCATCCGCTGCCTGCTGCAAGACCCAAAGCTGTTGATCATGGATGAGCCGACGAGCGTGCTGACCCCGCAAGAGGTGGACATATTGTTCAAGACCCTGCGGCAACTGGCAGCCGAGGGCACCGCGATCCTCTATATCAGTCACAAGCTGGAGGAGATCCGGGCGCTGTGCGACGCGGCCACAATTCTGCGGCGGGGCAAGGTCGTGGCCACCTGCACCCCGCGGGATCGTTCGGCGCGCGAGATGGCGGAGTTGATGGTGGGCGCAGTGCTGACGCCACCTGCGCGCGCGGGCGGGGCCAAGGGCGCGGTGGCGCTGGAGGTTGTCGGGCTGTCGGTGGCGTCACCAATCCCCTTTGGCACCTCGCTGAAAGACGTGTCCTTTGCGGTGCGGCGCGGTGAGGTGTTGGGGATTGCCGGGGTGGCGGGCAACGGGCAAGATGAATTGCTGCTGGCGCTGTCGGGTGAGGTGCGGGCCGGGCGCGAGGCCGTGCGGATGGATGGCGTGGGCGTGGGCGATCAGGGGCCGAACGAGCGCCGCACGCTTGGCCTTGTGTCGGCACCGGAAGAACGGCTGGGCCATGCGGCAGCACCCGACATGAGCCTTGTGGAGAACGCGCTGCTGTCGGGTCTGGTGCGCAAGGGCCTGGCGCGGCGCGGGTTCATCGACTGGGCGGCGACGGAAGATTTTGCCGCCACGGTGGTGCGGGACTTTGACGTGCGCACGCCGGGCACCGATGTGGCGGCGCGGGCGCTGTCGGGGGGGAACCTGCAAAAGTTCGTGGTGGGGCGCGAGTTGTCGCAATCGCCGGGCGTGATCGTGATCAACCAGCCGACCTGGGGCGTGGATGCGGCGGCGGCAGCGGCGATCCGGCAGGCGATTCTGGACCGCGCGGCAGGCGGGGCGGCGGTGGTGGTGATTTCGCAGGACCTTGATGAATTGCTGGAAATCTCGGACAGCTTTGCCGCGCTGAATGAAGGCCGGATGACCCGGCCCCGCCCGGTGGCCGGACTGACCATTGACGAGATCGGCCTGATGATGGGCGGCGCGCATGGCATGGAGGTGGCGCATCATGGCCAGTAACGCGCATGGGGCCAACGTCAGAGGGGGCTGTCTGCCCCCTCGCGGCAAAGCCGCTCACCCCCGAGGGTATTTTTGCCAAGAGGAAAGGGCATGCCCATGCTGAGGCTTGAAAAGCGCCCCTCGCCCAGCCGGTTCTGGCAAGGCATGACCCCGGTTCTGGCGGTGGTGCTGACGATGATCGCAGGCGGCATCCTGTTTGCCGCGCTTGGCAAGAACCCGGTCGAGGCCATTCGCACGATCTTTTGGGACCCGCTCTTTAACGCGCAATTCGCCAGCTATTCGCGCCCGCAACTGCTGGTCAAGGCGGGGCCGCTGATCCTGATCGCCATCGGGTTGAGCCTTGGGTTCCGGGCGGGCATCTGGAACATCGGGGCCGAAGGGCAGTATATCATGGGGGCGCTGGCGGGTGCGGCGGTGGGGCTGGCGTTTTACCCTGCCGACCATTGGTTCCTCTTTCCCTTGATGGTGGTGGCGGGGGCTTTGGGTGGCTGGCTTTGGGCGATGGTCCCGGCGATCCTGAAGACGCGGTTCAACACCAATGAAATCCTTGTCAGTCTGCTGATGGTCTATATCGCGCAGAATATCCTTGCCTCGATGTCACTGGGCCTGCTCCGCAATCCCGAAGGCGGCGGCTTTCCCGGCAGCCGGAACTTGTCGCAATACCCCGCCGCATCGAACCCGGAACTGATTGCGGGCACGGGCATGCATTGGGGGGTGATCGCGGCCTTCATGGCGGTGATCGCGGCCTATATCCTGCTGCAGCGCCATATCCTTGGCTTTCACATCAAGCTGGCGGGCCAAGCCCCGCGTGCGGCGCGCTTTGCCGGGGTGAACCCGACAGGTCTGGTCTTGCTGTGCATGGGCATCTCGGGCGCCCTGGCCGGACTGGCGGGCCTGTTCGAGGTGGCAGGGCCGGCGGGGCAGATCAGCATCGACTTCAACGTGGGCTATGGCTTTACCGCCATCATCGTGGCTTTCCTTGGCCGGCTGAACCCGATCGGCATCCTGCTGGCAGGGCTTCTGATGGCGCTCACTTACATCGGCGGCGAGCTTGCGCAATTCATGCTTGGCCTGCCCGCCGCCGCGATTCAGGCGTTTCAGGGGATGTTGCTGTTTTTCCTGCTGGCGGTGGACCTGCTGAGCAATTACCGCGTCCGCTTTGGCGCAAGAGCGGAGGCCGCGTGATGTTCGGGGGCATTGATCCGGGGCTTTTGATCGCCTCGCTGATGGTGGCATCGGTGCCGATCATTCTGGCCGCCATCGGCGAGTTGGTGGTGGAGCGCGCGGGTGTGCTGAACCTGGGCGTCGAGGGCATGATGATCATGGGCGCGGTCTGCGGCTTCATCATGGCGGTGCAGACCGGCAGTGCGGTGTTGGGCTTTGTCGGCGGGGCCCTGGGCGGCGCGGCGCTGTCCTTGATCTTTGCGCTGCTGACTCAGTTTCTGCTGGCCAATCAGGTGGCTTCGGGCCTTGCGCTGACGCTGTTCGGGCTGGGGTTGTCGTCGCTGCTGGGGCAAGGTTTTGTCGGCATCCGGCCCCCTGCAACGGCCGCGCTGCCGTTCGGGGCGCTGGCCGAGATCCCGTTTCTGGGTCGGGTGCTGTTTGGCCATGACTGGGTGGTTTACCTGTCGATTGCCTCGGTCGCGGCGACATGGTGGGTGTTGCGGTCTACGCGTCTGGGGCTGATCCTGCGCGCGGTGGGCGAAAACCATGATGCCGCCCATGCGCTTGGCTACAAGGTGCGGCGCATCCGGGTGCTGGCGATCCTGTTCGGCGGCGCGATGGCGGGCATGGGCGGGGCCTATGTCAGCCTGGTGCGGGTGCCGCAATGGACCGATGGCATCACCGCCGGTGCAGGCTGGATTGCATTGGCGATTGTGGTGTTTGCCGCGTGGCGGCCGTGGCGCGCCTTGATCGGTGCCTATCTTTTTGGCGGAATCTCGGTGCTTCAGCTTAATCTGCAAGCGGCGGGGGCGCGTATTCCGGTGGAATACTTGTCGATGTCGCCGTATCTGATAACCATCCTTGTGTTGGTCATTATGTCCTCGGGCAAGGGCAAGGCGGCCTTGAACGCGCCTGCCAGCCTTGGGCAAACCTTTCACGCCTCGCGCTGAGGCACAATCAACGGGGCCGAAAATGGCCCCCAACGGGGAGCATACCATGAACCGCAGAACACTGCTTGCAACCGCCGCGCTTGGCCTTGGGCTGGCCTTTGGCGGCGCTGTGAACGCGCAGGCGATGGACAAGGCGAAAGCCTGTTTTGTCTATGTCGGCCCGATCGGGGACCTGGGCTGGAGCTATCAGCACCATCAGGGCGCCTTGGCCGTACAAGAGGCCTATGGCGACAAGGTCGAGGTCACCTGGCAGGAAAACGTGCCCGAGGGCGCCGATGCCGAGCGGGTGCTGACCCAGATGGCGCTGTCGGGCTGCAACATCATCTTCACCACCTCCTTCGGCTATGTGGATGCGACCAATGCGGTTGCCGCCAAGTTCCCCAATGTGAAGTTCGAACATGCCACCGGCTACAAGCGCGAGCATCCGAACGTGTCCACCTACAACGCCCGCTTCTACGAGGGGCGCGCGATTCAGGGCCATATCGCGGGCAAGATGACCAAGTCGAACAAGATCGGCTATATCGGGTCCTTCCCGATCCCCGAAGTCATCATGGGCATCAACAGCTATTACCTGCACGCCAAGAAGGTGAACCCGGCGGTCGAGTTGACCGTGGTCTGGGCCTTCACCTGGTTTGACCCGGCGAAAGAGGCCGATGCCGCCAAGGCGATGATCGAACAGGGCGTCGATGTGATCGCGTCACACACCGATTCCACCGCACCGCTGGCCGAGGCCGCCAAGGCCAACGGTGCTGTGATCGGCTTTGGCCAGGCGTCGGACATGGCCGATTACAAGCCGTCGCCCCGGGTGTCGTCGATCATCGACAACTGGGCGCCCTATTACGTCAAGCGCGTGGGCGAGGTGCTGGATGGCACATGGGCACAGACCGACACCTGGGCCGGGATTGCCGATGGCGAAGTGGAGATCGGCGAGATCACCGAAGTTGTCCCGGCGGACGTGAAAGCCGAGGCCGAAGCGATGCGCGATGCCATCGCGGCGGGCACCTATCATCCCTTCACCGGCCCGATCAAAAAGCAGGACGGCAGCGACTGGCTGGCCGAAGGCGCGGTCGCACCTGATGGCGATCTGCTGGGCATGGGGTTCTATGTCGAAGGGATCACCGGCGACATTCCGAAGTGATCCGAGCTGACAAAAAACTGCCAGGGGCCTGCGAAAGCAGGCCCTTTTTCTTCGAATCCGTGGCAGAATGTCACAGCCGTGCAAGCGCAAGATACATTCGCGCTTTCTAATGTAACATGGCGTCATAATTCAGGGAGGAATTATCATGGCGCATGTCGTCGTCTTGGGGGCCGGTCTGGGCGGCGCCATCATGGCCTATGAGGTCCGGGATCAACTGGGCAAAGGCGACACTGTTACCGTCGTCACCAAAGACCCGACCTATCATTTTGTGCCGTCCAATCCGTGGGTTGCGGTTGGCTGGCGGGCACGGAAGGACGTGTCGGTCGATCTGGCCCCGGCGATGAAGAAAAAGGGCATCACCTTTATTCCCATCGCCGCCGAAAAACTGCACCCCGAAGAAAATCGCATCCTTTTGGTCAATGGTGAGTCGGTCAGTTATGATTACTTGGTCATCGCGACCGGCCCGGAATTGGCCTTTGACGAAATTCCCGGATTTGGCCCGCATGGCGGCCATACCCAGTCGGTTTGCCATGTCGATCACGCCGAAAAGGCCCAAGTGGCCTTCGAGGAACTGCTCAAGAACCCCGGCCCGGTGATCATCGGCGCGGCCCAAGGCGCAAGCTGCTTTGGCCCGGCCTACGAATTCCTGTTCATTCTGGAAACCGCGCTGCGCCGCGCGAAAATCCGCGACAAGGTTCCGATGACCTTTGTCACGTCCGAACCTTACATCGGGCATCTGGGCCTTGACGGGGTGGGCGATACCAAGGGGCTGCTCGAATCGCAGATGCGCGCCAAGCACATCAAGTGGATCACCTCGGCCAAGGTGAAAAAGGTCGAACCCGGTGTGATGACGGTTGAAGAGGTCGCCGATGACGGCACCTCGAAAGGCGAAAAGGACCTGCCCTTCGCATATTCGATGATGTTGCCCGCATTCCGGGGCATCAAACCGGTGTCAGGCATCGACGGGCTGTCGAACCCGCGCGGCTTTACCATCGTGGACAAGCATCAGCGCAACCCGAAATATCCCAACATCTTTGCAGTCGGGGTCTGCGTCGCCATTCCGCCGATGGGGCCGACGCCGGTGCCGGTGGGCGTGCCAAAGACCGGCTTCATGATCGAGTCGATGGTGACGGCCACGGCGCACAACATCGGCAATCTGGTCAAAGGGCAAGAACCCGATCAGGTTGGCACATGGAATGCGATCTGTCTGGCCGACTTTGGTGACGGGGGTATTGCCTTTGTGGCGCAGCCGCAGATTCCGCCGCGCAACGTCAACTGGTCGTCGGAAGGCAAATGGGTGCATCTGGCCAAGGTCGGGTTCGAGAAATATTTCATGGGCAAGTTGAAAAAGGGCGAATCCGAGCCTTTCTACGAAAGCCTTGCCCTGAAGGTATTGGGGATCGACAAGCTGAAGGCCGTCAAGAAAGGCTGACTGGTGTCGGGCGTGTGGCAATCACGCGGATCGACGGGGCCGGATTGCATCTGGCCCCGTTACAGGCCACTGTGCCCACCAGAACCGATACGGCGTGGAGCAGGCCTTGAACGCAGATATCCTTATCATCGGCGGCGGTATTGCGGGTATCTCCTTGGCCGCGCGCCTTGCCCCTCATGCCGGTGTGACGCTGCTTGAGGCCGAAACCTCGCTGGCGCATCATGCCTCCAGCCGTTCCGCCGCGCTTTATGAACCGCGTTATGGCTCGCCCACCATGGTGGAACTGTCGCTGGCCTCGGGGGCGTTCTTTCATGCTGCACGCGGGATCTTGTCGCCGCGCGGCCTGATGATGGTGGCCAAACCCGGCGAGGATGAGGTGTTTCGCCGCGAGGCAGGCCATATGCACCTGCAAGACATCAGCCTGGACGACGCCCGCGCGATGGTGCCGCCGTTGCACCCGGATCTGGTGGCAATGGCGGCCTATTCGGCCGAGGCCTGGGACATTGACACCGATCTGCTGATTCAGGGCTTTGCGCGCGATGCCCGGGCGGCCGGCGCGCGGATCGTCACCGATGCGCGGGTGTCCGAGATTTCGCGCGGGGCGGCGGGCTGGCAGGTGGAAACCCCGGCCGGGCTGTTTCATGCGACGATTCTGGTCAACGCCTCGGGGGCCTGGGTCGATCAGGTGGCAATGCTGGCGGGCGTGGCACCCTTGGGCTTTACCCCGTTTCGCCGGTCGATGGCGCGCATACCGGCCCCGGACGGCTTGGATGTCAGCCGCTGGCCGATGATATTCGGCGCCGGCGAGGCGTGGTATGCCAAGCCCGATGCCGGTGCCCTGATCGTGTCGCCTGCCGAAGAACACCTGATGGCCCCGCATGATGCCTGGGCGGACGATATGGTGTTGGCCGAAGGGCTGGCGCGCTATGAAGAAATGGTGACCACTCCCGTCACGCGCCTGTTGTCGAACTGGGCCGGTCTGCGCACCTTTGCACCTGACCGCACCATGGTGATCGGCCAGGACCCGGATGAGCCATCGTTTTTCTGGTTCGCCGGGCAAGGCGGGCAAGGCTTCCAAAGCTGCCCCGCTGCAAGCCGTCTGGCCGCCGATCTGATCCTGGGCCGCAGCCCCGACTTTGGTCCCGAGGTGCTGGCCGCGCTTTCGCCGCAACGGTTTCGATAAACTCAGACCGATTGACGCAGGTCAAGGCTTGCTGCGCTGCCGCATGTGATATGCTGCAACCGCAACGTAGGAGTCTATCATGAGCTATTCCGACCAGATCAACGACATGCGCGGCGAATTGCGCATGATCGGCAAGACCATACCCAAGACGATGGGCGGCTTTGGCGAACTCTCGAAAGCCGTCAAGGACAACGGCGTGCTGGGCCTGAAGGAAAAGGAAATGATCGCGCTTGGCATGGCCGTTGTGCTGCACTGCGAGCCGTGCATCATGTTCCATGTCGAGGCCCTGATGCAGTCTGGTGCCAGCCGCGAAGAACTGGCCGACGTGCTAAGCATGGCGATCCAGATGGGCGGTGGCCCGGGCCTGATGTATGCCGGCCATGCCCTGGCTTGCTGGGATGAACTGGCCGCAGCAGCCAAGTAAAGCGGTGTCAGGTGCCGCGACGGAAATCGCAGGCGTCTTCGTTCAACCAATATCAGATGGAAAACGATGGAGCTTGCGATGACCACGCGACACCTGCCCCTTGCCACCGCCATGCTGTTGGCGCTGGCATCCCCTTCCCTTGCCCAGCAGGGCACCCCCGGCGCACAGATGATGGCGCAATGGGATGGCGATGCCGATGGCAAGGTGACGCTGGAAGAAGCCATCACCAAGCGCGGCGATGTGTTTTACATGTTCGATGGCGACAATGACGGCAGCCTGTCCGCCGAGGATTGGGCCATGGTCGCTGAACACATGGCGATGGAGATGGAAATCAAGGCCGAAACCCAGGGTCAGGCGATGGCCAATGGCGCTGGCAGGGGCATGGGAAAAGGGCCCGGCCAAGTCATGGGCAATGGCCAAGGCATGGGCCAAGGGATGGGCCAAGGGATGGGCATGGGCAATCCCATGGGCCCCGGTGCCGCAATGCGCCAGGCGATGACCCCGGCCTTCAACGATACCGATGGTGACGGCGTTGTCACAGATGCCGAATTCACCGCCGCAACGCAAAAGCTGTTTCCCATGCTGGACCACAACGGCGATGGTGTCCTGACGATGGACGATTTTGCGCGCTGGTAAGCGCGCACCCTGGGTCGTTCACCGCGTGACAGTCTGCCGGGAATCCGGCACCTGTGTGTCATGCGATGGACCAGTGTTTTGCCGTTATGCCTTGTGATTGCCCTTGCCGCTTGTGGCGGGGGCCAGCGTGACCGTGCAGGCCCCGAGCCCGCCGCTGCCGGGCCGGTGGTCGCGCCGAATTTTGGCGATGCCGACCCGGTGGACTGGAAAGGCCGCGCACCCTCCAGCTATCCGGTGCATGGCATCGACACCTCACGCTGGCAAGGCGCGGTTGATTGGCGTCTGGCGCGGGCCAATGGCGTCAGCTTCGGCTTTCTGAAGGCGACCGAAGGCGGCGATATTCTGGACCCCGCGTTCAAGGCAAACTGGCGGGCCGCCCGCGCCGCCGGGGTGCCGGTCGGGGCCTATCACTTCTGGTATCACTGTCGCCCGGCGGCGGAACAGGCGCGCTGGTTCATCCGCCACGTGCCACGCAGCCCCGATGCGCTGCCCCCGGTGCTGGATATGGAATGGACTCCGTTTTCCCCCACCTGCACCCTGCGTCCCGCCCCCGAAACCATCAGGCGCGAGGCAAAGATTTTCCTCGATGCGCTTGAGGCGCATTACGGCCAGCGACCGATCATCTATTCCGCGCCCGATTTCTTTGACGCCAATCAGATGTGGCGGCTGGGCAATTATGACTTCTGGCTGCGGTCCGTGGCGGCGCATCCGCGCGATGTCTATGCGGGCCGCCACTGGACGTTCTGGCAATACACCGGCACCGGGCTGGTGCCCGGCGTGGCGGGCAAGGCCGATATCAACGTTTTTGCCGGATCAGAGGCCGCGTGGCGCGACTGGCTGGTGCAAAGCAGCCACCGATAGCAGCAGCACCACAGGGCCAACCGATCCGCCCGCCCTGTGATGCAGGCTCAGTCGCCCTGATTGTTCAGTTGCGCGCGCACGGCACGCCGCCCCCGGTACGAAATGGCATAGGGCGCGCCATCATGCGATTCGATCAGGCGCTTGCGGCGCAAGGCCTGAAACACTGTCAGGTCGCAATCTGACAGGATCAAACCCTCGCGGGTCACGCAGGTCACATCGGTGACTTTCCGGCTGTCGTTGCGTTCGTGCAGAATGCGCCCGCCAAGCGCAAGGACGTGCAGCGCACGTTGTTCGGTTCGGGAAATGTTCATGGAGGTCTCGTGGGACAGATACAAAAATGCACACCAGCCGCGACACGGCCGGGCGGTTCATGATCACAAGGCTCTCTGCTCGTCAGAGAGCCGCGTCACACAAGCTCGCGCATCCAATCTCCATCACGCTGCCCAAAGGGCAGTGCGCACAATCCAGTGTCTTGCGCCCCGGCCTGCAAGACACAGGGCAAGACCCGCGCACAGGTCAGGTGGCGCATATCTTAACGCAAGGTTAAGGCCAAAGGGTCAACCCATTGATTTCATGTGCATCCACTCCTTGTAACACAGGGGGAGCAGAGCTTAGCCATCCACCCGGATACGGGCGTTTGTGGGGTCATGGGGGCTGTCTTCCACCACCACCGCATCCCATTCCTGCCGCAGCATCTTGACGCGCAGCCGGGTGCCGACCTGCGCCAGATCAGGCCGGACATAGCCCATGCCGATCTGCTTGCCAAAGGCCACCGACCAGCCGCCCGAGGTCAGCCGCCCGACCGTCTCACCGTTCAGAAGCAAGGCTTCCTTGCCCCAAGGGTCGGCATCGCCCGGCCCGTCGATCAGCAGGGTGCAGCACTTCGACCGGATGCCGGTGGCCAGCATCGCGGCCTTGCCCTGAAAGTCTTTCGACAGGTCCACGAACCGATCCAGACCCGCTTCCAGAGGCGTCGCATCACGGCCCAACTCATTGCCAAAAGCACGGTAGGATTTTTCCTGCCGCAACCAGTTCTGCGCCCGCGCGCCGACCAGTTTCATGCCGTGCTTTTCGCCTGCCGCCAGCAGCCTGTCCCACAGGTGGCGCTGCATCTCTACGGGGTGGTGCAGTTCCCAGCCCAGCTCGCCGGTATAGGCAACGCGAATGGCACGGACCGGCACCATGCCCAGTTCTATGTTGCGATACGAAAGCCACGGGAACCGCTTGTTCGACAGCACGGTTTCGGGATTGGCGTCCTTGACCAGATCGGCAAGGATCTTGCGGCTGTTCGGCCCGGCCAGCGCAAACACGCCCCATTGCGTGGTGACGTCGTGGATGTCGATATGGCCGAACTCGGGCGCCTTGTCCTCGGCACATTTGCGCAGGAAATCGGCGTCGTAATCGGTCCACGCCCCGGCAGATACAAGGTAGTATTCGTCCTGACCCAGCCGCACGATGGTGTATTCGGTGCGGGTGGTGCCATGGGGCGTCAGCGCATAGGTCAGGTTAATGCGGCCAACGGCAGGCAGCTTGTTGGTGGTCAGCCAGTCCAGAAACCGCGTCGCCCCCGGCCCGCGCACCAGATGCTTGGTAAAGGCGGTCGCGTCGATCAGGCCCGCCGTTTCGCGGATCGCGCGTGCCTCGTCCGCCGCGAATTGCCACCAGCCACCCCGGCGGAAGCTGCGGGCATTGTGGTCAAAATCCTCAGGCGCGTCTTTGGGACCGTAATAAATCGGGCGCTCCCAGCCGTTCACTTGCCCAAACTGCGCGCCAAGCGCCTTTTGCCGATCATACACGGGGGCGGTGCGCAAGGGGCGGCAGGCTTCGCGTTCCTCATCCGGGTGGTGCAGGATGAAGACGTGCTCGTAACATTCTTCGTTCTTGCGCGCGGCATATTCGGTCGTCATCCACTGGCCAAAGCGGCGCGGGTCAAGCGAGGCCATGTCGATCTCGGCCTCGCCTTCGGTCATCAGTTGCGCAAGGTAATGGCCCGCTCCCCCCGCCGCCGTGATGCCAAAGCTGAACCCTTCGGCCAGCCACATGTTGCGCAGGCCCGGCACCGGGCCAAGCAGCGGGTTGCCATCGGGTGTATAGCAGATCGGGCCGTTGTAATCATCCTTCAGACCCACAGTTTCCGAGGATGGCAGACGGTGGATCATCGACAGGTATTCCGCCTCGATCCGGTCCAGATCCAGCGGGAACAGGTCGGCGCGGAAAGCCTCGGGCACGTCATACAGGAACCGTGCCGGGGCGCCCCGCTCATAGGGCCCCAGACTCCAGCCACCGCGTTCTTCACGCACATACCATTTCGCATCTGCATCGCGCAGCACCGGGTGCTGCGGGTTGGTGCGGCGCCAGTCCACCAGCGCGGGGTCCGGCTCGGTCACGATATACTGGTGCTCCACCGGAATGGCCGGGATCTTCACCCCCAGCAGTCGCGCAGTGCGCTGCGCATGGTTGCCTGTGGCAGTGACCACATGCTCGGCCACAATCTCGAACCGGTCGTCCGAGGGCACCAGACGCCCGCCCACCTCGACCATCCGCACACAAGACACCACCCAGTCCGACCCGGTCCAGCGATAGCCGTTGACCTGCACCCGCCGCTCGATCGTGGCACCCAACTGCCGCGCGCCCTTGGCCATCGCCTGCGTCACGTCGGCCGGGTTGATATAGCCATCCTGCGGGTGACAGAGCGCGCCGACAAGGTCATCGGTTCGCACCAGCGGCCAGCGGTCCTTGATCTGCGCGGGCGTCAGGAACTCATGATAGACCCCCGCGGTTTCGGCGACCGAGGAATAGAGCATATACTCATCCATCCGTTCCTGCCGCTGCGCCATGCGCAGGTTGCCGACCACGTAAAAGCCGGGGTTCAGGCCGGTCTCGGCCTCCAGCCCCTTGTAGAAATCGACCGAGTATTTGTGAATATGCGTTGTCGCATAGCCCATGTTGAACAAGGGCAACAATCCTGCCGCATGCCATGTGGAACCGGCGGTCAGCTCATCGCGTTCGACCAGCATCGTATCCCATCCGGCCCGTGCCAGATGATAGGCGATACCATTGCCGACAGCGCCGCCACCGACAACCAGCGCTTTGACATGGGTTTTCATAGGGGCCACTCCCGCAGATCTGTTCCTGCCATCAATGCCCGATCATGGCTTCAAAGGACAAGGTGCGCCGACCTTTGGCAGCCGAAAACGACATGGCGTCGAAACCGTCGCGTCAATGCTTCATCCTTTGGCCAAAGGCCGTGCCGGCGGCAAAGATCAGCGACGCCACCACAATGATCGACGGCCCGGCCGGCGTATCTTTTAACAGCGACAGCCCCAGCCCCCCCACCGCCGAGGCTGCTCCGATGACGGTGGCCATGACAGCCATGCCTTCGGGGTTGCGCGACAGGCCCCGCGCCGCAGCGGCAGGCACGATCAGCATGGCCGCAATCAGCAAGGCCCCCACCACCTTGATGGCGACCGCCACAACGATGGCAAGCGCGATGGTCAATACCAGCCGCTCGCGATCCGGGTTCAGCCCGCTGGCATGCGCCAGATCCTCGTTCAACGTGGCGGTCAGCAGCCCCTGCCAGCGCCAGACCAGCAGACCCACCACCACCAGCGCGCCACCCCAGACCAGCGCCAGATCCATCTGGCTGACCGCCAGAATATCGCCAAACAGCCAGGCGCTCAGGTCCGTGCGCACCGCAGGCACAAAGGATACCGCGACCAGACCAAAGGCCAGTGCCGAATGGGCCAGCACCCCCAGCGTGGTGTCCATCGCCCAGCCCTTTGCCGCCAGCGTCGCCACCGTAACCGCCATCGCCAGCGCCACCACCATGGTGCCAATCACCACCGGCAGATCTGCTGCCAAAGCCAGGGCCACGCCCAAAATCGCCGCGTGACTGGTGGCATCACCGAAATAGGCCATCCGCCGCCACACCACGAAAGACCCCAAAGGCCCGGTGGCCAATGAAAGCCCGACCCCGGCCAGAACCGCCCGCACCAGAAAATCGTCAAACATGGGCGTGCCCGTGCCCGTGGTCGTGATCGTGCCCGGGCTTGCGACCGTGTTTCGGGCCATGTGGATGGTCGTGCTCCGGCGCGTCGCTGTGGTCGTGATCATGCACATGCTGATACAGCGCCAGCGCGCCCTTGGTGCCAAGGCCGAACAGCGCCCGGTATTCCGGGGCCGACGACACCACATGCGGCGTGCCCTGACAGCAGACATGGCCGTTCAGGCAGATCACCCGGTCACTGGCCGCCATCACCACATGCAGATCATGGCTGACCATCAAGACCGCCGCCCCGGTTTGTTTGCGCACCTCTTCGATCAGCCTGTAAAAGCTGGCCTCGCCGGGCTGATCCAGACCTTGGGTCGGCTCGTCCAGCACCAGAACCTGCGGCTCGGCCAGCAGCGCGCGGGCCAGCAGCACCCGCTGCATCTGCCCGCCCGACAGCCCCACCATCTGCGCCCCCTTCAACCCAGGCAGGCCCACCCGCGCCAACGCGCCCGTCGCTGCGGCATCGCTGACACGCGCCGGCAACGACAGGAACCGCCGCACCGTGATCGGCAGACTGCGGTCCAGCATCAACCGCTGCGGCACATAGCCGATGCGCAGCCCCGCCATCCGCTGGACCCGGCCCTCGGACACCGGAACAATCCCCAACAGCGCCCGGATCAGCGTTGATTTGCCCGACCCGTTCGGCCCGACGACGGTAACAATCTCGCCCGGATCAAGCCGCATCGTCACATCCTGCAACGCCTCGGCACCGGCAAAGCGCACCGAGATATGATCGGCCGACAGCAAAGCCATCACGCCGCCCCCCGGCAGGCAGGGCACTGGCCCAAGGCCTCGATGTTCGACCGCTCGATGCTGAACCCGATCGCCTGAGCCGCCGCGTCCAGTGCGGCGCGGACCGGGGCGGCCGGAGCCTCGGCCACCAGATCGCAGGTCTTGCAGATCAGAAACACCGGGGCATGATCTTCGCCCGGATACATGCAGGCAGCAAAGGCGTTCACGCGACGGATGCGATGCGCAAAGCCATGTTCCACCAGAAACTCCAGCGCGCGGTAGGCCACCGGCGGCTGGTTGCCAAAGCCTTCGGCGGCAAGGCGCTGCAACACGTCATAGGCTCCCAGCGCCTTGTGGTTTTCCAGCAAGATCTCCAGCACCCGCTTGCGCACCGGCGTCATCCGCGCCCCCGCGTCCTGCGCCAGGGCCTCGGCCCGCGCCAGCACCTGTTCGGCGCAATGCGCATGGTCATGCACGGCAAAGGCCAGATCGGGCAGGCCACAGTCCGGACAAGCGTTGTGATCGTGGGGCATCACCGACTCCGTGATATTGACGAGTTATAATATAACACATATGCGATACCATCCGCTGTGTGAAAGGCCCATACCATGCGTTATATCATCTCGTTTCTCTTGGCCAGCACCGCCCTGCCCGCCCTGGCTCAGGTTCCCCGTGTGGTAACCGACCTGCCCGCCGTGCATGCGATCACCGCGCAGGTGATGGGCGATCTTGGCCAGCCCGACCTTTTGCTCGACAAGGGCGGCAACGCCCATAACTTTCAGCTGCGCCCCTCGCAGGCACGGGCGCTGTCGCAGGCCGATCTGGTCATCTGGATCGGCCCGGAAATGACCCCATGGCTGGACCGCGCCCTGATCGGCGTGACGGTTGGCGGCGAAAAGCTGGAGCTGCTAGAGGCTGAAGGCACCTTCCGCCGTAATTTCGGCGATGCGGCACAGCATGATCATGCGACCGGGGCCGACCACGACCCTACAGCCGCGACCGACGCAGGCCATGCCAAAGACACCCATGCCGAAGATGCAGGCCACGCGCACGCTGGCCTCGACCCGCACGCCTGGCTTGACCCGGCCAATGCGCAGTATTGGGCGGGTCTGATCGCGGGCGAGCTGTCGCGGCTTGATCCTGAAAACGCCACCACCTATGCCGCCAACGCCGCCGCCACGCAGACCCGCATCAGCGCGATGGATACCGAGATTGCAGCCATCCTTGCCCCGATTCACGACAAACCCTTTGTAGTGTTCCACGATGCCTACGGCTATTTCGCGGGTCATTACGACCTGACCGTGGCGGGGTCGATCTCCTTGGGCGATGCCACATCCCCCGGCGCCGCCCGCCTGCGCGAACTGTCCGACACCATCGCCGCCGGTGGCGCTCTGTGCTTGTTTCCGGAAAGCCAGCATGACCCGGCGCTGGTCACCCAGATGGCCACCGGCAGCAATGCCCGCATCGGAGCAGCGCTTGACCCTTCGGGCAGCCTGATCGTCCCCGGCCCCGACGCCTACGACACCCTGATGCGCAAGCTCGCCAGCACCATCGCGGCCTGCCTGAACGGCTGATACCGCTCCGCGCCATCAGGCCAGATCTCTTATAACTGCGCAGCACATGCAAGGGCGCACGGGCTTGCTGCTTGCCAAATACTCCCGCCGGAGGCGTCCCCGCCCCCGGCACGCCCGCCGTTACCCGTCCACCCCGCCCAAACCCGCCGCCCGGAACCAGCGCACGATGGCAAGGCGCTCTTGCGGTTCGATATAACTCAGGTTGCCCGGCGGCATGGCATGGCTGATCCCGGCCTGCAAATAGATCCGGCGCGCCTCAGCGGCGATCTGCGCCTCGGTTTCCAGCACCACGCCCTTGGGCGGCCAATACATCCCGTCCCAGGCTGGCTCTGCCGCGTGACACATGGCGCAGCGGCCCTGCACGATGGCCACCACATCGGCAAACCCCGGCGCCGCCGCATGCTGCAAGGCGGCCCTCGACAGCTCCGCCGCACCTGCCGCATCCGCCTCGCCCGACAGCTTGGCGGTGGAAAGCCAGGCAATTGCCGCAAACAGCCCCGCCGTTGCCGCCCATGTCCAATACGGGCTGCCGCTGCGCGCATGCCGCGCGTTGAACCAATGTCGGATCGTCACCCCCATCAGAAACACCAGACTTGCGATGACCCAATTATACTCGGTCGCAAACACCAGCGGATAATGGTTCGACAGCATCAAGAACAGCACCGGCAACGTCAGATAATTGTTGTGGGTGCTGCGCTGCTTGGCGATCTTGCCATATTTCGGGTCGGGCTTTCGCCCCGCTTTCAGGTCCGCCACCACGACCCGCTGATTGGGCATGATGATGAAGAACACGTTGCCGGTCATGATGCTGCCGGTAAACGCCCCAAGGTGCAAAAGCGCTGCCCGGCCGCTGAAGACCTGGGTGTAAAACCACGACATGCCCACCAAGACCACAAACAGCGCCAGCATCAGCACCGTCTGATCGGCCGTCACAAACACCCTGCACAGCGTGTTGTAGGCAATCCAGCCAAAGGCAAGACTGGCCAGCGAAATCGCCACCGCCTGCCAGACCTCCAGCTCCTGAACCGTGGGGTCGATCAGATACAGCTCGGCCCCAAGGTAATAGACCAGCACCAGCATCGCGAACCCGGTCAGGAACGTCGCATAGCTTTCCCATTTGAACCAGGTCAGGTGCTCGGGCATCATCGCCGGGGCCACCAGATATTTCTGGACGTGATAGAACCCGCCGCCATGCACCTGCCATTCCTCGCCATGGGCAAGGGGGGGCAGGCTGGGCGTCTTGCGCAGGCCAAGGTCCAGCGCCACGAAATAGAATGACGACCCGATCCAGGCGATCACCGTGATCACATGCGTCCAGCGCATGGCAATCTCGATCCACTCCCACAGCACGGCCGCGTCATACATGCGAACTCTCCCCTGACCTCTTCCGCATGCTATAGCGGGGCGACCTGTTCCGTTCACGTTGCGATTTTGCGCACCGCTTGCAAACCATTCCCTCGATGCAGGTTTTGCACGGATATGCTGCGTCCTCATCCTGCAGACGGTCATCGCTGTCTACGAATTGGGCAACATGCGTGCAGATACCCCGATCCCCGACCGCCCGCGGCCGTCGCCCCTCCTGCACTGCCGCTCACTCAAACCGCCGCAACCTGCGTCGCCCTGAAAGAGCCGATGGATCATCGGCGCACCGGTGCCTTGCCCGACGCCACCACATGCGCCGCGTCACACAACGGCCCCGATCCCATTTCCTCTTGGCACAAATACCCCCGAGGGTGCGGGGGCAGGCAGCCCCCGCTCTTCTTAAATCAACGTGACCGGGCCATCTTCAGGCCCGGCCCTTGCATCAGATCACCGCTGGCGGCTTACTGAATCTGCTGGCCGTTCACAAAGATCGACCCGCCTTCCCTCGCTTCGATGGTCGAGGTCAGCACGTCATCGCCCGCCGGTTTGCCGAACATCGCCATCATCATCCGGGCGCCCATGGCATCGTCGGCGGTCATCAGCCCCATGGCGATCAGCCCGTCGATCAGGTTGTTGCCGCCCTCCAGCCGCAGGTCCGCCGTGCCCAGCGGCATCGGCGGGCCACCGGCGGCCACCATCGAATTGTCGAAGGTGAACGCGCCCGTGCCCGACAGCGCCGCACCGGCCAGCTTCACGGCCAGCGCGCGAATGTCCAGCGTCTGCAATTCGGGCATGACTTGTGGCGGCCTCCCCGCCTCGTTCGCCTGCATCAACTCCAGCGTGTCGATCCGGGCCAGTCCGCCCATGTCCAGCGTCAGGTCGGCAGGACCATGGTCCAGGGCCCCTGCCGGATCGATCATGCGCCACGCACCGTCATCCAGCGCGAGGTTGGCAACGCCCAGGGTCAAAGCGTATTCCCCGGCTTCTTCCACCGCGACCATCGGCATGGCAAAAGCCATTTCAAAGGCATCGGTCGTGGCATTGACCGCGCCCGGCACCATCGGCGGACGCGCCGTGAACGACATCCCCTCAACCGAGGTGTCAAACCCGAACTCATCGGCGTTCAGCACCATCGAGGTGGTGCCCGGTTTGGCCTGAAACGCAAGGCTCATCGGCATCATCGGGTTGTTGTCCACCAGATCGCCGGACGACACGCCCTGCGTGGCCTCGAACACCATGCCAAGCCCGGCACGTGCGGCGGCAAAAACCGCTGGGGCGTCTTTCAACGACATCAGATCCATGCCCTCGGGCAGCGTCATCTCACCGGTCAAGTCAACGTCGGCCGTGTCGCTGACCTGCGCGCTGTCGATGCCAAGCGCGGCATCCTCTTGCTTGATGTCATAGACCAACCGCCCAGCCGATACGCCAAATCCAAGGGCCTCAAGGCCGCGGGTATAGCGCCCGGCGATCCCGGTCAGATCAAACGTCCCGTCAAAGCTCTTGGCCGTTTGCCCGGCACCTTCCGTTGCGACAACGGAAATCTTCAGGCTGTCGGCATCCAGACCATAGCCCATGCCACCCGCATCCTCATACATGCTGAGCGACAGGTCCTCATGGTAAACGGTCACCCTGGCAGGCCCGGTGTTTTCCAGCCTGATCTCGCCGGGAAACAGGGCCACGCTGCCATCTTCCTGTTCCACCAGCGAAATCTCCGACACGGTGGCAATCGCAGGACCGCCGTCCGGCGCAATGCTGACACCGTTCAACGTCAGTTCGCGGTCGCCCGGAACTTCGGTCGCCACGGTGATCTTCAACCCGCCGGCGATGGCCTGGGCCTGAAGATCCGCCCAGACCTGATCCACCGTCAGCGCCGCCTGCGCCGTGCCGCACATCAGCAGAGCCATCACCGGCGCTGCCATGAAGACCGAACTCCGAACCATGCCGCTCTCCCAATCAAGCGATTTTCTATGCGCGAGACAGAACCCCGAAACGGCTTGCGGCGCAAGACCCGGTTTCAAGCGCCTTCGATCAACTGCCGCGATAGGTGGAATAGGCAAAGGGCGAGATCAGCAAAGGCACATGGTAATGCGCGCCCGCATCCGGCACGCCAAAGCGAATGGGGATCTGGTCCAGAAACAACACCTCGCCCATGGCTTGCCCGGTTGCGCGCAGATAGTCTCCGGCGAAAAACACCAACTCATAACGCCCCGCCTTCAGATCATCCCCGGAAAGCAAGGGCGCATCGGTGCGGCCATCGGCATTGGTCACAGCCTCGGCGATTTGCTCGTGGATATCACCACTGACCCGATACAACCAGATTTTCACCCCCGCCGCCGGCTTTCCCCGCGCCGTATCCAGCACATGCGTCGAAAGTCGCCCCATTTTTTCGGCCTCCCTGATTGCGTCGCTTGCATCACAGCACAAAATCCGCGCCCATGCGACAGCATCGCTGCACCGGACGAGTTACAAATTCTGCTTGAAACCGATCCGGCCAAGCCCTTCTCTGATCTGCACCATCGCCTGAAAGTGAGGTTTGCCTTGCCCTCGTCGCCCCCCCGTTACCCTCGCGATTTCCGCGGCCATGGCCCAACCCCGCCCGATGCACAGTGGCCGGGCGGCGCGCGCATCGCGATTTCCATCGTGCTGAACTATGAAGAGGGCGGCGAAAACAACCTGCTGCATGGCGATGCCCAGTCCGAGGCCTTCCTGTCCGACATCGCCGGGGCCGCCCCTTGGCCGGGGCAGCGGCACTGGAACATGGAATCGCTTTATGACTATGGCGCGCGGGCCGGGTTCTGGCGTCTGCACCGGCTGTTCACCGAACGAAGGCTCCCCGTCACCGTCTTCGGCGTCACCTCGGCGCTTGCCCGCAACCCCGAACAGGTGGCGGCGATGCAGGCCGCAGGCTGGGAAATCGCCAGCCACGGTCTGAAATGGGTCGATCACCGCGACATGTCCGAAGACATGGAACGCGCCCAGATCGCTGAATCGTTCCGCCTGCATGCCGAGGTGACAGGCCAGCCCCCGCAAGGCTGGTATACCGGGCGGTGCAGCATGAACACGGTGCGGCTGACCGCCGAAACCCGCAAGCTTTCTTGGATTTCCGACACTTACGACGATGACCTGCCCTATTGGCGGGAACTGGGCGACCATGACCAACTGGTCATTCCCTACACGCTCGAGGCCAATGACATGCGCTTTGCCACAGCGCCGGGCTACATCACCGGCGAGCAATTCTTCCAATACCTGAAAGACAGCTTCGACACGCTTTATGCCGAGGGGCAACACGGTCGCGCCAAGATGTTCTCCATCGGCCTGCACAACCGCCTGATCGGGCGACCGGGCAAGGTGGCGGGGCTGAAACGCTTTCTCGATTACGCGCAGGGTCATGACGGCGTCTGGTTTCCCCGCCGCATCGACATCGCCCGGCATTGGGCGAAAACCCACCCGCACCGCCGGATTGAACGCCCCAGCCAGATCGACCGCGCCCGCTTTGTCGCCCGCTTTGGCGGCATCTTCGAGCACTCCCCCTGGATCGCCGAGCGCGCCCACGATCTGGAACTTGGCCCCGCGCATGACAGCGCCGTGGGTCTGCACAGCGCCCTCGCCCGCATGTTCCGCAGCGCCACGCCTGACGAACGGCTTGGGGTGTTGCGGGCCCACCCCGACCTTGCCGGAAAACTCGCTGCCGCCAAGCGGCTGACGCCCGAGTCCACCGCCGAACAGGCCAGTGCCGCGCTTGATGCCCTGACCGACGCCGAGCGCGACAGGTTTGCACAGCTCAACACAGACTATGTCGCCAGGCACGGCTTTCCCTTCATCATCGCGGTGCGCGATCACACCAAGGCCTGCATCCTTGCCGCTTTCACGACGCGCATCGCCAATGACACGCCCACCGAATTCACCACCGCCTGCGCCCAGGTCGAACGCATCGCCCTGTTGCGCCTGAAGGACATTCTGCCATGACCCGCTACGCCGGCCCGATCGACGGCCTTCCGCCACAAACCGCCCTGCACACCGGACGCGCGGTGTTCACCGAAAGCTACGCCGTCATTCCGCGCGGCGTGATGTCGGACATCGTCACCAGTTCCCTGCCCGGCTGGCATGCCACCCGCGTCTGGATCATCGCCCGCCCGATGTCGGGCTTTTCCGAGACCTTCTCGCAATATATCCTCGACCTTGACACAGGCGGCGGCTCTGACAGTCCCGAACCCGATGACGGCGTCGAAGGTGTCTTGTTTGTCACCAGCGGCAAACTGACCCTGACGCTGAACGGTGAAGCGCACAGCATGGCCGAGGGCGGCTATGCCTACCTGCCCCCGGCCGCCAGATGGACCCTGCACAATTCCGGCCAGACCCCCGCCCGCCTGCACTGGATCCGCAAACTTTACGAACCCGTCCCCGGCTTGGCCCCGCCCGATGCCTTTGTCACCAATGACCAGCACGTGACCCCCGGCGCGATGCCCGGCACCAAGGGCGCTTGGGCAACCTCGCGCTTTGCCAACCCGCAGGATCTGCGCCACGACATGCATGTCAACATCGTCACCTTCCAACCCGGCGGCCTGATCCCGTTTGAGGAAACGCATGTGATGGAACACGGAATCTACGTTCTGGAAGGCAAGGCCGTCTACCGGCTCAACCGCGACTGGGTCGAGGTTGAGGCTGGCGATTTCATCTGGCTGCGCGCCTATTGCCCGCAAGCCTGCTATGCCGGCGGTCCCGGCCCGTTCCGCTACCTGCTCTACAAGGATGTGAACCGCCACGCCAAACTGCGCGGCCCCGGCGGCTTTGGCCCACTCCGCTGACCTTGGCCGCTGATTTCCCCTTGGTCCAAATACCCCACGGGGGGTTGCCAATCGTGCGCCATTGGTGCGAGCACAATTGGTGACGGGTGTGAAACCCCCAGCCTTCGACAGCCAAAGGTGCCGCCGATGCAAACGCTTTACCCCGCCCCCCTGACCGCAGATGCCTTCGCCCCTTTCGGCGATGTGCTGGACGCAACCGGTGATTTCCGGCTGATCAACGAAGGGATGTGCCAGAGGCACCACGACCGCGCCCGGCTCGACTTCGGCACCGAAGGCCGCGCCGGGATTTCGATCTTTCACGCACAGCCACGCACCCTGCCCTACCGCTTTGACCTGATCGAGCGCCACCCCGATGGCAGCCAGGCATTCATCCCGATGACGCAATCGCCGTTTCTGGTGATCGTGTCGCGCGGTCCCAACCACCGGCCGCAAGCCTTCGTCACCAATGGCGCGCAAGCCATCAACCTGCATCGGGGCATCTGGCACGGCGTGCTGACACCGCTGCACGCCCCCGGCCTGTTTGCCGTGATTGACCGCATCGGTCCCACACCGAACCTTGAGGAACACCGCTTCCCCCAGATGTGGACCGTCATCGCACCGTAAAGCACAGGCCGCACCCGGCCTGCGCCGCACACCCCTGTAAAACCTCGCAGATGTCTCTATGCTGGCCGCAGCGCAAATCGGAGGCAAAGATGCTTGACCGCTCTCACCCAGGCCCGCTGATCCTCACCCTGCCCGGTGGCCCACGTCCCGGTCTGTGCACCGATTGCGGCGTGTCGCGTCTGGGCGATGGCCGGGCTTGCGGACGCGCCTGCCAGTTCATCGCCCCCGATTATCCCGCGCTGGAAACCGCCGTCCATGGCCGCACCGCCAATCCCGACACCGATGAGGCGTTCTTCGGCGTCACCCACACCATGCTGCGCGCGCGCCTGTCGCCCCCCGCCCCGGGCGCGCAATGGACCGGCATCACCACCACCCTTGCGGCCGAATTGTTGCGCCAGGGTCTGGTCGATGCCGTGCTGACCGTCCTGCCCGACCCCAGCGACCGCTGGAAACCGCTGCCCGCCATCATCACCCGCCCCGAGGACATGGCACAGGCCCGTGGCATGCGCATGGGCTGGGCCCCGACGCTGGCCCTGCTGGAACCCGCCCGCGCCGCAGGTCACACCCGCCTTGCGATGATCGGCATCCCCTGCCAGACCTACGCCCTGCGCGCGCTCGAGGCCGAGTTGGGGCTTGATGCGCTCTACATCATCGGCACACCCTGCTCGGACAACACCACCACCCAGAACTTCCACACGTTCCTCAACCTGATCGACAAGGCCCCGGAAACGATCAGCTATCTGGAGTTCCGCGCCGATTTCCGGGTGGAGCTGCGCTTTGACGATGGCCGCAAACCGCGCTTCATCCCGTTCCTGCAACTGCCGATCAGCCAGTTGCCGCCTGACTTTTTCCCGATGACCTGCAAGACCTGCGTCGATTACACCAACCGTCTGGCCGACATCACCGTGGGCTACATGGGCGGCGACGGCGACCAATGGGTGATCGCCCGCAATGCCCGAGGCGCCGCGATGCTGGCCCTTGTCGCCCCGCACCTGACCACAGCCCCCCTGACCAGTTCCGGCAAGCGCGACGCGGCGGTCAGGGGCTTTTTGGAAAACACCGCCCGCGCCGCTGGTGGCCTGCCCCTGCGCCGCATGCCCGACTGGCTGCGCCCGCTGGTCAGCCTCTTGCAAACCCGGTTCGGCCCCAAGGGGTTGGAATTCGCCCGCACCCGCGTCGAGATGAAAGCGATCGAAACCATCTTGCACCTGCGCCGCGCCCACCCGGCCCGCATGAAGAACATGATCCCCGACCACGTCTGGCGCGTCGCCGCCCGCTATGGGCTGACGCCGACCCCGGATGAAAAACGCCCCGCGCAAACGCCGCCGTCAGATGCCTCCGGCGGGAGTATTTGACAAGCAGCAAGCCCAAGACTTTGCTGCTTGCCCAAATACTCCGGGGGTTTGGGGGCAGCGCCCCCATCGCGGAGCCAAGGGCCGAAGGACCGCAGGCGACAGATGAACCTGCGCCAACGGCGCTCTGGTGGATCACGCGCCCGTCAGGTCATTCGCAAGGCGACATCCAGCATGCGGTTGGAAAAACCCCATTCGTTGTCATACCAGCCAAACACCCGCAGCATCCCGCCCCGGGTCAGCCGGGTTTCCGGCGTGGCCATCACGATGCTTTCCGCCCGCGCCCGCAAATCGGTGGACACCAGCGCCCGGTCGGTCACGCCGATCACCCCACCTGCGGCGCGCAAGGCCGCGTTCACGTCCTCGACACGCGTCACCCGCTCGGTCATCACCGCCAGATCGACGCAGGACACGCTGGCCACCGGCACCCGCACCGCCGAGCCTTCGATCCGCCCGGCGATCTGCGGCAGCACCAGATCCAGCAGGCGCGAGGCGCTGGTGGTGGTGGGCACCATCGACAGCGCCGCTGCACGGCTGCGGGCAAAATCCGCGCCGGGTGCGTCAATCGTCGGCTGGCTTCCTGTATAGCAATGGATCGTCGTCATCGATCCGGTGACCACGCCCCACTGCGCGTCGATCAGCTTTACCAAAGGGGCCAGCGCATTGGTCGTGCAGGACGCGTTCGACACGATCCGCGCCGCTCCCAACGCTGCCTCGTTGGCACCCAGCACCACCGTCACCCCAGCAGCTTTGGACGGCCCCGAGATCAGCACCCGTGCTGCCCCGGCGCGCAGACCGCGTTCGGCAACCTCGACACTGTCAGCGCGCCCGGTGCATTCCATCACCACATCCACGCCCGCCAGACTCAGCGTCGACAGATCTGGTGTCCGGTGCAGCGGGATCGCATGACCATTCACCACCAGCGCACCCTGCTGCAAGGCGACCGTCCCGCGCCAAGGGCCGAAGATGCTGTCGTATTCGAACAGATGCGCGCACATCTCGGGTGCTGCGATGTCGTTTATGCCGGCAACCTCCAGCCCGGGCCACCGACCCGGTTCCTGCGCCCAAGCCCGCAGCACCGACCGCCCGATCCGACCAAATCCATTGATGAAGATGCGCATGATCTGCCCTTTGTCTTGCGGCAGCTTCACCATGCCCCGCGTCCTTGGGCAAGCGCGGCATTGTCAGGGACACAAGGTTCCGGGGCCTAGACCTCGACGGTCACACCCTGGCCACGTTCCACGGCGCGCTGCACCGCCATGGCCGCCACCGCCAGATCCTGCAAGCCAACTCCGGTGCCATCAAACAGCGTGATCTCGGCGGCCGACCGCCGCCCCGGATGCTTGCCGGTCAGCACATCGCCCAAAGGCGTGATCGCCGACGCATCCAGCAGACCCGCCGCCACCGCGTGCTGTGCCTCGCCAATCGACACCGATTGCGCAACCTCGTCGGTGAACACCGACGCCCGGGCCAAAAGCGCGGGTTCCACCTCCTGTTTGCCCTTGGTATCGGTGCCCATGCAGGCCAGATGCGTGCCGGGCGCCACATGCGCCGCCATCAGGCTGGCCGCAGGGCTGGAGGTGATGGTCACGATCACATCCGCCTCGACCATCCGCTCCAGCGGCACCGCTTCAAACGGCAACCCCAGGTCGGCGGCGATCTTGCCCAGCACCGGCAGCATGTCGGGGTGCAGGTTCCACGCGATCACCCGCTCGAAGCCTCGCACCCGCGCCGCCGCGCGCAGCTGGAAGCCGGCCTGATGACCGGCACCAATCATGCCCAGAACCTTCGCATCCCGCCGCGCCAGCCGGTCGATCGAAATCGCACTCGCCGCCGCCGTGCGAAGTGCTGTCAGCAATCCGCCGCCCACCATCGCCACAGGCCGCCCGGTCTCGGGGTCGAACAGGAACACCGTGGACTGGTGGTTGATGATGCCCTTCGCCGCATTGCCCGGAAAATACCCCCCCGCCTTCACCCCCAACTGCCCGGACGACCGGTCCAGCCCGGACTTGAAACCATACTGCCGCCCCTCGCCCAGGGCCTCGCGCACCACCGGAAAATTATACGCCTCGCCGCGTGACATGGCGGCAAAGGTCGCCTCCACCGCCGCAAAGGCATCTTCTGGCGACACAAGCCCCGCAATCAGCGCCTCTGGAACGATCCGCATCGGGCAGCCCTTTCTCTTTCCACAAATATCCCCGCCGGAGGCTTCCACGCTGCCGCGAAAGCCCCCGGTTCAGGATCAATAGGCCTTGCCGCGCGCAGAAACCGGCCAGACCACTTCGACCTTGCCGCCCCGCACACCGACGTACCAGTCATGCACGTTGCAGGTCGGGTCACAGTGACCGGGCACCAGCTTCAGCTTGTCATTGACCTTCAGCACGCCGTTCGGGTCTTCGACCACGCCATGCTCGTCACTGCACTTGACGTATTTCGCATCCGTGCGGCCAAAGATCACCGGCAGGCCCGAGTCCACCGACTGCGCCTTAAGGCCCGCATCGACAATCGCCTTGTCGGCCTTGGCATGACTCATCACCGATGTCAGCAAGAACAGCGCGTTCTCCCACTCACCCTGATCAATCCGCTTGCCGTCCTTGTCCAGAATCCGGCCATAGTCGGCGTCCATGAAAGCATAGCTGCCACACTGCAACTCGTTGTAAACGCCCGAGGTGCTCTCAAAGTAATAGCTGCCGGTGCCGCCGCCGCCGACGATGTCACACGCGATGCCCTCGGCCTTCAGCGCGTCCACCGCATCCTTGACCTGCGCCACCGCCAGTTCGATCTTGGCCTTGCGGTCGGCGTAAGAGTCCATGTGCTGCATCGCGCCCTGATAGGCTTGGATGCCGGCAAATTTCAGACCGGGTGCCGCGTCAATCGCCTTCGCCAATGCCACAACCTCCGGCGTGGTCTTCACACCGCATCGCCCGGCACCGCAGTCAATCTCCACCAGACATTCGATCTGCGTGCCATGCCGCACCGCCGCCGCCGACAGATCGGCCACGTTGTCCAGCATGTCCACACAGCAGATCGTCCGCGCGCCCAGCTTTGGCATCCGCGCCAGACGGTCGATCTTGGCCGGGTCGCGCACCTGATTGCTCACCAGCACATCCTTGATCCCGCCGCGGGCAAAGACTTCGGCCTCACTCACCTTCTGGCAGCAGACGCCGACAGACCCGCCCAGGCGTTCTTGCAACTTGGCCACATCCACCGACTTGTGCATCTTGCCATGCACCCGGTGGCGCATGCCATGGGCGCGGGCATAGTCGCCCATCTTCTTGATGTTACGCTCCAAAGCGTCAAGGTCCAGCACCAGACAGGGCGTCTGGATATCGGCCTCATCCATCCCCGGCAGTGCGGGAATGTCGTATCCCACTTCCAGACCTTCGAATTCAGCGTGCTTGTTCATGGTGTTACCCTTTCATCCAAGGCAAGGTGTCCAGATCAACGTTCCCCCCGGTGATGATGACGCCCACGCGCCGTCCCCGGAAGACGTCCTTGTTCTTCAATATGGTGGCCAGCGGCACGGCGCAGCTTGGCTCCATCACGATCTTCATCCGCTTCCACGTCTGCTTCATTGCGTCGATGATCTCGTCTTCGGTCGCGGTGAAGATATCGGTCACATGGTTCGACACGAAATGCCAGGTCAGATCCTTCAGCGGCACCTTCAAACCATCGGCCACCGTTTCCGGCGCATCATCGGCAATGATATGCCCGGCCTTGAAACTGCGATAGGCGTCATCTGCATTCAGCGGCTCGGCGGCATAGACATTCACCCCCGGCGCAATCGTCGACAGCGTCAGGCAAGTGCCCGAGATCATGCCGCCGCCGCCGATCGGCGCGATCACCGCATCCAGACCCTCGACCTGCTCCATCACCTCGCGCGAGCAGGTCGCCTGCCCCGCAATCACCCGCGGATCGTTGTAGGGATGCACGAAATCGCCCCCGGTGCGGGCCTGCACCTCGGCGAACACCGCTTCGCGGCTGCTGGTTGATGGCTCACATTCGGTGATCACCCCGCCATAGCCCCGCACCGCATCCTTCTTGGCCTGTGGTGCTGTGCGCGGCATCACCACGTTGCACGGTATGCCCCGCCGCCCCGCCGCATAAGACAGGCTCAGCGCGTGGTTGCCGCTGGAATGGGTGCAAACGCCCAAGCGCGCCTGCTCATCCGTCAGCCCGAAAACCGCGTTGCAGGCCCCGCGCACCTTGAACGCACCCGCCTTCTGAAAGTTCTCGCATTTGAAGAACAGCTCCGCCCCGGTCAGCTCGTTGAAATAGCTCGAGGTCAGAACCGGCGTGCGATGGATATAGGGACGAATGCGGTCATGCGCCGCGATCACGTCGTCAAAAGTCGGCACATACATCGGGGTCATATCCTTCATCTTGTTGTCTTTCCTCTTGGTGGAAATACCCTCGGGGGGTCCGGGGGGCAGACAGCCCCCCGGCCTTGGCCGCTTATTCGGCCGCCAGGGCCATGATCCGCGCCGACCCGCGAAAATAGTCCTGCGCCGCCGCAACGCCAGACCCAAGCCGGATATTCCAGCCCAGATCGGCCATGCACATCTCGGCAGCTGCAAGGCCCGACAGCACCATCACATCGGTCAACATCCCCAGATGGCCAATGCGGAACACCTTGCCCGCGACTTCGCCCAAGCCCACGCCAAAGGCCACGTCGTATTTCTCGGCCGCCAGCTTCACCAGATCGGTGCCGTTGCAGCCCTCGGGCACCACCACGGCGGTGATGGTGTCCGAATACAGGTCCGGCGACACCGCACAAGGCGTCATCCCCCAGGCCGCCACCGCCCGGCGCACACCTTCCGCAAGACGGTGATGGCGCGCATAGACGTTCTCCAGCCCCTCGTCCTCCAGCACTTCGATGGCGCGGGCCAGACCGGCGATCAGGCCAACGGCGGGGGTATAGGGGTAGCCGCCCGCCGCATAGGTTCGCAGCATGTCGCGAAAGTCAAAGAAGGTGCGCGGCAGGGTGGCGGTCTCCATCGCCGCAATCGCCTTCGGGCTGACGCCCAGAATGGCAAGCCCTGCGGGCAGCATGAAACCCTTCTGGCTACCCGCCACTGCGATATCCACGCCCCATCCGGCCATGTCGAACGGCATGGACCCGATCGACGACACGCCATCGACCAGCAGCAGCGCGCCATGACCTGCGGCATCCATCGCGCGGCGGATGCCAGCGATATCGGACCGCACGCCGGTCGCGGTTTCGTTATGCGTCGCCAGCACGGCCTTGATGGTGCCCGCAGTGTCGGCCTTCAACGCCGCCTCGATGGCGGCCAGTGGTGCGCCCTGACCCCACGGGGTTTCGATGATCTGGACGTTCAGCCCGTGGCGCTGGCACATGTCGATCCAGCGGTGGCTGAACATGCCAAAGCGCGCGGCCAGAACCGTGTCGCCGGGCGACAAAGTGTTCGAGATCGCAGCCTCCCAGCCGCCGGTGCCGGTGGACGGCAGGATGATGACTTCGCCCTGATCCATTTTCAGCACCCGCTTCACACCGGCAACCGCAGGCTTGAACAGCCGCGCAAAGGCCGGGCTGCGATGGTCGAGGGTGGGCATGTCGCAGGCTTTGCGGACCACCTCGGGCATGTTGGTCGGGCCGGGAATGAAGACGGGGTTCTGGGAATACATGGCGGCTCCTCCGAAGCGTGTTCGCCAGAACATAGGCGATGTAACACAGGGAGACAATTTTTTCGAAAAGGTTTTTCATTTCTGCTGGGTCGTGATATTTTCAATGAAAATCAGGTGCTAAGTGTTTTTCACTCTAACAAAGGGGGTCACATGACCACTTTTCCGCGTCCGCGTGGTCGACCGAAGGCCTTTGCCGACAAGACCGACCAGAACACGGTGCAGGCGCTGGACCGGGGGCTGATGCTCTTGGAACGGGTGGCGGCGCGGCCGGGTATGTCCTTGTCGGAACTGGCGGCGGAAAGCGGTGAGGCGGTGGCGACGGTGTTTCGCGCGCTGATCACGCTGCAAGGGCATGACATGGTCGAGGCCGAGGAGGGCGGCCAGTTGTGGCATGTCGGGCCGGGGGCGTTTCGCGTCGGCAACGCATTCCTGCGTCGGACCAAGGTGGTGGAACGCGCCCGACAGCCGATGGATGCGCTGATGCGCGACACCGGAGAGACCGCCAATCTGGGGATCGAGGCCGGGGACGAGGTTCTGTTCCTGTCTCAGGTCGAAACGCATGAGGTGATCCGGGCCTTTTTCCCGCCGGGAACCAAGGCGCCGATGCATGTATCGGGCATCGGCAAGGCGCTGCTGGCCTGGTATCCGCCGCATCGGGTGCAGCGCATCATTGCGGCCAAGGGGTTGGAGCGGTTCACGAGCTTCAGCCATACCTCGGAGGTTGCGCTGGTCCGGGACCTCGCGCGCACGCGCGAGCGGGGCTATGCGATCGACGATCAGGAACGGGCAACTGGCATGCGCTGTGTTGCCGCCCCGATCTTCAACAGCCACGGCGAGCCTGTGGCGGGCCTGTCGGTGTCTGGCCCTGCCTTTCGCGTGGGCCTGTCGGATGCGGACCGTATCGGCGCGCTGGTGCGCACGGCGGCCAATCAGGTGACCGAGGCGACGGGTGGGGTGCAGCCGTAGGGGCGGGGCTTGCAGGGTAACGTCTCAGTCTTGCCCTTGGTCCGGACTCAAGGGCAAAGCCCGCCGGACCGCGCCCTCCCTCCCCCCGGGAGGGCGCTCTTGCAGCGTTTCAACACGAACTATGGTGGGAGGAGTTGCACCATAAACCGCGTCCATCAACCGTTGCAGCGCCCGCCCGAGGGAGGGCGCGGTCCTCTTGTTGCGCCTTGATAACGGCCTGCAACCCCCGCCGTCAGGTGCCCCCCTCAGGTGAACTTGTTGTCACGCGGAAAGCCGCGCGGCGCCATCTTGCCGGCACCCGCCCGCGGGCCCAGCCATTCGGTCAGGTCGGGTTCGGTGCGCGTCCGTCCGGCCGGGTCTTTCCAAGTCAACCCATCCGCCAGCGTGAAGGTGATGGCATCCGACAGGCCGCCGTCCTTGTATTTCTGCAAGCGCACGCCCTTGCCCTTGGCCATTTCGGGCAACTCGCTCAACGGGAACACCAGCAGCTTGCGGTTTTCCCCCACCACGGCGACATGGTCGCCCTTCGCCACGGTGACGACCGCTGTCGTGACACCCTCACGCAGAGTCAGCACCTGCTTGCCCGACCGGGTTTGCGCCAGCACTTCATCCGACGGCACAACAAAACCATCGCCCGCGGTCGAGGCGACCAGCAGCTTTTCCCCGGGCCGGAACACGCTAAGATCCAGAATCTCGGTATCGTTCGGCAGGTCCACCATCAGCCGCACGGGTTCGCCCATGCCGCGCCCGCCGGGCAGGTTGGCCCCGATCAGCGTGTAGAACCGGCCATTGGCGGCAATCAGCAGGATCTTGTCAGTGGTTTCGGCATGAAACGCGAATCGCGGGCCGTCACCGTCCTTGAACTTCTGCTCGGTGGCCAGATCAACGTGGCCTTTCAGGCTGCGAATCCAGCCCATTTTCGAGCAGATCACCGTGATCGGTTCGCGCTCGATCATCGCCTCGAACGGCACCTCGGCCACCTCGCCTGCCTCGGCAAAGGCGGTGCGGCGGTCGCCCAACCGGGTGCCCTTGCCAAACTGCTTGCGCACGGCTTCCAACTCGACCCCGATCTGCGTCCATTGCAGGCGGTCGCTGTCCAGAAGGTCGGCCAAGCCGGCGCGTTCTTTCATCAGGGCATCGCGTTCGGCGATCAGCTCCAGTTCTTCCAGCTTGCGCAAGCTGCGCAGCCGCATGTTCAGGATGGCTTCGGCCTGAACCTCGGTCAGCTCGCCCTCGCCGGGCGGGGGCGAGACATAGTCCTTTTCCGTCAGCGCGCGGGGGTGCGGCTTGCCCCAGTCTTCGCGCATCAGGGCGGCCTTGGGGTCGGCGTCATAGCGGATGATGTCGATCACCCGGTCAAGGTTCAGGAAGGTTATGATGAAGCCTTCCAGCACCTCAAGCCGGTGGTCGATCTTTTCCATCCGGTGCGTCGACCGGCGGCGCAATACGTCGCGCCGGTGATCGAGGAAGGCCTTCAAGACTTCCTTGAGGCTGCACACCCGCGGCACCTTGCCGTCGATCAGCACGTTCATGTTCAGGCTGAACCGGGTTTCAAGGTCCGAGTTCTTGAACAGCATCCCCATCAGCATCTCGGCCTCGACCGTGCGGGCGCGTGGTTCCAGCACGATGCGCACATCCTCGGTCGACTCGTCGCGCACATCGGCCAGAAGCGGGATTTTCTTGGTCTGGATCAGGTCGGCCAGCCGTTCGATCAGCTTGGATTTCTGCACCTGATAGGGGATCTCGGTGACCACGATCTGCCACATGCCGCGGCCCAGATCCTCCACCTCCCATTTCGCGCGGGTGCGGAACGATCCGCGACCGGTCTCATAGGCCTCCAGAATGGTGGCGCGCGGCTCGACCATCACGCCGCCCGTCGGGAAATCGGGGCCGGGGATCAGGTCCACCAGTTCGGCGGTGGTGATATCGGGGTTGCGCAGCATGGCGTGGCAACCCTGGATCAGCTCATCAAGGTTATGCGGCGGAATGTTGGTGGCCATGCCCACGGCGATGCCGCTGGAGCCGTTGGCCAAAAGGTTCGGGAAAGCGGCGGGCATCACCACCGGCTCTTCCAGTGTGCCATCGTAATTGGGGCGGAAATCGACCGCGTTTTCGGCAAGCCCTTCCATCAGCGTCTCGGCAATCGCGGTCAGGCGGGCTTCGGTATAGCGGCTGGCGGCAGGGTTGTCGCCGTCGATGTTGCCAAAGTTGCCCTGACCGTCGACCAGCGGGTAGCGGACGTTGAAATCCTGCGCCAGACGCGCCATCGCATCATAGATCGCGGCATCACCATGCGGGTGATAGTTGCCCATCACATCGCCCGAAATCTTGGCCGATTTGCGAAAAGCGCTGGTGGCGGACAGCCTAAGTTCGCGCATGGCATAAAGGATTCGGCGATGCACCGGCTTTAACCCGTCGCGCGCATCGGGCAGGGCGCGGTGCATGATGGTGGACAGGGCATAGGTCAGATAGCGCTCGCCAATCGCGCGGCTCAGTGGCTCGGCGATCTCGACAGGCACGATCTTGGGGGGGGCGGCATCATCTGACATGGATGTTGTGTAATGCGCAGCGTGGCCCCGGTCCAGACGGAAACATTCGGAATTTTCCACCCCCTGTCGCCAGTGACCTGACCCATCGAGGACAAATATGGTAATCTTTGCGTTATCAAAAGTGAATCGGATGCCGTCGCATGATACGTCTGATGTTGCTGCTGGCCGCAGGCCTTTACCTGACGCTTCTGATTGGCGGCGCTGACCGTGGCCAGATGCGGTTTGGCCTGATCGCAGCCCGGCAAGAGGCTGCCGTTCTGGCCGAACAGCAGGCGACCGCGGCCGCCGTTGACACGCCGGTTGTTTCGCGCGCCGAAGTGGTCCAGCCACAGTCGCCCGTGGTGGTCGGGGTCGGCTTCGCCCCGCCGCAGCCCCTGATGACGCCCGCGCCTGCCCCGGAAGCACCGATGGAAGAACGTCTGGGCGAGGTGCAGTATGTGACGGGAAGATCGGTCAACGTGCGGTCCGGGCCATCAACCCGCGATGCGGTGGTGGCCAAACTGTCCCGCGGCGAGGCCGTGACCGTGGTCAGGCAAGAAGACAACGGCTGGGCCCGGGTGCGCATCGAAGGCGATGGCATCGACGGCTACATGTCGAAAGACTTTCTGACCGACCTCGCCCCCTGGAAACGCCCGCCAAGCCAGACCTGACTTTTGGCGCAAAACCACTTTGCCCCCCCGGCCGTTTCGCCCTAAGCAGGGAGAAAATCAAACGGGCAGAGCATGACAAAATCGATTCTGATTACCGGGTGTTCCTCGGGCATTGGCCATGACGCGGCACATGGGTTGCGGGCGCGGGGCTGGCGCGTCTTTGCCTCGTGCCGCAAGCAGGCCGATTGCGACCGGCTGATCGCCGAAGGCTTTGAAAGCCCCTGCCTTGACTATGCCGATGAGGCCAGTGTCGAGGCCGCCCTGGCCGAGGTGCTGGCGGCGACCGGCGGCACGCTGGATGCGCTTTACAACAACGGTGCCTTTGCCTGCCCGGGGGCGGTCGAAGACCTGCCGCGCGGCGCGTTGCGGGCGATCTTCGAGACCAACCTGTTTGGCTATCACGACCTGACGCGCCGGGTGATTCCGGTGATGCGGGCGCAGGGCCATGGCCGGATCATCAACTGCTCGTCGGTTCTGGGCCTTGTGCCGATGAAATGGCGCGGGGCCTATGTGGCGACCAAGTTCGCCATGGAAGGCCTGACCGACGTGCTGCGCATCGAGATGCAGGGCAGCGGCATCGAGGTGATCCTGATCGAGCCCGGCCCGATCACCAGCCGCATCCGGGAAAACGCCATCCCGCATTTCGAAAAATGGATCGATTGGGAACATTCGGCCCGTGCCGCCGAATACGCCGCCTTGCGCGGGCGGCTGTATGAAAGCCAGGGGCCGGACCAGTTTGAACTGCCCGCTTCGGCGGTGACCAGAAAGCTGATCCACGCGCTGGAAAGCCGCCGCCCGCAGGCGCGCTATTACGTGACAGTGCCAACCTACCTGATGGGCTTTGCCCGCCGTCTGCTGCCGACGCGGGCATTGGACTGGCTGATTGCCAAAGGCTAGACCACAAAGTCCGGCCCGCCCATGCGGGCTGCGCCAAGATTTGCCTTCGCTTTTCCGCTGCCGCCGCCTAAATCAGCCCGACAAGAGGGAACCTTGATGCTGATCGCCCGCCCTTTCCCGGTGCCGCCACGGCGGCGCGGTGCGGGCGATGTCGGTCGGCCTGGGCACCCCGCCAGCGAACACAAGGAAGCAAGTCATGGTCATTCTGTCGAAAATCTACACCAAAACCGGCGATGCAGGCGAAACCGCCCTTGGCAATGGCGCGCGGGTAGCCAAGCATTCGCCGCGGGTCTGCGCTTACGGCACCGTCGATGAAACCAACGCCACCGTCGGCCTTGCCCGCCTGCATGCGACGGGCGACATGGATGCAGCCCTTGCCCGCATCTCGAACGACCTGTTCGATCTGGGGGCCGATCTGTGCACGCCTGACATGTACAAGGACGCCGACCTACCCTACACGCCCTTGCGGATGCTGGCAGGCCAGGTCACCCGGCTGGAGCAGGAAATCGACGCGATGAATGAAAAGCTGTCGCCGCTGCGCAGCTTCATTCTGCCGGGCGGCAGCGCGCTTGCCGCACACCTGCACCTGTGCCGCACGGTCTGCCGCCGGGCCGAGCGGCTGGTGGTGGAACTGGCCACGATGGAAGAGGTCAACACAGAGGCCGTGCGCTATCTGAACCGTCTGTCCGACTGGTTCTTTGTCGCCGGGCGCATTGCCAACAACGACGGGGCTGACGATGTGCTGTGGGTGCCCGGCCTGACCCGCTGACCCCAAACCTGCCGATGAAAAACGTGGCGTCCCGGCCCGTCGGGGTGTCGATTTTGCACTGTTGCGCTGCGGCAGTTCGGGCTAGTTACCCTGACCAGAGAGCTTGAAAACCAATTGGGAGAGTTGCGCTGATGAAGGTGCTTGTGCCTGTCAAACGTGTGATCGACTATAACGTGAAGGTGCGTGTGAAGGCGGACCAGAGCGGCGTCGATCTGGCCAACGTCAAGATGTCGATGAACCCCTTTGACGAGATTGCCGTGGAAGAGGCGATCCGTCTGAAGGAAAAGGGCATCGTGACCGAGATTGTCGTGGTGTCGATCGGCGTCAAGCAGGCGCAAGAGACGTTGCGCACAGCACTTGCGATGGGGGCCGACCGCGCCATCCTGATCGAGGCCGCCGACACCGTGCAGACCGACATCGAGCCCCTGGCCGTGGCCAAGCTGCTGGCCGCCGTGGTGCGCGAAGAAGCCCCCGGCCTCGTCTTGTGCGGCAAGCAGGCCATCGACAATGACATGAACGCCACCGGGCAGATGCTGTCGGCGCTGTTGGGCTGGTCGCAGGGCACATTCGCCAGCGCCCTGGAGGTTGCGGGCGACAGTGCCACGATCACCCGCGAGGTCGATGGCGGATTGCAGACGATCAGCGTCAAGCTGCCCGCCGTGGTGACGGTGGACCTGCGCCTGAACGAGCCGCGCTATGCCAGCCTGCCCAACATCATGAAGGCCAAGGCCAAGCCGATGGCGATGAAAACCGCGGCGGACTGTGGCGTGGACGTGACGCCGCGCCTGACGGTGCTGAAAACGGTCGAACCCGCGGGCCGCAAGGCCGGGGTCAAGGTGGCCTCGGTGGACGAGCTGGTGGCGAAACTGAAAGACGAAGCGGGGGTGATCTGATGGCGGTTCTTCTTCTGGCCGATGTGAATGACGGACAGCTTGCCACCGATGCAGTCGGCAAGACCGTGGCCGCGGTAAAGGGACTGGGCGAGGTGCATGTTCTGGTGGCCGGTCAGGGCGGTGACGCCGCTGCCGCCGAGGCCGCCAAGCTGGACGGTGTGGCAAAGGTGCTGTTTGCGAACGATCACGCCTATTGTCACGGCATGGCCGAGGCCACTGCCGACCTGATCGTGTCGCTGGCGGGTGGCTACAGCCACATCGCCGGGGCCTCGACCGCGTTTTGCAAGAACGTGATGCCGCGCGTGGCGGCGCTGCTGGATGTGATGGTGATCTCGGATGTGACGGCGGTGATCGACGCCGACACCTTTGACCGCCCGATCTATGCCGGCAACGCGGTGCAGACGGTCAAATCCACTGATCCGACCAAGGTGATGACGGTGCGGACCGCCAACTTTGCCGCCGTCGGCATGACAGGCGCAGCCCCGGTCGAGGCCGCAACCGGCCCCACCGGATCGGGCCTGTCGGCTTGGGTGGAAGACAAGGTCGCCTCGTCCGACCGCCCCGAGCTGACCAGCGCCGGGATCGTGGTGTCGGGTGGTCGCGGCATCGGCAGCCAGGATGACTTTGCGCTGATCGAGCGGCTGGCCGACAAGCTGGGCGCCGCTGTCGGCGCCAGCCGTGCGGCGGTTGATTCGGGCTATGCGCCGAACGACTGGCAGGTGGGCCAGACCGGCAAGGTTGTGGCCCCGACCCTGTATGTCGCCGTCGGCATCTCGGGCGCGATCCAGCATCTTGCGGGCATGAAGGACAGCAAGGTGATCGTCGCCATCAACAAGGACGAAGAGGCCCCGATCTTTCAGGTCGCCGATTACGGCCTTGTGGCCGACCTGTTCACCGCCGTGCCGGAACTGATCGAAAAGCTCTGACCTACGGGCACGATGCCGCCACGATGCCACGGACAAGGGCGCCCCATCGGGGCGCCCTTTTGCCGCTCAGAACAGCCGCTGCACTTCGGGGCCCAAGGCATCGGCCACTTCGCGGTGCAGCGCAGGTCCGGGCAGCCCTTGGGCCGCAGGCGCATCCAGCGGCGCAAAGGCCATGCCATCGGTGCCGCGCGCCTGCGCCGCCGCAGAGGCGATCACCTCAAGATAGCTGGTGGCCCGCGACCGCAGCGCCGCCACCATCTCGGCATCAACCAGCAAGGGATCATGCGTCAGATCGGCCCTGCGTCCAGGGCTGGGCGGCGGCTGACGGCCCACCCACAACAGCACCGTCTTGCAAGGCAAAGCCTCCAGCAAGGTCCGCATCCGGCCCACCCAGGTTGCCCGCAATTCTTCGGCCAGCACCTCGAACTTGTCGACCGACACCGATTGCAGCGTTTGCAGCATGTGCCGGGTAAAATTGAACTCGGTGAAATCCACCTCGCGAAAGATGGATTGCAGCATCGGCGTTGCGTGCAAAAACCGGTCATTGCGGCGCGGATGCACAGAATAATAGCGATTGGTCAGGTTCTGCGCGCCCATGATCTGCACCACCGCCACCTGCGCCCTTGCGGCCACCGCCAGAATGTCGGGGTCTCGCAGATAAACGTCGATCCCGGCATTGATACAGCCCAGATTGACCATGCGCAGCCCGCATGCGGCCTCGATCAGCGCCGGAAACGGTTCCGGCACGAACTTGCCATAGGTTTCCGTGCCGCCCAATGTGACCACATAGGGACGTTCCAGATCACGCCTGGGGCCGCGGAACACCAACCGCGACGTGCCATATCGGCATGGATAATAGTCGAGCGACCCGTCGCCCGGATATTCAAAGGCCATCACACCCACCACAGTTATAGACACCCGTCGCACAGGGTTGCAGGCCCGCCTTACCAAAAGGCTAAAGACTGCATTTTCTGAAAACTTGGCGTGAACACCTCCACGACCCTTGCCGCAGTGCAGCGCACTTGCTCCGCGCCGCCGTGCCGCTTAAGGTCTGTGTGACATTATGGAGAGTGGCAGATGGACATCCGCAGCGTGGGCGTGGTTGGGGCTGGGCAAATGGGCAATGGCATTGCGCATGTCTTCGCCCTTGCGGGTTATGACGTGATCCTGACCGATGTGAACGCCGACGCCCTGGCGCGTGCGCTTGCCACCATCGACCGCAACATCGAACGCCAGGTGGCGCGCGGCAAGGTCTCGGCCGCAGACAAGACCACCGCCATGGCCCGCATCAAGACCACGCTTGCGCTGGCCGACGTCGGGGCCTGTGATCTGATCATCGAAGCCGCGACCGAGCGCGAGACCGTGAAACAGGCGATCTTTGAAGATCTGGCGCCGCATCTGAAGCCCAGCACCATCCTGACCTCGAACACCTCGTCGATCTCGATCACCCGGCTGGCATCGCGCACCGACCGGCCCGAAAAGTTCATGGGGTTTCACTTCATGAACCCGGTGCCGGTGATGCAACTGGTCGAGTTGATCCGCGGCATCGCCACAGATCAGGAAACCTGGGACACGCTGCACGAGGTGGTGCGCAAACTGGGCAAGACTGCCGCGAGTGCCGAGGATTTCCCGGCCTTCATCGTGAACCGCATCCTGATGCCGATGATCAACGAGGCGGTCTATACGCTGTATGAAGGCGTGGGCTCGGTCAAATCCATCGACGAGGCGTTGAAACTGGGGGCCAATCATCCGATGGGGCCGCTGGAACTGGCCGATTTCATCGGGCTGGACACCTGCCTTGCCATCATGAACGTGCTGCATGACGGGCTGGCCGACACCAAATACCGCCCCTGCCCGCTGCTGACGAAATATGTCGAGGCCGGCTGGCTGGGCCGCAAGACCCAGCGCGGGTTTTATGATTATCGCGGCGAAGTGCCGGTTCCGACGCGCTGAGCCACTCGGCCCCCGCGGGTCTTCGCCCCAATTGCGTCGGCGAAACCCGTAGGGCAGGGTTCAGCCTGCCGCCCGCAGCCAAGGCGGGGTGACCCCGCCCTATTTCCCCAAGGCCAGCGTATGTTCGCGCAACCAGGCAAGGAAACCGCGCGGGTTACCTTCCCACTTGTCCAGCTCACTTGCCGGGATCGGCGCGCCGATATAGGGGCGCTGCGGCTTGAACAGGGCGCGCTTGATTTCATACAGCAGCAGGCCCTGACGCAGGGTGTCGGACAGCTTGTTGGCAATCAGGAAGGTCCGGCTGTTCTGCCCGGTGAAATGCACCGGCACAATCGTCGCGCCCGAGCGTTGGATCATCTTGTGGGTGAACAGGTTCCACTCGGCCTCGATCGCGGGGCCAAAGAAGCCTTCCGACATCGCGACCTTGCCCGCCGGGAACAGGATGATCACGCCGCCACGCTTCAGATGCTCCATCGTCAGATTGCGCATCTCCAGACCCAACTCGCGCGAGTTCTCCTCATGCGGGAACGGCACCGGGATCATGAATTCCTCAACCTCGGGAATTCCGGTCAGCAGGGACCGCGTCAGGATGCGGAAGTCCGACCGCACCCGGTTGACCAGTTCGGCCATGATCATGCCATCGACCAGACCGTGCGGGTGGTTGGCCACCACAACCACCGGTCCGGTCGGCGGGATATGCGCCACTTCCTCGGGCGGGGTGTCGATCCGGATGCCCATATGCCGCAGCGCCTTGGGCCAGAACGGCGAGCCGAACGGCGCGCCCGAGCGTTCAAATTCACGAATCAGCCGCAAAAGCGTGATCTTGGCGGTTGCCCATTCAATCGCCCTGATCGCCCCGACCTTGAAAGGGTTGCTGAAGGTGCCCGCATAAGACAGTCTTCGCATGTCATAGGGGCGCTCCACCTTGGCGGGTGTGACCCCGTCCCCGATGCGGCTGTCGATCTTCGGATGCTCTGTCACGATCCGTAAGCCTTTCTGCACCACGCCTGTGGCTCAGTACTCTTCGCCGAAGCGGTTTGCCACCAGTATTTCAAGCGCCCCGGCCAGCAGGTCCGCATCCACCCCGGTGATCCGAACCTCAATAGAGGTTCCGCGCGATGCTGCCAACATCAAAAGACCCATGATCGAATCCCCCGATACCGTCATTCCATCCTTGCTGACGGTTACCTCGGCGTCATGCGCCTCGACCAGTTCCACGAATCGGGCGCTCGCCCGGGCGTGCAGGCCCTTTTCATTCACGATCCGCAGCGTCTTTTCGGCCAAGATCAGGCTCCTCCGCCCAGATCAAGGCTGTTGATATACTTTCGCCCGGCATCCAGTGCCGCCGACACCGCCTCGGCCACCGGCAGATCGCGCGATTTGGCCAGCTTGATCAGCATCGGCAGATTTGCGCCGTAAAGAATCCGCCGGTTCGGGCCACAGCAGGCCATCAGCGACAGGTTCGACGGCGACCCGCCGAACATGTCGGTCACCACCACCACGCCATCTTCGCTGTCAACCGAATCCACCGCGCCGCAGATCTCGGCTTGCTTGGCGCTGCGGTCATGGTCATCCTCGATGGAGATCGCGCGCACAGCCGGTTGCGGGCCCACGACATGCTCGACCGCGGCCAGGTATTCCCGCGCCAGCCCGCCATGTGCCACGATCACGATCCCGATCACGCGCCGTTGTTCCTGTCTGCCAATGGCTCATGCTTGAACACGGCAACACTCTGCCGCTCAAGTTCCCGATGACGTTTTGACACCGCCCAGCCGGTTTCCGCAAGGGCATCGGCCATCATTTCCGCAACGGCAACCGAACGGTGTTGCCCACCCGAACAGCCAAAGCCGATGCTGACATGCGACCTGCCCTCGGCCAGATGGGCCGGAAGCAGAAACAGCAGCATATCCCTCAACTTCTGATAGAATTCCGGAAAGCGCGGGTCGGTCTTGATATGCGCCACAACCGCCGAGTCGCGCCCGTCCAGCGGCCGCAAGGCAGCATCCCAATGCGGGTTTTTCAGGAACCGGCAGTCGAACACCAGATCCACCCCGCGCGGCAGGCCGCGTTTGTAACTGAAGCTTTGCACCGACACGGCCAGGCGTGGCCCTTGCCCGGTGCCGAACCAGCGGGTGACTTCGGCTTTCAGCCCGTGCACGGTCAGGTCCGACGTCTCGATCAGATCATCCGCCCGCGCCTTGACCGCAGCCAGAAGGTCAATCTCGCGCTCTACCCCCTCTTCGGGGCTGTCCGAGGGGGCCAGCGGATGGCGGCGGCGGGTTTCGCTATAGCGCCGGATCAACACATGCGGCTGGCAATCCAGATACAGCACCCGCAGATTGACCTTCGGATTGCGGGTCAGCGTGTCGATCAACTCGATCAGGTTGGCGGCGGCAAAGTCGCGGTTGCGCACGTCAAGGCCCAGCGCGATGGGTTGCAGCGAGGGCTTGCCCTCGATCAGGCGCGGCACAAGGCTTAGCGGGATGTTGTCAATCGCCTCATAGCCCAGATCTTCCAACGCATTGACCGCCGTTGATCGCCCGGCCCCCGATGGCCCGGTGACCAGCACCAGTTGATGGTCTGCCTTGTCCTGCGTCTCTTGTGGCACGGCACAGTCCATTCGTGTCACCCTCTCCGCCCATAAAGCACATAGTGCCGGATGGCCGCAGGAAAATGGGCAGACTCGCTGCGCAATACAAGGGAAAGCGACCGCCCCAACAGGCCGGTCTGGTGCCAGTCGGGCAGCCGCGCGGCCTCCAAACGGTCCAGATCGACCACCAGCCGCAGCACGGCCTGCGCAACCCAAGGCGCGTTCAGCAGACCGATGCCGCGCGCTTCGATCAGACCGGTCAGGCCCGGCGGGCAGGTGGCGATCAGCTGATCGCCTTGCCGGTGCAACACGGTCTGGTCATCGGCCACCAGCACCGCCCCAAGCGCCATCAACTGCAAGCCAAGCGCCGACTTGCCCGCCCCCGACGCCCCGCGGATCAGCACCCCCTGCCCGTCAAACGCGACCGTTGTGGCGTGCAGGGTGAGGGGGCCCGTATCTGGCCCGTTATCTGGCCCGCTGCCCAGCACAGTCTCGGGCGCAGCCATCGGCGCGGGTCAGACCGGAAGGCCCACGACAAACCGCGCCCCCAGCGGGTCAGACGTCACATCGGCATGGGTCGGGCGAATGTTTTCGGCCCAGATCACGCCGCCATGCGCCTCGACGATCTGTTTCGAGATCGACAGGCCAAGCCCCGAGTTGTTGCCGAACTGGCCCGGCGGACGTTCGGAATAGAACCGCTTGAACACCTTGGTCAGTGCCTGTTCGGGAATGCCCGGCCCGGTATCTTCAATCACCACCAGCACCCGATTGTCGCGCTTGCGCACCCAGACCCGCACCGCATCGCCATCTTCGCAAAATGACACCGCATTGGTGATCAGGTTCACGAAGACCTGCGCCAGACGCGCCTCAAGCCCGGCGATCATGATCGGCTCGCCGGGGAAATCGGTGATCAGCTCGACGCCCTTTTCGCGCGCCTGCTGGCCCAGATATTCGCACAGGTTCGACAAGGTCTTGGTCAGGTTGAAATCTTCTTCCTGTTCCTTGACCAATTCGCTGTCCAGCCGTGAGGCATTGGAGATATCGCTCACCAGCCGGTCCAGACGGCGCACGTCATGGTCGATCACCTCCAGCAACCGGGCGCGTTGATCGTCGCGCTTGGCCACATGCATCGACGCCACGGCCGACCGCAGGCTGGCCAGCGGGTTCTTGATCTCGTGCGCCACATCGGCGGCGAATTGTTCATTCGAATCGATCCGGTCATACAGCGCCGCCACCATGCCGCGCATCGCCACCGAAAGGCGGCCGATTTCATCCGGGCGACCGGCCAGATCGGGAATGCGCACCCGCCCCGGCTGCATCTTGCGCGCATCGCGGTCCTGACCCAGTTCCGCCGCCGCCGCCAGATCCGACAGGGGGTTGGCGATGGTCGAGGCCAGAACAAGGCTCAGCCCGATCGACACCAGCAGTGCCAGCAGGAACATCTGCAAGATCTGCTCACGTTCATTGAGCACCAGCGCGTCGATTTCACCTTCGGCGCTGACCAGCGCCACCGTGGCAAGCACCTCGCCATCCCGCTCCACCGGGCTTGCGACCGAAAACACCGCGCCGCCTTGCGCCCCGGTGCCCAGATGCACTGCCGTCTCGCCGGTCCGCGCGCGCGCGATCAGCGCCTCCAAACCGCGCTCAGGGTCGACCGACACCCCAATGCTCGGCCCCGATGACAGCACCCGCGACAGGCTTTCCCAGACGCGGTTCAGCACGCCGGTGATCACGGTCGAAGGGCCCGAAACCGGGTCGCTGCGCGGCGCGCCCTGCGCCGACCCCAGCAGCCGCCCGCTGGCATCAAACAAGAACACCTGCGTGCCGGCGCTAAGCCGGATACTATCCAGCATGGTCGCAAGCGTTGCCGGGTCCGGCCGGTTACCAACCCCTTGTTCGGGGGCACCCTGTTCGGGCAGGCCAGCGTGAAACACATCGGCAATCAGCCGCGCCTCGGTCACCAATCCCTGCTCGCGCTGCACCACAAGGGTGTCGCGGAACGGGTTCAGGAACAAGACCCCCGCCACCAGAACCACCAGCGCCATCAGGTTGAAGATAATGATCTTGCGGGCCAAAGGCGACCGTTTCAGCGCCACGAGGCCGCGTTTGCGACGCCGTTCGCTGGTCTCTGCATCCGTGCCTTCGGGCGACACCCAGTCTTCGCCCAAAAGCACATCTGCGCCCTTTTGCGGGCGCGAGTCCTGAATGCCGATGCGGGGCAAGGCGGTCATGCTTCGTTGTAACGGTAGCCAATGCCATACAGCGTCTCGATGGCCGAGAAATCATCATCGACCGAGCGCATTTTCTTGCGCAACCGCTTGATATGGCTGTCGATCGTGCGATCGTCGACATAGACCTGATCGTCATAGGCCACGTCCATCAACTGATCACGAGACTTCACGAAACCGGGCCGCTGGGCCAAGGCCTGCAACAACATGAACTCTGTCACGGTCAAGGACACGTCCTGACCTTTCCACGACACGGAATGGCGCAACGGATCCATCCGCAAATGGCCGCGTTCCATGATCTTGGTTTCTTCCGTCACCGCAACCTCGCCGGTCACGATGGCATCCTGACGCCGCAACAGCGCGCGGATGCGTTCGACCAGCAGGCGCTGGCTGAACGGCTTTTTCACATAATCATCGGCCCCCATCCGCAGACCCAGAACCTCGTCAATCTCGTCGTCTTTCGACGTCAGAAAGATCACCGGCATCGAGGTTTTCTGGCGGATGCGTTGCAGCAGGTCCATCCCGTCCATGCGCGGCATCTTGATGTCCAGCACCGCCATGTCCGGCATCCGCCGGTTAAAGGCGTCATAGGCCGACTGGCCGTCATTATAGGTTTCCACCTCAAAGCCTTCGGCCTCAAGTGTCATCGACACCGACGTCAGGATGTTCCTGTCGTCGTCAACAAGGGCGATCCTTGCCATGGCTTGCATTTCCTTGTGACTGCTCAAACGGTTATTGGTATTATTTCGTCAGATTGTCCCTTGAACTGGCGCAGGAATCAACAGCCATCTGCGAATCACCTGTGTTCCAACGCTTATCTGGCAAGAAAATTGTCAAAGAATGGCTAATTTGCCTCACTTCCGGTTTGCAGGCGATTTCAGGTGCGTTAACCTGCATTTGGTTGCGCTAACGACGCCATTCCATCCTGTTACGGCTTGTCATCTGTATGTTATAGCGCCCAAGCGGTTCCCCCCTTGGCCCGGGGGATCGGCCGGCATCCTTCAGGCACAGGTGCCGCAATCTGACCAAATCCGCCCGTGCCTTCGCGCGGGCTATGGGAGCGTTAAGAATGATCCACGGACGTGTGAACCCCGACCATAGTATTGATGCCTTTGGCATTTCCGGGACTGGCAATGTCTATTGCAACATGATCGAGCCCGCGCTGGTCGAAGCCGCGGTATCGCGGGGCGAAGGCAAGCTGGGCCTTGGCGGGGCTTTCCTGTGCGCGACCGGGCAATTCACCGGACGCTCGCCGAAAGACAAGTTCGTGGTCCGCACGCCGCTGGTGGAAGATACGGTCTGGTGGGAAAACAACGCGCCGATGGCCTCCGATGCCTTTGCCCGGCTGAAGGCCGACATGCTGGCCCACATGCAGGACCGCGATCTTTTCGTGCAGGATCTTTACGCCGGGGCCGACCCGGAACACCGGCTTGACGTGCGCATGGTGTCGGAACTGGCCTGGCATGGCCTGTTCATGCGCCACATGCTGCGTCGCCCGTCGCGTGAAGATCTGAACACCTTCGTCCCCGAATGGACCATCATCAACCTGCCGTCCTTCAAGGCTGACCCTGCCAAGCACGGCTGCCGCACAGAAACCGTTATCGCACTGAACTTCGACGAAAAGACCGTGCTGATCGGCAACACCGGCTATGCGGGCGAAAACAAGAAGGCGGTCTTCACCATCCTGAACTACATCCTGCCCGGCAAGGGCGTGATGGCGATGCATTGCAGCGCCAACCACGCCATCGGCAACCCGCAGGATGCCGCCGTGTTCTTCGGCCTGTCGGGCACCGGCAAGACCACGCTTTCGGCCGCCCCCGACCGCACGCTGATCGGTGATGACGAACACGGCTGGTCTGATCGTGGCATCTTCAACTTCGAGGGCGGCTGCTACGCGAAAACCATCAACCTTGATCCGCGCGCCGAGCCGGAAATCTACGCCACCACCTCGCGCTTTGCCACCGTGGTGGAAAACATGGTGTTCGACCCCGAAACGCTGGTGCTCGACTTCGCCGACAACTCACTCACCGACAACACCCGCTGTGCCTATCCGCTGGACGCCATTTCCAACGCATCAGAAACCTCGCTGGGCGGCCATCCGAAAAACGTGGTGATGCTGACCTGCGATGCCTATGGCGTGCTGCCGCCCATCGCCCGGCTGACCCCGGCACAGGCGATGTATCACTTCCTGTCGGGCTTCACCTCCAAGGTGGCGGGCACCGAGCGCGGCATCACCGAACCGCAGCCCACCTTCTCCACCTGCTTTGGCGCGCCCTTCATGCCCCGCCGCCCCGAGGTTTACGGCAAACTGCTGCAGGCCAAGATCCTGGAACAGGGTGCCACCTGCTGGCTGGTCAACACCGGCTGGACCGGCGGCGCCTATGGCACCGGCAAGCGCATGCCGATCAAGGCCACCCGCGCCCTGTTGACCGCCGCCCTTGACGGCTCGCTCGCCACGGCCGAATTCCGCCGCGACCCGAACTTCGGCTTTGACGTGCCGGTTGCGGTGCATGATGTGGACAGCACCTTGCTTAACCCGCGCGACACCTGGGCCGACACCGCCGCCTATGATGCACAGGCCCGCAAACTGGTGGCGATGTTCTCGAAGAACTTCGATCAATACGTGCCCTTCATCGACGATGACGTAAAGGCCGCCGCCATCGGCTAAGCCGCGCACCCGACCGAAAACAAGCGCCCGCGCCCCCCACAGGCGCGGGCGTTTGCATTTGCTGCTTTTCAAATACTCCCGCGCGGAGCGCATCTGCCTTGCCCAAGGGCCGGTCGGCTTGAGGTCGACCCCGCCGTCGCAAAAGGCCAAAAATCGACCACGACATTTTCCATCCTTGCCAAACGCAGCTTTGAAATTAAGTTGCGCTGCGACTGCAAAGAGATTAGCTGACTGCATCCTGCAGACTTCCAGCACAGGAATCGCGCCATGGCACATGACGGACAGACATTGACCCCTTCGCCGCTTCTGGCTGACCTTGCGTCACTCACAGCCGCCGCCCTGCCCGAGGTCGAGGCGATCTTTGCCACGGGGCGCGAAAACCTGCGTGTCCTGGTCACCGTTTCGGGCAAGGTCTCGAACGCCGCGATGGAAGAGCATCAATACGCCGCCCATGCCCTGTCATGGCTGGCGACCTATACCGAAGCCCTGCGCCAGATGCAGGCCTGGGCCACCCGCCTGACCGCCGACGGCAAGTTTGGCGAAATCGAGGGGCTGATCCTGCAAATCGCTTTCGGCGAATATCTGAACCAGATCCATGGCGGCATCGCCATGAGCCAGGGAGAGGTCGCGCGCCTGCAGGACCTTGGCCTTTCCCCGGCAGCCTGCGGTGCGGCGGCGCAAACCCTTATGGCCCAAGGGAACACCGCCGCCGCCCGCGCCCGGCTTGTGGCGCTGATGCTCGATGCCCGGGCCAACGCCACCTTCGGCGCCACCGGCCTTGACGAAGAGCTGGAAATGATCCGCGATCAGTTCCGCCGCTTTGCCGATGAACAGGTGAAACCCTTTGCCCATGAATGGCACCTGAAGGACGCATTGATCCCAATGTCGGTGATCGACCAGCTTGCCGAAATGGGCGTGTTCGGCCTGACCATCCCCGAAGAATTCGGCGGCTTTGGCCTGTCCAAGGCCAGCATGGTGGTGGTCAGCGAAGAATTGTCGCGCGGCTATATCGGTGTTGGCAGCCTTGCCACCCGCACCGAGATTGCGGCCGAGCTGATCCTGTGCGGCGGCACGCCCGACCAGAAAACCCACTGGCTGCCGAAACTGGCCAGCGGCGAAATCCTGCCCACCGCCGTGTTCACCGAACCCAACACCGGCTCGGACCTTGGCAGCTTGCGCACCCGCGCCCGGCGTGATGGCGACGGTTGGGTCATCACCGGCAACAAGACCTGGATCACCCACGCCGCGCGCACCCACGTCATGACCGTGCTCGCCCGCAGCATTGATGCGACCAGCGATTATCGCGGGTTGTCGATGTTTCTGGCCGAAAAGACCCCCGGCACCGATGAGACGCCCTTTGTCGATCCCGGCCTGTCGGGCGGCGAGATCGAGGTTCTGGGCTATCGCGGCATGAAGGAATACACCGTCAACTTTGACGATTTCCGGGTCAAGGCCGAAAACCTGCTGGGCGGCGTCGAAGGTCAGGGCTTCAAGCAGTTGATGCAAACCTTCGAATCCGCCCGCATCCAGACCGCCGCCCGCGCCGTGGGTGTGGCGCAATCGGCGCTGGACGTGGGTCTGCAATACGCGATCGACCGCAAGCAATTCGGCAAATCGCTGATCGAATTTCCCCGCGTCGCCGGCAAGCTGGCGATGATGGCGGTGGAAATCATGGTGGCGCGCCAGTTGACCTATTTCAGCGCATGGCAAAAAGACCATGACAAGCGCTGCGATCTTGAGGCCGGGATGGCCAAGCTTCTGGGCGCCCGCGTGGCATGGGCCTGCGCCGACGACGCGCTGCAAATCCACGGCGGCAACGGCTTTGCGCTGGAATACCAGATCAGCCGCATCCTCTGCGACGCCCGCATCCTGAATATCTTCGAAGGTGCGGCCGAAATTCAGGCCCAGGTCATCGCCCGGCGTCTGCTGGACTGACCGCGCCTGACCGCCGGATCACCGATCAGGGGGCGCCGCATCGCCCCCTTTTTCGTGGGGCAAGGCGTGGTCACGGATGCACCACGGCCTGACCACGGCTTGCCCACGCCCAAACCACGCAAAAAAAATCGTGGAAACAGGGGGTTGGGCGGCTTTTCGGTCCGACAGGCCCCGAACCGCAGCCCGCCCCGCATCACACCCGATTGAAGGGGGCAAAGGCCGCGCCACTGCCATGCCTGGGCGCGATCAACCCAGCCGCGCCAACCGCGACAGCAGCCGTGACCGCGCCTCTGGCAGGGTGCCGGTCCTGCTGGCCCCCGCCAACTCACGGCCCAGAAAATGCCCCGTGATCGCAAGGGCTTGCAATGCCTCGGCGTGGCTGACCGGCCCCTGCCCCAGCATGGCTTGCGGCAAAGGCAGCAGTTTGGGCGCCCACTCCCCCGCCGCCCCGCGGCTGATCGCACGCCCTGTTCGCGGGCTGACAAAGGCCAGATCCTCACGCGCGCCCGTCACCGCACAGCGCGACAGATCAAGCCCAAAGCCGATCTCCTCCAGCACCAAAAGCTCCCACCGCAGGTAATCCCCCAGCCAATCAGTTCCGCTGGTAATGGCGTCCAACATGTTGATACTGCTGGCATAAATCGCACCATGCGGCGCGCGCTCGGGCAGCGCCAGCCGCAACAGGGCGCAGGCCGAGGTCAGGCCTGCCAGCGCCAGCGGGTCTTGCAGCACCGCCGCCCGCGACCGCATCGGTTCCACCACAAAGGCACCGATCTGCTCGTCCAACCGCGCCCGCCAGACAACCGCAACCTGCGACCCCGGCTGCAACACCGGCGCAAGCCTGCGCGACGCGCCCCCCCGGACCACGCCGTAATGGCGGCCGTGCGCCGCGGTAAAAACCTCAATGATCGCAGAGCCTTCGCCATGCAGACGCATGGACAGAAGCACTCCTTCATCGCGCCAATCCATGCCCTGACACTCGCAGCCGACCCCGCCGCCGACAAGCCCAAAGACTAATCCGACAGCCCGTCTTCTTCCAGCAGGCAGCGGCCCATGCGGTCTTCGATCTCGATCACCCACAGGTCCGGATCGCGGCCCTTGGCGCGGGTGATCATCGCATCCACCTCCGCCTCCGCCCCCACGCTGACCTGCCGCCAGACCCGCGCATCGGCGGCGATGTCAAAGCCACGCTCATAGACCCGCGCCGTGCCATCCAGCAGCGCCACCTTGACCAGCACCGCCCCTGCCGAGGCATCCCCCTTTGCGGTGACATAGGCAGGAATATTGGCCAATCTCAGCCGGTTAAGATAGGCCGACACCCAAAGCCCGCTGGCCAGACGCGCGCCCATCAGGACTGGCTCTTGCCAGATTGCCCCCTTGAGGCGTCCACACTTCGCGCCAAGAGCAGCGTCTCAGGCATCGCCATCCTTGAACTCCAGCCCCATCTCGGAATAACGCTCGGGCTCGTCCAGCCAGTTCGGGCGCACCTTGACCTGTAAGAACAGGTGCACGGTGCGACCCAGAAACTCGGAAATGTCGGCCCGCGCCGCAGAGCCGATGGCCTTGATCGTCTCGCCCTTGTTGCCCAGCACAATGCCCTTGTGACCATCGCGCATGACATAGATGATCTGGTCGATCCGGGTCGATCCGTCGGGCAAATCCTCCCATTTTTCGGTCTCGACCGTCAGCTGATAGGGCAGTTCTTCATGCAGACGCAGGGTCAGCTTTTCGCGCGTCGTCTCGGCAGCGATCATCCGCATCGGTAGATCGGCAATCTGGTCTTCGGGGTAAAACCACGGCCCCTCGGGCACCTGCCCCGCCAGCCATTCGCGCAAGTCCTTCACGCCATAGCCTTTTTCAGCGCTGATCATGAAGGTCCGGGTTAAGGGATAGGCCTCGTTCATCCGCTCGGCCAAGGCCAGAAGCACCTCGGATTTTACCCGGTCGATCTTGTTGATGGCCAGAGCCACCGGCTGATCTTGCGGCATCTCGTTCGCCATCCGGTCGATGATCGCCTGCACACCTTCGGTCAGGCCGCGATGCGCCTCGATCAGCAGCACGATGACATCGGCATCCGAAGCCCCCCCCCAGGCCGCCTTGACCATGGCGCGGTCCAGACGGCGACGGGGCCGGAACAACCCCGGCGTATCGACAAACACGATCTGCGCCTGCCCCTCCATCGCCACACCGCGGATCCGGGTGCGCGTGGTCTGCACCTTGTGGGTAACAATCGAGACCTTGGCCCCCACCATACGGTTGAGAAGCGTCGATTTTCCGGCATTGGGTTCGCCAATCAGGGCCACAAAGCCTGCGCGGGTGGTGTCGTCAGTCATGTCAGGTGCTCCAGCCGGGCCAGCAAACTGCGGGCGGCCATTTGTTCGGCGATGCGTTTTGATCCGGCCTGCGCCTCTTCGCGCGCGCCGTCCGCAAGCACCACCTCGACGGTGAAAATCGGTTGGTGATCCGGCCCTTCACGGCCGGTTTGGGTGTACGTTGGCGGCGGCATGCCGCGGGCCTGCGCCCATTCCTGAAGCGCGGTCTTGGGATCTCGGGCATCGACATCGACCGCGCCGATACGGTCGTTCCACAGCCGCAGGACCAGCGCCTTTGCAGCGTCAAAACCGCCATCCAGATAGACGGCGGCGATCAGCGCCTCCATCGCATCGCCCAACAGCGCCTCTTTGCGTCGCCCGCCGGACAGCATTTCAGACCGGCCCAGCTTCATCACCTCGCCCAAGCCGATGCCCCGCGCCACATCGGCACAGGTTTCCTTGCGCACAAGTGCGTTGAAGCGCGGCGCCAACTGGCCTTCGCTGGCTTCGGTATCGGCGTGCAACAGGGCTTCTGCCATGACAAGACCCAGCACGCGGTCGCCCAGAAACTCCAGCCGCTGATTGTCGGGCCGGGTCTGGGTGCCAAGGGACGCATGGGTAACCGCGCGGATCAGAAGCTCTGGCTTGGCAAAGCTGTGGCCAATCCGGCTTTCGAAAACCTTCAGATCCGCCGCAAGCCTCATTCCACCGCCTTGAAGAATCGGTCCGAGCGCCAGGTCCAGAAATACAGCATCGACGTGCCCCCGGACGAAAACATGATGCGGTCGGCGCGGCCGATCAGATGATCTGCCGGCACAAAGCCCACACCACCGACGGCTTGGCCATAACGGCTGTCCTGACTGTTGTCGCGGTTGTCGCCCATGAAGAAATACTGGCCTTGCGGAACCGTGAACACATCGGTGTTATCGCCAAACCCGTTGGTGTCGATGTTCAGGATGTTGTGGGTGCGCCCACCGGGCAGCGTTTCGGTATACCGCGACTTGGTGCAGGTATCCCCCTGACCGACGGGGCCGTTTTCACAGCGCGGCAGGTGCCGCATCGGGCCTTGCTGTTCGTAAAGCTCGGCAAATTGCCCGGCTGGAGCCTGTTTGACCTCTTCCCCGTTCAGAAACAGCACGCCATTGCGCATCTGCACCGTATCGCCGGGCACCCCGATCAGGCGCTTGATGAAATCCGAACCGTTGACAGGATGGCGAAACACCACCACGTCGCCGCGTTCGGGTTCGGAAAACAGCAGCCGCCCGTCAAACGGGCAGGCCGAAAACGGGCAGGAATACCGGCTGTAGCCATAGGCCATCTTGTTGACGAACAGGAAATCACCGATCAGCAAGGTGTCTTTCATGCTGCCGGACGGGATCCAGAATGGCTGAAAGAACAAGGTGCGAAACACCCCCGCGATCAGCAGCGCATAGACCACGGTCTTCACCGTCTCGACAATGCCGCCATCGCTTTTTGCCTTGCTGGCCATCGTGCATCCACCCGGTTGTTGCTCGCGGCGCTACATGCGCCCGGTTCAGGCGCGAGTCAAGTTCGGGCGGCGGATCGCGCCTCAGCCTTTCGTGACCGGACGCGCCTCGATCACCACAAACGCCTGCGCCCAAGGGTGGTCATCGGTCAGGGTGACGTGGATCACCGCTTCATGGCCTTCTGGCGTCATCGCGCGCAACCGCTCGGCTGCCCAGCCGGTAACCTGCATGACGGGCTGGCCGGTCTCCAGATTGCGGACCGCCATGTCCTTCCAGGCGATCCCCATCCGCAGGCCGGTGCCAAGCGCCTTGGAACAGGCCTCTTTCGCCGCCCAGCGTTTGGCGAATGTCGCGGCAACCCCATGCGGTCGGCTGTCGGCCTTGCTCTGTTCCGCTTCTGTGAAGACGCGGTTGCGAAACCTGTCGCCATAGCGCGCGAGGGTCGCTTCGATCCGGTCGATATTTGCCAGATCACTGCCGATGCCAAGGATCACCGCCCCGCTCCCAAGTTAGCATCGCACAGGCCCTGCGGTGCATCTGACACCGAAACCTGCATTGCTGCTTTCCCAAATACTCCCGCCGGAGGCACCCACATCAGCCGCAAGGGCGACGCCCGCAATGGCAACCGCCTGCCGCACAGACGCCCGGTTGGGCGTTCACAGCCCGCGCGCCTGATCCATGCGGAGGCGCATGTCCTCGATGGCGGGGCCAAGGCCGATGAACACCGCCTCGCCGATCAGGAAGTGACCAATGTTCAATTCCATCACCTGCGGCATCGCGGCAATCGGCGCGACGTTGTCATAGGTCAGGCCGTGGCCGGCATGCACTTCCAACCCCAAGGATGCCGCAAACGCCGCCGCCTTGCGCAGCGCCGCAAGTTCGGCTTCGGCTTCGGCCATCCGGCCTTCGGCGTGCAGATCGCTGTAATGGCCGGTGTGCAGTTCCACCACGGCGGCGCCGATCCGGGCGCTGGCTTCGATCTGGCGGGCATCGTGGCCGATGAACATGCTGACGCGGCAGCCCGCGTCGCGCAGCGGTGCGATAAAGGCCGCCAGCCGCGCCTCGTCGCCCGCCACATCCAGCCCGCCTTCTGTCGTGCGCTCTTCGCGCCGCTCTGGCACCAGACAGACCGCATGCGGGCGGATGGTCAGGATGATGGCCTGCATCTCATCGGTTGCGGCACATTCAAAGTTCAGTGGAATCCCGATCCCGGCTTTCAGCGCCGCCATATCGGCGTCGCGAATGTGGCGGCGGTCTTCGCGCAGATGCGCGGTGATCCCGTCGGCCCCGGCAGCCTCGGCCAGCAGGGCGGCGCGCAGCGGGTCTGGCCAGGCGCTGCCGCGGGCATTGCGCAGGGTGGCCACGTGGTCGATGTTGATCCCCAACCGCAGCTTTCCGGATGGTTGCATGGGCGACGTCCTTCCTTTTCCTGACGACGATGATCTAGGGCTTGGAGGCCGCCCCGTCATCCCCTTGATTTGTATCGGTCACAGCATCCCCCGCGGCCTCGGCGCGCAGGGTCAGCTTGGCAAGCCTCTGGCGCAAGGCAATCCGCTTCTCGCTGCGTTCCTTGAACTTGGCGCTGCGGGCCTTCTGATAGGCTTCGACAAGGGGGATGGTCAGGTAATAGAAGATCAGGCTCAGCAGCAGCCCCGGAATGAGAGACCCGATGAAATAGGGCACGTAGATTTCCGACCAGAACCTTTGCAGACCCTCCCAGTGCATCGTCTCCGGCCCGAACAGCGACACCAGATTGTGCCACAGATCGCTGCCGGCCTGGGCAAAGGCCGCGCCGATACCTTCGGCGTTCAGGGGCCTGTCGCTGCCCAGCATCCAATGCCCCAACGTGATGGCACCCACCGCGAAGAAGGGCGTCGTGATCGGGTTTGAGTTGAACGTGCCCAACAGGGCGGCAAAGATATTGCCGCGGATCAGCCACGCAAAACCGGCAGCACCCAGAAACTGCACACCGGGAAGTGGCAAAAAGCCGATGAAGCAGCCGGCAAAGATGCCGCGGGCAATCCGATGCGGACGATCGGGCAAGCGGCGCATCCGGTGAAAGACATACTGCGTCGCCCGACGAAAGCCGCCGGTCGGGTAGAACATCTCGCGCAGCCAGGCCCACCAGCCCCGCGGATCGCGCCGCTTGAAAACCACCCTTCGCCCTCGCTTGCTCGTCCCTGCCGCCCTGTGCAGCCGTCGCAGACCCTGTTCAGGTAATCTGACCAGCATATAGGGCGACCTTATGGCACAAACACTAGGGCAAATTTGGGTCAAGGGGTTACAAAATCCGACCGTGATCATCTTGCCGGGCATCCTCGTGCCGGGTGCTGTCGCCGGATGCGGCCGCGTTTCAGGCTGTCCCATCCTTGTTGTCAGGCGGCGTTGCAACCGGGTGACCCTGCGTCACACTCCCCTGGCGCCGGGCCGCACGATCCTGTCGCCGTTTCTGGCGCAGGCGGTGATAGGCCGTGATCACCGGCAGGCTGAGGTGATAACACAGCGTCGCCACGACCAGACCGGGGACAAGGCCGCCGATCAGATAGGGTTTGAACAGGCCCACATAGAACGTGCGCATATTGGTCCAGCGGATGTCGCCCCCCATCATCAGCGCCACGAAGTTTGACCCGATCTCGGCCCCGGCACTGGCGAAAGCCGTCAGGATCTGCGCAGCGGGCACTCCGTCGACCCCGGTGCCAAGGATCATGTGACCAAGTTGCACCGACAGCACGGCGATGACCGGAAAGGTGATCGGATTGCCGACCAACGTCCCAAGGATGGCCGCGAAGATATTGCCGCGCACCAGATAGGCCAGCAGGGCGGCGACCAGGATATGCACGCCAAACAGCGGTGTGAACGACACGAAGGCCCCGACGAAAATACCCCGGGCGATGCGGTGGGGCGGGTCTGGCAGGCGGGTCAGCCGGTGCAGGATATATCGGACGGCCCGCAGCCAGCCGCCTTGCGGATAGACCGAGGCCTTGACCCACTCCCATGCCGTCCGCTTGGTGCGCCGACGGAATACCACCCTGCCAGTTCTCCTGTCTGTTGCTGCAACCCGGCGTCAGGGCTTGCGGGTCAGATCGCGGTGGCGCGATACCTGCGCCACGTCGGTTTCCGCCTCAAGCGCCGTCATCACCATGTGCAGATGTTCAACATCGCGCAGATCGACGTCAAGAATAAGACGGTAAAAGTCAGGTTTGCGATCGGTAAAGCGCAGGTCCGAGATATTGGCCTTCTGCTCGCCGATCAGCGTGCAAAGGCGGCCCAGGACCCCGGCATCATTGGCTATGGTCAACTCGATGCTGACCGTATGCACCGCAGCATGGCGACCGACATGCCAGGACAGATCAACCCAGCGTTCGGTCTGCTCCTCGAACTCTTCCAGCGCCGGGCAGTCGATGGCATGGGCGACAACACCTTTCCCGCGATAGGTGATGCCGACAATGCGTTCCCCCGGCACCGGCTGGCAGCAGGGCGCGCGGCGAAACGCCTGTTCATCCGTCAAGCCAAGCACCGGGCGCGCGGCATCGACCACCTGAAGTTCGGCACGCGCCAGTTCGGGATACAGCGCTTCCACCACCCGCCGCGCGGTCAGATCGGCCGAGCCCAACCGCGCCAGCAGGTCTTCTTCATCGGCAAGGCCCAGCATCTTGGCCGCCGTGCGCAGCGCCTTTTCCGATGCCTTCTTGCCAACATGGTCAAAGGCCGCCCGCGCCAGTTCCTGCCCCAGCTTGACAAAGCGCCCCCGGTCTTCGTCGCGCAAGGATTTGCGGATCGCCGCCTTGGCGCGGCCGGTGGTGACGATGTCGATCCAGCTGGACTGCGGACGCTGGCCTTCGGCAGTGATGATTTCGACCGACTGGCCGTTCTTCAACCGTGTCCACAGCGGCACGCGGATGCCGTCAACCTTGGCCGAGACGCAGGAATTGCCGATGCGGGTATGGATCGCGTAGGCATAGTCCAAGGGCGTCGCCCCGCGCGGCAATTGCACGACGTCCCCCTTGGGGGTGAAGCAGAACACCTGATCGGAATACATCTCAAGCTTGACGTGTTCCAGAAACTCGTCGTGATCGCCTTCTTCAAAGCGTTCGGTCAGGCCCGCGACCCATTTCGCCGGGTCCACCGCAAACGGGTTCTGGGTGCGCACCCCTTCGCGGTAGGCCCAATGCGCCGCCACCCCGGCTTCGGCCACCTCGTGCATCTCGCGGGTGCGGATCTGCACCTCGACCCGCTTGCCGTCGCGCCCCGAAACCGTGGTATGGATCGAGCGGTAGCCGTTCGATTTGGGTTGGCTGATGTAATCCTTGAACCGCCCCGGCACCGCCCGCCAGCGTTGGTGGATCACGCCAAGGATGCCATAGCAATCGGGCACCGTCGCGCAGATGATGCGAAAGCCGTAGATGTCGGACAGGCGCGAAAAGGCCAGATCCTTTTCCTGCATCTTGCGCCAGATCGAATAGGGTTTCTTGGCACGACCATAAACCGTGGCGTCAATGTGGACCTTGTCCAGTTCATTGCGGATATCGGCGGTGATCTTGTGGACCACATCACCCGCTTCGCGCTGCAACGTCAGGAACCGGCGGATGATGGAATTGCGGGCATCGGGGTTCAGAACCTTGAAGGACAGATCCTCCAGTTCCTCGCGCATCCACTGCATCCCCATGCGACCGGCAAGGGGGGCATAGATTTCCATCGTCTCGCGGGCCTTTTGCGCCTGCTTTTCCGGCCGCATGCTTTTGATCGTGCGCATGTTGTGCAAACGGTCGGCCAGCTTGACCAGGATCACCCGCAGGTCTTTCGACATCGCCATGAACAGCTTGCGGAAGTTTTCCGCCTGCTTGGTCTCGGTGCTGGACAGTTGCAGGTTGGTCAGCTTGGTGACGCCATCGACCAGTTCGGCCAGCTCCAGACCGAACTGCCGCTCGACCTCGGCATAGGTGGATTTGGTGTCTTCGATGGTGTCATGCAGCAGCGCGGTGATCAGGGTTGCATCATCCAGCCGTTGTTCGGTCAGAATGGCGGCAACGGCAACGGGATGGGTAAAATACGGCTCGCCCGATTTGCGGAACTGGCCTTCATGCATCGCCATCCCGTAAGCATAGGCGCGGCGGATCAGATCAGCGTTTGTGCGCGGGTTATAGTTGCGAACAAGGGCGATGAGGTCTTCTACGTCGATCATCATCGCCCCTTTGCCGGGGTCCCCCCCGGATCAGAGTTCGCCTTGAGCTTCCATCAGCGCGCGCAGCAGTTTTTCTTCCGACATGTCGTCTTGCATCGGGCGGTCAATTTCGCCCGACATCAAAAGCGCCATCTGGTCTTCTTCCGGCTCATCGACCTCGATCTGGGTCTGATGGCTTTCAATCATCCGTTCGCGCAGAGACTCGGCGGCCTGGGTTTCTTCCGCAATCTCGCGCAGGGCGACGACGGGGTTCTTGTCATTGTCGCGATCAACCGTGATCGGTGACCCGGCCTGGATCTCGCGCGCCCGGTGGGCTGCAAGCATCACCAGTTCGAACCGGTTGGGAACCTTGTCAACGCAATCTTCTACCGTCACGCGGGCCATGGACGACTCCAATCAGACTTTGGGGCTCGGAAAGAAGGCACATACGCCTGATACCCGGGCTTGACAACCCCGTATTCAGCCGATCGGCGTTACCTCTGCCCGATCCCGTTCGGGCAGCCGCGCCAGCATGTGCCGCACGGTCTGCCCCAATACCGGATGCCGCCAGTCGGGGGCCACGTCGGCCAACGGCACCAGAACAAATGCCCGGTCCTGCAAACGGGGATGCGGCAAGATCAATTCGTCCGGCGCGCGCACCGCCTGCTGCTCGGGCAAAAGGTCGCGCCACTGGCTTTGCACGGCCGGACTGGGCAAGACCAACTCGCCGGTAGCGAGCAAATCAAGGTCAAGTGTCCGCATTCCCCAGCGTTTTTCGCGCGCACGGCCAAACCTTGCCTCGACGCTGTGAAGAGCATCCAGAATGGCATGCGGCGGCATCCCGTCAGGACAGGTCAGAACGCAAGCTGCATTCACATAATCCGGCCCTGCGCCAGGCGGAAAGCACGGTGTCTTGAACAGTCGGCTAAGCGCCGTCACCCGCAGGCCCTGCGCCGACAAGGCGACGGCCGCCGATCGGATTGTGGTTTCGGGCGTCATCCCGCCGAAAGGCAAATTGGCGCCAAGTGCAACCAGCGCGTGCTGTTTGTTTTGCATTATAAGTGTTACACTTCCGTATAGAAGGACTTGCAGCCAAGCTTTGGCGGCTGGTATCTTGAACCAACTTCTTACGCACGCTGTTAGGCACGTTACCACAGCACTCACAAGAAAGCAGGCGTCAGAAGTTGTTTTAGGGGACACATAAATGTTTTACAAAGACGAGCGGCTTGCGCTGTTCATAGACGGTTCAAACCTTTACGCGGCTGCAAGGGCGCTTGGGTTTGACATTGACTACAAATTGTTGCGTTCCGAGTTCATGCGTCGCGGCAAACTGCTGCGCGCATTCTATTACACCGCTCTGCTGGAGAATGATGAGTACTCGCCGATTCGCCCTCTGGTTGATTGGCTGCACTACAATGGCTTCACCATGGTCACCAAACCGGCCAAGGAATACACCGACAGTCAGGGTCGCCGGAAGGTCAAGGGGAACATGGACATCGAATTGACTGTCGATGCCATGGAATTGGCACCGAGGGTTGATCACATCGTGTTGTTCTCTGGCGATGGTGATTTCCGTCCGCTGGTCGAAAGCCTTCAGCGTCAGGGTGTCCGGGTGTCGGTGGTCTCTACCATTCGCAGCCAGCCGCCAATGATCGCCGACGAGTTGCGCCGCCAAGCCGACAACTTCATCGAGTTGGATGAGCTGCGCGATGTGATCGGCCGCCCCCCCCGCGAACCGCGCGAGATGGGCGAACGGGACGTAACAATGGAAAACGTGAAATAAAAAGGGGCGCAGTCACTGCGCCCCTTTTCTTGGTGCCGCCTGCTTTCGGGGGCACCTGTTTTTGCAAGGCCCGCTTGTGGGTGCTCGCACCCTCCACCTGCAGCACTGGCAGGCCGCAAAGCGGCACCATGCGGGCATCTGGCACTGGACCTGCGCGCGGCTTGGCCTTAGGTCTTTGGTGCAAAAGCCAACCCCGAAGGTGCGACATGACCACACGCCCGCCGCTGACCCTGTATCTGGCCGCTCCGCGCGGCTTTTGTGCCGGCGTGGACCGCGCCATCAAGATCGTCGAAATGGCACTGCAAAAATGGGGCGCGCCCGTCTATGTGCGGCACGAAATCGTGCACAACAAATTCGTGGTCGATGCCCTGCGCGCGCAAGGCGCGGTGTTTGTGGAAGACCTAGACGAATGCCCGGTGGACCGACCGGTGATCTTTTCCGCCCATGGCGTGCCCAAGGCCGTGCCGGCCGAAGCCGCGCGGCGCGAGATGATTGCCGTTGACGCCACCTGCCCCCTGGTAACCAAGGTGCACAACGAGGCCGCGCGCCACAATGAAAACGGCTTGCAGATCATCATGATCGGCCACGCGGGCCACCCCGAAACCGTGGGCACCATGGGCCAGTTGCCCGAGGGGGAGGTGCTGCTGGTCGAAACCGCCGAGGATGTGGCGCATCTGGTGGTGCGCGATCCGGCAAAGCTGGCCTTCATCACGCAAACCACGCTGTCGGTCGATGATACAGCGGGCGTCGCGGCGGCACTGAAGGCACGCTTCCCCGAAATCAACGTCCCGGCGCATGAAGACATCTGCTATGCCACCACCAACCGGCAGAAGGCGGTCAAGGCGATTGCGCCAAGGATTGACGCGCTGCTGGTGATCGGCGCGCCCAATTCGTCGAACTCCAAACGTCTGGTCGAGGTCGGCGCCGGTGCGGGCTGCGCCTATGCCCAACTGATCCAGCGCGCCACCGATATCGACTGGCGCGCGCTCGATGGTATACGCGCGGTCGGGATCACCGCCGGGGCCAGCGCGCCCGAGGTGCTGGTGAACGAGGTTATCGACGCCTTCAAGGCGCGGTTCGACACCACGGTGGAACTGGTGGAAACAGCGCAGGAAAACATTGAGTTCAAGGTGCCGCGCATCTTGCGCGAACCGGCCTGATCCGCAGAGGTCTGGTGCCAAGTGCCCGAGTTTCTGCTGACCACCTTCATCGTCTGCATCACCCCTGGCATCGGAGGGATCTATGCGCTGTCCGCAGCACTTGGCGGTGGCCTTCGGGCCGCGATGCAGCCTTGGCATCGCCGCGCGTGCTGACATGGATGCGACGGGCTTTCGCTGCATCATTTGCGGCGCATGGGGCCCGCCTTGCGATGGAACGCGCCTGACCCGCATGGCAGGGCTGCAACAGCCCGACCATTTCCGACGCGGCCCCTAGACCTTGACCGGCCCGGCCTTATCACTTGCCACCTGTTCGCCAGCTTCGGGGGAGGCCGCGTTGGAACCGATTCCAAGATCTGCACTGCTGCTGGGCCTTGCCGGGCTGATCCCGTTCATCTGGGGGGCGGCCACGGCGCTGTCGCCCGCCCTGGCCGGCTGGGGCGGGCAATTCGTCGGGCCTTTGTTCATCGGAACCTACGTCAGCCTGACCTATGGCACGGTGATCTTGTCGTTCATGTCGGGCGTGCTGTGGGGCTTTGCCACCCGCGCTTCGGGCAACGAGGCCGCCATGGGCTATGCCCTGTCCGTCGTGCCGGCGCTTTGGGCGTTCTTCATGGTGAACGGCGACCCCGGCAATGCGGCGGTCAACCTGTTTGCCGGATTTGTCGGGCTGTTGCTGCTGGACTGGCATTTCTGGCGCATGGGCACCGCACCGGATTGGTGGATGCGACTGCGGCTGATACTGACCGGGGTGGTGCTGCTCTGCCTGCTGGTGCCGATCCTGCGCTAGGCGGCGGTTGACCTGCGCGCTTGCCCGGCATATCCCCGGCGCTGACCTGCAAGGAAGCCCTGATGCCGCAGCTTTTCGCCTATACCGATGGGGCCTGTTCCGGCAACCCCGGCCCCGGAGGCTGGGGCGTGCTGATGGTGGCGCGTGAGGGCGACGCCGTTCTGAAAGAGCGCGAGTTGCAGGGTGGCGAGCCCGACACCACCAACAACCGGATGGAGTTGATGGCGGCGATCTCGGCGCTCGAGGCGCTTTCATGGCCCTCTGAGCTGATCATCGTCACCGACTCGGCCTATGTAAAAAACGGCGTGACCACCTGGATCCACGGTTGGAAGCGCAACGGCTGGAAGACCGCCGACAAGAAGCCGGTCAAGAATGTCGAGCTGTGGCAACGGCTGGAAGCGGCGCAAGCCCGGCACAAGGTGGAGTGGCGCTGGATCAAGGGCCATGCCGGACATGCCGAAAACGAGCGCGCCGATGCCTTGGCCCGTGCGGGAATGGAACCTTTCAAACCGGCCCGCGCATGACACAGGCGCAGGGGCTTTTGTGGCTGTTGCCGTTTCTCGACTATGCCTCGGTGGCCGTACTCGCGCTGACAGGGGCGCTGGTCGCCAGCCGCGCGCAGCTGGACATCGTCGGCTTCATCTTCATCGCCTGCCTGACCGCTACGGGCGGCGGCACGCTGCGCGATGTGCTGCTGGACCGTGACGTGTTCTGGATCGTGGACCCGTGGATGCTGGGTGTGGCCAGCCTTGCCGCGGTGATCGTGTTCTTTGCAGCGCATCTGCTGGAAAGCCGGTATCGCACGATCCTGTGGCTGGATGCCTTTGCCTTGGCCGTGGCGGTGCCCGCTGGGGTGGCCGCGGCGGTCGGGCTGGGCATGGGGTGGCCCGTCATCCTGATCATGGGCATGGTCACCGGCTGCATGGGCGGGTTGCTGCGCGACGTGGTGTGCAACGAGGTGCCCTTGGTGCTGAAACAGGGCGAGTTGTATGTGACCTGCGCCTTTGCCGGGGCCTTGGCCGCGATCATCGCGGGGGCGCTGGGGTCACAGGCAAGCGTGGCCTTGCTGGTCTGCGGCATGGTCACCCTGACGTTGCGGGCGGGCAGCCTTGGCCTTGGCTGGCGCTTGCCGGTCTATCGCCCGCGCCCGCCGCGCACCCTGCCGCCAAAACGCTAGGGCTTGCGCATTAAGCGAACATGCGTTTATGAATAGGCCATGCCGCGCAAGAAAATCATCCCCGATCACGCCGTTTTTGCCACCATCCGGGCACTTCTGACGCAATCCGGTGACCGGGCGGCCAGTTTTGGCTCGGTGTCCCGCGCCACCGGTCTGGCCGCGCCCACCTTGGTGCAGCGCTATGGGTCGCAAGAAGGCATGGTGCGCGCCGCCCTGATGGACGCATGGGACGCACTGGACCGTGCCGCCAATGAGGCCGAAGGCACGTCGGACCTGTCGGTCAAGGGCGCACACATGCTGCTGAAAGCCTTGGGGGCCGAGGCGGGGGATACCGCCGATCTGTCGCTGCTGGCGGCCGATTTCCGCGACCCGGCGCTGCGCGATCGCGCAACGGCATGGCGGGCGCGGGTGGAACAGGCGCTTGCCCTGCGGCTGGGCGGCGGGGCCAAGGGGCGCGAGGCGGCGGCGCTGCTGTTCGCGGCCTGGCAGGGGCAGATGCTGTGGCACCCAACGGGCGACAAGGGCTTCAAGCTGAAAGACGCCATCAAGCGGCTGACCTGAGACCGCAGCCCTACTTGGCGATGTAGGTCTTCCACAACCACAGCAGCAGGACCGCCCCCAGCACCGCGCCAACAAAGCCGGCCATCCAGCCGGTGATGGTGATCAGAAACCGCAGCACGAACCCGCCGATCAACGCGCCAAAGATACCGATGGCGATCGTTGTGGGCACATCGGTGTTCACCTTCATCATGCGCGTCGCCAGAAACCCGGCAGCGGCCCCTATGATGATCAAAGCGATGATGGGCATGGCGCGCCTCCTGCTGCTGATGCGCAATATGGCGGTGATGCCCCAAGAAAACTAGGCCAATTGCGCCGGCAGCGTCAGCCCCTTCAACACCTCGCCCGCCGCCATCGGCCGCTTGCCCTCGCGCTGCGCCTCCAGCACCTCGACAGCCCCTGTGCCGCAAGCGATGGTAAAGTCGTGCAGCACCTGCCCCGGCGCACCCGCCCCTTCGGCCAGACGCGAACGCAGCAGCTTGACCCGCTCGTCGCCGACCTGCACCCAAGCGCCGGGGAACGGTGACAATCCACGGATCAGCCGATCCACCACTGCGGCGGGTTGGGTGAAATCAACCCGCGCCTCGGCCTTGTCGATCTTGGCGGCATAGGTCACGCCGTCCTGTGGCTGCGGTTGCGGCACAAGGTCTGGCAAACGGTCCAGCGCCTGCACGATCAGCGCCGCCCCCATCGCGGACAGCCGGTCATGCAGATCGGCGGTGGTGTCTAGCGGGCCGATGACAGTTTCTTCGCGCAACAGCACCGGGCCGGTATCCAAGCCCGCCTCCATCTGCATGATGCAGATGCCTGTTGCCGCATCGCCCGCCATGATGGCGCGGTGAATGGGGGCCGCCCCCCGCCAACGCGGCAACAGGCTGGCGTGGATGTTCAGGCAGCCAAGGCGCGGCGCATCCAGCACCCCTTGCGGCAGGATCAGACCATAGGCGACAACCACCGCCACATCGGCGCCAAGGGCGGCAAAATCGGCCTGATCGGCGGGGTCTTTCAGCCGCGCAGGGTGACGCACCGGCAGGCCAAGTGCCAAGGCCGCCTGATGCACCGGGCTGGGCCGGTCAGCCTTGCCGCGCCCAGCCGGGCGGGGTGGCTGGGTATAGACGGCGACGATGTCATGGCGCGCGGCCAGTGCCTGCAACACCGGAACCGAAAACGCAGGCGTGCCCATGAAAACGATCTTCATCCGCGTTTGCGCGCCTTTTCCGCCTTGGCGATCAGCATCTTGCGTTTCAGCGGCGAGATGTGGTCGAAATACATCCGGCCCGCCAGATGGTCGATCTGATGCTGCACCGACGTGGCCCAGAGGTTGACGAAATCGCGGTCTTCCACCTGCCCGTGCTCATTCAGAAACCGCACCGTAACCGCGCGCGGGCGCCTGATCACCGCCGAGACAAAGGGCAGGTTCGGGCTGGCCTCGTCATGTTCGCGCATCTGGCCGCTGGCGTGCAACACCACCGGGTTGGCCATGCGCACCGCCTGCCCCCGGCTTTCCGAGCAATCGACCACGGCAAGGCGTAGCGGCACCCCCAGTTGCACCGCCGCCAAGCCATAGCCGGGCATGGCGTCCATTACCTCGATCATCTCGTTCCACAGGGCGCGCACCTCGTCGGTGATCACCTCTACATCCCTGGCAGGGGTGCGCAAGGCAGGGTGAGGCCAGGGCACGCAAGGGCGCGGGCTCATCTGGGCCACCGCACCGCGCAGGCGACCTTTGCAACGGTCAGGATCGGCTCACGCGCCACTTAATCCTGCCGCGCGCGTTCACGCTTCAGCTTTACCATCTTGCGGGTGATCATCTGGCGCTTGAGCGGACCGAGGTAGTCGATGAACAGCTTGCCGTCCAGATGATCCATCTCGTGCTGCACACAGGTGGCCCAAAGCCCGCTGAACTGGTCTTCCTGCACGCTGCCATCCAGCGCCAGCCATTCGACCCGCACCTCGGCCGGGCGTGTGACATCGGCAAACTGCTCGGGGATCGACAGGCAACCCTCTTCGTAAACAGTCTGATCTTCCGAGGCCCAGAGCAGGCGCGGGTTGATCAGAACCATCGGGCGGCGCGGACCATCCTTGATGCAATCCATCACCAGCAACCGCTTCATCACCCCGACCTGCGGCGCCGCAAGGCCAATGCCCGGCGCCGCATACATGGTTTCCAGCATATCCTTTGCCAGTTGATGCAGATCATCGGTCACCTCTGCAACAGGGTCGCAGGGCTTTTTCAGGCGCGGGTCGGGATGGATCAGGATGGGGCGGATCATGTGCCCTGATTTACGGCGCATGCGCGGCGCGCGCAAGAGGCGCGGATCGAGCAAAGGATGTTCCTGATTAAGCTATAAAATCGGAACATTGTAGCGTGTTTTTACATAATTTTGGGAAGACTTTCTGATCATTTTTTAATAATCAGAACAAACAACCCATCACTTACAGGTCCGCCATGAGCTTTGACGATTCCATCAACCGCCTTGGAACCCATTCCGTGAAATGGGACATGATGCAACGCCTGTATGGCGTGCCGGCCGAGACCGGCTTGGCGATGTGGGTGGCCGACATGGATTTTCGTCCGCCTGCCTGTGTGCAAACCGCGCTGGAAAAGATGGTTGCGCACGGCATTTATGGCTACTACGGCGACGATGCAGGCTATCTTGAGGCGATCTGCTGGTGGATGCAGACCCGCCATGGCTGGACCGTGGACCCCAAGCATATCTTCACCACCCATGGGCTGGTGAATGGCACCGGGCTGGTGCTGGATGCCTTTACCCAGCCGGGCGATGGCGTGGTGTTGATGACCCCGGTCTATCACGCCTTTGCCCGCACCATCAAAGCAGCCGGTCGGCGGGTGGTGGAATGCCCGCTTGCCCTGCAAGATGGCCGCTATGAAATGGATTTCGACGCCTGGGACGCCCAGATGACCGGGGCGGAAACCATGCTGATCCTGTGCTCGCCACACAACCCCGGCGGGCGGGTGTGGACCGAAGGCGAGTTACGCGCAACGGCAGACTTTTGCCAGCGACACGGTCTGATCCTGGTGTCGGACGAGATTCACCACGACCTGCTGATGCCCGGGCAGACCCATCATGTGATGGCCAATGTCGCCCCCGATCTGGCCGACCGGCTGGTGATGATGACGGCGGCCACCAAGACCTTCAACATTGCGGGCTCTCATACCGGCAACGTGATCATTGCAGATGATGCCCTGCGCGCGCGCTTTGCCAACAAGATGATGGCCTTTGGCATCTCGCCCAACTGTTTCGGCATGCACATGGTTGAAGCCGCCTATTCGCCCGAAGGCGCGGCATGGGTCGATGCGCTGAACCTGTATCTGGACGGCAACCGCCAGATATTTGATGCCGGTATCAATGCCATTCCGGGCCTGCACTCGATGCCGCTGGAGGCCACCTATCTGTCATGGGTCGATTTTGCCGGCACCGGGATGGCCCCCGATGAATTCAAGACGCGAGTCGAAAAGGTTGCACAAATCTGTGCCAACCATGGCGAGACCTTTGGGCTTGGCGGCGAAAGCTATCTGCGCTTCAACCTTGCCACCCCCCGCGCGCGGGTCGTCGAGGCTGTATCGCGGCTGCAAACGGCCTTTGACGATTTGCAGTGAGGTCCCTGGCAGGGGTCTTTTCGGCCCCTGCACAGGTGGCAGCGGCCGTGTTCCGCGCCCCGCGCCGCCCGCGGCGCGGCTGCGCTTGACGGGTCGGGTGGACCATATCGTCGTGCAAGAAGGCCGCGCAGCGCATGCTGCTGGTGCGGGGTGAAACAGTGCTGCACTTTCGGCTGCATCCCATTGGCTTTGCCCGGGTCGCCGACACAGCGCGACCGCGCGACGGGCACAGGCCTCCGGCAAGGATGCGCGGCCAGCCCCCTTGTCGTTCTAGAGCGTGTCCAGCTTGATGTGATTCAGGCTTTCCTTGGATTCGATGATGTGATTCCCTCTGCTTGAGGCAGATATGGGGGTCGT
>JAFGXY010000034.1 GCA_016936395.1 Paracoccaceae bacterium | reverse complement strand
CGTTGGGAGGAAAAAGCCCCTTGGCCTTCGAACGCCAGGTGGCCTAAACGAGCAATGGGAGCGGCACAAATACGCGACAAGACCAAACTGGTCCACGCCGAATTTAAGGGATGCAGCACGACCGCACGGTCGGTTGCCTCTGTGGCGGCTCGCCTGCGGAAAGATGGTGTGGACGTTCCCAAGCGCCGTGGTGCGGGAAAGCCAGTGACTGAATGAAAAGGTATCTCTTGCTCAACTTGGTGGGAGCGCAAGAGACACCAATTCAAGCGGCAATCCGTAGGGGTAAAGCCCTGAGGGACCATCGGAAGCAACTAGCCTATGAGCAAATGCTTCGCGATGAACTTGCCGCCATTCAGGACCTACGTCAACTGATGCGGGAACCTCCACCCAAAAGGAAATGGGGGTTCGCTGCTGAGTGATCGGAAAGGGCGGCCAGTTTGGTCGCCCTTTCTATTTCCAGCAATCAGCGTTTTGCCCATTCGCGGGCAAAGCCTTTCCCGACATTCTGTTCCAGTAGCAACGGAGACTTGCCATGTATAAGCAGACCATCGCTGACCTGCTGCCCGCTGACTTCAAGAGGTTTGCGGGCCTCATTGAAACGCTGATGATGGAAGAGCATCGCACCCTCAACCATTTGCCACGAAGTGCCTTTGCCGAGTATGCCCGCCGAGCAGAGGCGACTGGCATTGCTGAACTGGAAGAGATGCGGGCAGACTTTGTGGCGCACGGAGAAATGAGCGCCGGCTACTGACCACACCAACTTCCCGCCAATCAGCCCGCTTCGTGCGGGCTTTTTGCTGTCCTATCCGGTCTCAGATTAGCCCAAACATGCTTCTCGGACGACTAAGCGCTTGTTCGGCATAGCCAAAGAGGCACCGAGACAGCCAATCAACTGTTACACGTCGTGGGGTGGCCCTATTCAACGAGGCGGTTCTGCCGGTGCCACTGTAGGGCCTCGTCCATCACCCGAAGGTTGGCGTCGTGGGCTTCCCTGATCGGCTGCCCATGCAGGTCACTCAAAAACTCATTGCCGGGAAGGGCACGGACGGAGGCGGGCACAAGTATGGTCCGGTCAGGCGCAACGCCGATCAGCCCACGGTCGAACGCCCAGTGCAGGTCCTTGGTCAACGGCAGGCCATTCGCAGGGTGGTCTGAACCCTTCTCGCTGACGGGGATTACGTGCGCAGCGTCCAGCCCCAAGACCATGTTGCCGACCGGTGAGATGAATTTCCGCCCTGTGAAGGCACAGCGGTTGTCATACTGTTCCAGCACCTTGCCCCGAAATGCCCTGTCGCGGGCCTTCCGGATGGTTGTGGTTTCGGTTGTCCCGCGTTCTTCATCGAAGGCAAATGGAGGCTCAGCGGCTTCCTCCTCAACGTATTCCTCGGCCTCGACTATCTGTGTGATCGTGACGGGTGGATTGGCAGGGTCCACTGGCCCCCACCTTGATGTGCCTATCTTGGCGTTGAGGGCTGCATATTCGGGAGTGCCCTTACGAAGAAGGTGAAGCTGGATATATCCATCATCATCCAAGTCTTTGGTGAACAACAGAATATCATCTTCCGACGCTTCATTCCTGAGCGGGCCAAGATTGTCAGTCAGTCTTCTTTCTGGGGGTCTGGTGCCACCCCAGGTCTGATGCTGGTAGCGTGTTTGGATTGTATCGACCCTCTGTCCATCCACAAACAGGTCGGCGGACAGGATTGAGTCAACTGTCGGGCCCCCAACTGCCGTAACGGCGGGGAGGGGTGGGAAGAATTGCGAGATTGCTTTGGGGATAACGATACCCCCTTGGTGGCCGCGCGCCTGTCCCGTGTCGTTGTGGGCTAGCTTCTTGAAAACTGAGGTGTCGAGCATTGGCCATCCATTTGGATTTGTTGGCCTTAAGCTCGTATTATCGTGGCAAGCTCGTCAAGTCGCTTTGTCACATCTCCCCGTAATTCGCACTCCCAGACCACGATGACCTGCCAGCCAAGGCTTCTGAGGGCTGCTTGGTCTCGCTCGTCACGGGTCCTGTTGCCCTCGAGCTTTGTTTGCCATCGCTCCTGGTCTGTCCCAGGCAGTCTGAAATAGCGGCAACCCTGATGGGCGTGCCAGAAGCACCCGTGGACAAAGAGGGCTATTCGCCGCGATGAAAAAACGAGATCGGGGCAGCCTGGCAGGTCTCGACGGTGCAAGCGGAACCTTAGCCCCCGTTCGTGGAGGCCACGCCTTACAATCATCTCGGGCTTGGTGTTCTTGGCCTTGATCGCAGCCATGTTTCGGCTGCGCGTGGCCTTGTCGTGAACGTCAGCCAACGGCCGCCAGGCGCTTCTTCAGGTCAATGGAAGCTGCGATGTGAGGGGCCATGATCTTGGCGACCTCTTTGAAGACTGGCACGGCGACGCTGTTCCCAAATTGCCGGTAGGCTTGGGTGTCACTGACTTTTCGGCCCGGTTCATCCGGGATGATGAAGCTCTCAGGGTAGCCCATGATCCGGGCGCACTCCCTGGGCGTCAGCCTGCGGGGGTTCTTGCCAGGCTGGGCAATCAGTATCTCCGACCCGTCCTTGTGGTAGCGGGCGGAAAGGGTGCGGCAGGTGTCGTCGGGGCCAACCAGGCCAAAGCCAAAGCCGTTGCCCGCTGACTTGTGCTTGTCAGCATACCCCTGGAGGTATCCCCAAAGATGATCGGTGAGGGTATACTTCGGGTTGACGACGGCATCCGGCCCAACCGTGTAGTCGCGTTCTGGCGTTTCGGTGCCATCCTCGGGGTGCAGGATATTCGACATTGTGACGAGGCCTTTCTCAGGCAACGCCAAGTCATCGAACGTGAAGCCCGTATCCTCAAGAAATCCGACCAGGACAATCCGTTCCCGGTGCTGCGGCAGAAAGTGCTTGGCGTCGATCACCTTGGCTTTCACCGTGTAACCGAGCGCTTCCAAGGCACCCACGATCACCGTGTAAGTCTTGCCTTTGTCGTGGCTGCGAAGGTTCTTAACGTTCTCCAGCAAGAAGGCTGAGGGACGATGATGCTTCAACATGCGGATCACATCATAGAACAGGGTGCCTTGTGCCTCGTCCTCGAACCCGTGCTTGCGGCCAAGTGAATTTTTCTTGGAGACGCCTGCAATCGAGAATGGCTGGCACGGGAACCCTGCGCAAAGGACTGTGTGGTCGGGCACGTCTGCTGCGTTCACTTCACGAATGTCGCCCGCGATAGGGCGGTTGTCCCGGTAGTTGGCTTCGTAAGTGATGCGGGCATACTTGTCCCACTCAGAGGTGAAGACGCAGCGCCCACCGATGCTCTCCATGGCTTGCCGAAGACCTCCAATGCCTGCGAAAAGGTCGATGAAGGTAAATCCGCTCGTCATGGTCCGGTGCTCCCGCTTCGTTTCTTATTGCTCTCACATGCTGTGAGGTGACCAGACTCTACATCTCGGCGCGCCTCTGGCCACATGCCCTGGCCATGGTGTAACCTGCCCGAAGAAGCTTGTCAGCAACTTCTGCATGTTCTCCATACGTTCTAAAGGAAGCATGAACGCCCGTAAAGCTTGATGCAGACCACAAAAGCGTCAGAACTACAGGGGTAAGGCATGACCCCAGGAATGGTAGCTCAAGGCCCCGGAAGCTTTTCTTGGCCAAGTATGGTCCAGATTGAGTTTTGTGGACTTTCGGACAGCTACCGAGCAGCCTGTGCGTTCTGAATTGTGATAAGAAACCAAAGCCTTAAGCACTTTAAGACAGCCCGGACTGGCCAAACCGTCATCCATTCGACAACCACATGTCAGCGCTCGACCGGCTGCTGGACCATCTGTCCACGCCGCAAACCGCCGTGCAGTGCTTTGTGCCACTGTTCAAGCGTGACATCACAGGGCCGGATCACGGCATGGCGCTGGTCGAGGCGGTGGCGCATCTGAACCACCTGCTGCATGCAGGCAAGGTGTCACGCGTGCTGTCTTCGGATGGGGCTTGGCTGTGGCAGCGCGCGGCGCCGATCGCACCGGACTGCGGCCATTAGGCATCGCTTTTCGAGACATTGAAACGTCGTGACTTTCCGCCCGAGCGAGTCCCGTGACAGACTGCCCTGAATCGGGTAACCACGGGCTGAAGCCGACGAAGGGGAACCGGACCATGGCCGAACGCATGACCGAAATCAGGAAGATCAGGTCACGAAATCAGGCACTTGCAGGCTTCATTTGCAGCGCGGTGCCTGATATCGGTTTTTCAAGTCTCATCCCGCTTTCCAACGCCTGAAAGGTTACATTCATGTTCCGATTGGTTCTCGCTCTTTTGGCGATCCTGTCTCTTGCGGCCTGCGGCGCCGAACCGAAATGGGCGTCAGACGAGGCCGTTTCGCGGGCCCGCTATGTCCATGATGGCCCGCCCTCGATCACATTGTTTACCGTCTTGTCCACCAAAAGCGGCTCGGGCGCCCATTCCGGCCTGCTGATCAACGGGTCCGAACGCATCATGTTCGACCCGGCCGGCACCTGGCACCACCCGGCCCTGCCCGAGCGCAATGACGTGCACTTCGGCATCACCCCCAAGATGGTAAGCTTCTACATCGACTATCATGCGCGTGAGACTTATGACGTGGTCGAACAGACCATTCTGGTGTCGCCGGGCGTGGCCGAACTTGCGATGCAGCGCGCCAAGGCCTATGGCGCGGTGCCCAAGGCGCAATGCACGGCGTCGGTTTCGTCCATCCTGCGCGGTGTGCCCGGCTTTGAAAACCTGCCCTCGACCTGGTATCCGCGCAAGTTCATGGACGCGTTTGCCAAGCTGCCCGGCGTGACCAGCCGCAAGATCACCGATGATGACGCCGACGACAATCATGGCGTGCTGTTGGTGCAGGTTGGCGATCCGCGCGCGCAATGATCACAGCAGCCAAAGCAGCGTGTAAAGCGTGATGCCCCCTGCAAGAATGGCGCCGATCACGCTGCGGGTGGCCACCCCCACCGCCAAGGTGACGCAGGCCGCCGCAAGCCTTGCCGCATCCGGCGCGCCGCCCGTGGCGGGGGGCCACAGCACCGCCGGGGCCACAAGGCCCGGCAGGATGCCAACCGCCGTATAGCGCAGCGCCCGCCGCAAAGGGCCCGGCAACGGGCGGCTGCCCAGCATGCCCAGAAACGAAAACCGGATCAGATAAGTGCCAAGGCCCAGCACCGGCAGCACGATCCAGAAGGTGGCGGGATCGATCTTCATCGCGCGGCCCGCCGTTCCAGCGCCACTTCGGTCAACGCGCCCGCCGTCATCGCCAAGGCCGCCGCCACCAGAAGGCCCGCACCATAGGGCAACCCGACCAGAACCAGCGCCGCCACGATCGACACGCCCGCCGCCACCACATGCGGCAGGCTGCGCAGCATCGGCGCGACGATGGCCAGAAAGGTGATCGGCACCGCGAAATCCAGCGCAAACTCGGGCGGGATCGCCCGCCCCATCGCCGCCCCCGCAAAGGTCGCGACAAACCACAAGGGCGCAATCGGCGTGACCGAGCCAAAGAAGAACGCCACCTTGTCGCGCAGCGGTTGATCTGGCCGGGCCTCGAACTCGGCCTGGGACGCGGCAAAGCTTTGGTCCACCAGAAAATACGCCATCAGCGCCCGCGTGCCCAAGGGGGCGGCGCCCAGATGCGGCGCCATCGCCACCGAATACATCACCATCCGCAGGTTCACCGCCAGCGATGTTGCCAGCACGATCAGAACCGGCGCCTGATCCTGCATCAGTTGCACGGCGGCAAATTGCGATGCCCCGGCAAAGACGCTGAACGAAAACAGCATGACCTGAAACAGGTCCAGCCCGGCCTCGGTGGCGACAACCCCGAACAGCACCGCAAACGGCACCACAACGATCACAAAGGGCGACGAGGCCAGACAGCCGCGCAGGAACGGGGAACGGATGGGTCGCATGGCTTGGGCCTTTACCGGGATGCGCGCAAGGCTTAGGCAGTTTGAAAGCAAAGGAAAAGGCCCCCTCCGCGTGCAGATCATGTTTGGCTTGCCCGACCCTCTTATCCCGCAGGCGGCAGCGCTGTATTGGCAGGCTTTTGGCGGCAAGCTGGGCCGGGTGATGGGGCCAGAGGATCGCGCCCATGCGTTTCTGGCCCGCGTCATCCGCACCGATCACTGCCTCAGCGCGATTGCCCCTGATGGCAGGTTGGTGGGCATCGGGGGTTTCAAATCACCTTATGGCAGCTTTGCGGGCGGCGATGCCGCCGACATGCGGGCGGTCTATGGCCGCATTGGTGCCGCGTGGCGCGGGGCCTTGTTGCGCAGCCTGCAATCGGACATCGACAATGATCGCTTCCTGATCGACGGCATCTGTGTCGCGCGCGACATGCGCGGCATGGGCATCGGCGGTGCGCTGGTCGGCGCCCTGAAAGCCGAGGCCCTGGAGCGTGGCTATACCGCCATCCGGCTTGAGGTGATCGACACCAACATCCGCGCGCGCGCCCTGTATGAACGAACAGGTTTTCGCGTCCTGCGCAGCGAAAGCCTTGGCCCATTGCGCCACGTGTTCGGGTTCTCGCGCACCACCACCATGGTGTGTGATCTGACGCTGTGACACTTCCGGCGCACTGGTGGCGTCAGGTGCTGCGGATCGGTTCTTTTTCCCGTCACGCGGGCAAGCGGCTGTGGCATAGTCCGGCGGTGTCAAACCGGCGCAAGGGCAAAGAGCCCGCCATCCAAGGCGGAACGCCATCAAGGGATATCTGGATATGCTTAACGAATTCAAGGCCTTTATTGCCAAGGGCAATGTTGTCGATCTTGCGGTCGGCATCATTATCGGGGCGGCGTTCACGGCCATTGTGAACTCGCTGGTCGCCGATCTGATCAACCCGATCATCGGTCTGATCACCGGCGGCGTCGATTTCTCGAACCTGTTTTTTGACCTGTCGATGACGGAACCGGCCTATACCTCGCTTGCGGCGGCCAGGGATGCCGGTGCCCCGGTGTTTGCCTACGGCGCCTTCATCACCGCCGTGATCAATTTCCTGATCATCGCCTGGGTGGTGTTCTTGCTGGTCAAGGCGGTGAACAAGCTGAAAGCCGCCACCGAACGCAAAGAGGCTGCCGCCGCTGCGGCAGCGCCCACCGGCCCGTCGGAACTGGATGTGCTGCTGGAGATCCGTGACGCGCTGAAACACTGACCGCATGACCCAAACCCAAAGGCCCCCGCTGGTGCGGGGGCCTTTGTCGTTCAGGCAACCGCCACCGGCCGCGGCCGCAGATACAGCCACCACAACCGATACAGCGTCAGCACCGCAAGCGGCGTGAAATGCACCAGCGCCGGCGGCCAGTCTTTCCAGCCGTGCAACGAGGCCCAGTGCAGCAGCGTCAGCGCCGCCGCGGCATAGGTCAGGCGTTGCACCGGTTTCCACCACGTGCCCAGCTTGCGCACTGCGTAATCCATCGAGGTGGCGGCCAGTGGAATGAACAGCAGCATGGCCAGCCAGCCAGTCGCCATGTCGAACTGGGTCGCCTGCGCCAGCACGCGGTCAAGGCTGCCCTTGTCGACCAGATAAACATAGGTGTGCAGGGCGGCATAGAAGAACGCCGCCACCCCGAAATAGCGCCGGTTCTTGCGCAACCACCGCGCCCAACTGCCCCCTTGGTCAAAAGCATCAGCGGCGCGGCCAGCATCGAGACAATCATGAACCGGGCCGAAAACTCGCCGGTCGGGTGTAGCAGGCGGTGGAAGGCCCGGGCGTCTTCTCCAAACAGGGCCGTGGTCATGGTCAGGGCGGGAATCGCCAGCAAGACCCAGAGCCAATAGGGGGACAGTCGTGACAGCATCAAGGCACCTCATGTTCTGGTGACGTTACGCTGAAAGGCCCCGGTTTCCGTCGCGCTTAACTGGACGGCGGCGCAGGCCGCGGATCACAACGCCAGCGCCTGATCCGCCGAAATGCTGGGAAGGCCAAGCGCCACACCGACCGCCGCATAGGTCAGATGCCCGGCATGGGTGTTCAGCCCGGCCTTCAGATGCGGGTCATCGGCGCAAGCCGCCCGCCACCCTTTGTCAGCCAGGGCCAGCAGGAACGGCAGCGTCGCATTGCCCAAGGCCAGCGTCGCGGTTCGGGCCACCGCCCCCGGCATATTGGCCACGCAATAGTGCAAGATGCCGTCCACCGCATAGATCGGGTCCTGGTGTGTGGTGGCGCGGCTGGTTTCGAAACAACCGCCCTGATCAATCGCCACGTCCACGATCGCCGCCCCCGGCTTCATCGTGGCCAGTTGCGCCCGGCTGACCAGTTTGGGCGCTGCCGCCCCTGGGATCAGCACGGCGCCAATGACCATGTCGGCCTCGGCCACCGCTGCCGCTGTTGCCGCACCACTGGCGTATCCGGTCCTGAACTGGCGACCGAACACATCATCCAGATAGCGAAGGCGGGGCAGCGAGCGGTCCAGCGCCACCACATCGGCCCCCATGCCCGCCGCCACCCGCGCCGCATGGGTGCCCACGACGCCGCCGCCGATCACCACCACGCGGGCCGGGGCCACCCCCGGCACACCGCCCAGCAACACCCCCCGCCCGCCGTTGGCCTTTTGCAGCGTCCATGCACCCACCTGCGGGGCCAGACGCCCCGCCACCTCGGACATCGGGGCCAGCAAGGGCAGGCCACCGGACCGGTCGGTCACGGTTTCATAGGCAATCGCGGTCACGCCGGATTTCAGCAAATCCGCCGTCTGATCCGGGTCGGGTGCAAGATGCAGATAGGTGAACAGCACCTGACCCGCGCGCAGCCTTGCCCGCTCGACCGCTTGCGGTTCCTTGACCTTCACAATCATCTCGGCCTCGGCAAACACCTCCTCTGCCGTGGCGATGATCCGCGCGCCCGCCGCCGCGTAATCGGCATCGGCAAAGCCGGACCCTACCCCTGCGCCCGTCTCGATCAGCACGGCATGGCCATGCGCCACCGCGTCGCGCACGGCATCCGGCGTCATCCCGACGCGAAACTCCTGCGGCTTTATCTCTTTCGGGCAACCGATCTTCATCACGTCTCTCCCCACCGGCACCTCGCCGGTCCGTTGCAAGACTGTTGCGCTTCTTTCACGCAAGAGTTTTGAATTATCGGTCCCTTGCGCTAGGTTTCTGAGCAGCTTCTGCCCTTTATCGACCGTTTCAGGAAAGAAATGACGCAAGCCATGGATATGGACGCAACAGACCGAAGAATCCTGACCGTGCTGCAACGCGAAGGCCGCATCACCAATGCCGAATTGTCCGAACGGGTGAACCTGTCGCCCTCGGCCTGCCACCGGCGCACCCAACGGCTGGAGGAGGAGGGCTATATCGCCGCCTTCGTCGCCCTGCTGGATGCCCGCAAACTGGGCCTTGCCACCACGGTGTTCGTCGAAATCACGCTGGAGGGTCAGGCCGAAGACCTGCTGGACCGGTTTGAGCGTGAGGTGGCGCGCATCCCCAACCTGCTGGAATGTCACCTGATGGCGGGGTCTGCCGACTATCTGATGAAACTTCTGGTGCAGGACACCGACGACTTCGCCCGCATCCACCGCCAGTTCCTGTCGCGCCTGCCGGGGGTGCGTCAGATGCAAAGCTCTTTTTCGCTGCGCACCGTGGTCAACACCACCGCCATCCCGGTCTAGGCCCCCTTCCGACACAAAGGCGAGCGACACCAAGGGTCGGCACGGCAAAAAAAGAAAAACCCCCGGGCCAAGGCACGGGGGTTGATCAAAAGGCACGGCCCATAAGGCCCTGCCCAGCATGCAAACGACTTAAACGCCGCCTTCGCGCAATGCCTTCTTGCGCGCAAGCTTGCGCGCACGGCGAACGGCTTCGGCTTGCTCGCGCGCTTTCTTGACGGAGGGTTTCTCGAAATGTTGCTTGAGCTTCATTTCGCGGAACACGCCTTCGCGCTGGAGCTTTTTCTTGAGGGCCCGAAGGGCTTGCTCAACGTTGTTGTCACGGACGCTGACCTGCATGTGGTTGTCACCACCTTCCTAGGTTAGAGTTGCACTGTAAGTGCAGGCGACCCGCGCTATAACAACATCATCCTGCCCTGTCCACCGCACAACGCAAAGGAAGTCCGAATGAATACCGACACTGAAGCGCAGTCCCCCGCCGATCAGGTGCTGGATGCGGCCCTGATGCACGTGCCCTTTGATGGCTGGACCGAAACCACCCTGCGCGCGGCCATTGCCGATTCGGGGGTGGACAACGCCCTTGCACGGTCGCTTTACCCGCGCGGCGGGGTGGATCTGGCGCTGGCCTATCACCGCCGGGGCGACGCCATGATGCGCGACCGTCTGGCCCAGACCGACCTTGTCGCCCTGCGTTATCGCGACCGCATCGCCACCGCCATTCGTTTCCGGCTGGAAGCGATCGAGGACAAAGAGGCCGTGCGCCGCGGTGCCACGCTGTTTGCCCTGCCCAATTACAGCGCCGACGGCGCGCGCGCGGTCTGGGGCACCGCCGATGCGATCTGGTCGGCCTTGGGGGACAGCAGCCGCGACATCAACTGGTATACCAAACGCGCCTCCCTGTCGGCGGTCTATTCCGCCACGGTGCTGTTCTGGCTGGGCGATGACAGCCTGAACCATCAGGCAACATGGGATTTTCTGGACCGCCGCATCGAAGGCGTGATGCAGTTCGAAAAAGCCAAAGCCAGGTTCCAGGACAACCCCTTGGCCAAGCTGCTGCTTGCCGGGCCGAAAAAACTGATGGAAAAGGTGCAAAAGCCGATGGCACCCGACGATTTGCCGGGGCGTTGGTAAACCCTTTCCACAGGAAACCGCCCCAATGACCCTGTCCCACACCATGCGTGCCGTCGAGATTTCCGAACCCGGCGGCCCGCAAGTCTTGCGCCCTGCGATCCTGCCGGTGCCGGTGCCGGGCCATGGTCAGATCGTGATTCGCGTGGCTTTCGCCGGGGTCAATCGCCCCGACGCGCTGCAACGGGCGGGGCTTTATGCGCCGCCCGCCAATGCCTCACCGCTGCCGGGGCTAGAGGCGTCGGGGACCGTGGTCGAACTGGGGCCGAACGTCACACGCTGGCGCATCGGCGACCGGGTGACGGCGCTGCTGCCCGGCGGCGGCTATGCCGAATACGTCACCACGCATGAGGCGCATGCCCTGCCCATCCCCCCCGGAATGGACCTGCGCGCCGCCGCCTGCCTGCCGGAAACCTGCTTTACCGTCTGGTCCAACGTGGTCATGCGCGGCGGTTTGCAGGCGGGTGAGCGGTTTCTGGTTCATGGCGGCGCCTCAGGCATCGGCACCACGGCGATCCAGATCGCCCGCGCCCTTGGCGCGCGGGTGTTCACCACCGCCGGCAGCGACGACAAGGCCCGCGCCTGCGAAGCCTTGGGGGCCGAACGCGCCTTCAATTACAAGACCGAAGACTGGGCCGCCGCGATCAAGGCCGAAGGTGGGGCCAACCTGATCCTTGACATGGTCGGCGGCCCCTATCTTCCGCGCAACATCCGCACCTTGGCTGATGACTGGCGGCTGGTGCAGATCGCCTTTCTGCAAGGCCCCAAGGTCGAGCTGAACTTTGCCGAGGTGATGATGCGCCGCCTGACCATCACCGGGTCCACCCTGCGCCCGCAATCGGATGCCGCCAAGGCCCGCATCGCGCGCGAGGTCGAAACCCATGTCTGGCCGATGATCGCCGCCGGGCACTTCGCCCCGGTGATCGACAGCGAATACCCGCTGGAGCAGGCCGCCGACGCCCATGCCCGGCTTGAAAGCTCGGGCCATACCGGCAAGATCGTGCTGAAGGTCGAGGGTTAGCGCACCGCCTCCAGCACCGCGTCTTTCAGCGTGCAGTCGCGGATCACATCCGCGCCACAGCGGCGCGGTTGCAGGTCGGGCGTCAGACACAACCGCACATCCTGAATCAGCCCCGACGCACAAGTCACCGTGACCTGATCGGGCTTCAGCCCCGGGTTGGATTCAATGAACGCGCCTTCAATCACCTCGGCAGGCACCTTCAAATCCTTGTCGATCTTGGCAAACACCGGCGGAATCGTCACCGACCGGAACGCTTTTCGCGCAAGGGCATAATAGTCGCGCGCCGACAGCCCCGCGCAGCGTCCGTGCTTTTTCCACTGATAAAAGGCCGATCCTGCACCACCAAACACATCCGCCATCGCCGCCGTATCGGCGCGGCTGGGATCGCGCTCCCTGGTCCGGCAATAGCCGGGCCAGCCGTCTTCATACTGCGGCCACAGCCCATGCAGCACAAACGTCGTGCCGCGCCCGGCATCGCATTGCGGATCGCGCCGGTCATCGCCCTCCAACTCGCACCACGCCGCCGACCATGACAGCGCCATCACGTAATAGTCAAAGTCCCCGGCGCGCTCACCCTCGGCCCGCGCTGTCCCCGCCGCCAGCGCCAGCGCAACCGCCGCCCATCCCATCCGCATTTGCACTTTCCCTTCGCCGTGAAACCGCCTATACGCTTGATCGGATTCCCCGACATTGTGGAAATCGCGGATCAAGGTCCGCAGCCGTTTTCCCGGCTCGGGAAAGATTTGTAAAGGAGTGAGGCATGAACAAACCGCTCATGGCCAAGGCCACTGCCGTCTGGCTGGTGGACAACACGACGCTTTCCTTCAAGCAGGTCGCCGATTTTTGCGGGATGCACGAGCTTGAGATTCAGGGCATCGCCGACGGCGACGTGGCCCCCGGCGTCAAGGGGTTTGACCCGGTTGCCAATAACCAGCTTGATGCCGCCGAGATTGAAAAGGGTCAGAAAGACCCGCTCTACAAGCTGAAGCTGAAGTTCAACGCCTCTGCCGTGGGCGAAGAAAAACGTCGCGGCCCACGCTATACCCCGCTGTCCAAGCGCCAGGACCGCCCCGCCGCGATCCTGTGGCTGGTCAAGTTCCACCCCGAATTGTCGGATGGCGCGATTGGCAAGCTGGTCGGCACCACCAAGCCCACCATTCAATCGATCCGCGAGCGGTCGCACTGGAACATCAACAACATCACGCCCGTGGACCCGGTCGCCCTTGGCCTGTGCAAACAGTCGGAACTGGACATTGCGGTTCAGGCCGCCGTGCACCGCAAGGCCGCCGAAGGTGGCGTGATGACAGACGACGAGCGCCGCAAACTGGTGTCGACCGAGCAATCGCTTGGCATGGCAGCAGACCCCAAGGTGCCCACCGGGCTGGATGCCTTTTCCCGCGCCGAGCCAGAAGAAAAGCCTGCCGATTTTTCCGATGCGGAAAGCTTCTTCAACCTGCCGCAAACGGATGACGACGACGATGAGGATGACGACGACCCGCGACGCTGACACTGCAAAGGGCGCCTTCGGGCGCCTTTTTCACACCCGTTTGCGGGCACGCAGGGCGGCCCCGATGGTGCCGTCATCCAGATAGTCCAACTCGCCGCCAATCGGCACGCCTTGCGCCAGCGTGCTGATCCGCACGCCGGTGGCAGCCAGGACATCGGCGATGTAATGCGCCGTGGTCTGGCCATCGACCGTGGCGTTCAGCGCCAAAATCACCTCGCCCACCCCTTCGGCGCGCACCCGCGCCAGCAGGTCGGGGATACGCAACTCTTCTGGCCCCACCGCGTCCAGCGCCGAGAGCGTGCCGCCCAGAACGTGATAGCGGCCCCGGAACGCCCCGCCCCGCTCCATCGCCCACAGGTCGGCCACATGCTCGACCACACAGATTTCGCCCGTGGCACGGCGCATGTCGTCGCAAATCGGGCAAATCTCGGCCGTGCCGATATTGCCGCAGACGATGCAATCGCGCGCCTGCAAGGCCACGGTCGCCATCGCCTGCGCCAAGGGGGCCATCACGCTGTCCCGCCGGGCCAGCAGGTGCAGCACCGCCCGCCGGGCCGAGCGTGGGCCAAGCCCCGGCAAACGGGCCATCAGCGCAATCAGCGCCTCGATCTCGCGGGGGGTTTGCGACATGCGGTCAGAACGGTAGCTTCATGTCCGCAGGCAGGCCAAGCCCTTCGGTCAGCCTGGCCAATTCGGCCTGACTGCGCTCGGACGCCTTGGCCTGTGCATCCTTGATCGCGGCAAGGATCAGGTCTTCGACCACTTCCTTTTCACTGGCGACAAAGATCGACGGATCAATCTCCAGCCCGGTCAATTCGCCCTTGGCCGTCGCCCGCGCCCGCACCAGCCCGGCACCGGATTCGCCAATCACCACCACACGGCCCAGCGCCTCCTGCATCTCGGCCATCTTGGCCTGCATCTCTTGTGCCGCCTTCATCATCTTGGCCATATCGCCAAGCCCGCCCAAACCCTTCAGCATATTGTCATCCCCTTAACCATCCTCGAATGGATCCCATTCATCGTCCACTTCCGGCAACGCGTCCACCGCCGCCGCCTGCACCAGATCTTCCGCCGACCGGATGTCCGCGATCATCGCCCCCGGAAAGGCCGCCATCACCGCTTGAACCAAAGGGTTTTCCAAAGCTTCCGACTCGGCCTTCAGCCGCCCGGCATCGCGCGCCTCGGCCATCGTCGGCGCACCGCCACCCGAGACGACCGACACGCCCCAACGCTGTCCGGTCATGGCTTGCAACCGCTGCCCCAGCCGCGCCGCAAGGTCAGGTCCGGCCTTGGGAGAGGGTTCAAACTCGATCCGCCCGGGAGAGAACCGCACCAGCCGCACGCCTTCTTCCACCTCACAGAGCAGCTTCATGTCGCGCTTTTCGCGGATCAACTCCACCACCGCATCGAAACTGCCGCAGACCACCTGATCGGTGTCGAGGGCCATCGCCTGCCCGGCGCTGTTCATCGAGCTGCCGTGCAGGGCCGGCCCCCGCATCGGGGCCGACGGTGCGCGCATCACCGCGCCATGCACGCCACCACCGCCGCCCGCAGGTGCGCCCCCCGCCACCGGCGCTGGCCCACCCTGCAACCGTTTGATCAGCGCCTCAGGGTCGGGCAGATCGGCCACATGCGTCAGCCGGATGATCGCCATCTCGGCCGCCATCATCGCATTCGGCGCAAGGCCCACCTCCTCGATCGCTTTCAGCAGCATCTGCCACATCCGGCTAAGGCTGCGCATCGGCAAGCGCGCCGCCATGTCCAGCCCGCGCGCCCGTTCATCGGGGGGCGTGGTCGGGTCATCTGCCGCCTCGGGGGTGATCTTGATCACGCTGACCCAATGCGTGATCTCGGCCAGATCCCGCAAGATCGCCATCGGGTCGGCGCCATCGGCATATTGCCCGGCCAGTTCGGTCAGCGCCGCCGCCGCATCGCCCTGCATGATCAGATCGAACAGGTCCAGCACCCGGCCCCGGTCGGCCAGCCCCAACATGGCGCGCACCTGCAACGCCGTGGTCTCGCCCGCGCCATGCGCAATCGCCTGATCCATCAGGCTCATCGCATCGCGCACCGACCCTTCCGCCGCCCGCGTGATCAGCGCCAGCGCATCGGGGGCCAACGACGCGCCCTCCAGCCCGGCGATACGCGCCAGATGCGCCATCATCACCTCCGGCTCGATCCGCTTCAGGTCAAACCGCTGGCAGCGCGACAGAACGGTGACCGGCACCTTGCGGATTTCGGTGGTGGCAAAGATGAACTTCACATGCGCCGGCGGTTCCTCCAGCGTTTTCAACAGCGCGTTGAAGGCGCTGGTCGACAGCATATGCACTTCGTCGATGATGTAGATCTTGTAGCGCGCCGATGCCGCCCGGTAATGCACCGAATCGATGATCTCGCGGATGTCGCCCACCCCGGTGCGGCTGGCGGCATCCATCTCCATCACATCGACATGCCGCCCCTCGGCAATCGCCCGGCACGGCTCACACACACCGCAAGGCTCGGTGGTCGGCCCGCTGGTGCCATCGGGGCCAACACAGTTCAGCCCCTTGGCAATGATCCGCGCCGTGGTGGTCTTGCCCACCCCGCGCACCCCCGTCATCACAAAGGCATGCGCAATCCGGTCGGCGGCAAAAGCGTTCTTCAACGTCCGCACCATCGCCTCTTGCCCGATCAGATCGGCAAAGGTGGCAGGCCGGTATTTCCGCGCCAGAACCTGATAGGATTTCTCAGAACTGTCGGACATGGTGCCTTCCGGAAACCTCGTTTGCTGCAACCTAGGCGCTGCCGCGCCCCGCGTCCACCCGAAGGCCTCCGACATGCCCCTGACCATCGCAGAAATCCCGGCCCTTGGCGGCACCCTTGCACTGTGCCCGATGCCGGGCCGCGATGGCCGCTACCGAACCGACCTTGCCACGCTGCGGGACTGGCAACCCGCACTGGTCCTCACGCTGACCTCGCGTCTGGAACTGGCAGTCAAAGGGGCCTCCACCCTGCCTGCCGACCTTGCCGCCGCGGGCATTGATTGGCGGCACCTGCCTGTCCCCGACTTCGGCACCCCAGGGGCACACAGCGCCGCCCTGTGGCCCGACACTTCAGACCACGCCCGCACCCTGCTGACCCGGGGGGGCAAGGTGCTCGTGCATTGCATGGGGGGCTGCGGCCGCTCGGGCATGGCCGTGCTTCGCCTGCTGACCGACGCCGGCGAAGACCCCGACACGGCCCTTGCCCGCCTGCGTGTTGCCCGCCCCTGCGCGGTTGAAACCAAGGCGCAATTCAGATGGGCCGCGCCGCACCATGCCCATTCCTCTTGGTAAAAATACCCCCGCCGGAGGCTTCCCCAGCAACCCCAAGCGGCTAGGCCCGATGATAGGGCAATCCGGCCAGAATCGACGCCGCCCGATACAACTGCTCGCACAGCATCACCCGCACCAGCATATGCGGCCAGACCATCTTGCCAAAGCTGACCTGCGCATCCGCCCGAGCCCGCAAACCGGGGTCGATCCCGTCGGCGCCACCGATGACAAAGGCCAGATCCTGCCGCCCGTCATCGCGCCAGCGCGCCAGCATCGCGGCAAACTCGGGGCTGCTGACCAGCGCGCCACGCTCGTCCAGCGTCACGATCAGTGCGCCGTTGGGCACAGCCCGCGCCAATAGCTCGGCCTCGGCCGCCATGCCAAGGTTTTTCTTGTCCTCAACCTCATGCTCGATCAGCGGCCCCAGTGACAGCGCCCGCCCGGTGCGGTCAAAGCGCGCCGCATAGTCGTCGATCAGGTCACGCTCGGGGCCTGCCCGCAGCCGCCCCACCGCGCACAGATACACCCGCATCGGCCTTAGACGACAGACCCGCGCAGCGCGTCGCCCGACGGCAGCCACATCTTTTCAAGCTGATAGAACTCGCGCACTTCAGGGCGGAAGACGTGCACGATCACATCGCTCGCATCGATCAGCACCCAGTCGCCGGTTTCCTTGCCTTCCATCTTTGCCACGATCCCGAAGGTTTCCTTCAACCGGTCCGCAAGCTTTTCGGAAATCGACGCCACCTGTCGCGACGACCGGCCCGAGCAGATCACCATGTAATCGGCCACGTCCGACCGGCCCCGCAGGTCGATCTGCACGATCTCCTCGGCCTTGTCGTCATCGACCGAGGCAAGAATCGCCTCCAGCAACTGCTCCAAGGTGTAGTCCGGGCCGCTGACGCGGTTTGCCCGGGGGCCGACCGGAAGCCCGGTCGCAGGATCTGAGTGAGACAGGACATCGTCCTCCAGAAAACGCGCCGATCCATCCCCGACGCCGGGTCGCCGCGAAGACTAGCACCGTTCCGGGGCAACCTCAACAAATCGGGCAGGTCGCAGGCCATAGCGGCAACTGTTGGCCAACACAAGTGCTGGCTAAGCGATGGTGAAGGCCACCTCGTTGCGGCGTTTCCACGGCCATGTCATCGGCGCATCGTAGAAATAATAGTGCGGCCCGGCCGTCACCTGCAGCCCTTGGCCCTGCGCCCAGGCCCGCAGATCTTCGGCCCGTTGCGCCATTGTGGCGCTGCGCGGCAGGCCGGAAAACCGCTCCACCACCTGCCGCGACGGCCCGACCTGCACAAATCGCACCCGCTGGTCACGGGGCACGGGCAGATTTTCGGGCGTCTTGCCCGCTGGCATCATGAAGCTGACAGTCCAGTTTCCCCGCTCGGGCGTTTGCGCAACAGGCACCGTCATCGCGATCGTTTCGCCCCGCGCGTTGCCGCCGAAGATATACTTTGCCAGCCGCGAAAACCCCCGGCCAATTGCGGTGGACCGATCCCCCGCAACCGTCACTTGCGCCAGAACATGCGGCCCATAGCTGCGCACTTCGCGCGCGCCCTCGACGCGCTCAACCTGATAGGGCGGCATCTCATAGCCGTTGTAAGTTTCTGCCTGCGCCATCGCTGTCTCCACTCTCCGAACCACCACCGCCTCACAACCACTGACTTAGCTTGCCTGACCGCGGATTCGAGCCTATACCCCAATCATGCTCCGCTTTTTCGACATGGCCGACCACGCGCGCCTGCCTTGGCGCTTTGCCCGTGAAACCCGGTCCGTCCTTGCGCGGCTTATCTGACGCCCGCATCCGCCTGCCTTCCCCGCGTCAGACCAAAAAATCCACAGCCATATCGAAAGATCAGCCATGACCGCTGCCCGCACCCTTTATGACAAGACCTGGGACGACCATGTCGTTCATCAAGCCGAAGACGGCACCTGCCTTTTGTATATCGACCGCCATCTGGTGCACGAAGTCACCAGCCCGCAGGCGTTTGAAGGCCTGCGCATGACCGGGCGCCGCGTCCGCGCCCCTGAAAAGACCATCGCCGTGCCCGATCACAACGTGCCCACCACGCTGGACCGCGCCAATGCCGCCACGATGACCGAAGACAGCCGGGTTCAGGTCGAGGCGCTGGACAAGAACGCCCGCGATTTCGGCATCAACTACTATCCGGTGTCGGACGTGCGCCAAGGCATCGTCCATATCGTCGGCCCCGAACAGGGCTGGACCCTGCCGGGCATGACGGTCGTCTGCGGCGACAGCCACACCGCCACCCACGGTGCCTTTGGTGCCTTGGCACATGGCATCGGCACATCGGAAGTCGAACATGTGCTGGCGACGCAAACGCTGATCCAGCGCAAGGGCAAGAACATGAAGGTGGAAATCACCGGCAGCCTGATGCCCGGCGTCACTGCCAAGGACATCACCTTGTCGGTGATCGGCGCCACTGGCACCGCGGGCGGCACCGGCTATGTCATCGAATATTGCGGTCAGGCCATTCGCGAGTTGTCGATGGAAGGCCGGATGACCGTGTGCAACATGGCCATCGAAGGCGGGGCGCGGGCGGGCCTGATCGCCCCGGACGAGACGACCTTTGCCTATTGCATGGGCCGCCCACACGCCCCCAAGGGCGCCAAATGGGAAGCCGCCGTCGCCTATTGGAAGACCCTGTTCTCGGACGAGGGCGCGCATTGGGACAAGGTCGTCACCCTGCGTGGCGAAGACATCGCCCCGGTGGTGACATGGGGCACCAGCCCCGAAGACGTGCTGCCGATCACCGGCACCGTCCCCAGCCCGTCAGACTTTACCGGCGGCAAGGTTGAAGCCGCCCAGCGCAGCCTTGACTATATGGGCCTGACGCCGGGTATGAAGCTGACCGATATCGCCATCGACACCGTCTTCATCGGGTCTTGCACCAACGGCCGGATCGAGGATTTGCGTGCCGCTGCCGCCATCCTCAAGGGCAAGAAGATCGCCGTGAAACGCGCCATGGTCGTGCCCGGCTCGGGTCTGGTCCGCGCACAGGCCGAAGAGGAAGGTCTGGCACAGATCTTCATCGACGCGGGCTTTGAATGGCGCCTCGCCGGGTGCTCGATGTGTTTGGCGATGAACCCCGACCAACTTGCCCCCGGCGAGCGCTGCGCTGCCACCTCCAACCGCAACTTCGAGGGCCGCCAGGGCCGCGGCGGCCGCACGCATCTGCTGTCCCCCGCGATGGCGGCCGCAGCGGCGATCACCGGGCACCTGACCGATGTGCGCGAGATGATGGCGGAAACCGCCTGAGACCGGCAAACGGGTCGCCGACGCCTAATGGTGGCGGCGACCTTGGCGCAGCAAGGCCACAGCGTTGACCGCAATCAGCACCAGCCCTGAAAGTTCAAGAATCACGTTCACCGCCACGTTCTGAAGCCGCAAGTTGAGCATCGCATCGAAATGATGAAAGCCCACCGCCCTGACCGCAACAAAGCCTCCGACAAAGGCCAGGCCCAACAGGGCAAGGCCGTTGCGCCTCAGGTCATGCCGCAGCAGATACACGCCGCAGCCAAGCATCACGACGATCACCACCAGCAAACCCTCGATGAACTGGCGCTGAAAGGCGCGACGGTCGTCATACCAGCCTTTCTGCCCTGCCACACACCGGCCCGTCGCGGTCAGCAAGGATTGCAGGTCAAGTTGCTTGTTGACCGTCAGAAACGCCATCGCGATGCAGGTCAGTGCCCAGAACAGCCCCGCCCTGCCACTTTTGCCTGCCCCTCTGCGCCAGACGCGAAAGGCCAGAACAGCGCACAGCCCATAGGCCGCAACCGTCAGCCAGCCCGCAACGCTGGGGTCGCCAATCGTTGGCGACCAGCGGTCAAAGGTGCAGGTCCGCAGGCGGGCAAGGTCAATTGTCTGAAACATGAACTCTACGCGATCCGTCAGGGTCGGGAAACCAAAGCAGCGGCAGTGGCTTGACAAAGCCCCCTGCGCATCACAAGAAAGCAAAGCACGCCATGACCCCCTTCACCTCCCTGACCGGCATCGCAGCCCCCATGCCATTGGTCAACATCGACACCGACATGATCATCCCCAAGCAGTTCCTGAAAACCATCCAGCGCTCGGGTCTGGGCAAGAACCTGTTTGACGAGATGCGCTATACCCAAGACGGGGCCGAGATCCCCGGGTTCGTGCTGAACCAGCCCGCCTATCGCCATGCCGAGATCCTGATCGCAGGCGACAATTTCGGTTGCGGGTCGTCGCGCGAACACGCCCCTTGGGCGCTGCTGGACTTTGGCATCCGCTGCGTGATTTCCACCAGCTTTGCCGACATTTTCTACAACAACTGCTTCAAGAACGGCATCCTGCCCATCGTCTTGCCGCAAGAGGTGGTGGATGTGCTGATGGCCGACGCGCAAAAGGGTGCCAACGCCCGCGTCACCGTCGATCTTGCGGCGCAGACCGTCACCACCTCGGACGGGCAGAGCTTTGCCTTCGACGTGGACAGCCACCGCAAGCATTGCCTGCTGAACGGGCTGGATGACATTGGCCTGACACTGGAAAAGTCGGCCGCAATCGACAGCTATGAGACAAAGGCCGCGATGACGCGACCTTGGGTCTGAAAACTGATACACCACAACATCTTGGGCCGCCCCTCTGGGCGGCCTTTTTCTTTCCGCAATCTTGATGCAATCGGGCGACACATCCTCCGCGAAAGCGCCACAATATTTAATCAAACCATTCCAGAGGATTGCGGGCCACAGCGAAAGAAGGCACAAATTGGGCAAGATTGAGGCAGGCCGCCACAAATGGCGCAACACCATCGGCACAAGGCCCCGGCACAGCATCGGGTCCGTCCGGACAGAGGGTAACAGGGCAGTGGCATCACGGTTTTCGGGGGCGTTCTTTCGCGCTGTTCTGGCGATGGGGGTGGTGGCCACGCCGTCGGTCGTGCTGCCTCATGTTTCGGTTGATACTCAGCAGATGGTCGCGCTTGCCGCCCTGTTTGCCGGTGTTCTGACCTTTGTCGAATACAACGCCGAGGCCCCCAGCCTGATCGAGTTTCGCGATGCTCCGCCTTTCAACCGGGTGCGGATGCTGATGCTGTTCGCAACCGTATTCGCAATTGCCACGATTGAACGCGGACGCACAGACCCCAACAGCCTGACCGAGTTTTTCCACGCAATCGGCCAGTTGATCGGCATTGCGATGGATTTTCCTTACTCACCTGTGCGTCTTGCGACATTGATGTTGGCCGACAGCGCCTCGCTGTCGCAACAAGAGGCCGTGCGCGACGCAGCGGGGATTGCCTATTTCACCTCGCTTCTTGCGCTGACCTTGTTCGTGATCCTGCTCAAGGCAGGCCTCTGGCCACTCCGGCACCGCGCTTTCAATGTCTGGATCAACCTGCCAACCTTTGATCCGACCGGCGGCGATGATGTCGCAGACCGGCTGGAGCGCGATGGCCGGATCAATATCGCACTGGGCTTCTTGCTGCCCTTTGTCATTCCTTTTGTCGTCAGCCTGTCTTCGAGTGGACTGAACCCGCTGACGCTGACATCTTCGCAAACCCTGACCTGGACAATGACAGCATGGTCCTTCCTGCCTGCCAGCCTTTTCATGCGTGGCATCGCCATGGGGCGCATTGCAGACCTGATCCGCGACATGCGCCGCGCCAAAGAGCGCGACAGCACCGATGTGCCGCGGGCCTCGCGAGTCTTCTGATCGCCACCCTGTCCGGCCCCGTGGCTGCCCATGAGGTGCGGCTTGGGTTCTGGAATGTCGCGTTGAACCACAAAGGCCCCGGCCTGTTGCTGGCCGATCTGGCCAAGGGCACAGACGCCACACGTGGCGTTACCACAACCATTGCCGCGCTGGAGGCCGATGTTCTGGTGATCACGGGCTTTGATTATGACGCCGGAGGCTTGGCTCTGGCGGCGCTGAACGCGGCCTTGCCCGCGCCCTATCCCCACCTGGCCGCCCTGCGCCCCAACACCGGCATCCCCAGCGGCTTTGACCTAGATGGCAACGATCGCAGCGACGAGGCACGCGATGCCATCGCCTATGGCCGCTTTCCCGGTGAAGGCGGCATGGCCATCCTGTCGCGCCTGCCGATCGACCCGGCGCACGGCACCGACCATTCCGCCCTGCTGTGGCGCGACCTGCCCGGCGCCGATCTGCCGCCGATGCCTGAAGGGGCCGCCGATGTGCTGCGCCTGTCGTCCACCGGCCACCATGACACCGCGCTGACCCTGCCCGATGGCCGCCTGCTGCACCTGCTGACCTGGCACGCATCAACCCCGGCCTTTGACGGCCCCGAAGACCGTAACGGCAAGCGCAATCATGATGAAACCGCGTTCTGGCTGCACCTTCTGAACAGCCCGCAAGCCCCGCAACCGCCCTTCGTTTTGATCGGACAGGCCAATACCGACCCCGAAAAGGGCGACGGCAACCCCGCCGCCATCCGCGCGCTGCTGGCCGATCCGCGCCTCGCTGATCCGCTGCCCGGCGATACCGTCAATTTCGGCGGCAGCATCGGCCCGTTGCGGGTGGCCTATATCCTGCCCTCGGCGGGCATCACCATCACCGCCGCGGGGCACGCCCCCGCCCCACCCGGCGCGCGCCATCACCCGATCTGGGTGGAAATCACCCCCTGACGGCCTGCTTTCGCCCGGCATGCCTTGACCCTTGCCAGCCCATTGGCTACGCCCCTGCCAACCCGTCAGACAGGAGCGCTTGCGATGGCCAACCCTTCCCTTCTCATCCTCGCCGGAGACGGCATCGGTCCCGAAGTCATGGCCGAAGTTAAGAAGATCATCGCCTGGATGGGCGCGCGTCGCGGTGTCACCTTCGACGTGGCAGAAGATCTGGTCGGCGGCAGCGCCTATGACAAGCACGGCACCCCGCTGCACGACGACACCATGGCAAAGGCGCAAGCGGTGGACGCCGTCCTGCTGGGCGCCGTGGGCGGCCCGAAATATGACACCCTCGATTTCAGCGTAAAGCCCGAGCGCGGCCTGCTGCGCCTGCGCAAGGAAATGGACCTGTTTTCCAACCTGCGCCCGGCCCAGTGCTTTGACGCCCTTGCCGACTTCTCCAGCCTCAAGAAAGACGTCGTGGCCGGCCTTGATATCGTCATCGTCCGTGAACTGACCTCGGGCGTCTATTTCGGCGAACCGCGTGGCATCTTCACCGAAGGCAATGAGCGCGTCGGCATCAACACCCAGCGTTACACCGAATCCGAGATTGCCCGCGTCGCCCGGTCGGCGTTCGAGCTGGCCCGCAAGCGTGCGAACAAGGTCTGTTCGATGGAAAAGGCCAATGTGATGGAATCGGGCATCCTGTGGCGCGAGGTGGTGCAGGACATCCACGACAAGGAATACCCCGATGTCGCCCTGTCGCATATGTATGCCGACAATGGCGCGATGCAGCTGGTGCGCTGGCCCAAGCAGTTCGACGTGATCGTGACCGACAACCTGTTTGGCGACATCCTGTCCGACTGCGCCGCCATGCTGACCGGCTCGCTTGGCATGCTGCCCTCGGCCAGTCTGGGCGCGCCCATGGCCAACGGCCGCCCGAAGGCGCTTTATGAACCCGTCCACGGCTCGGCCCCCGATATCGCCGGGCAGGGCAAGGCCAACCCGATCGCCTGCATCCTGTCCTTCGCCATGGCGCTGCGCTACAGCTTTGATCTGGGCGAAGACGCCGCGCGGGTGGAAAAGGCCGTGGAACAGGTGCTGGCCAATGGCCTGCGCACCGCCGATCTGATGGGCCCCGACGGCGGCACCCCGATCAGCACCAGCCAGATGGGCGACGCCATCATCGCGGCGCTGGACGCCAGCCTGTAACCATGCCGAAGACCTCAGAAATGGCCCGTGTTCCCCGGCACGGGCCAATTTCGCGTCGTCGCGGCTTGAGCCCGCGGCCATGTTCTGCGACAGATGATCGCGCGAAGGCAAATGCAGGCGGTGCCGGTCCGCCGGCCGGAGGGGTCTCCCCATGGGGCACAATCTGAAAGGCGCGGTGCTGTCGCTTGCGGCCTTTGCGCTCTATGCTACCCATGACGTCGTGGTCAAATATCTGGGCGACACCTACAATTCGTTCCAGATCATCTTCTTTGCCGGGCTGCTGGGCTTTCCGCTCATCACCTTCATGCTGATGAGCGACCGCACCGATGGCAACCTGATCCCGCGCCATCCCTGGTGGTCGCTGCTGCGCTCGGTCACCGCCGTGGTCACCGGTGTGGCGGCGTTCTACGCATTTTCCGTGCTGCCCCTGGCGCAAACCTACGCGATCCTGTTTGCGATGCCGCTGCTGATCACCGTGATGGCGATCCCGATGCTGGGCGAAAAGGTCGGCATCAGGCGCGGCCTTGCTGTGGTGGTCGGGCTGATCGGGGTGCTGATCGTGCTGCGTCCCGGGTCTGCCCCACTGTCCTGGGGCCATCTGGCGGCACTGTCGGCGGCGCTGACCGGCGCGCTGACCTCGGTCATCGTGCGCAAGATCGGTGCCGACGAACGCTCGGCCGTGCTGATGCTGTATCCGATGGCAGCGACGTTTCTGCTGACCGGGGCGGCGCTGCCCTTTGTCTATGTGCCGATGCCACTGGAGCATCTCGCGCTGAACGGCGTGATCGCCGCCCTTGCCTTCATCGCGGCTCTGCTGTCGATTCTGGCCTATCGCGCTGCCCCTGCGATCATCGTGGCCCCCATGCAATATTCGCAAATGCTGTGGGCGGTGTTCTATGGCGCGCTGTTTTTCGATGAATCGGCAGACGTCTTCACCCTGCTGGGCAGTGCCGTCATCATCGCGTCGGGCATCTATATCGTGCTGCGCGAAGGCACCGGCGATGTGTCGCTGAACAGCCCGGTTCTAGCCAACAAATCGCGCCCCGAAACCGGCCTGACGCCCCGCATCAGCCTGTTGTTGCGCCGCGGCGAAACGCCTGCAAAGCCCTGAGCGCTTGTGTCCCCCCTTGCCAAGGCGACATGAAGGGTTTATCGCCTGCGCCACGGTCGGAGCGTAGCGCAGTCTGGTAGCGCACCTGCTTCGGGAGCAGGGGGTCGGAGGTTCGAATCCTCTCGCTCCGACCAAATTCCCGGCGGTTTTCAGCAAGGTTCAGCCAAAGGCTTTCATGCAGAGCGCAGGCCTTGCAGGCCCGCGCGAGTCTATGTCTCGTCACCACGCCAAGGCGCGTCTCCTCGGGGTGGCGCTCCGCGCGGGGAGTATTTTCAAAGCAGCAATGACGGGTCGGTGCCCCTGCCCCAGGCCCGTGCGATGTAATCGGCGGTCATCAGGTCCAGATGCGCGCCGCCGCCGTTCTTGGCGATGGTGATCTCGTCGGCCGACCGGCGGGCATAGCTGGACGGATCGTCGTAGAAATCGGCGATCACGTCTGCCTCGGTGATGACGCCCGCCGCCATCGGCTGCATCAACTCGCCAATGTGGTGCAGGGTGGTGGCGCGGCTGTCGACAAACAGCCGGGCGCGCGCCATGGCGTCGTCATCTACCTCGCGCATTTCGGGCGTATAGGCACCGATCAGGTCAAGGTGCTGGCCCGGTTGCAGCCATGCGCCCATGATCAGCGGGTCCTTGGCCATGGTCGCGGTGCAGATGATGTCGGCCTGCCGCACGGCGGTTTCCAGATCGTCGGCCACGGGCAGACCCATGGCTTCGGCGGTGGCGCGGCTGCGGCTCCAGACCGTGAATTGCGCGTCTGGAAAGGCGCTGGCATAGGCGCTGGCCATCGACCGCGCCACCGTGCCCGCCCCCACCAGCAGGATCCGGCGCGCATCCTTGCGGGCAAGGCGGGTGGCCGACAGCAGGCTGTCACCGGCGGTCTTCCATTTCGTCACCAGATGGAAATCGAGCAGCGCCTGAAGCACGCCGGTCTGGTCGTCAAACAGCGTGACCGCGCCATTGACCGATGGCAGGTGATGCGCCGGGTTACCGGGAAAGACGGTCGCCACCTTGACCAGTTGTCCCAGCCCGTCAATCCAGGCCGCGCGGTTCAGCAGCGTGTCACTGCCGCGATGGAGGAACAGGTCCTTGATCTCGGCCCGGGGCAGACGGTGACCGGCCTCGAGCGCCGCCGTCAGGCCGGCCCATGTCAGATACGCCTCGGCCTCGGGCCCGATGATCCGGGGGGTCATAGCCCGGCCTCGGCCCGTGACAAAAGGCCCTCAGCCACCAGCCGTTCGGCAAAAGGTTCCCATGTGGTGAAATGATGCACCCGCCAGCCCCGGCTTGCTGCGGCCTGCACATTCTCGGCCTTGTCATCGGTGAACAGCAGGCGGTCGGGGGCGATGCCGGTATGATCCTCGACCAGCCGGTAAATCTGCGCCTCGGGTTTGATGACCCCAAGCCGGGCCGACACGAAAGCATGGTCGAATTCGTTCAGGAAATCATACTGGCTTTGGGCATAGGCAAAGCTGTCATCGCCAAAGTTGGTCAGCGCCATGACCGGCACACCCTTGGCCCGCAAGGCCCGCAAGAGCGCGATCGAGCCTTCAATGCGGGGGGAGGCCATCTCGATCCAGTTGTGATACCAGCACAGGATGTCATCGGCCCAGTCCGGGTGCAGGGCGGCATGCGCCTCGACCGTGGCACGGAACGGGGCGCCGGCATCAATCGCGATGTTCATCGCCTCGATCCCGGTCTCGGCAAACATCTGCCTGCGCCGCGCCTCTCCCAGCCGTGCATCGTAAAACCCTTCGGGGTTCCAGCGCATCAGGACATTGCCGATATCAAAGATCACCGCTTGGGGTTGCTGCATCCTGCACCTGTTTCCTGACCGTTTCGCGCCAGAGCGTATAAAGCCCCGCCCCGCAGATAAGCGCAATCTCCACCCAGGCGGTCGCATCAGGCCATGTGCCGAACACCACCACGCCCCAGAAAATCGCCATCGGCATGCCGATGTATTCGAACGGCGCGACAAGGGCTGCTTCGGTGGTGCGGTAAGCGTGGCTCATCATCATGCCGCCGATGCCCACGGCAAGGCCGGTTGCGGCAAAGGCCCACCAATCCGCCACCGGCGGCCAGACCCATGGCCGGAACAGAAAGGCCAGCGACGGATCAGACGACCCCGACAGATGCCCGTCGCCCACCCACAGCCCCATGACCGTGGACACGATGACAAAGCCCACCTGCACAAAGAAGTTCAGCGTCATGGCGCTTTCGGTATCGCGCATCCGCCGGGTCATCATGTGGCTGGAGGCATAGCAAAAGGCCGAGATCAGAACGAGGATCGCCGCCGGCTGAATGACGCCCGCCCCGGGGCGCAGCATCACGACCACCCCCAGCAAGCCCACCGCCACAGCCGCCCAGCGCCGCGGCCCCACCTTTTCGCCAAGGATCACCGCCGACATCACCGTGACGAGAAGGGGCGAGACAAAGGCCGTCGCCAACGCATCGGCGATATCCATCGCGGCAAGCCCAAGGAAATAGGTGACATTCGACACCATCACGATGGACACGCGGATCAGATGCGCGCCGGGCCTGCGGGTGATCAACTGGCGAAAGCCGGTGCGCGTGGCGCGGATCACCAAAAGCACCAGCACGATGCCGACAAAGGCCCGGATCAGAATGATCTGGTGCAGGGCATAACTGCCCGACAGCGCCTTGATCGCAAGGTCGTTGACCGAGAGGATTGCCCCCGCACCCAAGGCGAAAAGAATGCCCGTCAGGGGCCGGCTGTCATCTGTCACGCTCATTCCGGCAGATCACCCGATGCGGGCGCGCAAATCTGTTCTGCCCGCGACATCTGTCGCACCGATCAAACCGGCCAATCCAGACGGCCCGAACCTTACGTCCACGCCGGAACGACAGCGTGCTTAATCCACCACGGAGAATATAGCTGCCAATGACCCTGTATGACGGCGGATCTGCGGGACGCTGCCCTTATCTTGCCTTTGCCCGGAATCAAGGCGCTTTAGCGCCGCCGGGCAGCGCCCGACCGCCCCCTCGGGCGGGCGCTATTTCAACGTCTCCAGCAGAACTTCGGTGGGAAGTGGTTGAACCATAAAGCGCCCAGAACTTCAGTTGGTGCGCCCACCCGGCGGTCAGGCGCTCCCCTCTGTCTGCGTCGCCGTCAGGCCGCAATGGTCTCTTGGTCCCTCCACCCGCTCACCCCGCCTTCGCAGATCGCACCACCCGGTCCAGCACATCCAGAAACCTTGACCTGTCCGCCTTGGAAAACGGCCGCCCCCCACCTTGCCGGAACGGATCGGCACTGCGCAAATCCTGCATCAGGTCGCGGGTCGCCAGCGCCATGCCGATATTGGCAGCGGTCAGTTCCTCGCCGTTGTGCTTGACCACCCGCGCCCCCGCCGCCACGCATTTTGCCGCCAGCGGGATATCACCCGTCTCCACCACATCGCCCGGTCCGCAGGCATCCGCAATCCACTTGTCGGCCTCATCCGGTCCAGCCGCCACGAACACGCTTTCGACCAGCGGGTTGGCCGACGGCCGGATGCCCCCGTTCGACACCACCAGCATCCGCACGCCATGCCGCGTCGCCACCCTCTCGGCCTCGGCCTTGACCGGGCAGGCATCGGCATCGATGAACAGCCGGGTCACGGCCTAGCCGAACAGCGCGCGGGCGTGAAACGCCATGTGTTCCTCCATGAAGGTGCTGACGAAGAAATAGCTGTGGTCATAGCCTTTTTGCATCCGGAAACTGCCCCCCTGCCGCCGCGCTGCCATCGCCTCGGCCAAGGCTTCGGGCTTCAGCAAGTCCAGAAACTGGTCCGACGTGCCCTGATCAATCAGCATCGGCCCGTCAAACCCGCGTTTGCGCATCAGGATCGTCGCATCATGCGCGGCCCACAGGCTTTCATCCGCCCCCAGATAGGCGGCAAACTGCTTGCGGCCCCAGTCACTTGCCGTGGGGTTGCAGATCGGCGCAAAGGCCGACACCGACCGGAACCGTCCCGGAAAGCCCATGGCGATGGTCAAGGCCCCATGCCCGCCCATGGAATGCCCCATGATCGCCTGCGCCTCCTCGGCCAGCGGAAAGGCGTTGAACAAAAGTCGCGGCAGCTCATCGGTCACATAATCCCACATCTTGAACTGCGGCGCCCACGGCTTTTGCGTCGCGTTCACGTAGAACCCCGCGCCTTGGCCCAGATCAAACGCCGGATCATCCGCCACCCCCGGCCCGCGCGGCGAGGTATCGGGGAACACCAGCGCCACCCCCGCCTCGGCCGCCCAGCGCTGCGCCCCCGATTTCACCATGGCGTTTTCATGCGTGCAGGTCAGCCCCGACAGGAACCAGACCACGGGCACCGGGCCATCCTCGGCCCCTTCCGGCAGAAACAGGCCAAAGGTCATCTCGGTGCCCGTGGCCTGCGACGGATGGGCATATACCCCCTGCACCCCGCCAAAGGCCCGGCTTTCGGATATCGTTCTCATCACACCCCTCCATTCACCAAGGCAATCACCGCCGTCACCGTCAGCACGCTGGCCGCCGTTGACAGCAGGATGGCCGTTGACACCCGCTGTGGCGCCACGCCGTAATGCGCGGCCAGAATATAGACATTGCCCGCCACCGGCAGCGCCGCTGCCGCAATCATCACCCCGGCGGCATAGCGCTCTACCGGGAAGATCACCAGCGCCGCCACCGCCACCGCCGCCGGATGCAGCACCAGTTTCGCAAACGCCAGCCAGGCCGCCACCCCCAGCCGCTCGGCACTGCGCCCGGCCAGCGACGCGCCAATTGCAAACAAGGCCCCCGGCGTTGCCGCCGCCCCCAGCGTCGTCATGAACTCGTTCACCGGCACCGGCAATTGCCACCCGGTAGCACCCCATCCCAGCCCCAGCACAATCGACACGATCATCGGGTTCTTCAGCAACCCCACAGCCAGCACCCGGAAAATCCCAAGGCTCATCCGCCCTTCGCGCCGCCCGGTGATAACCAGAGTGATCACGCTGGAAAACACGATCAGGTCCACCGCCAGCACCAACAGCACCGGCCCCGCCGCCGCGGCCCCCAGCAACAGCACCAGCATCGGCACCCCCAGAAAGCCGACATTGCCGATCACCGCGCATTGCGCCTCGACCGCCGCTTCCTCCACCGTCACCCCGCGCCAAAGCGCGATGCCCGTCGCCAGCAGATAGACCAGCACCGAGGCCGACAGATAGGCAAACACAAAAGACCACTCAAATATCTGCCCCAGCGACAGGTTCGCCGCAAAGCCGAACAGCATCGCCGACAGCGCAAAGTAGAACACGAACCGCGTCAGGGCAGCCGTCGCCTCGGCACTGAAAAACCGTGTGCGGCCTGCCAGATAGCCAACCGCAATCAGCGCAAAGAACGGCAAGGTTTTCAACAGGATCGGCAGCATCTGCTCACTTTCGGCTTTCTTGCGGCCACGCTTTCAGAAAGCAGCCCAAGGCACAACCCGGCACTTGGCCTTTCTCTTTCCACAAATATCCTCAGGGGGAGGCGCGCCCTTCGCGCGACGGGGGCGCAACGCCCCCCGACGAAGGGATCGCGGCGAAGGCCGCGGCCCGACACACAGCGTGCGGGCGGCACGCCCGCCCCGTCAGATCACATCGCTGTCCGGGTCAGCCTCAGCCCATCGTCTCCAGGCAATGCCGCCGGAAGGCGCGTTTCAGCATGTCCAGTTCTTGCCGCAGCAAGTCCACCTCGGCGCGCATGTCGTCTTCCATCGCCACGCCGGTGATCACGGTGAAATGCGCCAGGGTCTCGGTCGTGCCCGCCTCGCGGATCAAAAAGGTCTGCACCCCGTCACTCAGCACCTCCGCAGGGATCGGCACCCGCACCGCCCATTCACCCGGCCGGCCCGCCACCGGGGCCACCGTCACACCCGGCACCGGCCGCTCCAGCAGCAGCACCTCAAGGGCGGGGGCCGCCTCGCCGCCGCGCAGCACGCCTTCCCAGACGCCGGCGCGGATGCGCGTTTTGGTCAGACGCTTCTCGGTCATATTGGCCTCACAACTCCGCGCGCGGGCGACGGCTGAACGTCACATCACGCAGGATGATCTGGTTCATCTCGGGGCCCTCAAAGATCAGGTCCACCCACAGCCGCTCAACCCGCTTTTCAACGATCTTGGTATAGGCAAGGTCGAACTCGACCATCACCTCTTCGTCGCCCAGTGGCATTTCCCGCACGATCTGCTCGACATTCGGCCCGTGCTTGATGTTCAGCCGGGCGAAGATTTCCAGCGGTTTTTCCATCTCGACAATGGCATCCAGACGGATCAGGTGGCGCAGCTTCAACCCCTGTGCCGCTTCGGGCGGCAGGTCCAGCACCAGGCTCAGGAACGATCCGTCAAAGCGGAACACGTCCATCCGGAACCCGAACGGCGCAAGGTCGGCGTCGCGCGTGTTGCGGATCTGGCGCACGGTCAGCTCGCTGCGGCGGCAGTCGTGAAACACCGTGGCGCCGTCGCAGACCAGCGCCCGCCCTGGCACGGAAGACAGCCCCGGCACTGGGATCGGGCCACGCCACATCGCGGGCCGCCATGACCAATCGGTGCCCAGCGGCCGACGCATCGCGTTCGACCCGATCACCGGCAGGGCCAGCCGATGCTCGGCCTCATGGATCACCCGGTCCAACTGCCGCCGCACAGACCGCGCCCGCCCCCGCACGATGCGCAGCGTTTCAAGGTCCAGCGTTTCGGCACTGTCGGCCAAGGCGCCCCAGCGCCGTTGCACCTGCCGATGCAGGATGTTGTCCAGAAATGTGCCCAGCCGTGCCGCCATCAGATTTCCCCAGACGCCTCTGCCCCGTTCTGCCGATTGTCTACAAACCGGAAACGATTCGTTTATCGCTGGAATAGTGTTAACAGACCACCCCTTGCCGGGGTCATTCCGATCTTTCCGGCAGCGGCACTTGTCCGGGCGTTCGGTTGGCCCGGCGCAGGGCAGCGGCCGTGTCTTGCACCAGCGCGCGGCCCACGGCGTCGGGCAGCCCCGGCCCCACCGCCGTGATGCTGACCAGCCGCCCCGACACATCCAGCATCGCGCGCCAATGCCGGCCGATCGCCACGTCCTGCACCTGCAACAAGACTTGCCCGTCCACACCACGGGCCGAGATGATTTTCACGTTGTCCGCCTTGCCATCCCGGCTCAGCATCGCGCGCCCGGCATCGCCTTGCAAGAAGGCCACGACACTGGCCTGCCCTGCCGCCATGGCAGACCCGCTGCCCGCCTGACCGATGCTGACTGTCAGAACCGCAGGATGGGTGGTTTCACGGTCCGAACAGCGCCCGATCAGCGCCACCGCCGCGCCATCGGTCTGCGTCACCATGGCAGGGTCAGGGCAATAGCCCTTGGCCGCCGCCAGAACCATGCTGCCACCCAGAACCGCCACCGGCGGCTGCGCCAGCAAAGACAGTGTCGGCAGGCCTGCCGGGCCACCGACCGTCTGACAGGCCACAAGGCCCATCAGACCGGCAAGGCCCGTCAGACTGGCAAGGCTAACCCGCGCCGCGCGCAAGGCTGCCTTATTGGTCCATATAGACATGCCGTTCCGCCTTGGCCCCCGGATGCGTTACCGCACCCCAACGGGCCCCGCCGACCAGCTTGGCATATTTGTAAAGCGCACCCGAGGCATATTGGGTTTCGCGCGGGCCTTTCCACTCGGCCCGGCGCTGCGCCAACTCGTCGTCGGTCAACGCCACCGACAATTCCCCGGTCAGCGCGTTCAGGGTGATGATGTCGCCGGTCTTCAGCAGGGCAATCGGCCCACCATGCGCCGCTTCCGGCCCCACATGGCCGACACAGAAGCCCCGGGTCGCTCCGCTGAACCGGCCATCGGTGATCAAGGCAACCTTCTTGCCCATGCCCTGCCCCGACAGGGCGGCGGTGGTCGACAGCATCTCGCGCATCCCCGGCCCGCCTGCAGGGCCTTCGTTGCGGATCACGATCACATCGCCTTCGGAATAGGCACGGTTCTTTACTGCCTCGAACGCCTCTTCCTCACATTCGAACACCCGCGCCGGGCCGGTGAACACCTGCTCGGCCTCGGTCATGCCCGCGACCTTGACGATCGCGCCATCGGGGGCAAGGTTGCCCTTCAACCCCACCACGACACCGGTCTTGGTCAGTGGCGACCCGATCGAATAGATCACCCGGCCATCTGCTTCACCAGTGATCTCTTCCAGACTTTCGCCCAAGGATTTGCCGCTGGCCGTGATGCAATCCAGATGCAAAAGCCCGGCCCGCGCCAGTTCCTTCATCACCACCGGCACGCCGCCGACCTCATACAGATCCTTGGCCACATATTTTCCACCCGGCCGCAGATCGACGAAATAGGGCGTGTCGCGCATCACGTCGGCCACATCGAACAGGTCAAAATCAATCCCGGCCTCATGGGCAATCGCGGGCAAATGCAGCGCGGCATTGGTCGACCCGCCGGTGCAGGCCACCACGCGGGCGGCGTTTTGCAAGGATTTCAGCGTGACAATATCCCGCGCACGGATGTTGCGCTCGATCAGGTTCATCACCGCCACGCCCGACGCCTCGCCATACTGGTCACGGCTTTCATAGGGCGCCGGCGCGCCCGAGCTGTTCAGCAGCGCCAGACCAATGGCCTCGGACACACAGGCCATGGTGTTGGCGGTATATTGCGCCCCGCAGGACCCCGAAGACGGGCAGGCCACATGCTCGAGGATCGCCAGTTCCGCGTCGGAATAATTGCCCGCCTGATGCTTGCCAACCGCCTCGAACACATCCTGCACCGTCACGTCCTGGCCGTTCAGACGGCCCGGCAGGATCGACCCGCCATAGATGAACACCGACGGCACGTTCAGCCGCACCATCGCCATCATCATTCCCGGCAAGGATTTGTCGCATCCGGCCAGGCCAACCAACGCATCGTAGCAATGGCCCCGCATCGTCAGTTCCACCGTATCGGCAATCGCATCGCGGCTTGCCAGTGACGACCGCATCCCCTCATGCCCCATGGCAATGCCATCGGTGACGGTGATCGTCGTGAACTCACGCGGGGTGCCGCCGTTCTTCTTGACGCCATGCTTGACGATCTGCGCCTGACGGCTCAGCGCGATGTTGCAGGGCGCGGCCTCGTTCCAGCAGGTGGCAACGCCGACCCAAGGCTGATGCACCTCTTCTTCGGTGATCCCCATCGCATAGAAATACGACCGATGCGGCGCGCGTTCCGGCCCTTCGGTAACATGGCGGCTGGGCAGTTTCGATTTGTCGAAACGCAGGTTCTTGGACATGAGTTCATCCTCCGGCTGTAACTGGCTGCCCTTGGGATAATCGGCGAAACCCGCGGGGGCAAGGCGGGAAAGCGGCAAGGGCTTCCCTCTGGCCCGCAACCGGCTACTGTGTCGCGCCATGACACCGCAGCGCATCCCCGCCATCGACCTTGCCCGCACGCTGGCACTTGCCGCGATGGTGGTGTTCCATTTCACCTTCGATCTGATGCTGTTCGGCCATGCGCCGCCGGGCACGGTGTTCACCGGGTTCTGGCCATGGTTTGCCCGCGGTATTGCCACCAGCTTTCTGTTTCTTGCCGGGGTGTCGCTGTGGCTGGCGCATGGCCGGGGCATCCGCTGGCCGGCCTTCATGCGGCGATTTGCCGTGGTCGCCGGGGCGGCGGCGCTTGTCACCGTCGCCACCTACCTTGCCATGGGCGAGCAATTCATCCGCTGGGGCATCCTGCACGCCATCGCCGCAGGCAGCCTGATCGGGCTGGCTTTTTTGCGCGCGCCCATCGCGCTGACCTTGGCCATCGCCGCTGCCGTGTTCGCCGCGCCGCATCTGGGGCGCTTTGCGCTGTTTGACGCGCCCTGGTGGCTGTGGCTGGGCCTGTCGCAAACCATTCCGCCGATGATGGATTACGAACCCTTGCTGCCCTGGCTGTGCCCACTGCTGCTGGGCATCGCCAGCGCCCGGCTGATCGACCGCGCGAGGGGCTGGGACATGTTGCGTCAGTGGCATCCCGGCCCGCTTGGTCAGGCACTGGCCTGGCCCGGCAAACACAGCCTTGCGATTTACCTGATCCACCAGCCGCTGCTGTTCGGCGCGGTCTATGCCTACACCCTGCTGACCCGCTGAAGACCGCCCCCACGGTTGCGCAGGGTTGCCAAGCCGGATTTTCTTGCGGGGCTCTGCCCCGCACCCCAGGATATTTCCGGAAAGAGAAAGACCCCAAGGCAAAGTGACAGCGTGGTCACGCCCCGAACACGCTGTGACCACGGCATGACCACGCCTGTGGCACGGCGATTGCATTGCATTTCGCCTGCCGCCCCTCTATCTGAAAGCATCGACTGGCACCCGAAAGGCCCGCCCGCATGAACTGGATTTCGAACTATGTCCGCCCGAAGATCAACTCGCTTTTCTCACGCCGGGAAATGCCCGAGAACCTTTGGACGAAGTGTCCCGACTGTGGGACGATGCTGTTTCATCGCGAGCTGGCCGACAATCTGAACGTCTGCTCAAATTGCGATCACCATATGGCGATCAGCCCGCGGGATCGGTTCATGACCTTGTTCGACAACGGTATTTTTACCGAAGTCAAGGTGCCCGAGCCCCCCGCCGACCCGTTGCAGTTCAAGGACCAGAAACGCTATCCCGACCGTCTGAAGGCCGCGCAAAAGGCCACGGGCGAAAAAGAGGCGATGCTGGTGGCCGAAGGCGAGATGGGGCGCACGCCGATTGTGGCGGTGGCGCAGGACTTCAGCTTCATGGCAGGGTCAATGGGCATGTATGTCGGCAACGCCCTGATTGCCGCCGCCGAACGCGCGATCAAGCTCAAGCGCCCCTTGGTGCTGTTTTCGGCCGCAGGCGGCGCGCGGATGCAGGAAGGCATCTTGTCACTGATGCAGATGCCGCGAACAACCGTTGCAGTTCAGATGCTTAAGGAGGCACGGCTGCCTTATGTCGTGGTGCTGACCCACCCCACCACCGGCGGCGTGACGGCGTCTTATGCCATGTTGGGCGATGTGCAGATCAGCGAGCCCAATGCCCTGATCTGCTTTGCCGGGCCGCGCGTGATCGAACAGACCATCCGCGAAAAGCTGCCCGAAGGCTTTCAGCGCGCCGAATATCTGTATGATCACGGCATGCTGGACCGGGTGACCCACCGCAAGCACCTGCGCGATGAGCTGATCACCATCCTGCGCATGCTGATGGGCCAGCCTCCGGCGGTGAAGGGCGATCTGCCTGCCCCTGCCATGGTCGAACCCGCCGCGACCCAGGGTTAATCTTGCAGCAAGGTTCTGATGCCATCCTTGAGCGGATGATGACCCTGCACCCCAAGGTCATCGACCTGACGTTGGACCGCATGCACCGGTTGTTGGCAGCCCTG
>JAFGXY010000004.1 GCA_016936395.1 Paracoccaceae bacterium | reverse complement strand
GATCCGCGGTATCCTCAACTCCGCGCGCGGCGTGTCGGACAAGGACAACTCGCCGGAGGCGCAGGCGCGCCGCCGCATCAACGGGTTGCCACCCTGAACCCGCCCGGACTTGAAGCTGTGCCGCTTGGAGCGCAGGCCCAGATCGTTGGCCCGGCGCATGACCGCGTTCAGGCAGCAAAGGTCGTCGTAGAGCGCGAAGATCGCCCGGACCGTCTTTGCCTCATCCGCGTTGATGACGAGGCCCCGGGTCTTCGGATCGGGATGGGGATCGTAACCGAGGGGCGGCACGCCGCCCATCCAGAGGCCCTTCTTCTTGGAGGCCGCGATCTTGTCCCGGATCCGCTCGGCCGTGATCCGGGCACTGAAAATGGCCATTGCCCGAGCAACACGGTTTCGTGAAGGCTGTAACAACCGACGCGCCTTTGCGAACTGGCGGTTGCGGACCCGATGAACGGGATCTCTGAACCAAGATGGAGCATGACATGACGGTGAAATCGACCCTTGCGCTTGGCGCAACCCTGGCCTGCGCTTTGTCCACGATGGCGGTGACTGCGGCCCATGCCGAGGGAGAGATGGAAAAGTGCTATGGCGTGGCCGAGGCTGGCAAGAATGATTGCGCGGCCGGTGCGGGCACAACCTGTGCGGGGACCTCGAAGGTCGATTTTCAGGGAAATGCCTGGAAACTGGTTCCGGTCGGCACCTGCACCACGATGAAGCTGCCCGATGGCCGCATGGGCAGCCTTGAGGCGCTGACGCGCGATCTGCCTGCGTGACCTGGCTTCAGGGCGGGGCATGATGCCCCGTCCTGACCCCTTTACTTGCAAGGAATGTGCCCATGCCCCTTCCCGCCTCTGCCGGTGTCGGCTTCAAGCCAGAGCATTTTGACCACATCAGAGCGTCGGCGCCCCGTCTGGGATTTGTTGAAGTGCATGCCGAAAACTACATGGGTGCGGGCGGCCTGCCGCATCATCAATTGGGGCTGTTGCGGCGCGACCATGCGCTGTCTGTGCATGGTGTCGGCCTGTCCATCGGGGGTGCCGATGCGCTGAACGGCGATCATCTGGCGCGGCTCAAGACGCTGTGTGACAGGTATCAGCCTGACAGCTTTTCGGAACATCTGGCCTGGTCCAGCCATGGGGGCGATTATCTGAACGACCTTTTGCCGCTGCCCTATACGGAAGAAACGCTGGAGCAGGTCTGTCGGCATGTGTCGCAGGTGCAGGAGGTTTTGGGCCGGCGGATGTTGCTCGAAAACCCTTCGACCTACGTGCTGTTTGAGCAATCCTCGATCCCCGAGACCGAATTCTTGGCCGAGGTTGTGCGCCGCACAGGCTGTGGGTTGCTGCTCGACGTGAACAATGTGTTTGTGTCTGCCACAAACCACCGGACCGATGCGATGGCCTATGTGGCGGCATTCCCGATCCATGCCGTAGGCGAGATTCACCTGGGCGGCCATGCCGAGGAAGAGCTTCCTTCCGGTCCCCTCTTGATAGATGCGCATGGCACGCCGGTCGCGCATCCGGTCTGGGCGCTGTATGCGGCGGTGCTGGCAAAGACCGGGCCGCTGCCCACCCTTATCGAATGGGACAATGATGTCCCGCCATGGCCTGAACTGCTTGCCGAGGTGCTGCGGGCGCAATCCCTGCTGGATCAGGTGTCGGAGGCCCGTCTTGCCCGCGCATCCTGATTTTGTGTTTGCCTTCGCAGCAGGGCTGGTCGACGGCACCCTGCCGCCCGGCCTGACCGCGAAGGCCCCCGACGAGGTCACCCGCCGCTTTGCCGTCTATCGCAACAACGTGGCCGTCAGCCTCGCCGCGGGGCTGTCGCGCCGGTTTCCGGTGATCGAGCGCCTTGTGGGGCCAGAGTTTTTTGCCGCCATGGGCCAGATTTACCTGCAAAGGCACCGCCCAAAATCGCCGGTTCTGCACGAATGGGGCGACAGCTTTCCGGGATTTCTGGCCGCGTTTCCGCCCCTTGCCGCCTATCCCTATATGGCCGATGTCGCCCGGATCGAGGTGGCGCGCGGTCGGGCCTATCACGCCGCCGATGCCGACCCGATCGCGACCGACCATTTGCTTGCCGCGGCAGCAGACCCCGGCAGGGCCCGGCTTGGCCTGCACCCGTCCGTTCAGGTTTTGCCCCTTGCCCATCCGGCGGTCAGCATATGGGCGGCCAATCAGCCGGGGGCAAAGACAGAACCAATGTCGGCGGACCCCGAAATCGCGCTGGTCCTGCGCGATACCCGGTTTGACGTGCCGGTCGCCGCACTCGGACCCGGCGACGCGGCATTGATTGTCGCCCTGCAGCAAGGCCAGACGCTGTTGACCGCCGCACAAGCCGCCGCCGAGATCGCGCCAGAACATGATCCACACCCCATTCTGATCCGTCTGAAGCAGGCGGGTGTCATCACATTGCCAAAGGACATCGCATGATCCCCCTGATCCGCCGCCTGAACGGCATGTTTGACCTGATTTCGCCGGACGGCGTGGCCCTCGCCTTGCGGATATTTCCGGCCATGGTGTTCTGGCTGTCAGGGCGGACCAAGGTTGAGGGGATATTCACCATCAAGGATTCCACCTGGTTCCTGTTCAAGGAAGAATTCGCGCTGCCAGTGATCCCCCCTGATCTGGCGGCAGTTCTGGCCACGACGGCAGAACATGTTCTGCCCGCCCTGTTGATCCTTGGCCTCTTGACCCGGTTTGCCGCCCTTGGCCTTTTGATCATGACGGCCGTGATCCAGTTCTTTGTCTATCCCGATGCCTGGGTGACGCACGGTCTGTGGGGTGCTGCGCTGTTGGCGCTGATGGCGCGGGGGCCAGGGCGGCTTTCGCTGGATGCCGTGCTGGGGTTGGATCATGGCCCGGCCCGGCCAGCCGGCACCTTGCGGCCGGCGGAATGAGGCGGCGGCGCGTCTGATCTCACAGGCACGATGGCATGCCAGCCACCAGAATGGTGACACATCGGTTTTGGTGTTGATGCGGGTGGTGCCGCCGACCTGAGTCAGCAACGCCGGGTGCGGCAACTGGATATTTGGGTCAAACCTTGCAGTCAGAAAAGACTGCAGCCGGCACCAGAACATAAGCACTGGTCTTTGCTGACCCTGCTTTCACCCGACCGACCAAGGTGCGACATGCACGTCCGGACGGCTACCACCGCAAGGCACGGGTGCCGATGAGGGTCGAGACCAGTGTGACACCCACAATCGCAAGACCATACCAGGTGACATAGAACAGCGGGTTGTCCTCGGTGCAGTGCAGTGCATAGATCGCCGCTGCAAAGCCCGACCCTGCCAGACCCGCAACGAACCCGGCCCGCAACGGCGCGGTCGTGGCCCCTTGGCGCAGCACGTAGTGCAGAGCGGCCACCGGCAGAACCGACAAGAGTGGGATCGTCACCAGACAGGTCGCCATCGTCTTGCCGACGATTGCCATCTGGCGCGCCTGCGCCGGTGTTGTGACATAGGCCCACAGCAACAGCCCAAGCGCCGCAGCTGCGACCACCGCCAAGGGCCACAGACGAGCGATCTGGCTGCCCTCTGGACGGGCCAGCAACAGGGCCAAACGGGTGGCGGCGATCCCCAACACCCCTGTCAAGACGATGCGAGCGACCGAGATCGGTGTTGCCAAAGCAGTCAAAAGGTCCGCCCGAAAGCCAAGGACAACCCAGACCGTCAGAACGGCAATCGCCAAAGATGGGACCAAGCCCAGAATGAGGGTGGTCCGAAGTTGCGGCTGGTGCACCGTGTCGGCGGCAAGCGCCCGGATCAGATCATCGGTCTTCATTTCACGTGCCTTTCCCGGAGGATGGCCAAAGTTTTCAACGCTCTGTGCAGGGCGACCCGCACTGCACCTTCGCTCATCGTCAGCTCGGCCCCCGTCTGGGCCACACTGACTCCTTCCAACCCGATCTTTCGGATGATTGTGGCCGATCTTCCGTCCAGCATTGCGATCATCTTTGCCATGTCGGCGGCTTCGGTCGGGTCAGGTCCGGCATCGGCTGCCAGCACATCGGCAAAGTCATCAATCGGCACGTCGATCTTGCGCCCTCGCGCGCGAAACGCATCGATGATCTTGTAGCGTGTGATGGCATAGAGCCAGGGCCGCACCGGGCTGTCAGGCTTCCAAGTGTGCCGCTTCAGATGGATGGCAAGAAGAACGTCCTGCAGCACATCCTCACAGCCAGCCGGGCCCAAACTGACACCCTTGGCCCGGACAATGCCACGCAACACCGGTGTCACCGCCTGCAGAAACCTTGCGTAGGACCGGGCGTCCCCGGCATTCGCGGCCATGAGAAGCTGCCCCCATACCTCACCCTGATCTGCCATCATGCCCTTCCAGTTCGCACCATGGCCCGATTTGTTACATGGTCTTGCGCGATGAATGTGATGTCCTGACAGCCCTACACAAGAACGTTACGACCGTAACGCGCGGCCACGTCTTGGGCTTGTGATGCTTGCGGGGCGGACCATCCCATTAGTGACCGGGCCATCTCAACGCCGCGAGATGGCCGAGAAAGCGGTGGCGCGACACGGGGTCAGCATTGCGTTGGCCTGTCGGGCCTTCGGGGGCAGCGAGACCTGTTATCGCTACAGCCCGAAGCTGAAGGACGAGAACGAAGAGATCGCCTGCGTCGAACGTTACAACCGCACGGTTCGGCACGAATGGCTGGACCAATACATCATCGAAATCATCAAGGACGCCCAAGACCACGCCACGTAATGGCTATGGGCTTACAACAACGATCGCCCGAACATGGGTATAGGCGGCATTACACCCGCACCCCCTTAGAAACAGGGGGATTACCCCCCCCCGCACGGGGCTGTTCAAAGGCGGGTATCGCCATTGGCCAGACCGCCCAGATCGGCGCCCATCACCTCAGACTGGCGGGCGGTGCCGGGTTTGCGGTTGGATCAAGGGGGGGCACGACGACATTCCTGCAGTGTCTGCCCGGTTGCGGTGAAGGTCTGCACGTTTGTGTCTTGGGGGTGCAGGCAGGCGGCTTGCCCCAGCGACAGAACCCAGTAGCGGTCCAGCGTGGCAAGCCGCTGCTCGGCAACATAGGGCCACAGTTCCCGGCCCCCGATAACCAGGTGATCGGCCACTCCGAACAACCCGGCACGATCAAGAAAGCTGCCGTCCAGTCGGTCCTTGATCCGCTTTAGGCCGTCCCGCACCGGCGGCTGGATGTCCAGCGCCGAAAAGGACGGCGCTGCATCGATGTAGCGGGCCATGCCCCACAGGTTGACCGGACCGTCAACAAACAGCACGGCGTTATCCGGGGAGCGGGATGTCCAGATGGCGGCGATGTCCCGATAGCCAGCCTTGCGGAAAGACAGCGTGGTATTGATCGAGGCCACCACCAGAATTGCCAGAACCGCCCCCGATAGACCCTGAACAACAGCGCGCCGCGCCTGCCAGCCTTCGGCAAAGAACACACCAAGCGCCATGGCCAGAAACGGGGAAAACAATCCCAAGGTGCGATACATGAAAACGGTCTTGACGGTCAGCGACAAGACCAAGAGCGTGGCGAAGGGCAGTAACACAAGCCAGAACAGCACGGGGCGCGATTGGCGCGACAAGGCCGGCGGCACAAGCAGCATTACAAGGCCAAGATAGCCTGTCACCGAGGGCAGCGGAACCTCCATTCCGAAAAGGCTGATGGTCAGATGGATGCCGATGATTTCAAGGTCGAAAGCCTCGATCCCTTCGGTCTGCCGGAAGCTGCCGATGCCGAGTGAATACAGCGCGGCAAGCGCCACCGGGACATAGTCCAGACCGATCTGGCGCGCGAGGCGTGCATCGCCCGGTCGATGGCCTTGGAGCCCTCGGACTAATGCCTGAAAATACACAAAGAACACGACAAAGAAGCCAAGGCCGTGGGTCAAGGTTGCGCCAAGCCCAAGCAAAAGTGTGCCGATGCGCGCGCCGCGTGTCGCCCCGCCGTCAATCACCCGGCGTTCAAGCAGATACCAAAGCCAAACCACCAGAAGAAAGAACAGCGCATACATGCGCAGGTTGTGCGCAAAGAACACGTTGAGCGGCAAGACCGCATAGACCGCTGCAACCCACAGACCGCTCTGCCCGCCGCGCAGCCGCCCGACGACCCAGAGCAGGGACAAGATGACCATCACGTCGAGCAGCACGGAATTGAGCAGGAGCCACCTGTCACCCTCGCCCAGAAGGCTCCAGACATGCAGCTGCAGGTAATAAAGCGGGGGATGCGTGTCGAACCGCGGCACGGCCATCAACAGATCGCCCAAAGGGCTTTCCGCCAGTTTGGCAGAAAACACCTCGTCCAACCAAAGAGACGGGTCATCAAACACGTTCACGAACCGCAAGGCGATGCCGAACAGGACGATCAGACGCAGAACCCATGTCATGTCTGGGGGCAAGCCGGTCTTTGGCATCTTTCACCGCAGGCAGGTATCAACGATGTTTGTCTCAGTATCTTGGTGTCTCAGTATCTCGGTATCTCAATATCACGGTCCGGCGGTTGGCAGTGCTATGGTCCGGCCCGGACAGCCTGACACTCTCGCGGACAGCGTCTTGCCCGCAACAGCTTTGTTGCCCTTGTCCGCGTTTTGCGGTGCTGGAACCATGCCCGGAATGCAGGTCAAGGCAAAGAAAAGAGGCTTGGTCCGCCTTTTGCTTGGGTCGCAGGCCGTTGGCGGCCCGGATTAAGCCTGAAAATTGCCGTTTCAGCAGGCAAGTTTGCTAGGCAAGGGTGGCATCATACCGACTGACAGAGTTCTTGATTCGAGGTTCCGCGTGACAAAGACCCGTTCCACCCTTCCGCCACTGGTTCAACGGCCTGCCCCCGCGCTGCTTTCGATCGTATGTCCTTGCTACAATGAGCAAGGCGGCCTGACGGAATTTGCCGCAAGGATCAAGGACTGTCTTGCACCGCAGGGTCAGGCCTACGAGATCGTCTTCATCAATGATGGCAGCAACGACGGAACACTGGCAGAAATGCACGTTCTGGCGCAGACCGCCGGCAACATCACGATCGTCAACCTGACCCGGAATTTTGGCAAGGAGATCGCTTTGACCGCCGGGCTGTGTCACGCCATTGGCGATGCGGTCGTGGTGATTGACGCCGACCTGCAAGACCCGCCCGACCTGATCCCAACCTTCCTTGCAAAATACTGTGAGGGGTATGACATCGCCTATGGCCGCCGCACCCAGCGCAACGGTGACAGTTGGCTGAAGCGGACGACGGCTGGCGCGTTCTACCGGCTGATGAAACACGTCGGACCTGTGGCCTTGCCCGAGAATGTCGGCGATTTTCGCATCATGAGTCGCAGGTCTGTCGATGCCCTGCTGCGTCTTCCCGAAACGCATCGCTTCATGAAGGGGTTGTTTGTCTGGATCGGCTATCCATCCGTTGCGGTCGATTACATCCGCGAGCCGCGCTTTTCGGGCAAGACGAAGTGGAATTACGGCAAGCTGGTCAACCTGTCGATCGAAGGGCTCACGTCTTTCACCACCGCACCGCTGCGACTGACGACCTATCTGGGGTTCACGATCTCATTTCTGTCCTTTGTCGGCGGTGCTTTCTACTTGGTGCGCACGCTGGTTTATGGCGATGAGGTTCAGGGCTTCCCCACGCTGTTCCTGACGATCCTGCTTTTGGGGGGCACCCAGATGATCGCCCTTGGCGTGATCGGCGAATACCTTGGCCGGGTTTTCATCGAGACCAAGCGCCGACCGTTGTTTCTGACGGAAAGCGTCACATGGTCGGATGCAGGCGGCGCCCGGGTGACAGACCGTGGCGCACCAACAGTGGCATCCTTGAACTTGGTGGCGGAATGAGGGCGCTGGCCGGCGCCCCGGCAGACCGCAAGCGGTGGGTCCGGTTCCTCATCACCGGCAGCATCAACACCGGTGTCGACTTTGCGTGTTTCGCAGCCATTTTGCGGTGGTCCGATCTGGGGCCGTTCAAAGCCAACTTGATCGCCTTTGGCGTGGCCGTGTGCGTCAGCTTCTTGATCAACCGTCTGTGGACCTTCGGGGACCGTCGGCGGGGATCAGCGCTGGCCTTTGTCTTTTGGATGTCGGCCATCGCGCTGACGGCCAGCGGCCTGTTGCACCGCGCCATAGACTTCGGCGCACCTGTCGCGATTGCCAAACTGAGCGTCACGCTTCTGGCGGCGGTGATCAGTTATCAGGTCATGAACCGTTGGGTCTTTGCCACGCGGCACGCGCTGATTGCGCTGGTTGTGCTGATCGCACCGTTCCCACAGTGACCCGCAAGGTGGATTTGCCTTGCAAGGTTTGCCCCGCGCCACAAGGGAGCGGCGGGTCAACTCGCCCGGCCGCGCCGTCCGTTTGACGCTGCCTTCTCAGGCCTGAGCTCCCCCGAAAATCGGACAGCGATGGAAGCTACGATCTGAAGTCTGCTGATCTCCAAGGGCGATTTGATCCTTCGGGGGCCGTTCGGGGAATTGGTCACGGTCGGGCTTGACGACGTGCCGCCCGAAGCGCCTGCGGGCTGTCTGCCCCTCTGTTCACCCTGGCATCGGGCTATGTGCCCACATGGGCCGCGCCAGAGGGGCAGCAACGCCTTGCAGACAGGGCGCACACGTCGCTTGGCTGGCAGGGGCAGGACGGCCCGATTTCCCCCCTGTTGCCGTGCTGCGGGTCGCCACAGGGGCCACCATGCGCCAAGCCTGCACCGCTGCGGGCATCGACCCCGACGCGCCCCTTGTGGGCATCCCCGCAGCCGCCTTCTAACGATCTTCCACAGGGCCACTGAGGAAGCTACCTGACCCCCGTTGCCGCAAGGTTTCGGGGGTCTTTTTTATGCCAAGTTTCGAAGCAACACTTTCACTTCCTAGTTAAATGATCGTGATGGGCATTCAACGGTATGTGTTTGGTCGAAACTTCTTTCAATTCGCGCGCAAGGTGGTCCCAGAAAGCTATTTCAACTTTGAAGCCTTCTGAAATTAGATCGGTTATGACCGGAACGTAGTCGGTATCGCCCGCCACAAGTAAAATTTCGTCTTTCGTTCGATCCATCATGGTATAAGCGCCTTTTGTAATCCTGTGCGCTATTGCCACGTCAACTTTCTTTTCTTGATTGGCAAAGTTCTTGTCGTAAACCGTTGGATTAAATCCTTTTCTTTTCAGCATGTCCCAAAACGTATCGCCGGGCGGTGGTGATCCCCACAACCTTGCCACGTCACCTTCGGCGCAAAGAAAGTCGTAAAGTCTGCCGTAATCCAGTTGCCAAGTGTGATCTACAATTCCGCTACCCATCGCGTCGTAGATGTTCTTGGCTAGTCCCTTTTTAACAGCGGATACGCGGCATCCTTCAATATAGATATTTGAATTATCAATGTATGCATACGTCGCCATGAAGGTCTACTCCGCCGAATTTTGGGTTCAAACTACTCATGAAGGCTAGCATGAAGATTTTCGGCATTCTAGGCTACGAATGCTGTCGCGACGCCTTCGAAGTTGCGTCGAAGCAGGCATCGGAACGTTTGTCGAAGTCTTGGTGACGGTCGCCCCGTTCACGTTCGCGTGATCGTTTCCAGCCTGTCGCAGCGCCCGAAGGGCCGCTTTCAGGGGGCAATCTGTCATGGGTAGATTGTGGGTAGAGATTTTCGACCTTGCAGATTATTGAGTAAAATCAACAACTTACATAGGTTGAGTGGCGGCCCGTAGGGGGCGAAAACTATCCTGTAATTTCAAGAGGGTTAGCACGTCCAACCCCTGATAATCGCCCCTTTGATAACATTGGCGAATATGGCGATTTGTCCAACCGTTCCGAAGGTTCGGCAAACGAAAACCCCGGCGCGCTGGCGGGCGCAACCGGGGCTGATCAGTTTAAAAGCGGTATTCCAGAATACTACTCCACAAACCTGTCTCCGACAATGGCTTTGTGCCTCGCAATCGTGAAATGCGACCCGCACGACGCGGCGTTGATCATTGAAAAGGCGCTGTCCGATCTGACCTTCGGCGAACCGCGCCCGACGCTGTTCCACGTCATGGATGATGCGTCCTGGTGGGCCGATTATGCCACCCCTGCTGAACTGAAAGCCTATGCGCTGGCCTGTTTCAACCGGCTGTCTGGGGCCGATCAGCGGGCGTTCCTGGCCTATGTGCAGGGGGCGGCATGATGGACCTCAAGGAATACTGCAATCTAGCCGCCGATGTACTGCGCTCTTCCGAACGCATGGTGCAGCGGAATGTCGAAATGTGCCGCGAGACGTCCGAAGGCTCTGGCAAGTATTACAACCCGGATTGGTGGGTGACCATCAGCCAAGAGGAAGCGGCGGGCTTAGCCAAGAACCTGACTGACGCCGCGAACCTTTTTGAAGTCTTGTCGAAAAACCCCGAGGCGGCGGCGGACCTGTTCCGAGCGCACATGTCGGCACAAGAGCGGGGGGGCGTGTGATGGCCGATGGCAACCACATCCCAGGCGCGGGCAGGCGCGATCCGTCAACCTTCGATCATCCGCCTGTCAACCCAACGCCTTACGCGGTTCCCCGGCCAAACGCAAAGCCGGGCGATCCCCTATTCATGGCTCCATTCGAAGGCATGGGCGCGCGGGATGCTGCACATCGCCAGAATGTCGGCAAACCGCGCTACATCGTTCCAACCGCAAAGGGCAGGATGGAAGACCTGCAATCCCAGATGGTCGGGCTTCACGATCTAAAGCCGGTTCTGAAATCCAGATACATGGTCAAGGGCTGGCTAGACCGTGAAGCGTTCTCTGTTCTCTACGGCGAAAGCAACGTGGGGAAGACCTTCCTGGCGCTCGATCTGGCGATGCACGTTGCATCCGGCGAAGACTGGCACGGCATCCGCGTGAACGGCGGCAACGTGGTTTACATCGCGGGCGAAGGCGGTTCGGGGATCAATAACCGTATCGAGGCAATGCGCCTTCACTACGCTGATATGATGCAGGCCATGGACGGCGGCGACTTCATCCTGATGAAGACCGCGCTTGATCTTTGCGGCGCAACCGACGCGGCGGCTCTATGCGAAGCCCTCAAGGATGACTTCATCGACCCCATTCTGATCATCATCGACACCCTGGCCATGGCCTTTGGCAGCGGCGATGAAAACACCGCCAAGGACATGGGCGCTTTCGTCCAGAACTGCCGTCACATCCGAACCGCTACGGGCGCGCATGTGATGGTCATTCACCATTCAGGCAAGGACACGACCAAGGGGGCGCGGGGTAGCGGCTCACTTCGGGGCGCGTCTGACACTGAAATCGAACTGACGCGCGATGGTGAAGTGATCGTCGCCACACAGCGCAAGCAACGCGACATGCAGGTCGGCAAGCCTTTCGCCTACACCCTCAAGAGCGTCTTTCTTGGCAACGACGAAGACGGCGACAAGGTCTTTTCGGCTGTCGTTTTACCGACCGAAGCACCTGCCAAGCGTCCACCACGGCTTAAGGGCCAAGCCCTGATTGCCATGCAGGCTTTCTCCGATGCGGTCAAAGATCACGGCGTCACCAAAGGCGGCGAAGACTTCCCAACCAATCGCAAGTGCGTGTCCTTGGAGGATTGGCGCGAAGCCTGCGACCGCCATTCGCTGTCTGCTGGTGAGGGTGACAGTAGCAAGCGCACTGCCTTCCACAAGGCATGGAAGGGCCTGCAAGAGCGGGGCGTGATCCGTGTCCTTGATGGCTTTGCCTGGAGGGTCGCGGAATGACCGTTCCCATCGTTCCCAAACCGTTCCGGCAACAAAACGAAACGCGGTCAATCCAGCGTTCCCTTCGTTCCCGCGCTCTTAAGAGCGGGAACGGTGGGAACGGTGACCCGGCATCAAAAGAAAGGCCAAAGCCATGAATTACAATCGCACCCCCATTGCCATGGCAGACGCCTTTTCGCTGGTGGCAGTGAAGGATTACCTGCGCGTCACTCACAGCTTCGAGGATGGCGTGATTACCGGCCTTGCCAGAACGGCAGCGGCGGAAATCGAGGGCTATTGCGATCTTGCCCTTCTAAGCCAGACCATCACGGCAACTACCGACCAATGGCCGGGCTGCATCATCGCCTTGCCTGTCGGGCCTGTGCAGGATGGCGCGACCGTGTCTGTTGACGTGATCGAGGCAGACGGCACCACAACGCCTGTGCCTTCGGGCTGGTGGCTGGAAGCGGGCCGATACCCTCGCCTGCACTTCACCACCACACCGGGCGCACCCCTGCGCGTCACCTATGTGGCAGGCTATGGGGATGACCACACCACCCTGCCCATAGACCTGCTGCATGCCATAGCGGCACAGGCCGTGCGGTCATACAGCATGCGGGGGGATGACCCCTCACCCCATGGGCCAGGGGTGGGGCGGGGGGGGAGTGGTATCACTCTCGCGCCTCAAACAATTCGCATTTGTTCGCGTTATCGCAAGGTGCGCGTATGACCCGGAAAATGGTCCCAATGCCACGCAAGGGGGGGCAACAGAAGACCGGCGGGTTGAGTCATTCGCTTTCCCTCACGGAAAAATCCGGGGGGGGAATTGCGGCAACGGTGATCGAGTTTCTGCAAACTCTGCGCATCCCCGAGGGGCCGAAGGCAGGCGAAAAGCTGGTCCTGGCCGAGTATCAAAAGCGGTTCATTCGCGGCGCTATGGCCGAGGGTGTGATGGTCGGGCTGCTGTCAATCGGACGCGGCAACGCGAAGACCGCGACATCTGCGGGCATCGGTCTGGGCGCGCTTATGGGCGTTTGGGATGATCAGCCCAAGCGGGAAGTGATCATCGCAGCCCGCAACCGGGACCAAGCGAAGACCGCATTCCAGTTTGTCGCGGGCTTTGTGGAAGGCTTGCCCGAGGCGGAACAGGAACTGTTCGTGATCCGCCGGGGCTACAAGCTAGAAATCGAATACAGCGCCAACGGCGGCGGGCTGCTGCGCGTGATCCCCGCCGATGGGAAATCCATTCTCGGAGGTGCGCCCACGCTGGCAATCATGGACGAGCGCGCAGCCTGGACCGCTGACAAGGGCGATGCTCTTGAGAACGCTATCCTGTCGGGCTTGGGCAAGCGCGACGGGCGGGCGCTGATCATCAGCACATCGGCACCTGACGACGCCAACACCTTTTCGCGCTGGATGGATGACCCGCCACCCGGCACCTATGTGCAGGAACATCGACCCGCCTTCGGGCTTCCTGCGGATGATCTGGAAAGCCTGCTGGTCGCTAACCCCGGCTCCGCCGAAGGCATCGGCGCAAGCCCTGACTGGCTGGTGGCACAGGCGCGGCGGGCTATCGCGCGGGGCGGCTCTGCGCTGGCTTCGTTCCGCAACTTGAACCGCAACGAGCGTGTCAGCACCGAAGACCGATCTGTGTTGATCACCGTGGACGAATGGCTTGCCTCTGAGGTGGCACCCGATGACCTGCCACCCCGGCAAGGTCAGTGCATCCTGGGCGTTGACCTGGGCGGCTCTCGCAGCATGTCGGCAGCGGCGTTCTACTGGCCGGAAAGCGGGCGCTTGGAAGCTGTCGGCACCTTCCCCGCCATTCCGTCGCTAGGCGATAGGGGCGCGGCTGACGGCGTGTCTGGGCGATACAACGAAATGCACGACCGGGGCGAATTGTCGGTGATGGGCGAAAACACCGTCCCGCCGGGGCCGTGGCTTGCCTCTCTGGTGCGCTTGGCTGGTGACGCTGAAATCGCCTGCATTGTGGGTGACCGCTTCCGGCATGCCGAGTTTGCCGAGGCCATGAACAAGGCGGGGCTGCGCGTCCCGTTCATCTGGCGCGGCTTCGGCTGGAAGGATGGCAGCGAAGACATTGAACGCTTCCGGCGGGCCTTGTTCGACGGCGAAGTGAAGGCGGCTCCTAGCCTGCTGCTGCGCTCTGCCTTCTCGGACGCAATCACGCTGATCGACCCGGCAAACAATCACAAGCTGGCGAAAGCCAGAAGCCTTGGCCGGATCGACGCGGCGGCGGCAACCGTCCTTGCGGTGGCCGAAGGTCAGCGGCGCATGGCTGCACCAAAGCGAAAGGCGAAGCTGGAATGGGTATGACGCGCGACGACTACGCGCGCCACTCCAAGCGCGTGACCGCCACAAAGCGGTGGAAGATCCTGCGGGCGGCAATCCTAGAGCGGGATGGCTACGCCTGTGTTGACTGTGGCACCCGTCGCGGGCGGCTGGAAATCGACCATATCAAGCCGGTTCGGACGCACCCCGAACTGGCATTCCAGCCGGGGAATTGCGCCGTTCGGTGTCAGCCCTGCCACACCCGAAAAACGAGATTGGAAGTCGGACACGCTCCGCTTCCTGAAGACCGCCAAGAATGGCGGGACTGTGTCCTTGCGCTGTCGCGCGGGGATGATCGAGGCATCATACAGAAGGATATTGACGATGCTTGACTCTGTTAAAATCGCGCGGCGTCAGTCGGAAATCCGTCAGGCTCTTGCGGGCCTTGTCGGCAAGACCGATGCGACCGCCGACGAACTGCGCAACATGGAAGCCATGGATGCGGAATATCGCGGCAACGAAACCCGCTACCGGGCCGCGCTGATCACCGAAGATCAGGAACGGCGCGAGGCCGGGGCCGATCTGGAAACCCGCGCAGGCCGTCAATGGGCCGATCTGGTCAATGGCTTTGAACTGCGGCAAGTCGCCTTGGCTCTGGACGAAGGCCGCAACCTGGACGGCGCGACGGCGGAAATCGTGCAGGAACTTCGCAGCACGGGCGGCTTCCGTGGGTTCCCGGTTCCGTGGCAGGCGCTGGAACAGCGCAACACCGTTGCTAGCGGAACCCCGAACCCGATCGACACCCGCCCGATCATCGACCGCCTGTTTCCTGCCTCTGTGGCGGGCCGCATGGGCGCGCAGATGATCAGCATTGACGCGGGCGCGGTGGAATGGCCTGTCACCACTTCGGCGGTGTCTGCGGGCTGGGCAGACGGCGAAGCGGCAAACGTGCCGGGGCCGACGCAATACACCACGGCAGACCGGGCGCTGTCGCCGGATCATAACCTTGGCATCCACATGCGCGTGACCCGCAAAGCCCTGAAACAGTCGGGCGATGCGCTGGAAGCGGCCATTCGGCGCGACATGCAAAGCGCGATGGGCGCTGAAATGGACAAGGCGGTGTTTCGTGGCACCGGGGCGAATGGTCAGCCTTTGGGCGTGATCACCGGGGCCGCGACCTACGGCATCACGGCAACGGCGGTTGACGCGGAAATCACCAATTCGGCTTTCCGTTCGGCTGTCACCCGGTTCCTTGTCGCCAACGCGGCAAGCGGTCCCGGCGCGGTCAATCTGCTGCTGCGGCCTGAGGCTTGGGAATACCTGGACGAACAGCAATCCATCCTTCTCGATCTGACCGAGTGGGACCGCCTGACCCGCTTTATCTCGCCGGAAAACATCGCCATGTCGCCGAATGCGCTGGCGGCACCGGCTGGCACTCCCCTTGCGGTGTCGGCTCTGCTGACCACGGCATCGGGCGGCGTTGCGCCGATCTTCGTCGGGGCATGGGGTGCGGTGGACGTGATCCGCGACCCCTACAGCGATGCACAGTCGGGCGGGCTTCGTCTGACCGCTCTGGCGACGATTGACCTGACCGTCGCGCGCCCTGCACAGCTTGAAGTCCTGACCGGGCTGGAACTGGCGGGCGCGTGATGCTCTGGGGCGCTCACCTTGGCGGGCTAGAGCTGCGCAACGAAGGCGGGGAAACTCGCCTTCGGGCCACCTTCCCCTATGGCCGGGAAACCGTGCTGTCGGATGGCGGGCGCTCTGGAATGACCCGGAAAGAGATCATCGCGGCGCGGGCCTTCGGTGATCGGATTGCGCGCGGGGAGGAAATCCACTTCCTGAGCGGGCATGATTACAACAAGCCTCTGGCGTCCCGATCTGCCGGGACGCTGGAACTCACCGACACCGACGCGGCGCTTGTGATCGAGGCCACCATTTCCGCCGAATTGCGGGCGGTGTCCTATGTCGCGGACTTCCTGGCATCGCATGCGGCGGGGCTGATCACCGGCCTGTCACCGGGCTTTGTCGTGGCACCTGGGGCCGAAGGTGTCGAAAAGCGCGGCAACGCCATTCTGCGCACGATCCGGCGGGCCGATCTGTTCGAGATTAGCGCGGTCACCCGTCCCGCCTATCCAGATGCACAGATCACGGCGCGCAACTGGCAACCTGGGGACGGCACCGTCCCGAGGTTAGACCACCTGAACCGATGGAGGCTGTGATGGGCATTCTTGATATTTTCCGACGCAACATTCAGGACGCCACCGTCCAGAAAGTTGAAACCCGTTCGGCAATGGCGGCAGGCTTTACCGCCGAAATCATGGCAGCGCGGGAAAGCTACATTTCCGGCCGATCTGGCTTGGCCGAACTCACAAGCACCGTGCAAGCCTGTGTGACGCTCTGGGAGGGCGCTTTCAGCCTTGCGGACGTGTCAGGCACCACGCTGCTAGATCGGCGCACAATGGGCCTTCTGGCGCGCTCTGTGGCGCTTAGGGGCGAAGGTGTCTTCCTGATCCGGGATGATAGGCTGATCCCCTGCGCGGATTGGGATTTATCCACCCGCGACGGCGAACCGCGCGCCTATCGTGTCAGCGTGTCAGAGGCGGGCGGCTCTCGATCTGAAACCGCCCTTGCCGCCGAAGTGCTGCACTTTCGGATTGCATCGGACCCCGTGGCGCCCTGGGCGGGGCAGGCACCGCTTCGGCGGGCTGCGCTGTCGGCTTCGCTGTTGAATGAAGTCGAAACCGCGCTGCGCGACGTTTACCGGGACGCGCCCCTTGGCTCAAAGATCGTGCATGTTCCCGAAGGCTCTGCCGATGACATGGAAAGCATGCGGCGGGCGTTCCGGGGCAAGCGCGGGGCAACGCTATTGATCGAGGGCCAGGCGCTGGCGGTGGCAGCGGGGATGCACCCGAACCAAAGCAAATTGCCCGAAGACCTGTCGCCTAACCTGTCCATGAGCATGACCCCGCAAACGCTGGAAGCGGCGCGCGGGGCGGTCTGTGCCGCTTTCGGTGTCCTGCCTGCCCTGCTGACACCATTGGCACAGGGACCGCTTGTCAGGGAGGCACAGCGCCACCTTGCGGGATGGGTGTTGCAGCCCATGGCCGAAGTGCTGGCAGAGGAAGCGACCCGCAAACTAGGCGCATCTGTGGTGATCGACGTTGGCAGACCGTTGCAAGCCTTCGACGCAGGCGGGCGGGCGCGGGCGCTGTCGCAACTGATCGAGGCCATGGGGCGGGCCAAGGAACTCGGACTGACCCCGGCGGAATTGGGCGCGGCGTTCACTTCGGTGAACTGGGGCGGCGGCGACGGTCTGGCGTGAAGGAATAGGCAGATTGCGCCTTGGTTTTTCAGTCACCGAAAGCAATCCCGTTAGTCGGACGTGGGCAAACCCCGAAACTGTGCGGTACTGCGCAAAGCTGTTGACGCCTATGACTATCAGTTTTCCACGCTGGAAGGGCTGGTCTTCCTCTTGAATCAGGTCTGTTACGAGAGGTTGGAAGGATCAATCCACGCCAAGGACGGGGCATTGATGGCGCTGGCTGATGTGATCAGCGCCAAGGTCTTGGAACTTGCCGAACTTCGCAGCAAGGAATGGGTCGCGGCTGGTGGGAAACTCGCGCGCGATCCGAATTGATGGCAACACTTGGGTATTGCAAACCCCATGCAATGGGATTATGTTAATCCCATGGCGTGGGGTTTCAGATGATCGACCTAGACAAACAATTCTTGGAACTGGACGAAGCCAACAACATTTGGCGGCATCCGCAATTCACCGTTGCGGATGTATGTCAGGTTACAGGGGCGACCCCGAAAGCTGTGGAACACTTCGTGGACCCCAAGCGCGATATGGTTCGCCTGTCAGGAAATCTTGCGAACCCCGGAAAAGGAAAGCGCCGGATATTCACCGGCGGGCAAGTCCTGATGATCAAGGCTGCATACACAATGAACGCACTTGGCTTTCCGCAGCGGTTTTCCCGCGTCATGTCGGAAAGTGTCGAACGTCGCGCAACAAGTTTGGCGACCGGACTGGCGCTTGAACCCGACATGGTGTTGATCACTTATCCGATGACGAACGGCGACTGGGCTGTAATCCCGGTCTATGGCGACAAAGCACCGGCGCGAAAACTGCCTGTCGCCTTTCAGATGCTGGATGTTGACAGGCTGGTGTCGGAAACCAAAGCGCAGCTTGAAGCTATCGTGGACGGCTTGGATTTTCCGACATTCGACATTCCCGACATTGAGCCAGAGCCAAACCCTTATGGGCCTGCATCAAACTTTTTCCGCATGTGGGAAAAGGACGAAGCGGGAAACTGGCTTTTGGTGGGCCTAACGCTGGATGAAACCCGCGAATACATGGACCTTCAAGGCTGGAAACTGGACGGCGACGAACTGGGCTACGTGGATAGGCCGCGCATTTTTGGCGACGATCTAGAGCGTTCTGTGTCCCTTGCCGACAAGCACCAACTTGCGCGGGCTGTCCTGTGTGGCATGGAGGCCGACGACTGATGGCCAACCGTCCCGCAACCCTGAAACAGTCTGATCTGACCCGGTATGCGAAAGCTATGCGGGCGGCTGGCGTTCAGGAGTGGCGTGTGGACGTGAAGCCCGATGGCACCGTCTCTATCGTCGCGGGCAAGAGTGACGACGCCAGCGGGCCAAACCCTTGTGACAGGCTCTTGGAATGAAGCGCAAAAACCCCTTTCCGGGCGTCACGCGGATTGTCGATCAACACGGCACCACGCGCTTTCGCTATCGCTGCAAGGGCTTTAGCACCTATTTGCCGGGCCCTTATGCCTCTGTGGCCTTTCGCGCGGCGTATGACGCGGCTGTCGAAGGCGCAAAGACCCCTAATCGCAGCACCACGCCACAAGGAACCTTGGCCTGGCTGATCGAGGCATATCTTGGCAGTCCGAAGTATCGCAACCTGTCGGACAGTCGCAAGCGCAGCATCCGGGGCGAGATGGATTGGCTGCGAGGTATCGCGGGCGATCTGCCCTTTGCCAAGTTAGGCACCCGGCATATCGAGGCGTTGATGGGCAAGAAGACCGGCCCAACCGCTGCAAACACCGTCAAGAAGAACCTGTCGCTGCTGTTCAATTTTGCGATCAAGCGGGAAATGGGCGTCACGTTCAACCCCGCCCGCTATGCTGACAGGTTGAAGGAAAACCCGGACGGATACCACACTTGGACCGAGTCCGAGATTGACCGCTTCCTCGACCATCACGGCGAAGGCACCAAAGCAAGGCTTGCCTGCCTGCTGGCACTCAATACCGGAGCATCACGGCAAGACCTGTCGCGCATGGGCTGGCAGAACGTCACCGGGGGCCGGATTGCCTATCGCAGGGGTAAGACCCATGTGGGGGCCGATCTGCCTATCCTGGACGCTCTACGGGCCGAATTGCAGCGGTTGCCTGCCGATACCCTTCTGTTCCTCACCCATGGCCAAGGCCGACCATACAAGCCGGAAACCCTGGGCAACTGGTTCCGGGATCAATGCCGCGCTGCTGGCGTTCCCGGCTCTCTGCATGGCTTACGAAAAGCCGGGGCAACCCGTCTGGCCAATGCTGGCGCTACCCCGGACGAAATCCGGGCTTTCCTTGCCCATGCGACCAACAAGGAAGGATCGACCTACACCGGAAAAGCCGACCGATCACGCCTTGCAGATAGCGGCATGGCCAAGCTGTCAGGGGTGAAACAGGAACAAAACTTGTCCAACATTGCTACCACATTGGACACAACCACCACGCAACCCATTGGAAGGAAAGCGAAAAAATGATTGAGTGGCAGCCCGTAGGGCTACTTAACTACCGTCTAGGAATGTCGCCTGCTGTCCATAAAAGTCTTGTAAATCTAAGGGTTTACAGTCTGCGCTTGTCAGCCCGTGTCGGCTTCTGTATGCCTGTGTCTAGTCCCGCGTGGTGGTAAATATGGTGGGACAGGCGAAAGGGGAACGGCATGGCGGGCCTGAATGTGAAGCGGGTGGAAGCCCTGAAAGAGCCGGGGATGCACGGCGACGGCGACGGGCTTTACCTTCGTATCAGCCCGAGCGGCACGAAGTCATGGATTCTTCGCGTGCGCATCGCGGGGGAGACTGCGCGCCGCGAAATCGGCTTAGGCAGCGTTGCCACCCTGTCGCTTGCCGAAGCGCGCGACAAGGCGCGGGAACTGCGCAAGGAAGCCAAGGAAGGCCGGAACCCCATCAAGCGGCGGGACAAGCGCGCCCTGACCTTCAAGGAAGCCGCGACAGAAACGCACGCGCAGGTGGCACCGACATTCAAGAACCCCAAGCACGCGGCGCTGTGGCTGTCGTCGCTGGACCTGCATGTGTTCCCCCACATCGGGGACAAGTCGATTGAGGGGCTGGGCCGGGCGGACGTGGTGACGGCGCTTGAAGGGATATGGCTCAAGACCCCGGACACGGCGCGGCGGGTGAAACAGCGGATTGCCACGGTGTTCGATTGGGCGATTGGCCGGGGCCACTACAGCGGGGCAAACCCGGTGGACAAGGCGCTGATGAAGTCCTTGCCCAAGTCCAAGCGTTCAACCGAACACATGGCGGCACTGCCATGGAAGGAACTGCCTGCCTTCTACAAGGAACTGTGCGACCGGGAAGCGACGGCGGCACTGTGCCTGCGGTTCCTGATCCTGACTGCAACCCGTTCGGGTGAAGCGCGGGGCGCGCGGTGGTCAGAGATAGACTTGCAGGCCGGGGTGTGGACCATCCCGGCAGACCGGATCAAGATGGAACGCCCGCACAGTATCCCGCTGTCCGAGGAAGCCTTGGCGATTGCGCACCGGGTGCGCGGGCTTGATCCGGTGTTGCTGTTCCCGTCCCCCCAGAAGGCCGGGGTGGGCAGGGGCAAGGAACTGTCGGTGAACTGCTTCCGCCCGCTGTATGAGCGCATGGGGCGGGCGGGCTTCGTCACGCATGGCTTCCGTTCGACCTTCACCGATTGGGCAAACGAAAGCGCGCGGGCGCAGTTTGAGGTGTCGCAAGCCTGCCTTGCGCACCAAGTGGGCACGGCGGTGGATCGTGCCTACGCCCGGTCTGACCTATTCGACCGACGCCGCGAATTGATGGACCAATGGTCTGCATTTGTTATTGACACGCCTAAAGCCATTGAAACCCAAGGCGAATAGTTTCGCACCGATGTGCGAAAGTCCATAAAATCAACTACTTGCGTGTTTTAATTGTCTGTGCGAGTCTAGGCCCGTCGAAAATGATTGAGGGCAGACGCAATGGAAAACGCACTGAGATTGATCCGCGATACGGAGACGGCGGCAATTCTGGGCTGTTCCCGTGCGACTGTCTGGGCATTGGTCAAAGCGGGAAAGATTCCCGCCCCCGTTAAAATCGGTTCCATGTCCAGATGGCGGCTTTCGGACATTCAAACTGCAATTGATCGGGCGGCGGAAAAGACCGCGCCCGAATTGAAACCGCAACCCCGCGAACGTAAAAGGGCCACAGCATGAACGGCAACAGCATCCGCGAACGCATCATCCGGGAAGTTATCCGCCGGATTGAGGGCATGACCTTTGAAAGCGTGAAGTTCCATAAGATCACGCGCGGGGAAATCCCCGACGACTACACAGGGGCACAGGGCAGCGTGCTTGCCGTCTTGGAAGGGCGAGAGGATCACGGCGCGACGGCGGGCCGGGCCGGGCAGAAAGAACTTGAGGTGTTCCTTGCGTTCGCGGTGCCACTGGCACCGGGGGAAGTTGGTCAGACCCTATCCAACAACCTGAGTGCGGAACTGGTGAAAGCCCTGTCCGGGCAGCACGACATGCGGGAAGGCGGGGATGGCGCGGCGCTGTCCTGCATCTTCACCCCTGTTGCGACCGAACCGAACGTGATGGCGGACACAGACGAATGTGCAATGGCAACAGTGGAGTTCCGCCTTGCCTATCGGACACATACCCGCGACCCGTTCGCGCTGGTGCAGTAGGGCCGTGCCATGATCAAGCTAGACCGCAACGGCAAGTTCCCGGACCTGTCCCGCTTCACTGCCAAGAACATACTCGCCGTTGGCGAGCGCGCGATGCGCGGGCACTTGGAGCGGGTGACTGACAAGCTGGCCAAGCGGCACAGCCGCGCACCGGGTGCGACGGGCGCGGGGGCGCTGGCCCGGATCACGGGCGGGGGCATCAAGCGTTTGCAGGAAGCGGACGTGGTGAACGATGGCCGGGAAGTCTATGGCTCTATCCCCCTCACACAAGCCATGGCGGTGCATGAGTTCGGGGAGGTGATCAAGGCGAAGGGCGCGGGCTATCTGACTGTCCCCTTGCCTGCGGCGCTAAATGCGGATGGCACGCCAAAGAAACCAAGTGCCCTGCTATGGAAGAAAGCGCGCGTGATCAAATCGCGGCGGGGGAACTTACTGATTGCGGTGCGCAATGGGCGGGCATGGACACCGCTATATGTGCTCAAGAAAGAGGTGCGCATCCCTGAAAGATTGGGATTGCGGAAGGAATTGAAGAAAGACCGTCCCCGCCTAATGCGTGAGGTGCGCGCGGGTATTAAGGGATTGGTCGCGGGGGCTGTTTGAAAACCCGCCGCACCATTATGCGAAAGCCCTGACTCTGATACGTTCGCACTCAATCCCAAACCCCTAAGGGAACCCTGCCGGGCAACTATGGGGGGAGTAGGAGCGGAGTGCGGGCGGGCAAAGGAGTCTGCGCCGCCCGGATTGGAAGGCGGCTTATGGACGGCGGCGAAGGCCATTTTACGCACCCGGTGCGCTATCGTGAACGCCCCTCAATTGAGGCGCGCTTTGCGTTTTGGCTGCGGACCAAGTTCAAAATCCCGTCTGGCATGAACGCGGGGGCACCCTTCGCCCTTGAACCTTTCCAACTGGCCTTCCTGAAAAGCTACCTCGCCCGCGAAGCGGATGGACCTGTTTACCGGACGGCGATTTACAGCACGCCCCGAAAGCTGGGGAAGTCCACCCTCTTGGGCGCGCTGTTCTTGGGGCGCATGTGCCCGGATTCGCCCATCTACATCCCCGGCTTCAACGGGGCTGTTGCGGCACCATCGGAAAAGCACTGCACCTACATCGCCCGCGCCATGGTGGAAATCATGAAGGCAGCGGGCCGCGAAAAGGAAATCAAGCGGCGGGCGGACCCCAAGCCGGGGCGCATCGAATTGGGCGGCGGCAACCTGTGGCTGTCCAGTGGCACCCGCGCGCAGGGGCACGGCTTGGACCTTGACCTTGCGGTGATAGACGAGTGCGGCTTGATCACCCAGAACCAAGGCGAGTTGATCACGGCTTACTTTGACAGTCTGGCCACGCGGGGCGGGCAGTTGATCTTAACCGGGACGCGGGGCGATAGCCCTTCGTTCAATGAACTGATCGACCGCCCGGACGCCCGCACGCATGTGACGCTGTATGCAGCCGACAAGGGCGATGATCCCGGCGACCCGGACGTGTGGGCGAAGGCCAACCCCGGATTGGGCACCATCAAGCCCTTGCGCTTCATGCAGGACGCGCACGCCAAGGCGGAACAGTCCGGCAGTCTTGTGGAGTTCCAAGCGTGGCAGTTGAACGTCCCGCTACAGCCGGGGCGCGAACTGCTCTTGGACTATGACACCCTGCGGAAGTCCTATGCAGACAACCCAGAAACCATCCCCGGCGAACCTGTTCACATCGGGATTGATCTGGGCGGCAGTGCCAGCATGACGGCTGCAACCGTGGCCTATGAACTGTCCGGCGTGGTCAAGGTGCTGGGGGCTTTCCCCGGCGCGGACCTGACCCTGCGCGAACGCGGCAAGCGTGATCTGGTGGGCGATCTTTGGGAACGCTGCGCAATCGCTGGGGAGTTGATCGAGACAAGCGGCAGCGTGTCCGACTTGGGCGAGTTCTTCCCCGCGCTGGTGGCCATGATCGGGCCGCACCCGGTGCGTTCGGTGTCCTGTGACCGCTACAGGCAGGCAGAGTTTGAAACCGCCTTGGCGCGGGCGCGCTTGGCGTGGCCCGTGATCTACCGGGGGACGGGGCCGAAGGACGGGGACGCGGACATACGCGCTACGCGGCGGCTGTTCCTTGCGGGTGCCGTCACCATGGCGCGCAGCCTTCTGCTTGAAGGCAGCATGGCCGAAGCGGACGTGAAGGTGTCTGCCACGGGCGCTTGCCAGCTTTCCAAATCGCACCCGCACGCGCGCATCGACGTGGCGTCCAGTCTTGTCTTGGCCTGTAGCGCGCTGTTGCGGGCGCGGGACGAAGTGAAACCGACATACGAGGTAGAAATCCTATGAGGACGAACACCGCCCCCCTGAAAACCGCCCGCTGGGCCGAAGTCCGGGCCATGGTGGCGCATCGCGCTTCCTTCCGGTGCGAGTGCTGCAACGTGTTCTTGGGCATGACGGGGCAAGCGGATCATGTGATCCCGCGCCGCGACATTGGCTTGCTGGGCATCGGCGTGTTTGACCCGTCCAACCTGCAATACCTGTGCACGTCATGCCATTCGGAAAAGTCCAACCGCGAGCGGTGGCACGGGCACGAGAAGAAACCCCCGAAACCCCACAACCGAAGCAACGTCCCCGGACGCGATGCCTTCTTGGCCGCGACTGGCATCCCTGCAACCTGAAAGGAACTGAAATGCTCAAGAGCCAAGAAATCACCCTTGCGCAATCGCGCCGCCGCGAACGTATGGCCGCAATCCAGAAAACCGAAACCCTGAGCGATGAAGGCCGCACCGAACTGCGTTCGCTTGCGGACGCATACGAAGGGGCAGAGGTGGAACTTCGCGCCGCGCTGCTGGTGGAAGGGGCGGAACGCGCCACCATCAAGGGCACCGACAAGGCGCAATCCGACTTCGCCCTTGAGTGCCGTTCGTTCAGCCTGTCCGGGCTGGTGGGTGCGATCACCGAAGGCAAGGCGCTGTCCGGGCGCGAAGCGGAAGTGGTGGCCGAACTGGAAACGCGCGGCATGACGCCCCAGCGGGGCGGCGTGGTGATCCCGTGGGAAGCCTTCGCCCTTGAGACGCGGGCCGATGCTGTCACCGATACCGCGCCCGGCACCACGGGCGAGTTGCAAGCGCGCCCGGTGATGAACGCCCTTGAGCGGTTCTTTGAGAACAGCGCCGCGCAGCGGTTCGGCGTCCGGGCGCTGCAAGTCACCGGCACCCCGTCCTTCCCCGAAATCACCGGGGGCGGTGGCCTTTCGTGGGTGGCGGAAGGTGACGGTGCCGATAGCGCCGCGATCACGACCACGGCGACTTCGCCCGCAATCCACACCGCGACCGCCCGCTACGTCATGACCCGGCAGGCGACCCGGCAGAATCCGGCGCTGGAATCCATCCTGCGGCGTGACCTGTCGGAAATCATGCGGCAGGGCATCGACCTTGCCGTGTTCCGGGGCACGGGCGTGGGTGAAGAACCTGCGGGCCTTGGTGCGATGCTGACGGGTGCGCGCACGGCTGCACTGACGGGCAAGGCTTCGTTCTCTGCCTTCCTGCAACGGGCGGTGGAACTGCAAGAAACCGCCAAGCTGTCGGACGCATCGGGCATCCGCATTGCGGGTGCGCCCATTGTGGCACAGACCCTTGCCGATAGCCTGATTGCAGGCACTGCGGTGTCGGAACTGGACCGCCTGAAAGCCTTTGGCTTCGCCCCCCTGTGGAGTTCGCAGGTATCGGCGCGGGGCGCGCGGGATGGCACGGGCAAAGGCGCGTCCACGGTGTTCTTCGCGGCGGGTGACGGGCACGCCCTGATGCCGACGTGGGGCGGGGTGGAAGTGATCATTGACCCCTATTCGGAAAGCAAGTCGGGCAAGGTGGCGATCACGACCTTTGCCTTCCTTGATCTGCTGTTCCAGCGCACCGCCACGCACTTCTTCAAGCTGACCGCTGTTCAAGATCGGGCCTGATGATGGAAACGCGCGCGACATGGCCCGGCGCGGGCCTTGAACTGCGGCGCGAAGGACGCCGCCCGGTAATTGCCGGGCGGTTCCCCTATGGCGCGCTTGCCGTGATGGCTGACCGTGGGCAGGTGAGGAAAGAGCGCATCATGCCGGGGGCCTTTAAGTTCGCCCTGGCAGATGAAGAACGCGACATTCACTTGCTCTATGGGCACAGCTTTGACACGCCCCTTGCGTCCCGGCGCAACGGTTCGCTTGTGCTGTCGGACAGTGACGAAGCCCTGACCTTCACGGCGGCGATTGCCGAAGAACTGCAAGACGTGACCCACATTCGGGACGCGCTGGCCATGGTCGCGGCGGGGCTGGTGACGGGTATCAGTCCCGGCTTTCGCGTCCCCCCGAAGGACGTGGTGCCGAACGCGGAACGGCTGGACCCGGAACCGGGCAACCCCGGCGTGTTCATCCGCACCTTGCTTCACCTCTTGCTGGTGGAGTTGTCGCTTGTCACCCGCCCGGCCTATGAGGCCAGCCAAGCCGAACTTCGCGCCATGCAAACGCTGCACCCGGTGCAGCCGGAAAGGATTTGGCTTCCATGAACTTCACACAGACACGCGGGGCCACCCCCGCTTATCCCGCGCCCGGCGAAGTGGCCCTTGAAGCGGCAGTGACCCAAGACCGGGCAGCGGCGCTGATTGCGACAAGCTGGGCGATGGCCGAAACCTTCACGGGCCGGAACTATTGGCCCGTCACGGCGGCACAGTTCACGGCGGAAGCGGGCGAAGCCTGCGAACTGTGGTGGCCACGTTCGCCCGCGCCTGTTTCGGTGATGGTGGAACGGCTGTCCGGGCGGCAATGGGTGCCCGATGATGGCCCGATGTATGACGCGCCTTCCGGGCATCTTGCGTTCTGTGCACCGGGCGCGCGCTACCGCGTCACACAGGTGGGCACTGTCACGCCCGCACCCGGTGCGCATGTGGTGGAAGCTGTCCGGGCCTTGGCCCTTTATCAGGCCATAAACAGCGCCGCCCGGAGGGAGTTCAGACAAGTGCAGGCGGGTGACTCCACCTTGACCCGCGAAGCCATGGGTGGGCTGTTCCAAGCCTCTGGCGCGGGGATTGTCTTGGCGGGGGAAGTCAGATGGTGAACCTTTGGCCCTTCAAGCGGCGGGAACCGCTGGAAACCCGCGCAGCCTTCCCCAGCGTAACGGCAGAACACCTTGCCGGGCGGCGGGCTGGTGTCTTGTCCGATGGCGCGGTGCCCTTGTCTGCGACCATCGCGGCAATCGCGCAAACGTGGTCGCGGGCCTTCGCCATGCTGGACGCCAACCCGGACCCCAACCCGCTGACGGCTGCGGACCTTGCGGCAATCGGGCTGGACCTGTGCTTGCGCGGCGAAGCCTGCTTCCACATCCGCGTGCAGGGCAACAGCCTGCGGCTTGTCCGGGCCGCGTATTGGGATGAACTTGGCGGCGGGCGGTATCACCTGCACATCGCGCACCCTGCCTCTACAGAGACGGTGCGGGCGCTTGAAGGCGAAGTGCTGCGGCTGGTGATCAACGCCCCGGCGGAACAGCCATGGCGCGGGCGCAGCCCTTTCCGGCTCATGGGGGCATCGCCCCGGCTCATGGCAGAAGTGGAAAGCGCGGTGTCGGGCGCAATGGATTGGGTGGGGCGGGGTGTCCTGCCTTTCCCGGACACGGTGCCAGAGGAACAGCAAACCGCCGCAATCCGTGGTCTGAAAGGCGGCGGGATGCTGGCCGCGATTCGCAGTAAAGCCGACTTCGCCACGTCCACCGGGAACAACCGGGCGAACGAGTTCCGGCGGGTGGAACTGACCCCTGACCTTGAGCAAGCCGAACTGCCTGCCACGGTGGAAGCCCTGCATGTGCGGCTCTTGGCGGCGGCGGGCATCCCGCCCGCGCTGCTGACCCCCAGCGGGAACGCTGGGGCCATGCGGGAAGCCTATCGCCTGTTCTGCCTGCAAACGGTGGAACCTTTGGCCCGGACGCTGTTGCCGGAACTGGCAAAGATCGGTGTCACATCCCTGTCCACGGGTAGCATGATGTCTGCGGATGTGGCGGGCCGGGCGCGGGCCGTTGGCACGCTGGTGGGGGCGGGCATGTCCCTTGAGAAAGCCTTGGCGCTGGTGGGGTGGAACGAATGACTTCCCCCGCCGATGCCATGCGCCGCGCTGCGCGGTTCATCCCCGGCATGGGGGTGATGCACCTCTACACCCGCGCCGCTGACCCGGTGCACAACCGCCCGACGCCAAACCTGTTCGACTATGCCGAGACAGTCAGGGGAAGCGTGCGGTGGCGCGATCTGGACGAAGTGTCCAACCTTGGCGGGGGTGATGTGGGGGACGGCGTGGCGGTGCTGGTGGCACCTGTCGGCGCTTTGCCTGACCTGATCCAGATGGCGGACGGTGCGTTCCTCTTGGTGAAGGGCGTAGCGGGCCGCGATGCCATGGGCATGGCGGTGAAGGTGGCGGTGATGCGCTGGACAGGCACCCCGCCCACGGTGCAAGGCGGGCCGTGATGTGCCGTCCCCGACGCCCGACTTTGACCAGATTCCCGAAGCCGACATTCCCCGCGCCATGCTCTTGGAACTGGCGGCAGAGTTCGGCATCCGCGACGATGTAGCGGCGGTGCTTAAGGCCAAGGAAGCGGCGGGCGGGTATGGGCTGCGCACCATGACCCTTGCGCGGGTGCTGCGCATAGCGCGGGCGGGGCGGGGCCGCAAACAGGTGTCCGATGCCTGCACCCTTGCACCGTCCATCATCAGTGCGCAGGAGCGCGGCGATTCAAAAAATCTGCGTATGGACACTGCGCTTAAAATGTCGCGGGGCTATCGAGTGCCGTTCATTCTGCTGATCTGTGCGGCAATGCGGCAATATGGATTCTTGCCCGCACCCGGTGCGAAACCGACCCCGCGCAATCGCACCCGCGTGCGAAAGTCGGGCTGACCACTAATCCGGCACCCCCTATTATTGGAATCGCTTTCTTGCTAATTTGAAGCCTCACAATGGAGGTTAAAATGAACGCACTGCAAAACCCGATTGAAATGGACGATGCCGAATTGGTCACTTTTGCCAACCGGGTGACAAATCTGGTGGAGGCAACACGCATCTTGAACGGCAGCGAAACCAAGGTGCTGTTGAACATCATGGCCTTGAGCGCGGGGCGCAAGCCTGAGTGCGTTACCCTTTCTTTACATGACCTTGAGGCACTCACGGACCTGTCCGAAGGGGCCGTGCGCCGCGCGCTGCACGCTTTGGAGTGTCGGGGCATGATCCGCTACACGCCTCATTCAAACCGCACCGCCCGGACCTACACGGTGGATCACGATATTGTCGCCATGTATGCGGAAACGATTCACTGAAATGGAAACCCCGCCCGCGAGGACCAATCGCGGACGGGGCAGGTAGGACAACTAACGCAATGCCCCATATATCAAAACCCGTGTCAGATTGCAATTCGGCTGTCGGTTTATCGGCGGCGATGCAGTTAATTCACGCGCAGCTTGTGGAGTTGATCCGGGGCGCGCAGGAAGCATCGCCATTTGAGCACCAAGGGGAAATATGGGCAAAGCCGCTTTCGCAAGAGGCGTGGTGCAGGGCGGGCGACTTTCGCCTTCGGACGTTCCAAGAGTTGATCAAGGTTCCGCCTATCGTGCGGCTGCGTTGCACGATCAATGGCAGGATCACGACGCTTGTGCGGGTAGGCGAACCGGGTGCGGAACAGGCCAAGGCCATTGCCAAAGGGATGCAAGCCTACTGGTGCGGCGCGACCAAGGAAGCAAAGGTGAGCGGTGGCGAGTTCGGCATGTTGTGCGGGCTGGCCCGTGACTGGCCAGATGGCTGGCAGGTGGAGATTTTCCGGCACACGCTGATTCACTGGCCTGACTTCATGGACGATGTGAAGCTAGAGGTGGAGTTGGCCATAGACCTGCGGGACACGCGGCAAAGCCCTTTCCACCGGGAACTTCTGGCCGACCCGCTGTATGCGACGGCGCGGCGTATGTGGCCGGAGCGGGACAAGCTGTCCCTTCGGGTCTATCGACGCCCGTTCATCCCCCTGTTGCGGCGCTTCTGGCCGGTGGCGGTGGAACTGTTCATCGACCATCGGCAGCGTCACCGGCGCGTGCACCCGGAACGTGTCTGGCAGCGGTGGAGCGTGCCCCGGCAGCGCACCGGGGTGCGCCATGCGGAATCTTCTTCCTGAGGATAGAATGGTAGTAACACTGTTCTTGTTCCTTCCATTACCTGAGCAAGGAAGATTCCGCATGGAAGGAACAAGAACGCCCCCCGGCGCTGCGCGCCGTGTGGCATCGCTTCCAGATACAGACCATGCAGCGGGGGAAGTGTTCTTGCTGCTATCTGCCTGCCAGCCGCGTAGCGGGCTGGCGCTGCATCGGCGTAGCCGCGCCGCAAGCGCGAAGCGCACCCGCCCTGCGGACCTTGCCACGCGCGGGGACTCCATATGCCTGCGGCAGCATAGGCGGGCCGCACAGGGGCCTTCCGCCCCCGCCGGGTATGGGTGCCTACCCCCGCCCCCGCAAGGGCGCTGTAGGGCCGTTTTTAGGGGGTGTTGCGTTGTGGCGGTATCTGCCGGGGTGCGCTGCACCGATTGAGGCAGTGGTGTCAGGTGGTGGATTCTGACCTGTTCCGCGTGGTGGCATATGTGGTGGGACAGGTTTGCCACCCCTCACCTAGTGCGTTGAATCTAAACGCTTTTTGAGGGGATTTGTGGCAGCCCGTAGGGGAGTCGAACCCCTCTTCCCAGGTTGAAAACCTGGTGTCCTAACCGATAGACGAACGGGCCACACTGTCGGTGGGCGGTGTTTAGTTGCCTTCCCACTGACTCGCAAGAGGAAAAACGCATCTTTACGGCGCGGAAAACGCGGCGTCTTCGAGGCGCAGCTGCACCTTGCTGCGCCCGCCCCAGTGATTGACCTCCAACCGCCCGCACAGGTGAAAACGGCGGTGACCCGCAGAGATCAGCGCGGGGCCAAGGGCCCCGTCAAAGGCCCCGAATGCCATCGCCTCGATCGGTGCGCCCGTGCCGTCCGAGATGGCAAGTTTCAGGTGCTTTTCACCAATCCGGCGCGGGGCGATCGCCACATCGGCAAAGGCAAAGCGTGGTGCCGGGGCCCCTTGGCCAAACGGCCCCGCGGCGTCGATCTGTTCAACAAAGCCAGGTGTGGCGGCAAATGGCATCAGCAGGCTGTCGATCCGCATCTCGCGCGGGCCTTCGCTGCCCGCGCCTTGTCGGCCAAGAAGGTCCGACAGCCGGGCCATCGCCGCGTCCAGTTGATCGCGCGCCACCGTCAACCCTGCGGCCATCCGATGCCCGCCGCCCTTGATCAGCAACCCCTCGGCCGCCAGACGCTGCACCGCGGCTCCAAGGTCAACACCGGAGACCGACCGGCCCGAGCCTTTGCCCTCGCCTCCCTCCAGCCCGATGACGATGGCGGGGCGGTTGAAGGCCTCCTTCAGCCGCGCCGCCACAATCCCGACCACACCGGGATGCCAACCCTCGCCCGCCGCCCAGACCAGCGGCGCATCAAGACCACGCGCTTCGGCCTGCGCCATCGCCTCGTCGCGCACAGCCTCGGTCAGAACGCGCCGTTCGGTGTTCAACTGATCCAGCCGCGCCGCCATGGCAGCGGCCTCGCGGGCATTGTCGCTGGCCAACAGACGCGCGCCAAGGTCGGCCTGACCGATCCTCCCGCCGGCGTTGACCCGCGGCCCCAGCACAAAGCCAAGCGCATAGGGCGTGGGGGCCTGTTCCATCCGCGCCACATCGGCCAGCGCCACCAAACCCACCCGCTCGCGCCGGGCCATGACCTTCAGCCCCTGCCGCACCAACGCGCGGTTGACGCCGATCAGGGGGGCCACATCGGCCACGGTGGCAAGGGCCACCAGATCAAGCATCGCCATCAGGTCGGGGCCGACCACGCCCTCGGCGCGCAACCGCCGGTTCGCCTCGACCAGCATCAGGAACACGACCGAGGCCGCGCAAAGATGCGCCAGATCGCCCGATTCGTCCTGCCGGTTGGGGTTCACCACGGCCACGGCGGGCGGCAATGTCTCGGCCCCAAGGTGGTGATCCAGCACCACCACGTCACACCCCGCCGCCGCGATCGGATCATGCGAAAGGGTGCCGCAATCCACGCAGATGATCAGATCATGCGAAGCCCCCAAAGCGGCCATGGCAGGAACATTGGGGCCATAGCCTTCGTCGATCCGGTCCGGGATATACAGCGTGGCTGTCCGACCCATGGCGCGCAGCCAGTCTATCAGAAGCGCCGCAGACGCCCCGCCATCAACGTCATAATCGGCAAGGACGGCGATCCGCTCCTGCGCGGTGACCGCTCTCACAAACCGCCCGGCGGCCAGCCCCATGTCGCGCAGGCGCAGCGGATCGGGCAACAGGTCGCGCAGGGCGGGCGACAGAAAGCTTGCCGCATCGGCCGGGGCCACCCCCCGACGGACCAGAATGTGGCACAACGCCATCGGCAAATGGCTGTATTGTGCCATGGCCTCGGCCAGACGCTCCTCCTCGACCGACGGGCCCACCCAGCGGCGGCCTGTCACCGAGGCTTCGACATTCAGAAAAGCGCGCACGGTCATGGCCACGGTCTGCACCAAGCGGCCGGGCGCTTCAACCCCGGACGCCGCGCTCTGGGCCAAGGTCGGATGCCTCCGGCGGGGATATTTGCAGAAAGAGAAAGGTCTTTGCGGCTTTCTCTTTCCCCAAATATCCCGGGGTGAGGCCGCAGGCCGAGGGGCAGAGCCCCTCGGCGCCGATCAGGCTTGCCCCCTCAGGTCGGGCTTAACGGATCGGGTTGCGGTAGGTCATCCGGCGCACCGAACCGGTTTTCGACCGCATCAGGATGGTTTCTGTGGTCAGATGCTCGGGCTCGCGCTTGATTCCGGCCAGCAGGCTGCCGTCGGTCACGCCGGTGGCGGCAAAGATCACATCGCCGCGCACCAGATCGTCGCGGGTGTAGACGCGGTCGAAGTTCTCGATCCCGGCCTTGCGGGCGCGGGCGCGTTCGTCATCGTTGCGAAACAGCAGTTTGCCATAGAACTGGCCGCCCATGCACTTGAGTGCTGCGGCCGCCAGCACGCCCTCGGGGGCCCCGCCCGAGCCCATGTACATGTCGATCCCGGTCAGGTGCGGTTCGGCGCAATGCATCACACCCGCCACATCGCCATCGGTGATCAGCCGGATCGCCGCCCCGGTGGAGCGGATTTCCTCGATCATCGCTTCGTGGCGCGGGCGCTCGAGGACGCAGACCGTGATGTCCTTGGTCGAGCATCCCTTGGCAGAGGCGAGAGCCGAGACCCGCTCGGATGGGGTCATGGACAGTGTGACGGTGCCGGGGCGATGGCCCGGCCCGATGGCCAGCTTTTCCATGTAGACATCGGGCGCATGCAGCAGGCTGCCGCGCGGGGCCATGGCGATCACGGTCAGGGCGTTGGGCATGTCCTTGGCGGTCAGCGTGGTGCCTTCGAGCGGGTCGAGCGCGATATCGACCGCCGGGCCTTTGCCGGTGCCGACCTCTTCGCCGATGAACAGCATCGGGGCCTCATCGCGCTCTCCCTCGCCGATCACCACGACGCCGGCGATGTCGAGCAGGTTCAACTGGTCGCGCATGGCGTTGACGGCGGCCTGATCGGCGGCCTTTTCATCGCCGCGCCCGACCAGCGCCGCGCTGGCAAGGGCTGCCGCTTCCGAGACGCGGGCAAGGCCCAGCGACAGAAGGCGGTCTTGAAACTCGGCAACCTGGGTCTGGGCAACGGCCATGATCTTTCCTTTTGTCAGGGGCTGAGCCGACTTAGCGCGAACCATGCCTTTGCGGCAAGTGTGATGGCGCCAACAGAGGGACGGGCGCGCCCTGCGGCGACCGGCCTCGTCCTGTGGGTCACATCACACCTCTTCGATGCGGATGGCGACGGGGGCGCTGACGAGGACGCCGGTGGTGTCGAATTGTGCCATCGCAAAGGCCACATCCGAGGGGGAGGCCTTGTGTGTGACGATCAGAACCGTGGCCTTGTTGTCCGCCTCACCGGGTTGGTTCAACTGGCGCATCTGGTCGATCGAGATGCCCGCCTCGCCCAGGGCGGTGGCGATCTTGGCCAAGGCACCGGGCTTGTCCAGCAGCGTCATACGCAGGTAGTAGGGCGCGGGGGTGGCGGACTTCGCGGCAATCGGGGTGGCCAGCGTGCTGGCCGGGCGGCCAAAGGTCGAGACCCTTATGCCGCGCGCGATGTCGATCACATCGGCCATCACGGCAGTGGCGGTCGGGCCTTCACCGGCACCGGCACCGCGCATCACGATCTGGCCGACGCTGTCGCCTTCCAGCACCACCATGTTGGTGCCGCCCTGCAACTGCCCCAGCGGGCTTTCGGCAGGCACAAGGCAGGGCGTCATCCGCTGTTCCAGCCCCCGGCCGGTCATTTGCGCCACGCCCAGCAACTTGATGTGATAGCCCATGTCATCGGCCAGATTGATATCGTCGATCGACACATTGCCGATGCCTTCCAACTCGACCTTGTCGAACGACACCCGGGTGCCAAAGGCAATGGCGGCCAGCAACGCCAGCTTGTGGCCCGCGTCGATGCCACCGACGTCAAGGTTGGGGTCCGCCTCCAGATAGCCCAGTTGCCGGGCCTCTTCAAACACCACCTCATAGGGCAGGCCGGCGGCCTGCATCCGGGTCAGGATGTAGTTGCAGGTGCCGTTCATCACGCCCATGACGCGGCGCATCTGGTTGCCGGCCAGCCCTTCGGTCAGGGTCTTGATCACCGGGATGCCGCCTGCCACCGCCGCCTCGAACCGGATCACCCGGCCCCTCGCCTCGGCGGCTTCGGCGAGAGCCTGGCCGTGATGCGCCAACAGCGCCTTGTTGGCGGTGACCACATCCTTGCCGGCCGCAATCGCGGCCTCGGTTGCCAGTTTGGCCGGGCCGTCATGGCCGCCCATCACCTCGACCAGCACATCCACATCGTCGCGCGCGGCCAAGGCAACGGGGTCGGCCTCCCACGCGAAGCCCGAAAGGTCGGCGTCACGGTTTTTCGTGCGATCCCGCGCAGATACCGCGGTGATCCGCACCGGGCGACCGGCGCGGGCACTGATCAGATCGGCATGGCGCTGGATGATCTTGACGACGCCGATCCCAACCGTGCCCAACCCGGCAAGGCCAATTCGCAAGGGGGCAGACATGGGGCACTCCGTTCGTCGTTTTCACTGTGGTCATAGACCGTTCGCCCTGCCATGGCAACGCGAGGGGCTGGGCGCATCGCAGCAAAATCTGCAAATCGGGCGGGCAGCCTATTGGCTGCGCAGTCGGGCCGCCTTGGCGCGCAACCGGGCGGCCCGCGCGTCGACCGGACCGGTCACCTCCTCGGCTGGCCCGATGGCATCGGCCTGTGCCAATATCCCCTCGATCGGCACCAGAACGGCGGCAGGGCCGGGGGCGGCCCGGCCCGCCGCCAGATCAGGCAACGGGGCACAGGCCGCAAGCGCGGCGCATCCGATCAGGCAGGCAACACAGGCGAGAGGGCGCATTCTTGGCTTCCGGTCGTAAGGGCACGCACTGGGTTTGTGCTGGACGAGACCCTAGGAGCCCTGAGGCAGCGGGGCAAGACAGCTTGATTCTGCCTTGGGTCATGCTCTTGCGCCTGCCACAGGCAGTTCCGGGATCGCCCGCCCCCTCGACCCCGAGGCGTGGTTCGGCTAAGGGGTCGGGCCGGGGCATCGTTCCCGAAGCCGAGGGAGACGCAGATGACCGCCCCAGATGACCGCCCCGCCGTTCTTGCAGAACTGCGCGCCTCACCGCCGCGTCGTGTGGTGGGGGTGGGCGTCTTGCTGATCCTTGGCGCTGCCCTGCTGTATCTGGGGCTGTCGCTGCCGGTTGCGGATCTGGGCTGGACCGTGTTCCTGCTGGGTTTCGGCGGTCTGTCGCTTTGGTTGTCGCTGCGGATGTGGACGGCGACCGAGGGCAGACTGGTTCTGACCGCGGATGCGCTGTGTGACGCAGAAGGCAGGGTGCTGGCCCGGGTTGACATGGTCCGGGCCGTCAATCGCGGCGTGTTTGCCTTCAAGCCGGCAGGTGGCTTTACCCTGGTGCTGAGCGAGGCGGGCCCGCGCGCCTGGGCGCCGGGCCTTTGGTGGCGTATCGGCCGCCGGGTCGGGGTCGGGGGTGTCACGCACCGGCACGAAGCGCGCTACATGGCCGAAGTGCTGGACCAGTTGCGTCCATCGCGCGGCGGCAAGCTGCCTGATTAGCCGCAGGCCACGTCGAGCATGCAGATCTTGGGCACAAAGCGCGGCCGGGTTACCACGACATGTTTCTTGTCGCCGGCCAAGGGCTCGATAAAGGCATAGACCGATTCTCCCATCAGCGGCTCAAAATCGGTAATGGTCTCGACCACGACAATCGAATCGCCATCGGCCAGATCGGGCAGATGGCTTTCGATTGTCAGAACCGTGTCGGTTGTCAGCGGGGAAAACGTCCCGCCGCTGGCCCGTGACCAGATCACCTCGTATGTGTCATCGGTGCCGTTGTAGAAAATGCTGGTGATCCGCGTCTCTGTCGGCAGGCTTGGACCCATCATGTAGGACATCGTGCCGAACAGGCCCTCGACGTAGTCTTCGCTGACAGGGGCGTATTGTCGCGTGATCAGGTCCGAAACCGTGTAGGCCGCCTTTTGCGAGCGGTTCACCACATCCCAGGCATCCCAATAGGTATAGGTGCCCATGATGGCGAAAAGATACAGCGGAAACATCAGGATCATCTCTGTTGCCACCAGACCGTCTTCCTCGCGTGCGAAGCCGCGACCAGCCTTTTTCATCAAATCCGAGATGCGTTTCATTTGTTCACCCCTATCCGTCTTCACGACGGCTCGTTCACGAAGGCGGTAATCGAGGCAATGCTGATCCGGCCCGAACTGTCCTTGTGCAACTGCCGCCCAAACATCAGGTTCGGGAATGTCACCGGAATGTTGACACAGGCACGCACCAGCATGATTTCATTTTGACGCCCGGGATCGAACGTCACCGTGGGTTGCATGTCCTCGTCATCATTGTTCACGCAGGCCACCGGCGTATTCGGCATGGCCCAAGTTGTGGTCGATACCGGTCGCAGGTCGATCATCAACTGGTCCGCGCAGTCGCCGATGATCCGCGCCCGGCTGCAAATCGCCGTTTTCAGCTTCTCTGGCGAAGGATCCTCCACCATCCCCAGCCGGATCTCGCGAATCGATACATCCAGCGCGTGATCCAGCATCACCGACTTGATCTGCATGATGCCAAGTTCGACCGCCCAGAAGAACATTCCCATGAACAGCGGAAAGAACAGGGCGAACTCGATGGCGGCCAGTCCCTTCTCGTCCTTGCGGAACCGGGCAAGCATTTGGGTGATGCGGCGTGTCATTGGGTCAACTTCAACTGGCTGATGTTGGTGGCGATTGACCGGAAGGCGGTGGTGATTTCAAGCCCGGCGGCGTTGAAGTAATGTGCAGGCGAACTTGCGCAGTTGGCGATGGCTGTCTGGCCGTTCGTTGGGGCCTCGAATGCGATGCCGTAGACAATCACATCCTTCGCATGGGCCGCGTCACACACCTGCTGCAATTGCGCGTTCATCGTGGCAACGGGCGTTTTCGAGCGGAACATGTTCCAGCGGCTGTTGAGTGTTCCGCCCAAAGGCCGCACCCACATGTTATAGGCTACATACGACACGCGCAGCTTTTCCCATACCTGCGGCCAGGTCTGTTGAACAGCACCGCTGCCGGAGGGCGCAGTATACCAATAGCCGGTATGGGGGTAGAAATAGTCTTTATCGCCCGACTTGTCGTGGTACACCGAATACCGCTTGCTTGCACTGTCATACCAGATGTTTGATATGCCGGTGCGATAGTCGGCATTCATGCGTTCTTCCTCAAAGTGTTCGCCGTCGGTCATCAGAACAACGATTTTCATCGCTTCCCTGGCGTTATAAGCGAACGGACGGTTCGAGAAATTGCTGGGTGTCTGACCAGCCCCGACCATTGTGTCGATCAAACTGGCCGAACTTGGGTCCAGCAATGCAAGTCCCCATTTCAGACCCGCATTGATGGACGTGGCCCCGTTGCCTTCCAGCCCATTGATGTGGGCCTTGAGCGCCGCACCGTCATTTGTCGGAGCGCGTATGACATTCTTGGTCGATGGCGGACACCACCGGTTGCCCGGGTTTGGCGCGGCACTGTAGCGGTCGGAACGGGTATCGGCATGGGCCGTGACAGGCAGCTCGGTGTCAGCTGGCAGGCCAAGACTGGAATAGGTTTCAGGTGGCAGGTCAAAACAGTTGACGTTAGCCACGCCATGATCACCGATGCGATTTGTGAATGCCTGCTGCAAATATTCCGGCAGGTTGACCTGTCCGTTGTACGGAACGATGGCGATGGACACGCGGTTTTCGGTGTCCTGAGCCAGAACCGTGTCGATGAACTCGCTCGCTGCCGTTTTCAGGTTTGCCAGCTTGGGGAGAGGGTTATTATACCTGTCCCGGACCATCGACCCCGACACGTCCAGCACCAGCACGATCTCGATGTTATTGATGCGCTGTTCGGCCCGCGACTTGGCGTTGGCAGTCAGCTTGAGTTTGTTTTCCAGATCCCAAAGGTTCATGAACGTCGGCGTCAGGACAATCTGGGCTTCGGTCGAGACGACGGAGGAGTTCAACAGTTTTTCCGTAACCACCGACTTGAGGCTGTCACCGAGGCCGGCCTTGTCGAAATAATCCTCCACCAGAAGCTTGGCGTCCTTTTTCTGCGTCAGCGAGGCTGCGGCCAGCGTGGCGCGATCTGATGTCTGTTGCAGCTTGGTGCGCGTGGTTTCAAATTGGATGATGTCCAGACCAAACCCGGCAAACGCCAGCATCAGTGTGAAAATGACCACCGTGAATACAACGATATAGCCGTCTTCTTCCTTGACGAACCGCTGCACGTGGCGCGGTGATCCAAGTCTTGCAGCAATTTTACTTACGCGGTCCATGCTCTCTGGTCCCCTAAATGCCATTGGATCCGCCCCCACGGACTGCTGGCCACACGATATGTCCGAGAGCAGACGCATCAAGCAGGGCAAAATTGTGGCAAACGCCCATGGCCGACGAGCCAGCGCGCGGTGCAGGAAACGATCCGGGCCTGTGCAGATGATTGTAGACCAATCGGTAACGCAAACGAAACGCGTCGTATCGGTGCAAGACCGATGCCAATCCTGACAATCGCTTAAAGCAATCGATTCGATTCGTATTTTCTGCATTACCCGTCACCTTTTGGCGTGCCTTCACCTTTTGGCGTGCCCGCGGCGCGATGCCGCGCTAGGCTTGCGCTGGGCGCAACTGAATTGCGCCTTGCCTGACGGGAGGGAATGGCATGCAAACGGATGAAGAGCCGAGCTTTCGCGACTCGGTCGATCTGATGGTCAATCGTGCCATGCGGCTGATGGACCTCAGCCCCGGGTTGGAACAGAAGATCAGGGTCTGCAATTCAACCTACATCGTGCGCTTCGGGGTGCGTCTGCGCGGCAAGATCGAAACCTTCACCGGCTATCGTTCGGTGCATTCCGAACATATGGAACCGGTCAAGGGCGGCATCCGCTATGCCCTGTCGGTCAATCAGGATGAGGTCGAGGCGCTGGCCGCGCTGATGACCTACAAATGCGCGCTGGTGGAAACGCCGTTTGGCGGCTCCAAGGGGGGCTTGTGCATCGACCCCCGCGCCTGGGAAGAGCATGAGCTGGAACAGATCACCCGCCGCTTCGCCTATGAGCTGATCAAGCGCAATCTGATCCACCCGGCGCAGAACGTCCCCGCACCCGACATGGGCACCGGCGAGCGCGAGATGGCTTGGATCGCCGATCAATACACGCGGATGAATACCACCGACATCAACAGCCGCGCCTGTGTGACCGGCAAGCCGCCGCATGCGGGGGGGATACAGGGCCGCGTCGAAGCAACGGGGCGCGGCGTGCAATACGCGCTGCGCGTGTTTTTTCGCTATCCGGAGGACACCGCCAAGGCTGGCCTTTCCGGCGGGCTGGAGGGCAAGCGGGTCATCGTGCAGGGCCTTGGCAACGTCGGCTATCACGCGGCCAAGTTCCTGTCCGAGGAAGACGGCTGCATCATCACCGCGGTGATCGAACGCGACGGGGCCTTGCATGATGACCGGGGCCTGTGCATCGAGGACATCCGGCAATGGATGGTGAAACGCGGCAGCATCAAGGGCTATCCCTCTGCGGCCTACACCGAAGATGGCAGCGCCTTGCTGGAGGCCGCGTGTGACATCCTGATCCCCGCCGCGTTGGAAGGCGTGATCCACATGGGCAATGCGCCCCGGATCAAGGCCCCGCTGATCATCGAGGCGGCCAACGGACCGATCACCTTTGGCGCCGACGAGATATTGCGTGAAAAGGGTGTGGTCATCATCCCCGACATGTATGCCAATGCGGGCGGGGTGACGGTCAGCTATTTCGAATGGGTCAAGAACCTGTCGCACATCCGCTTTGGCCGCATGCAGCGCCGTGCCGAAGAGGCCCGCTCGCTGCTGCTGGTGGAAGAGCTGGAGCGGCTTTCGGCCGACAAGGGCCTTGGCTGGACCCTGACCGAAGATTTCAAGGACCGGTTTCTGACCGGCTCGGATGAGTTGGCGCTGGTGCGGTCAGGGCTGGATGACACCATGCGCACCGCCTATCAGGCGATGCGCGCGGTCTGGCACGGGCGCGACGATGTCAATGACCTGCGCACCGCAGCCTATATCGTGTCAATTGACCGCGTGGCAAAAGCCTATCGGTCCAAAGGGTTGTAAGGGAAAGATCATACCGGGGCCGCGTGGGCGGCCCTGGCCGGATCGGTTCGGTTCAGATCAGGCCCGGCGACGGCGCGATGCCGCCCCCAGCAAACCAAGCCCGGCCCCCAGCATCCACATGGTTGCGGGCAGCGGAACCACCGCCGGGGAATTGACCGCCGCTGCCACTGCGGCCTGATCGCCGGAAAAGTCGCGGAAGCGCACGGTTTCCCAGTTGGTCAGCAGAACTTCAAGCTCGCCGTCCAGGGTCCCGAAATTCAGCAACAATTCCAGACCGTCGAAGCTTGCAGACAAGGCGGACATGATATCCAGCGACCCGAAGTCGAAAAGGTCGGTGCCAACGCCACCATCCATGACGGCGCCAGTTCCACCAAAGCGCCCGGTGCCTTCAACCGCAAACATCTCGAACAGGTCGTCGCCGTTGCCCAGCAGTGCCGACCCGATCAGGATCGCGCCGGAAGAATGGCGGTAAAGATCGCTGCCTTCGCCCAAATCCAGTGCCACGCCGCTGGTGCCGATCACGCTGCCCGTATTGTAAACCAACTGTCCAGCCTCGTTGCTGGGGTCTTTCAAGACAGCAATGGTCCCCTGGATCAAGCCCGCGTTATTGACGGTGACATCGCCCTTTTCGCCGCCATCCACGTCGATCGCCGCATCTTCGGTGGACCGGATGATGCCGGTTGCGGTGTTGGTGATCGTGCCCGAGTCGATGTCGATGGCATCTTGCGGGTCGACATTGTCGCCGATGTTCTCGATCCGGCCAGAGTTGACGATCATCGCGCCGTCATTGACCTGAATCGCATCGTCAAACGCCTCGATCACCCCGGCATTGTTGATCGTGATGTCATTGTCGCCTTCGATGCCTTCATTGGCCTGCGACATCACGCTTGCCCCGGCTTCGACCGTGATCGAAGTCTTGTCATCCACCTCGAACGCCCGCCCGGTGGCGCCACCTTCCACCGTCGCGCCTGACTTGACGGTGATCGTCAGATCATCGGTCGCACCACTGCCGTCGCCAAAGCCATCGGCGTCAATGCCGGTGCAGGTGACGTCCAACCCGGTCTGAACGCAATCGGCATAGGCTGCCGTCGACCCCAAAAGCAACGCAATGCTGCCTGCAAACAAAGACCTGCGCATGAAAACCCCCGTATGAATGCACTGGGGCGTCACATACCGCCATGATGGTAACATTTGGATGACAAGTCAGGCGTAACAGACCGCCGCGGCGCGGGCTTCCCTGTCCCTTGGCGGGATCGGGCAACCCTGGACGGCGCTGTGAAAACGGTGCCTTCAGATCGACGCCGGGATTTGACGCAAGGGAAACAGCCTCCGGCGGGGGTATTTGGGCCCAGAGGAAACCGCGAGGAAACCGCGCGACATCGCATGTGTCCGGTGGCGGTTTGCTTCGCAAGCTTTCTCAGGGCACGCAGATCTTTGGCCAGTGGTCCCTTTTCAGCGGCTTACCAGTGGCCGGTGTTGCCCATGCTGAGCCATGGTTCGGCCGGGGGCAGGGCGCTGCCCTTTTGCAACAGCTCGATCGACACATTGTCGGGGCTGCGGACAAAGGCCATGCGGCCATCGCGGGGCGGGCGGTTGATGGTGACGCCATTGGCCTGCAGATGGGCGCAGGTGGCATAGATATCGTCCACCTCATAGGCCAGATGGCCGAAGTGACGGCTGTCCGAGGGCAGACCTGTGTCGCCGTCCCAGTTGTGGGTCAACTCGACGGGGCACTCGGGCTGGCCGGGCGGCGCCATGAAGACCAGGGTGAAGCGGCCGGCCTCACTGTCGGTGCGGCGGGTCTCTTCCAGACCCAACAGCCGGTAGAATGCCAGCGAGGCGTCCAGGTCCAGTACCCGGACCATCGTATGCAGATATCGGATCGTCATTGTATCTCTCCCTGTGGTCTTTGTGGCAGTCTAGCCACCTGTGACGGCAAGGGTAAGGGCGGATGCGTCAGAACTTCGACCGGATCGACAGCGCGATGCCTCTGGTCGTGCTGTCATACAGGCTGACGTTCGACCGGGTCTTGCGGGCTTCAAAGCTGAGTATCGGAATGAAGCCCCGGTAGTCCATCTGGTCGAAGGCCAGGCTCAGGTCGGCCCCAAGCGTCTTGTCTTGACGGCCATCGCTGCTGTAGCTGGATTGGTCATAGTCACGCACCCCGGCGCTGATCCCCATTGACAAGCGTGCCTGACCGACCGGGGCCGCCCTGTCCCAGCCCAGACGGGCGAAAAGTTCGGTATGGTCGATGTCGCTTGAGGCCGATTGCGTGTCGTTGGCAGCGACGGACAGAATAAGCTTGTCCTTGTTGGCAAGCTGTTCCGCTGCCGAGAAGCTGATGCTGCGCACGGTCGCCGAACGCAGGTCGTCGTCCTGACGGTCCTGCCGTTCAAGGCCAAGACTGCCGGACAGGTGCAGCGTGTCCGTCAGCCTGTGGCGATAGGCCAGATCGACCCGGCCATAGGCAGACATCGGATCACCGCCATACCAGTTGCGTCCGAGGGTCAGGCTTGCGATCGCTTCGCCCCGGGCAGAGGGGCGCCAATACCGGTCCAGCCCGGTCTCGACCCCCGACAGGGCGTAATCCGACCCCTTGGCCGCGGGTGCCTGCGCCTTGGCCTCTTCGGACAAGGCGACGATCTGCTGCTGGACCTCGAAGCGCAGATCGGTCTTTTCGGTCTCGCTTTCAGCCAGCCGCCAGCGAAATCTTGCGCCCAGATTAGCCTTCACACCGGACAGGGCCCTGGCGTCACCAGACAAGGTGAAGGGCTGACCCAGAAACCAGAGCGTGTCGGACTCTGAGCCGTTGTTCACGTTGGATGAGGGCCGAACCGACAGGTCCAGATCGACCGACAGCCGGGTGCGCGACCGGACATAGATGAAATCGGTGATGGCGATGTGCCGTGCCTCGGGGGTGGGGGCCACGTCCATGGCCCGACGCAGCCACAGTTGCGCCAGCAACCGCTTGTCGTCCGAGGCAAGCCCCTGTGCTGCCGCTAGGGCAGCGCCAAAGCGGTCCTGATCGGTTTGGGCATGCCTCCATGACAACCGCGCGGTGTGAACGGCCTGGGGATAGCGCGCCATGTCGCGCTGGGCGCGCGACTTCAGCATCAGCGCGGTCGCATCTTGCGGAAACTGCGTCAACAAGGCCTCGGCAAAGGCCAGGGCCCGCGCCGGTTGGCCTTGCCGCAACAACACAAAGGCGGCACGCTCAAGGTTGTCTGGCGTCAAGACCACCGTCTGGGCCAAAGCGGGCCGGACGTGGCCCATCGACAGTGCTGCCAAGACAAGGGTCGCTGCCCATATGGCCTTGCGCAAATCCATTGCTTGGATCAGGGCTGGCGATACAGGATGAAACCGCCGGTTTCACGCGCGGTCACGTTGTCGGTGCGCGGATCTTCCGAAGTCACAACGATGACGCCAACCACTTCATCTGCATTGTCGCCTGACACGATGGCGTAGTAATTGCCTGCCTCATAGGCGGAACGTGACCCGTCCGCCATCGCGACAGTGCTTGTCAGCTTTCCGTTCAACTCGCCGTTTGCATCAATCACATTCGGGCCAACTGTAAAGATCAGTGTGGGCAATGCGGTTGCGGGGGCATACCGTCCCGACGGGTCGGTGTTCCAGGCATTCAGGACCGTGTTGGTGATGTCGTTGCCACTCATGTCAAAGATGCGGCGGTTTGTGATCTGACCCTGCACCGCATCGCCGTCGTTGAAGTCGTCAAAGTCGATGGCAATGGACATGTCGCCTGTGGTGTATTCCAGACCGCCGCGGCCCTCGAAGTCGCGCAGACCGGCGTAGCCGCCCGTATAGCCGGCCTGACCACTGGTCGGCAGCGTCACCGCGACATTGCGCTTCAGGATGAAACCGCCAAAGCCGTAGTTGATGTAAGCGCCGGTGCGCACCAAAGCGAATTCGGTTTCGTTGGTCCGGCTGACACCTGCCAGCAGGCGGTGCTGGAACTGCTGAATGGTTGCACCGGTGACCGGGTCGGTGATGAAGGGAGCGGCCTCATACACCTTGAAATCACCAAGGGGCGTGGCAAGAGGCGTTCCGACGAAGGACAACTGGCTGTAGGCGTTGTCGCCATCAAAGCCGAGGTTGTCGACGGTGAATGTATTGGTTGTCGCGTCGAAGGTGATGTTCTCGGCGTAGCCAGCGCCTGTGCCACTGTCTCTTGCTTCGTAGCGCGAGATCGGCGTGGCAGCGCTTGGCGCGACAGTGCCGGGCAGTTCCGCCACACTGCCTTCATCGGGCGCGGGTTCGTCTGTGCACTCGGCCGGATCGCTGAACGGGTTCTCCCGGCAGTCAGCCTCATTGCCAAATGGGTTCCCGTCACAGCCGGCAACGGCAAGCCCGGCCGCTAGGGCCGCTATCAGACGCCAATACATGATTACCTGCTCGTTTTAAGTGTTCTTTTGTGGATAAAAGTGCCTGCAACCCGGCAATCTGTCAACGAATCCATGCCCCTGCATCCGTTCGTGATGCAGAATTGCCGCGCACCCTTGCGATGATTGCCCAACCTCTCGTATCCTGACGATCAGCTTACGCTATATCTGCCACAATCAGGGGATTCGAAAAATCTTCGCAAGACGCGAAATATCAGCGGGTGCCGTGGCAGCGGCGATCTGAGGGAAGACGGGGGCAAGCCTTGGCCATTTGCTGGCCGAGCATTCCAAGAGACGGGAGACGACTTGCAGCAGTATCACGACGCGCTTCGCACGGTTCTTGACTGCGGCGAGCCATCGACAGACCGGACCGGAACGGGCACGATTTCGTATTTCGGCCTGCAATCGCGCTATTGCCTGTCGGATGGGTTTCCTTTGGTGACCACCAAGAAACTGCATCTGCGGTCAATCATTCATGAGCTGTTGTGGTTCCTGTCCGGCGATACCAACATTCGCTATCTGCGCGACAACGGGGTGTCGATCTGGAACGAATGGGCCGATGAAAATGGCGACCTTGGCCCGGTCTACGGCCAGCAATGGCGGGCGTTTCCGGCTTTGGTGCCGACCGGCGACAGCAAGGATGGCGAGCCGCTGTATTTCGGTCGCGGCATTGATCAGGTCGCGCAGCTGATCGACACGATCAAGACAAGCCCCGACAGCCGCCGAATGATCGTTTCGGCCTGGAACCCCGGCGATGTGCCGCGGATGGCGCTGCCGCCGTGCCACACGCTGTGGCAGGTGCGGGTTCTGAACGGGCGGCTGCACCTGCAACTCTATCAGCGATCGGCGGACATGTTTCTTGGCGTGCCGTTCAACATTGCGTCTTATGCGCTGTTGCAGATGATGCTGGCACATGTGACGGGCTATCAACCGGGGGATTTCGTGCACAGCATCGGTGATGCGCATATCTACTCCAACCACCTTGATCAGGTGGCCCTGCAATTGTCACGCAGCCCAAAGCCGCTGCCACAGGTGCGGATCATGCGTGATGTGCGGTCGATCTTCGACTTTCGCTATGAGGATTTCGAGGTGGTGGGATACGTCCCCGATCCGGCGATTTCCGCACCCGTGGCGGTCTAGGCCATGATCACGCTGATTGTCGCGCGGGACCGCAACGGTGCCATTGGCCGGAAGGGGGCGATCCCTTGGGATGTTCCCGAGGATCTGAAGTTCTTTCAGCGCGAAACGCTGGGCGGGGCGGTGATCATGGGCCGCACCACATGGGAGGGCCTGCCGGTCAGGCCGCTGCCCAAGCGGTTCAACATCGTGGTTTCGGCAAATGCAACGGTGGCCGAGGTTGTGGCACCTTCGGTGGCGGCGGCGATTGCTTTGGCGCAAGAGCAGGGGCACCCGCGCATCTACGGCATCGGCGGCGCGCAAATCTATGCCGAGATGCTGCCGCTGGCCCACCGGATGCTGATTTCCGAGGTTGATCTTGAGGTCGCGGATGCCGATACCTTCTTTCCGGCCTTCGATCCGGACTTGTGGGTCAAGATCGACCAACGGCCTGTGCGCCTGTCTGATCCGGCATGCCGGGCGCACGAATACCTGAGGCGGCTGTAAGATCGCCCCAAGGGTTGCCTGCCCGGTGCTGCCGGCTTTACCGCATGCGGTGCCGACGCTAAGAAGCCCACGTTCCAAGGAGGGTGGCATGATCTTCACAGTCGCGATCGACGGTCCGGCGGCGGCGGGCAAGGGCACCATCAGCCGGGCGGTGGCGGCGCGGTTCGGCTTTGCGCATCTGGACACCGGGCTTTTGTATCGGGCGGTGGGAGTGCTGGGTGGCGATCCGGCACAGGCCGCGCGGTGCTTGCGCCCCGAAGACCTGACCCGTGCTGATCTGCGCAGCCTTGAGGCCGGCCAGGCAGCCTCGCGGGTGGCGGCAATCCCCGAAGTGCGGGCCGCTTTGGTCGATTTCCAGCGCCGCTTTGCCCGTCGGCAAGGCGGGGCCGTGCTGGATGGCCGTGACATCGGCACGGTGATCTGCCCAGAGGCCGAGGCAAAGCTGTATGTCACCGCCAGCCCGCAGGTGCGCGCGCACCGTCGCTGGTGCGAGGTGGGGGGGGACGAGGCCGTGGTTCTGGCCGAGGTGCAAGAGCGCGATGCCCGCGACATGGGCCGCGCCGACGCCCCGCTGCGCCCGGCGCAGGATGCGGTGATTCTGGACACCAGCGCCATGACCATCGACGAGGCCGTTGACCGCGCCGTGGCTGTGATTGCAGCCCGGCGCGGCGAACACCGTCGCGGTTGAATTCGGCCACGCTTCAATAAAGCCACGGTCAGCACAGTCCCTGTGCGCGAACGGCCATGGTTGCCGGGACCGGGATGCTTATCTGTGCGTTGACACAGAAGACCTGCAAGCGTGCAGGCCTTGCAGAAAAGGACGTCCCCGATGCTGACTGAAAAGCTGAACTGGCGCTACGCCACCAAAAAGATGGACCCGGCCAAAGCCGTGCCACAAGACAAGGTGGACCGTATCCTGAAGGCGGTGCAGCTTGCCCCGACCTCCAGCGGGTTGCAGCCGTTCGAGGTGATCGTCGTCACCAACCCCGAGGTGAAGGCAAAGCTGCGCGCCGTGGCCTTTGATCAGGCGCAGATCACCGATGGCAGCCATGTCCTGGTCTTCGCCGCATGGGACAATTACACCGCCGAGCGGATTGACGCGGTGGTGGCCCAGACCGCGGCCGAGCGCGGCGCGTCCGAGACGTTGACCGGCTATTATGAACGGCTCAAGGCGACCTATCTGCCGCGTCCGCCCGAGGTGAACTTTGAGCATGCCGCGCGGCAAGCCTATATCGCCTTTGGCATGGCGCTGACGGCGGCGGCCTTTGAAGGCGTCGACAGCACCCCGATGGAAGGCTTTGACCCGGCGCAGGTGGATGACATTCTTGACCTGCGGGCGCGCGGCCTGCGGTCGGTCACGCTGTTGCCGCTGGGCTATCGCGCGACCGAAGGCGACTGGCTTCTTGGGGCCAAGAAGGTGCGCCGACCGCTGGATGCCATGGTCAGCGAAGTCGCCTGACCAGCACATTCGGGATGCGGCGGTTTCCGAGTCTGGAAGCCGCCTTTTCCTTGCCAGCAAGGCCTGATCGGGCTACACGCGCGCATCCTGACAGGACTCGCCATGCCCGCTTTGCCGGTGTCTGGTGGTTTTTGGAAGGGCAAGCAAAGACCGGCGGAGCCAACCGCATGGCCAGAAAACCATGAAAAAGGACTGATCAACGCATGTGCGCTAAAGCATCTATGGAAGACTTCGAAGCCCTGTTGAAGGAAAGCTTCGAAATTGACACACCCGAAGAGGGGTCTGTTGTCAAAGGCCGGGTCATCGCGATCGAAGCGGGCCAGGCCATCATCGACGTCGGCTACAAAATGGAAGGCCGCATCGATCTGAAAGAATTTGCCAACCCCGGCGAACAGGCTGACATCAATGTCGGCGATGAAGTCGAGGTCTATCTGGACCGAGTTGAAAACAGCCGCGGTGAAGCCCAGATCAGCCGTGAGAAGGCCAAGCGCGAAGAAGCTTGGGACCGTCTGGAAAAAGCCTATGCCTCGGAAACCCGCGTCGAAGGCGCGATCTTTGGCCGGGTCAAGGGTGGCTTCACCGTCGATCTTGGCGGCGCTGTGGCGTTCTTGCCCGGCTCTCAGGTCGATGTGCGCCCCGTGCGCGATGCCGGCCCCCTGATGGGCATGAAGCAGCCGTTCCAGATCCTGAAAATGGACCGTCGCCGTGGCAACATCGTCGTCTCGCGCCGTGCCATCCTTGAAGAAAGCCGCGCCGAACAGCGCGCCGAAGTCATTGGCAACCTGACCGAAGGTCAGACCGTCGATGGCGTGGTCAAGAACATCACCGAATACGGTGCGTTTGTGGATCTGGGCGGCGTTGACGGCCTGCTGCACGTGACCGACATGGCGTGGCGTCGTGTCAACCACCCGTCGGAAATCCTTGCCATTGGTGAAACTGTCAAAGTGCAGGTCATCAAGATCAACAAGGAAACCCACCGTATCAGCCTGGGCATGAAGCAGCTTCAGGAAGATCCGTGGGATGCGGTCGAACGCGCCTATCCGATCGGCTCGGTCCACAAGGGTCGTGTCACCAACATCACCGATTACGGCGCATTTGTCGAGCTGGAGGCCGGTGTCGAGGGCCTTGTGCACGTCTCGGAAATGTCGTGGACCAAGAAAAACGTCCACCCCGGCAAGATCGTCTCGACCAGCCAGGAAGTCGACGTCATGGTGCTGGAAATCGACAGCGCCAAGCGCCGCGTGTCGTTGGGCCTTAAGCAAACCCAGCGCAACCCGTGGGAAGTGTTCGCCGAGAACAACCCGGTGGGTTCGACCATCGAGGGCGAAGTCAAGAACATCACCGAATTCGGCCTGTTCATCGGGTTGGACAACGACATCGACGGCATGGTTCACCTGTCCGACCTGTCGTGGGACCAGCGCGGCGAAGACGCGATTGCCAACTATCGCAAGGGCGATGTCGTCAAGGCCGCAGTGTCTGAGGTTGATGTCGAGAAAGAGCGTATCTCGCTGTCGATCAAGGCACTGGGCGACGACACCTTTACCGATGCGGTTGACGGCGTGAAGCGCGGGTCCGTGATCACGGTCGAAGTGACCGCGATCGAAGACGGTGGTGTTGAGGTGGAATACAACGGCGCCAAGTCGTTCATCCGCCGCAGCGACCTGAGCCGTGACCGTGGCGACCAACGCCCCGAGCGGTTCTCGGTTGGTGACAAGGTTGACGTGCGCGTGACCAACATCGACCCGAAAACCCGCCGTCTGGGTCTGTCGATCAAGGCACGTGAGATTGCCGAAGAGAAAGAAGCGGTTGAGCAGTATGGCTCGTCCGATTCGGGCGCAAGCCTTGGCGATATTCTGAGCGCCGCTTTGAAAGCCGACAAGAACTGATCAAATAACCCGTTTTGGTTGAGACAGGCCCCGCCGAAAGGTGGGGCCTATCCGTATGGCACGGGGATTTCAGCATTTTCATTTGTGTGGCAAGATGATTTTTGTCTATAGTCAGCGGAACCAATGACAGTGGCGGCAGCTTGTGCAAGACAGCGAACCGACCACAGGGGGGACACTTCGGATGATCCGTTCGGAACTGATCCAGAAAATTGCGGATGAAAATCCGCATCTGACGCAGCGCCACGTCGAGCGCATCGTCAGCACCGTGTTTGAAGAGATCATTGAGGCCCTCGCCAAGGGAGACCGGGTGGAACTGCGCGGCTTTGGCGCGTTTTCCGTCAAGGCGCGCGATGCCCGGGTCGGGCGTAACCCGCGCACCGGCGAAGCGGTCGAGGTGGAAGACAAGAAGGTTCCGTTCTTCAAGACCGGCAAGCTTCTCCGCGACAGATTGAACGGCAAGGGCTGATCCATGCCTTTTGGCTTGCGCACAGGCACGCCGGGTCCGATAGTCAGAGAAAATGTCCGTTTTCGGAGGTTCCCCCGATGATCCGCTACTTGCGTTATCTTTTCCTGGTTGCCCTTGCCGCCGTGCTGTTGACCGTTGCCTTGGGCAATCGTGACCTTGTCACCCTGAAGGCGATGCCGGACGATCTTGCAGCCTTTGCCGGGTTCGGGCTGCAGATCGACCTGCCGCTGTATGCGGTGATCTTTGCCAGCATCGCGGCGGGTCTGCTGATCGGCTTTTTCTGGGAGTGGCTGCGCGAGCACAAGCACCGCTCGGTTGCTGTGTCGAAGTCGCGTCAGGTGACCCGGTTGGAGCGGGAGTTGGCCGTGATGCGTGACGCCAAGGCCGAGCACAAGGATGATATCCTTGCCCTGCTGGACCAGCGCAAAGCAAGCTGATCTGTGACAGATATCCGGGTCAAGATCTGCGGTCTGCGGACCCTTTCCGATATCGCCTGCGCGGCAGCAGCGGGGGCGGCTTACGCGGGATTTGTGTTCTTTCCAAAAAGCCCAAGGCACCTGACCATCCCCGAGGCCCGTGCCTTGGCCCTTGCTGCCCCGGTAGGTCTGGCAAAGGTGGCTTTGGTGGTGGACGCCGACGACGCAACGCTGGATGCGATCACCGAAGCCATGCCCCTGGATATGCTGCAACTTCACGGTCACGAAACGCCGGATCGCGTGGCCCAGGTGCGCGCCCGCTATGGCCTGCCGGTGATGAAGGCGGTTGGCGTGGCGGATGAGGGCGATCTGGCGGCAGTGTTCGACTATTCGCTGGTGGCCGATCAGATTCTGGTCGATGCCAAGCCGCCGAAAGACGCCGCTTTGCCGGGCGGCAATGGTCTGTCGTTTGACTGGCGGCTGGTGGCGCAGCGCCGCTGGCTGCGTCCTTGGATGCTGGCGGGCGGGCTGACGCCGGATAATGTGGCCGATGCGATCCGCCTGACCAACGCGCGGCAGGTGGATGTGTCGTCCGGTGTGGAATCCGCGCCTGGGGTGAAGGATGCGGCCAAGGTGTCGGCCTTTGTTTCTGCTGCGATGGGCCCGGCGGTTCCCGTTCTGCGATAGGCTGGCTTGAGAGCGGTTCGTGGTCTGTTGGGGGAGCGCCCCGCCGAAGGGGCAGGTGCCTCCGGCGGGGGTATTTTTGCCAAGAGGAATGGGCAAGTCTGGCGTGCCGGACGCTCGGTTGCGGTTACATCGCGGGCAGGATGGTCAGATCGCGGATCGGCTGATCAATGCCGGTGATCGACCATGTGCCGGTCAGCGCGCCGCTGGCAAGGTCAACCGTGTGCAGCCCACCATTGGCGATGAGCCATGCGGTATTGGTGCCGTCTGCCGTGGTCGCCACATCCAATGCCACCGGGCCTTCCAGTTTCACGCCAATCATGCCGATGGTCTTGTTGGTGCCATCATTCGGCGCGGTCTGGTGCAGCAGCGCGGACAGGCCGGTGTCGATGTTGAACATCTGGGTCTTTTCCGGCTTGCCATGGCTGTTGGTATAGGCCGCAGCCGCCACCTTCAGGCCCGCCTTGGCGTTGGCATCAGTGGCGTCCCAGTTCAGCGCGCCGTCAACGGTCACTTCGCCGGTATCCATGTCGACGCGGTGATTGCTGGTGCCCGACATGAAGCGCAGACGGTCGGCCGCCGGGTTCACATCGACGATCACCGCAGCACCGTCGGCAATGTCCAGCATGGTGTTCATGCTTGACAAGGGCGCGGTGGCACCGGTCATCGGGTCGATGGCGACAATTTCCTGCCCTTCGGTGACGCCGATCACGGTCATGGTGTTCGGGCGGTAGTCGATGCCGTGCAGGCGGGCAACACCTTGCACCTCGACCGTGCCGGTCACGGCGGCGGTGGCGGTGTCGATCATCACCAGCGTGCGCTCGCCGGTCAGGCCGATGGTGGTTTCGGCGAAGGCCGGGGCGGCGAGGATGGGCGCGGCGACGGTTGCCAGAAGACTGGCGAGGGTGCGTGTCATGGGGTCACTCCTATTGACAGAGGGCCGGATTGGCCGTTGCGCCTTGGATACGGATGCGGCGGGTGGGGAAGTTTCAGGGTGGCGATAACGAAAGCGTTATTGCTGCGGCGCGGGGCCGCTTTACCCGCTTGGCCGGGCGCGCTAGGTAAGCAACAGCACCAAGGGGAGGCGGGCCATGGCCGAGGACGGAATCAACAGCTTTATGACCGGACCGGATGAGGCGGGGCGCTTTGGCCTGTTCGGCGGGCGGTTCGTGTCGGAAACCCTGATGCCGCTGATCCTTGAGCTGGAGGAGCGCTATGAGTTTGCCAAGACCGACCCGACCTTCTGGGCCGAGATGGAGTATCTGTGGAAGCACTATGTCGGCCGTCCCAGCCCGCTGTATTACGCCGAACGGCTGACGCAGCATCTGGGTGGCGCGAAAATCTACATGAAGCGTGACGAGTTGAACCACACCGGTGCGCACAAGATCAACAACGTGCTGGGCCAGATCATTCTGGCACGGCGGATGGGCAAGACCCGGATCATCGCCGAAACCGGGGCAGGGCAGCATGGGGTGGCGACGGCCACCGTCTGCGCCAAGTTCGGGCTGCAATGCGTGGTCTATATGGGCGCGCATGATGTGGAACGCCAGGCACCCAACGTGTTCCGCATGCGCCTGCTGGGGGCCGAGGTGGTGCCGGTGACCAGCGGTCGCGGTACGCTGAAGGACGCAATGAACGACGCGCTGCGCGACTGGGTGACCAATGTGCGCGACACCTTCTATTGCATCGGCACGGTCGCGGGTCCGCATCCCTATCCGGCGATGGTGCGCGATTTCCAGAGCATCATCGGGAAAGAGGTGCGCTGGCAGTTGGCCGAACAGGAAGGCGAGGGGCGGTTGCCCGATACCGTGATCGCGGCCATCGGCGGCGGGTCGAACGCGATGGGGCTGTTTTATCCGTTCCTAGACGATCCATCGGTGAACATCATCGGGGTTGAGGCGGGCGGCAAGGGCGTCGATGACCGGATGCAGCATTGCGCGTCATTGACCGGCGGGCGGCCTGGCGTGCTGCACGGCAACCGCACCTATCTGTTGCAGGATGAAGATGGGCAAATTCTGGAAGGCTTCAGCATCAGCGCGGGGCTGGATTATCCCGGCATCGGGCCGGAACATGCCTGGCTGCATGACGTGGGCCGGGCGAAGTATGTGTCGATCACCGATGCCGAGGCGCTGGAGGCGTTCCAACTGTCATGCAAATTGGAGGGAATCATCCCGGCGCTGGAGCCGAGCCACGCCCTGGCGCATGTGATGAAGATCGCGCCGACCCTGCCCGCCGACCATATCATCGTGATGAACATGTGCGGCCGGGGCGACAAGGACATCTTCACCGTGGCCAAGCATCTGGGCTTTGACATGAAGGTGTGACGTTGTGGGGCGTGGTCCGGCGGTCTGGCCGGGGCTGCGGTACGGGATGGTGTTTGGGATGGCGCGAAAAATCAAAGGCCTGACGGCCACCGTGTTGCTGTGTGCGATGGCACGGGTCGCAGGTGCCGCGGGGATGGATGTGCCGGTTCAAGTGCCGGACATCGTGGTCGATGCACCACCGGTTGAGGCCGAGCCTGTCTATAACGGGGGGTATCGGCCTGATCCGGGCACCACAGCCGTGGCCGAAGTTGCGCGCGCGCCGGAGGTTGCGAAGCGAGATTCTGGCGGGTCGGGGGGCAATCGCAGCGGGACAGATTCCCAAATCAGCATGGCCCCTGACGGTCGCGTGCCGTGCTTCACGGTTGCAAAGGCACGGCGCGGCGGGGCAGGGCCTTTTGCCCTGTGCCAACCCTGAGCCTAGCGCAGCACCGGCACGCCGGTGCCGTCGCGCACTTGCACCGCCATGTGAAATCCGCGCCCGATGCGGTGGGCAAGGTCAGACCACGCCGCCGCCGTGTCTGGTGGCAAGGTGCGGATCAGGACGGAATCGAACAGCCCCAGCCAGTCAGCGAACATCGGCGCGCGCACGTCGCTGGCGGCCAGATGCACCCGTTGCGGAAAGCCGTCATAACCGCCCTCGTGCAGAATGGCATTGCGCCAGAAGCGGCTGATCTTGGCCTCATGTTCCGGCCAGTCTTCGACATGCGCGGCAAACACCGGGCCAAGGCCGGGATGTTCGCGCACGCAGGCATAGAACTCGGCCAAGGTGGCGTCGATCTGGGCGGGGGTGATGGGAAAGCGGGCAAGCGACATCAGAGGTATATGCGGATTTGGGATGAAAGGGGCAAGCGGGCGCGGTGTCGCGGTCAGTCGGTCGCGTAAAGCTGAAGCACCTCGATCGGGACGACCTGCAAGGTGACCGCATGGGTGGCCGCCAGCCGAACCTTTGGGGCCGCGCCTTCCTCATGCGCTTGCAAAAACCGGCCCGCGCACAGGCACCAGTTGTCACCCGGTTTCAGGCCGACAAAGCCGTATTCGGGGCGCGGGGTGGATAGATCGTTGCCCAGGTATTTTGACAGCGCCAGAAACTCGGCCGTCATCACCGCGCAGACCGTGTGCAGGCCACGGTCCATTGGCCCGGTGTCGCAGCACCCGGTGCGGAAAAAGCCCGTCATCGGCGCGGTGGAACAGCTTTCCAGCACGCCACCCAGGACATTGACCGAAGGTTCCTGCATTGTCGTTCCTTTCGCTGCCCGATACCGGCTTTGCCGCAGTTTACACCCATTGCTGCGCAGAATATAAGGCGGCGTATGTGGATGACCCGGATCATAGTGCGAATTAGCCGCCCGGCGTTTTGACGAACCCGTCGAAACGTCCGGGAGCATGCTCGCCCGCGCCTTCGCGGCTCCGATGGCCGCCCCTTCCACGCCCCCTTCACAGGATTTCCGCTGATGTGCGCCGATACGCCCGCCACCACCGTGCCCGATTACCGCGACACCGTGTTTCTGCCTGAAACCGGTTTTGCCATGCGCGCAGGCCTGCCTGCACGCGAACCCGACTGGCTGGCAAGGTGGGAGGCGATGGGCATTTATGACCGGCTGCGCGCGCTGACGGGCCGCGCGCCCTTTGTGCTGCACGACGGCCCCCCCTATGCCAACGGTCATCTGCACATCGGCCATGCACTGAACAAGGTGTTGAAAGACATGGTGGTGCGCAGCCAGCAGATGATGGGTTTTGACGCCCGCTATGTGCCGGGCTGGGATTGCCACGGGTTGCCGATCGAATGGAAGATCGAGGAACAATACCGCGCCAAGGGCCTGAACAAGGACGACGTCGATATCGTCGCCTTCCGGCAGGAATGTCGCAAGTTCGCCGAAGGCTGGATTGATGTGCAACGTGCCGAGTTCAAGCGGCTGGGCATCACCGGAAAATGGGATAAACCCTATCTGACCATGGACTTCCATGCCGAAGCGGTGATCGCAGACGAGTTCATGAAGTTTCTCATGAACGGCTCGCTCTATCAGGGGTCGAAACCCGTGATGTGGTCGCCGGTGGAAAAGACCGCGCTGGCCGAGGCCGAGGTGGAGTATCATGACCACACCAGCCATACGATCTGGGCGCGGTTCCCGGTCATTCGGTCGGATGCCTCCGGCGGGGGTATTTTCACCAAGAGGAAAACCGATGTGGTGATCTGGACCACGACGCCGTGGACCATCCCGCAAAACCGGGCCATCGCCTTTGGGCCGGGCATTGCCTACGGGCTGTATGAGATCATCGGCCGTCCTGAGGACAGCCCGTTGACCATTGGGCATTGTCTGATCCTTGCCGATGCCCTCGCCGACAGTGCCTTTGCGCAGGCCAAGCTGGCCGGGCCCGAGATGGTGCGGCGGCTGTGCGATGTCTCGGCCGACGATCTGGCGGGGCTGGTGTGCGCCCATCCGTATCGTGGCATCGAGGGTGGTGCGGGCGAATGGGACTTTGAGGTGCCGCTGCTTCCCGGCGACCATGTCACCGATGATGCGGGCACGGGCTTTGTGCACACCGCGCCCAGCCATGGCGATGACGACTATCAGATGGGCCTGAAGTTTGGCCTGCCGATGACCTATAACGTCGAGGCGGATGGCAGCTATCGCACCGACCTGCCGGTGTTCGGCGGACAGGCGATCCTGACGCCCGAAGGCAAGGAAGGCCCGGCCAATGTGTCGAACATCAAGGCCTTGGCAGCGCAGGGGGCGCTGTTCGCCAAGGGCAAGCTGAAGCACAGCTATCCGCATTCATGGCGGTCGAAGGCGCCCTTGATCTTCCGCAACACGCCGCAGTGGTTTGTCGCCATCGACAAGCCGCTGGACGATGGTATGGGCGCGCATGGAGACACGATCCGCGCCCGGGCGCTGACCTCGATCAACGAGCTTGTGACCTGGACTCCGCAAACCGGGCGCAACCGGCTGTATTCGATGATCGAAACCCGCCCTGACTGGGTGCTGTCACGCCAACGGGCGTGGGGTGTGCCGCTGACCTGTTTCGTCAAGAAAGGCGCCAAACCGGATGACCCGGACTTTCTGCTGAAGAACGAAGTCGTCAACGCCCGCATCACCGCCGCATTCGAGGCGGAAGGCGCCGATGTCTGGTATGTGCAAGGATTCAAGGAACGCGTGCTGTCTGGCATCGTCGATCCGTTGCAATATGAACAGGTCTTTGATGTGCTGGACGTGTGGTTCGATAGTGGCTCGACCCATGCCTTCGTGCTGCGCGACCGCGAGGACGGGGCCCGCGACGGGATTGCCGACCTTTATCTGGAAGGCACCGACCAGCATCGGGGATGGTTTCATTCGTCCATGCTGCAAGCTTGCGGCACCAAGGGCCGCGCGCCCTATCGCGGTGTGCTGACCCACGGCTTCACGCTGGATGAAAAAGGCCTGAAAATGTCCAAATCGCTGGGCAACACCGTGGCGCCGCAACAGGTGATCGACGAATATGGCGCCGATATCCTGCGGTTGTGGGTGGCACAGTCCGACTACACTCAGGATTTGCGGATCGGCAAGGAGATCCTCAAAGGCGTGGCCGACAGCTATCGTCGGCTGCGCAACACCATGCGCTTCTTGCTGGGCGCGCTGCATGGCTTTGCCGAGGCCGAACGCCTGCCGGTCGAGCAGATGCCGGAACTGGAGGCGTGGGTGCTGCACCGACTTGCCGAATTGGATACCGAGGTGCGCGAGGGCTATGCCCGCTACGATTTTCAGGGCGTGTTCCAGAAGCTGTTCAGCTTTGCCACCACGGACCTGTCGGCCTTCTATTTCGACGTGATCAAGGACACGCTCTATTGCGATGCGCCCGATGCCCTGACCCGTCGCGCGGCGCGCACGGTGCTGGATATCCTGTTCCACCGCCTGACCACCTGGCTGGCACCGATCCTGGTGTTCACGATGGAAGAGGTCTGGCTGGAGCGCTTCCCGGGTGAAGACTCCTCGGTTCACCTGATCGACATTCCCGAAACCCCTGCCGCCTGGCGCAATGACGCGCTGGGGGCCAAATGGGCGCAGGTGCGGCAAGTGCGCCGCGTGGTAACGGCGGCGCTGGAGGTGCAGCGCACCGCCAAGGTGATCGGGTCCTCGCTTGAGGCGGCCCCTTTGGTCCATGTCGCAGCCCCCGAGTTGCAGGCGGCGCTGCAAAAGGTGGACATGGCGCAAGTCACCATCACCTCGGCCACAGCGCTGATCTGGGGGGTGGCCCCAGATGGGGCCTTCACCCTGCCCGAAGTGCCGGGTGTGGGCGTGGAATTCGCCTTGGCCCAAGGTGAAAAATGCCAACGCTGCTGGCAGATCCTGCCCGACGTCGGCACCCACAGACACCCCGGCGTCTGTGGCCGCTGCAATACGGTTCTGGGCTGAACGGCGGGCGGCAAGGTCCGGAACCAACCGCGATGCGCGCTGCGCGGGCGTATGTGGCAAGCAGCAATTCGGGGGCGCACGCCCTTGCAATTGCTGCTTTGAAAATACTCCCGCCGGAGGCACCTGACCGTGGCCGCGCGCGGATGGGTCAGTAGAAACTTTGCGGGTCGATGTCGATGGCCACGCGCAAGGCGCCGGGGGGCTTCAGTTGTGCGATCCACTCGGCCACCGCCGCTTGGAATCCCGCCCCCTTGTCGGCCTTGACCAGCAGCCGCACCCGGTGGCGTCCGCGCACGCGGGCGATGGGGGCCGGGGCAGGGCCGAAGACCTGAGCGCCGATGCGGCGCAACGGCGAGTCGCGTCGGGCAAGTTCGGCACCGAAATCAAACACCTGTGCCACATCCGGGCCGGACAGGATGATGCCGGCCATACGACCGTAAGGCGGCACCCCCGCCGATTGACGTTCGGCGGCTTCGGCTTTCCAGAACGCCTCTTCATCGCCGCCAAGGATGGCGCGGATCACCGGATGGTCGGGCTGGTGGGTTTGCAGCAGGGCCGTGCCGCGCAGGTTCGCCCGCCCGGCGCGGCCTGCAACCTGGCGCATCAGTTGAAATGTCCGCTCGGCGGCGCGCATGTCTGAGCCTTGCAGGCCAAGGTCGGCGTCGATCACGCCGACAAGGGTCAGAAGCGGGAAGTTGTGCCCTTTGGCCACGATCTGCGTGCCGATGATGATATCGGCCCCGCCGTTTGCGATCACGCCGATCTGCTCTTTCAGCGCGCGGGCCGAGCCGAACAGATCCGAGGACAGCACGGCGACCCGTGCATCCGGAAAGCGTTCCGCCACTTCTTCGGCCAGCCGTTCAACGCCCGGGCCGACGGCGGCCATGCGGCCCTCGACCTTGCAGGCGGGGCAGGCGGTGGGGACCGGTTTGGTCGCGCCGCATTGGTGGCAGACAAGGCGCTTGAGGAAGCGGTGTTCCACCATTCGCGCGTCACAGTGGTCGCAGCCCACCTGATGGCCGCAGGCCCGGCAGATGGTGACCGGGGCAAAGCCGCGCCGGTTCAGAAACAGCAGCGATTGTTCGCCCTTGTCCACCCGTGCCGCCACCTCGGCGGCCAGCCTTGCACTGATGAAGCGGTCATGCGCCAGCTTTTCGGCGCGCATGTCGATGGCGTGCATGTCGGGCAGTTCGGCGGCACCGAAGCGTGCGGCAAGGTCCAGCCGCAGGTATTTGCCCTGATCGGCATTGGCCCAGCTTTCCAAGCTGGGCGTGGCCGAAGCCAGCACCACGGGGCAGCCCACGATCGAGGCGCGCAGCACCGCCATGTCGCGGGCATTGTAGAGCACACCTTCCTCCTGCTTGTAGGAGGTGTCGTGTTCCTCATCCACCACAACAAGGCCAAGGTCTTGAAACGGCAGGAAAAGGGCAGAGCGCGCGCCCACCACGAAAGATGCGCCGCCGGTGGCCACCATGCGCCACAGCCGGCGGCGTTCGGTCATGGTGACGCCCGAATGCCATTCGGCGGGGCGGGCGCCAAAGCGCGCCTCAACCCGGGTCAGAAAATCGGCGGTCAGCGCGATTTCAGGAAGCAGAACAAGGGCCTGCCGCCCGCGCCGCAGGGTTTCGGCCACGGCCTCTAGATAGACTTCAGTCTTACCCGACCCTGTGACGCCTTTCAGCAGCGTGCAGGAATAGCCGCCCCGGTCAACCGCTGCCACCAGCGCATCGCCCGCGGTGATCTGGTCGCCCGCCAGCCGCCCCGGCGCCTGCGCGTTCAGGGCGGGATAGGGGGTGTCCTTGGGCGCGTCTTCTTCGGCAAGCACGCCCATGGCGACAAGACCCTTGACCACCGATGCGCCGCAGGCGGCGGCCTCGGTCAGCTCGGCCAGTGTCACCGCCGATCCGCCAAAGCTGCGCAGGGCCTCGATCACGCGAAAGCGGGCATCGGTCAACTGGTTCGGCACCGGGCCCGCCAGCCGGTAGACCCGGCGCGTTGCAGGGGCCGCCATCAGCCCCGGCGCACGGGTGGCAAGGCGCAGCATCGCGGGCAGGGGGGTCAGGGTATAATCGGCGGCGCGTGTCAGAAAGCTGCGCAATTCGGCTCGCAGCGGGCGCATGTCCAGCACGCGGGCAATGCTGCGCAGTTTGGCCGGGTCGAACGTGCCCGTCCCCGGCCCCCAGACCACGCCCAGCACGCGGCGGGGCCCCAGCGGCACCTCGACCAGATCGCCATCACCGCAGCCGCCTTCGGGGGCGCGGTAATCCAGCACGCCAAGACCCGACCGGCCCAGAGGTTCGGTCGTCAGCACGCCCACGGTCTGCCCCTGTTGGTAGACCCGATCCACCGCCCTTGTCACCAACGCCTGCCTTTCGTTCGCTGCCGTCTTGGGGTAAACCCGCACCAGACCCCTCGCAACCCATCCAAGGACGCACCCATGAGATTCTTTGTCGATACCGCCGATGTCGCGGCCATTGCCGAGCTGAACGACCTGGGCATGGTGGACGGGGTAACGACCAACCCGTCGCTGATCCTGAAATCGGGGCGCGATATTCTGGAGGTGACAAAGGAAATCTGCGCCATCGTCTCGGGCCCGGTATCGGCCGAAGTGGTTGCCCTGCGTGCCGACGACATGATCGCGGAAGGCCGCAAGCTGGCCGCCATTGCCCCCAATATCGCGGTCAAGGTGCCGTTGACATGGGATGGGTTGAAGACCTGCAAGGTGCTGACGGGCGAGGGTTTCATGGTCAATGTGACCTTGTGCTTTTCGGCCAATCAGGCGCTGCTGGCCGCCAAGGCGGGGGCGACCTTCATCAGCCCGTTCATCGGACGGCTGGATGATATCAATCTGGACGGGTTGGAGGTGATCAGCGACATCCGCCAGATCTATGACAACTATGGGTTTGAGACGCAAATCCTTGCGGCCTCGGTGCGCAGTGCCAATCACGTCACCCAATGTGCGCTGATCGGTGCCGATGTGGTGACAGCCCCGCCCGCGGTGATCAAGGCAATGGCCAGCCATGTGCTGACCGACAAGGGGCTGGAGCAGTTCATGAAGGACTGGGCGAAGACCGGGCAGAAGATTCTGTAAGGTCGGTTTACTCGGTCGCCCCCCACCCCCATCCCCTCCCCACGAGGGGGAGGGGAGGTTTCCTTAGCGCAGCCACAGTGCGTGAACTTTGCCGTTGCTCGGCCCCCGCTCCCCCTTTGTGGGGAGGGGATGGGGGTGGGGGCATCCATCGGTGTCACGACAAAGACAACAACAACCTTGCCAGTGCCAGTTCCGGCGTCTCGGTCCCGCCATTTTCAACCCCCGCTGCCCACAGCTCTGCCCCGGCGGCATAGGCGGCGGGTTCCAGCCCGCCGGTTTCGCACTGGCTGACCGCACGGATGCGGCAGCCTTTGGCGATGGCTTGGCGCAAAGCGGCCTCGATCTGTGCGTCTTGCATCATTGTGCCCGCGCCGAACACCCGCAGCACCGCGCCATCCAGTTCCGACAGGGCCGCGTCAAGGGCGGCAGCGGGCAGGCCAGGTGACAGCGACAGAACCGCCAGACGCCGGTCGGCAAAGCGGCGGGCGGTTGGCGGCAGAGCGGTTTGCGGCGTTGCGCGAAACGCATCGGCTTGGTGGCTGTCATGCTTGACCAACCCCAGCGCCGGCAGCACACGGCCTGCAAAGGCCAGCCAGACCCCGGCTTGCCCCGACACAGCGGTGTGCAGTGCCAGCGCCAGGTTTGCCTCGGCATCGCCCCCGGACCCCAAGGGCAGCATCGACCCGCACAACACCACCGGAACCCGGGGCTGCCCCAGCGCCGAGGCCAAAGCGGCACCGGTAAAGGCCATGGTATCGGTGCCGTGCACGACGATCACCCCCTTGCCCGCGAAGGCGTCGATCCGGTCCAGCATAAGGTTCCAGTCGGTCGGGCGGATATTGGCGCTGTCAATCAGCGGATCGAAGCTGTCGACCACCGACGTCACGCCCTTTGGCAGCAGGGTGGCTAGGGCGGCTTGCAACACGCCGCGCCCCGGTTCCAAGCCGTCCGGGCCGGGCACCATGCCGATGGTGCCGCCGGTGTAGATGATCAAAATATCCGCCATCGTCTTGCCCCCCAAGTCGCGTTCTTCGGCGCGACATATCAGATACAGCCTGCGCGCGGAATGGCACTGCGCCCTGCCCGACGGATGGAAAAGCTTTCCAGCGCTTTTCTCTTTCCGCTATATTGGCGGCCAAATCATCAAGAAATGCTGGGCAGAGTTTACATGATCGAACAAGACCTGCGTGACCGCATCCTTGCGGAACCCGAAACCATTCTGGAAGACCGCGATCTGATGTCGGCGCTGATCGGGGCGAATGAACGGGCGATGGGCAGCAATATCTTCGATCTGCGTGGCATCGCGATGGAACGGCTGGAAAACCGGCTGGACCGGCTGGAGGACACCCACCGCACGGTGATTGCGGCAGCTTATGAGAACCTGGCGGGCACCAATCAGGTGCACCGGGCCATTCTGCAAATGCTGGACCCGCTGAATTTTGAAGATTTCCTCAAGACAATGGCAAGCGATGTGGCCGCAACCTTGCGGGTCGATTGTGTCCGTCTGGTGCTGGAGTCGGTTCAAAGCGCCGATGACCCTGCCTTGCGCAAGCTGGGCGATGTGCTGTTCGTGTCCGAGCCCGGCTTTATTGGCGAATATCTGACGGCGGGGCGCAATATTCCACTGCGGGCGGTGACTTTGCGCCAGACCATCCCGTCATCGGACCAGATTTACGGCGACCGTGCCGGGTGGATTCGGTCCGAGGCCTTGTTGAAGCTGGATTTCGGCAAGGGCCGACTGCCGGGGTTGCTGGTGTTGGGGGCTGAAGACCCGCATCAGTTCAAACCGACGCACGGCACCGACCTGCTGACCTTCTTTGCCGGCGTGTTTGAACGGACCATGCGGCGCTGGCTGTCATGACAAAGGTTTCGCCACTGTTGGCGATCTCGCCGCAAGTGCGCGATGCTGTGGCGACCTGGGGCCAGCAGCTTTCGGCGATCCATGGTGCGGCGCAGAACACAGTGGTCGCGTATCAGCGCGATGTGGCGGGATACCTGCATTTTCTGGCGATCCACCGCGGTGGCAGCGAGGGTCTGGCGCATCTGGCCAGCCTGCCGCAAGGTGATTTGCGGGCGTGGATGGCGCATGAGCGCGCGCGCGGGCTGTCGGCGCGGTCGCTGGCACGGGCACTGTCGGCGGTGAAAAGTTTCACCGCTTGGGTGGCGGACCGCGCGGGTGTCGATGCCACCACGGTGCTGTCGGCCCGCGCGCCGCGTTTCAAGCGCAAGCTGCCGCGCCCGCTGAGCGTGCAGGGCGCGCAAGACATGATGGATACGGTGGCCGGTCAGGCCACCGAAGACTGGATCGCGGCGCGGGACCGGGCGGTGATCACGCTGCTTTATGGTTGTGGCTTGCGGATATCCGAGGCGCTGGGCCTGACCGGGGCGGCGGATCCCTTGCCCGAGGTGCTGCGCATCACCGGCAAGGGCGGCAAGACGCGGCTGGTGCCGGTGTTGCCGGTGGCCCGTGCGGCGGTGGCCGAGTATGCCCGCCTGTGCCCCTATGACCTGTCGTCCGACGCGCCATTGTTTCGTGGCGCGCGGGGTGGGGCCTTGAATGCCCGCCTGATTGCGCTGGTGATGGAAAAGGCCCGGATGCAGTTGGGCTTGCCTGCGACGGCCACACCGCATGCGATGCGCCACAGCTTTGCCACGCATCTTCTGTCGGCCGGGGGCGATCTGCGGGCGATACAGGAACTGCTGGGCCATGCCTCGCTGTCCACCACCCAGGCCTACACGGCGGTGGATGCAGCACGGTTGATGGAGGTTTACGAAAAGGCCCATCCGCGCGCCTGACCGGTTGCACGGCAACGCGGATTGCGCCATTAAGCGCGGATGCACCTGCGATACAAAGCCCTGTCCGTTCATCTGCTGACCGCCACCGGCGCGGTGTTGTCGATGTTTGCCATGCTGGCGGCGGTCGAGGAAAAGTGGAGCCTGATGTTTCTCTGGCTGGTGCTGGCGCTGATCGTCGATGGCATCGACGGCCCGCTTGCCCGGCGCTATGAGGTGGACAAGAATTGGCCCACCTATGACGGCGTGCTGCTGGACCTGATCATCGACTTTCTGACCTATGTCTTCATCCCCGCCTATGCGCTGTTCAAATCCGGCCTGCTGCCGGGCTGGACTGGCTGGATGGCCATCATTGTCATCGTCTATGGCAGCGTGATCTATTTCGCCGACACGCGGATGAAGACAAAGGACAAATCCTTTGCCGGCTTTCCTGCCTGCTGGAACATGGTGGTGCTGGTGCTGTTTGCCGTGGCCCCCAGCAAAGGGCTGATCCTGACCATCGTCATCGCCTTGACCATCACCATGTTCACCAATCTGAAGTTCATCCACCCCACCCGCACCAAACGCTGGCGGGCTGTGTCCTTGCCCATGGCACTGGCCTGGGTCGTCTTTGCGGGCTGGGCGGCGGCGGTGAACTTTCAGGAAGGGTCTTGGGCGCATTGGGGGTTGGTCATCACCTCGCTGTATCTGACCTTTGCGGGCATCGCGCAGCAGATTTTGCCTGAACGCCCCCGCACGCCGGCCTGATCGCGCGGCTGTATCGGTCACAATCGCGCGCTTTATCTGCGGCGGGGGGCCGTATATGACGCTTTGATGTTCACCCGCATGCCCCTTGCCGATGCTGCCAGCCTGCCCTTGTGGCGCAGGCCGGAAAGCCTGTTGTTCCTGATGGCCGCCGCCATGCCGCTGGCGTTTTCGACCTGGTCGGCGCTGTTGAACAACTTTGTCATTCAGGTGGCGGGCTTTACCGGGGTCGAAATCGGCTGGCTGCATTCGGTGCGCGAGATACCGGGCTTTCTGGCCATCGGTGTGATCCTTGTTCTGCTGGTGATGCGCGAACAGGTTCTGGCGCTGGTCAGCCTGATCCTTCTTGGCGTGGCATCAGCTCTGACGGCGATGTTCCCGTCCTTTGGCGGCATCCTGTTTCTGACGCTGCTGTCGTCGATCGGGTTTCACTATTTCGAGACGGTGAACCAGTCGTTGCAACTGCAATGGATCGACAAGGCCCGCGCGCCGCAGGTGCTGGGCTGGATCGTGGCGGCAGGATCGGGCGCGTCGCTGCTGGCCTATGTGGCTTTGGTGGCGTTGTGGGACAGTCTGGGCCTGTCTTACAACGTGGTCTATCTGGTGTCGGGCGGGCTGACGGCGGCGATTGCGGTGTTTGCGCTGCTGGCCTATCCGCAGTTCGAGGCACCTGTGGCGCAGCACAAAAGCATGGTCCTGCGCCGCCGCTATTGGCTGTATTATGCGCTGCAATTCATGGCAGGTGCACGGCGGCAGATTTTCGTGGTGTTTGCCGCCTTCATGATGGTGGAACGCTTCGGGATGGAGGTTCACCAGATCACCGCGCTGTTCATCATCAACTATGTGGCCAACATGGCGGCGGGGCCGTTCATCGGCGGTTGGGTAGCGCGCTTTGGCGAGCGGGCGATGATCATCGTGCAATATGCCGGGCTGATGGCGGTGTTTCTCGCCTATGGCGGGGTCTATGCCTTTGGCTGGGGCGTGGTGGTGGCCTCGGCGCTGTATGTGCTGGATCATGTGTTTTTCACCATGAACCTGACGCTGAAGACCTATTTCCAGAAGATTGCCGATCCCGCGGATATTGCCCCCACCGCTGCCGTGGCCTTTACCATCAACCATATCGCGGCGGTGTTCCTGCCTGCGGCGCTGGGCTATATGTGGGTGGTGTCGCCGGGGGGCGTGTTCATGTTGGCGGCGGGCATGGCGGCGGTGTCGCTGGGACTGTCAATGCTGGTGCCGCGCGACCCCACGCCGGGGTATGAAACGATTTTGGGCGGATTGCGCCCACAACCGGCCGAGTGACTGCCGGGACGGCAGCCTGATCCTATATGCTGGGTTCATGTTCAGAAGGAATGCGTGATGTTCTTCCTCAGCCGATCCAAGACGCAGATGGTGGACCCGAAAGACGCGCTGCCGGGCCGACCAACCCCGTTGCCGACCGCAGACGCGCATTTCGTGTCAAACCTGCCGCTGAAATCTCCGGTGCCCGAGGGCATGGAGCAGGCGATGTTCGGCATGGGCTGCTTTTGGGGGGTGGAGCGCAAGTTCTGGCAGGTGCCCGGCGTCTGGCTGACCATGGTCGGCTATGCGGGCGGCTTTACCCCGAACCCGACCTACAAGGAAACCTGCACCCAGATGACCGGCCACAACGAGGTTGTAAGGGTGATCTTTGACCCTGCCGTGGTCAGCTACGCGGCGCTTCTGAAGCTGTTCTGGGAGGGGCATGACCCGACCCAAGGCATGCGGCAGGGCAATGACGTGGGCAGCACCTATCGCAGCGGCATCTACACCTACACCGACGCGCAAGCCGCGGCGGCGCAGGCCAGCAAGGCCGTGTATCAGGCGGCGTTGACTGCGGCGGGCAAGGGCGCGATCACCACCGAGATCCTGCCGGCGCCAGTGTTCTATTATGCCGAGGATTACCACCAGCAATATCTGGCCAAGAACCCCAATGGCTATTGCGGCATCGGCGGCACCGGTGTTGCCTGTCCGATCGGCACCGGCGTCACGGCCTGATCTTGGCGGCGACCAGCCATGATCTGCTGGTGATCGGTGCCGGGCCTGCCGGCTCTGCGGCAGCGATGACCGCCCGCAAGGCCGGATTGCGGGTGGCCATGATCGACAAGGCCGCCTTTCCGCGCAACAAGCTGTGTGGGGGCGGCGTCACCGGGCGCGCCCATGGCTATGCAACAGCGGTGTTTGGCGCGTTGCCGGACGATCTGTTCCACGTCAGCCGCAGCATGCGCTTTGCCGATGGCGCGCGCGCCTTGGCCGATGTCGCCGATGCGCCAAGCTTCTACATGACGATGCGCACCGCGTTTGACGCCGCGTTGCGCGCCCGGGCAATCGCTGCGGGCGCAGAGGATTTTTGCGGTCATCGGATGGCCAGTTGTGCGCCCGAGGCGGGGCGCATCAGCCTTGCCGATGGGGTGAACCTGTCTGCCCCGGTGGTGATCGGAGCGGACGGCGTGCATTCCGCCGTGGCCCGTGCGCTGTTTGGTCAAGGCAAACGCCGTGCCGCGACGGGCTTTGCGCTGGAGGTGGAAGTGCCCGGCCCGCCCGGTGCGCATACCGAATTGGACATGACCGCCACCCCCGGCGGGTATGGCTGGGATTTCCCCAAAGCCCATGGCCGCACCCTGGGCATCGGCGGTATCGCCGCACAAGACGCCGATCTGCGCCCGCGGTTCGAGGCGTGGCTGCGCGCTCGCGGCGTTGACCCCGAAGCCGTCAGGATCAAGGGCCACCACCTGCCTTCGGGGGCACTGCGCCCAAGGCCGGGGCGGGGGGCTGTGCTGCTGGCGGGCGATGCGGCGGGGCTGGTTGACCCGATCACCGGTGAAGGCATCGGCTGGGCGATCTTGTCAGGCCGCCTTGCCGCCGAGGCCGCCGCACGCGCACTTGCCGCCGGCGACCCCGGCAGCGCCTTTGCCCTGTATCATCAGGCGATGCAGCCGATCCGCGCCGAACTGCTGCGGGCCCGGCTATTGACGCATCTGGTGTATCATCCGCGCCTGCAACCACGCCTGTTGCGGGCGCTGTCGCGGTCTGACCATCTGCAACGCCGCTACCTGTCGCTTTTGGCCGGCGAGATGGATTATGCCGACCTTGGCCCGCGCCGCTTGCTTGGCGTCGCATGGCGGGTGTTGCGGGGCGGCGCCTGAGGGCCGCTTGACGGCAGGCTGCATGCCCGCTAGGCCGCTGGTAGCAACTGCCATAGGTTCGCCATGCCCAGCTATACCGCCCTGACCACGATCACCGGCGAAGATGCCGCCGAGGCTTTGGCCAACGCGCTGGAGCGGATGCAGCCTGCGCCGCTGGAGGTGGAACTGTTCGACGACGCTGAAACGCCGGGGGGTCTGCGCGTTGTTGCAAGCTTTGCCAAGGCGCCTGAAGCTGCCTTGCTGGACGTGCTGGCAGCCGCTTTCGGGGCTGCGCCGTTTCAGGTGACCGAACATGCGCAGCGCACCTTCACCGCGCTGACCACCCTGCCGGGCGAGGCCGCGGCCAAGGCCTTGGCTGATGCGCTTGAGGCGCTGGAACCGGCCCCCTACGGCGTGGGTGCGTTCGAGATCGAGGACGAGTCCGGTCTGTGGGAGGTTGGCTCCTATTTCCTTGATCCGCCCGATGCCGACATGCTGGCCGCGCTTGCCAGTGCACATGGCGCGAGGCCGTTTGCAATTTCGGAACTGCCCGAGATTGACTGGGTCGCCAAGGTGCGGCGTGAGCTGTCACCGGTCGATGCCGGTCGGTTCTTTGTCTATGGCAGCCATGATGCCGACCGGGCTGCCGGGCTTGGCCCCGACCGCGTCGCCTTGCAGATCGAGGCGACAGTGGCCTTTGGCACCGGGCACCACGGCACCACGCTGGGCTGTCTGCGCGCCTTTGATCGGCTGTTTGACGCAGGCTTTCGTCCGGCAAGGGTTGCGGACATCGGCTGTGGCACCGCCGTGCTGGCAATGGCGGCTGCGGCCGTTCTGCCCGACGCGCTGGTGATCGCCAGTGACATCGACGAAGTTGCTGTCGATGTGGCCGAGGCAAACGTTGCGATCAACGGACTTCAGGGCCGGATCGAATGTCTGGAGGCCGCGGGTTTTGCCCATCCGCGTCTGGCCGAGGCTGCACCCTATGATCTGGTCTTTGCCAACATCTTGAAAGGCCCGCTGATCGAACTGGCCCCGCCGATGGCCGCGCATCTGGGCCGGGGCGGTTTGTGTATCCTGTCGGGCCTGCTGGTGGTGCAGGCCGAAGCGGTGACGGCGGCCTATGTCGCTTTGGGGCATGACCTGGTGTCGCGCGACGATATCGGAGAGTGGTCCACCCTGGTTTTGCGGCGCGTCTGAGGCAGTTTGCCTTGAAATTGCTCGTTCCGCCCCAAAGTTGCCACAATTGCCCAATACCTTGATCTTGGGTGGCGGGTTTGTGGAGTATTCGATTATGACAGACCCATGCATTGCTGAGTTTACCAAGCGGATCGCCCGCATCGAAAAGGCACGGGCGAAAGGCTTTGGATTTGAGGCAGAGGGGACGCTTGGTCGGTCCTTCTACTCGCGCCGCATGTCCAGACGGAAACTTGATTTCCCGGTGGTTCGGCCGGTTCTCACCGCGCTTGTGCTTGGTATCGCGCTCAAAGCGTCTCTTCTGTTCCAGCTTGGCATCGAAGCCTATGAGGCACGGGTGGATGACCTGTTGCAGGGTCAGGGGTTCGACCGCGTTGGCGGGCTGTTGATGCAGGTTGATCCGCTTAGCGCCTGGACCGCTCGCCAGATTGTGGCCTTCACGCAGATTGGTCGGGGCTGACGTCGGGGCTGGTCTGCAAGGCTGCTTGCAGACTGCCGTCCTGCGCCAAAACACAAGGCCGCCGACGCGATGCGTGGCGGCCCTTTTCGGTTGGAGGCTGGGCTTGATCTATCGGGTCAGTGCGTCGATATCGCCCCGGCACAGACCAATGTCGTCCAACTCACGGTCCGAGAGTTTGGACAGGGCCTTGCGGGTCACCCGGGCATCGTTCCAGGTGGCGATTGCGGCAAACAGATCGCTGACGCCCTGAACGGCGCGGAAGATCGAAATGGCGCCAAACGGTGCCGGGCGGGTCGTGTCTGTGGCGGCCATGGCGGTGATCCTTTTCAAACTGCTCATAGAGTCGGCAAATCTGCCTGTGGACTGCCAGATAACGACGCAGGATGTGGATCACAAGTCAGCCTCCCGGAATGACGGCCATGCGCCAGCTGCATGGGCTTTGCCGAAATATTGCCATGCTTGCGTGGCTCGGGGGCCAGCATGCGGGGCTTTTGTTGGCGGGTGTCCCTGTCGATCCGTGCCGGTCAGCGCGAAAGCCGAGCCCCCCGGTGACGGGAAGGGACTTGGCGAATGTTCCCCTTTCGTGCTAATGCGTAAGAAAGCAACAAAAACAAAACGGGGCGGGCATGCGGGTTTTGGGAATTGATCCGGGGTTGCGCAACCTTGGCTGGGGCCTGATCGACGTGATCGGCACCCGCATCAGCCACGTGGCCAACGGCATCTGCCATTCCGATGCGGCAGATGGCGATCTGGCCGAACGCCTGCGCAGCCTGCATGCGCAACTGACCGAGGTGGTCAAGACCTATGCCCCCGACGCGGCAGCGGTGGAGCATACCTTTGTCAACAAGGATGCGGTCGCCACGCTGAAACTGGGGCAGGCGCGGGGCATTGCCCTGCTGGTGCCGGCGCAGTTCGGGCTGGCGGTCGGGGAATATGCACCAAATGCCGTGAAAAAAACGGTTGTCGGCGTCGGCCATGCTGCCAAGGTGCAGGTGGACCATATGGTGCGGCTGCATCTTCCCGGTGTGCAGATTGCCGGGGCCGATGCGGCGGATGCCTTGGCCATTGCCATTTGCCATGCGCATAATCTGCAAAGCGCGGGCCGGTT
>JAFGXY010000033.1 GCA_016936395.1 Paracoccaceae bacterium | reverse complement strand
CACGACCACATCACCGTCATCGACCTGCACGGTGGTGGTCACATTGCGTTTGTTGGTGATCAATCCCGCCGAGCTTTGCGCTGCGCTGTCGAGGCTGGAGACTTCCTGCTCGATTTTCAAACGCACGGTGCCATCCGGGCTGATGGTGGGCGTGACCTTGAGCTTGACGCCGATGTCTTCGCGCGTGATGGTCTGGAACGGATTGGTGGGCGAGGTTGCCGAGCCGGTCTGGGCATAAGAGCCGGTGACGATTGGAATATTCTGGCCGACCACGATACTGGCTTCCTGGTTATCCAATGTGAGCAGACTCGGCGTGGAGAGAATGTTGTTACCCGAGTTGCCTGCCAAAGCCGAAACAAGTAAAGCGAAATCAGCACCACCTTGACCGAATCGCCCCACGCCAACATTGCCGCCATCGCCCAACGCTCCGGCCAAACCCAAACCAATGGCGCTGCCCACACTGCCTGTACCCGCCTGCGCGGCGGAGCTGGCGACGCTGGACAGCAGGCCGTTGAAGGTGGAAATACCGATCGGCACCGTACCGCTGCCGCCACCGACCAGAAACTGGGTACCCAACTTTTTGGTTACGCCGTTCGAAACCTCGGCAATGATCGCTTCCACCAACACTTGCTTGCGCCGGATATCGAGCTGATCGATCACCGACTCGACCGTCTGCATCCGGCTGGGTGACGCCGTCACGACCAGGGCGTTGAGGGATTTGTCGGCGGCGATCTCAAGACGGGTGTTGTCCGGATTGGTGGTCGCCTCTTTCGCGGCCGTCGCCCCGGTGGATGCGGCTCCGTTGGTGCTCACGAACCCTTTGAGTACACCGACGAGGTCTTCGGCATTGGCATATTTGAGTCGGAACACGCGCGTATTGCCATAATTCGTCTGCGGCATGTCCAGGTTCAGGATGATGGCGCGCATCTTGGCGCGGGATACGGCATCACCACTCAGCAGAACGCTGTTGGTGCGGTCATCGGCGGCGAATACCGGCACACGGGAAAAGTTGTTGCCGCCCGCTGCTGGAGCCGCGCCCGGTGTGGTTGCTCCACTGCCGCTGGCGCCAAACAATGCCTTGAGTGTGGACACGACCGAGTCAGCCGATGCCCGCTTCAACCGAATGATTTCCACATCCCCCACGGCGGGTTGATCCACCTTGGCCAGTATCTTTTTCAAACGACCGATATTCCCCGCCCGGTCGGTAATCACCAGCGAGTTGGAATCGGGGTACACCGAAAGCGCGGCCTGTTGCGGCATGATCTGGCGCAAAACGGTCAGCAGGGGCGCGGCAGGAACATAACGCAGGCGCACGACTTCGGTCACCATCTGATCGCCATCGGCCGAAGCGCCGGGATTGACCGGCTGGGCATCGGAACGGGCATTGATTTCCGGCACGATCTTGATGACGTTGCCCGCAGGCACGGCGGCAAAGCCATTGACCTGCAGGATCGAAAGGAACACGTCATAGAGTTTCTGCGGACTCATCGGCTTGGCGGAAATGACGGTGACCCGCGCCTTGACCCGGGGGTCGACGATGAAGTTCTTGCCCGTGACTTTAGAGACGGCCTCGATGAGCGCGCCGATATCCATGTCGCGGAAATTCAGGGTAACCTTATCCGTATCGGATTTGTCGTCCTGAATATGCGAAATACCGGGCGGGGGCGCATCGGCAGCACGGGCAGAACTGCTGATCAGGCCGGCGGAGGTGACCAGTGTCAGCGCCATGCCAAAAACCAGGGTGGATGCTTGGTCGCGGATGCCGCGAGCGGTGTTCATCATTGTAATGAGTCCAAATTAATCGTCATACTCAGGGGCTGACCGCCCCGTTCGACCACCACCTGCAATGGCTGGCCTGAATTCAATAGCGGCATCACGCGCGGCAACAGGGTGGGATCATTGACCGGCATCCCGTCGATGGATGTCAGCACATCCCCCGGCATGAGCCCAAGCGCTCGCATGAGTGCTTCCTGCCCCGGTACCGGACGCAGCGAATAACCACTGACCTCGCCGTCTTGCTGCACAGGCGATACGGTCACAAAACGCAGCAAGGTTTGAGGGTTATGCCGGATTTCTTCTGCCTGCACCCGAACAGTGGGTGCGACAGCGGAGCGGGAAACACCACGCGGGCTTGTCGTAGTCAGCGATGCGGCGCTCGGTGCGGGGGCCTGATCAAGCGACTGGGGCTTGGGGAAGGCGATTGACTCAAGACGGCCCTGATTGGAGATGACGACCCGATCAGGCGCGATCGAAACGATGCTTACCCCCGCAGACAACGCATCACCGACTTGCAGCAATCGCACCTCGCCACCCACCCGCAGCATGACCAGGGGCGAGGGAGAACCGCTGATGATGCCTTCGAGCTTCACCCCTAATTGGGATGCCGCTATCTTTGTCGCCGTGGGATTGTCTGGCGTCGCTGCCCGGCCGAACAGATGCCAACTGCCGATCTGCTCAACCGATGCCGACTGCGACTTTTCACTCGCCTCGCCCCCCGACTCGGCAGGCGATACATACACTGGTGCCGGTGCCAGCCACAACCAGGTAATGCGGGCCGCGAGCACGCCAGCAGTCGCCAGTAAAATCAGAAAAAGCGCGCTCGGAATCCATACGAAACGGCTCTTCGACCAAGACATGACCAATATTCAATACCCATACAAGGCATGCACGCCAAAT
>JAFGXY010000032.1 GCA_016936395.1 Paracoccaceae bacterium | reverse complement strand
TGACCGAGATCGACCGCATCCGCGAGGCGGAGGGCAAGTTGCGCGTCTCGGTCGATGATCTGCTGTCGGTGGCCAGCCTCGACAAGGACCAGAAACAGGTGCTCGAGGCCTACCGGATGTTTGCCAATTCGCGCGGCTGGCTGCGCCGGATGGAGGAAGACATCCACAACGGCCTGTCCGCCGAAGCCGCGGTCGAAAAGGAACAATCCGCCGCCCGTGCCCGGCTGGAACAGGTGCCCGACGCCTACCTGCGCGAACGCCTGCATGATCTGGACGACCTGTCCAACCGGCTGCTGCGCATCCTGACCGGGCAAGGTGCCGATACCGGGGCGGAAATGCCGGAAAACCCGGTGCTTGTCGCGCGCAACATCGGCCCGGCCGAGTTGCTGGACTACGGGCGAAAACTGCGCGGCGTGGTGCTTGAGGAAGGCTCGGTCGGCAGCCATGCCGCCATTGTCGCCCGCGCGCTGGCGATCCCGCTGGTGATCCATGCCAGAAAGATCACCACCGAGGCGCTGAACGGCGACCATATCCTTGTCGATGGCGATCAGGGCATTGCGCATCTGCGCCCCGAAGAAACCGTGGCCCGCGCCTTTCGCGACACGATCGCCATGCAGGCCGAGGCGCAAAAACGGTACGCGTCCTTGCGCGCCCTGCCTGCCACCACCCTGTGCGGCACCACGGTGTCATTGCAAATGAATGCGGGGCTGATGGCCGACCTGCCCAGTCTGGAAAACTCGGGCGCTGACGGGGTCGGGCTGTTTCGCACCGAATTGCAGTTTCTGGTGCGCAACAAGATGCCGCAACGCGCCGAACTGGCGGCGCTTTATGCCCGGGTGATCGACGCGGCCCGTGGCCGCCGCGTGGCCTTTCGCACCCTCGACATCGGCTCCGACAAGGTGCTGCCCTACATGAAGCCGAATGATGAGCCGAACCCCGCCATGGGCTGGCGCGCCATTCGCGTCGGGCTGGACAAGCCGGGCGTGTTGCGCATGCAGATGCAGGCGCTGATCCGGGCCTCGGGGACGCGACCCTTGACGGTGATGTTCCCGTTTGTCTCGGAATATTCCGAGTTTCAGCAGGCCCGCAGCCATGTGCTGCGCGAAATGCACCGCGAACGCTCGCTGGGCCACCCGGTGCCCGAACGGCTGGACATCGGCGCCATGCTGGAAACCCCCAGTCTCGCCTATGCGCCCAAGGCGTTTTTCGATCTGGCCGATTTCGTCTCGATCGGCGGCAATGACCTCAAGCAGTTTTTCTTCGCCGCCGACCGCGAAAACGAACGGGTCCGCCGCCGCTATGACATGCTGAACCTGTCGTTTCTCGATTTCCTGCAAGGCATCATCGCGCGCTGCGCCGCCTCGGGCACGCCGTTGTCGTTTTGCGGCGAAGATGCCGGGCGCCCGATCGAGGCTCTGGCGCTGGTCGCCCTTGGCCTGCGTAGCCTGTCGATGCGCCCGGCCTCGATCGGCCCGGTCAAGGCGCTGTTGCGCCGGGTGAACGTCGAACAGCTCCGGGCGGTGATCGACGACGCGCGCAGCAAAGGCCACGAAAGCGCCCGCCCCGCGCTGATGAACTGGCTGGCCACCCAAGGCGCGTGAAGCCGGGCCGCAAGGCCGCCAGCCCCGCCGCAAGAAGATGCATTCGGGTTTCCTCTTGGCCGAAAATACCCCCGCCGGAGGCTCCTGCCCCCGCCACGGTCCTGCCCTTTCAGGCGCGGCGCAACCGGGGCGTCTCGACCGCCAGACCGAACGCCTCCAGCACCTCGTCCTCGCCATAGATGCGCGACAGGCGCAGCAGGGCAAAGCGGATGCGGGCCACCTCGACATAATATTGCAAGAACGCCGCGTTCAGCCCGGCCCCGGTCACCGCCCCCAGCACCGGCACCGCCTGCGCCGCCAGCTTTTGCCCCAAGGCCACCGCCAGTTTCGGCGCGACAGATGCGATGATCTTGTGCACCGCAGGCCCGGTCAGGGTAATGCGCGCCGACAGAAAACTGGTGTTGATGCCGTCATCGCTGGCCAGCGGGCTGCCGGCGCCAAACACCCGGATGCACTCGGCCCGGATCGCGGGCTCGTCGGGGTCAAAGCCTTCGGCGCGGGCCGCCTGACGGATGGCATGCAAGATCAGCGTGATCGTCACCGGCAGTTCGGCCAGCGCGGTGGGCACCCCCCCGGCCCCGCCGACAGCCCCCGATGCCATCACCGCCGCGAAGGACCCGCGCACGCCGGGGTCGGGCAGCCGCTCGCCCTGCCCCGCCATCGCATAAGCCGCGGCAAGGCCCTGTTCGGCCAACCGGTCCAGTTGCGCGCGGGTGCCCGCGGGCAACAGCTTCATCTGCTTTTCCAGCGTGCCGCCCAGCCGGTTGACCAGCGCCATCACCGGACCATTGGCCCGCCGATAGCGCAGACCCAGCGCCGCGATTTCCGGCGCAAAGGCATCTATGGCGTCATAGACCACAACGGGATTCGGGTTTTGCTCCATGCCCAATGATATGGGCTTGCCCGCGCGCGGCGCAATGGGCGCTCAATCGGCTTTTGTCACCGCACCCGTCACACCGGCCCATCCCCCGGCCTTCAGCTCCAGCCCCAGCACCCGGTCGGGGTTGGTGGGCGGCGGCATCACCACGCCGTCCAGCCTGCGAAAGCCGAACCGGCTGTAATAGGGCGCGTCCCCCACCAGAAGCACCCGCTCCCAGCCCAGACGCCGCGCCTCGGCCAGGCTTTCGCGAATCAGCAAGCCCCCCAGCCCCTCGCCCTGCCGGGTCGGATGCACGGCCACAGGCCCCAACAGCAGCACATCCTTGCCACCCACCCGTGCGGGCCAGTAGCGGATCACCGCCGCCAGCGCATTGTCATCATCGCGCAAGGTCAGGCACAGGGCGGCCACGGCGGGCACCCCGTCGCGCAACCGGTAAGAAGACAGCGCCGTGCGACCGGGGGAAAAGCACAGGTCATACAGCGCCTCCACCTCCCACCAGTCGGCCTCGGTCTCTTCCTCCAGCTTGAACACGGCGACAACCCCCCCAAGGCGTCAAGAAACACCGACCGCCGGCGATTCCGCCGCATTGCCCGTGGCATGCGCCCGTAACATGCGTTTATGTCAGGTTCAAATCCGAAAAGCCCGCCCATGTTCTACCGCCCCGAAGACGGCCACGGTCTGCCGCACAACCCGTTCGGCGCCATCGTCACCCCGCGCCCGATCGGCTGGATCTCGACAACCGGCGCGCAGGGCGACAATCTGGCCCCCTATTCGTTCTTCAACGCGGTGGCCTACGCGCCGCCGCAGGTGATGTTTGCCTCGACCGGGGTCAAGGACAGCCTGACCAACCTGCGCGACACCGGGGTTTTCGCCGTCAACATCGTCGCGGCCTGCCAGTTGCAGCAGATGAGCGACACCTCGGCCGCCCTGCCGCATGGCACCGATGAGTTTGCCGCCGCCGATGTGGCCAAGGCCCTTTGCACCACGATCACCTGCCCGCGCGTAGAGGGCAGCCCGGCCACGCTGGAATGCCGGGTGACCCAGATCATCACCTTGCAAGGCAATAGCAATTTCCTGATCCTCGGCACGGTGACCGGCATCCACCTTCGCGATGACTGTCTGGTGGACGGACGCTTTGACGTGACCCGCTTTCAGCCGGTCGGGCGCTTGGGCTATCGCGATTATGTGCTGGTGCGCGATGTGGTCGACCTTGCGCGACCGGGGGAAAGCTGAGCACACTGTCGCCAGACCGTTGCTTTGCAGGTGGCATATGCTGGTGTTGCGCGTCCTTCGATCCATCCGCTTGGCCGTGGCGCTTTGCGCCATGGGGTCCGCCGTACTGGCGCAAGGCTGGAAAGTGGCCAGCTTTGACAACGGCGCGTGGTTCGAGGCCTGGGTCACCGCGACCGAGTCCTGGCCCGAGTTTCACTGCGGCGGCGTCTCGCCCCGCGGCCTGCCGCTGCCCGAGTCGGATGAGGCGATGCTGACCCAACCCGGCACGCTGGGGCTGATCATGCCAGACCGCAGCCCCGGGCTCGCCTATTCCGATCCCCTACCGCGCAGCGACCTGCGGCTGGTGACCGACCGCGCCGCCTTTGGCCTGCCCCTTGCCCACTACGACCTGATCAATTCCCAAGGCTGGACCCACCCCATCGGCACCAAGGACGCGGCCATCGCGGCCCTGTCCGTGGCACAGGTCTGGGCCATCGACGGCGCGCATGGCCGCTGGGGGCCCTTCCCCACCACGGGCCTTGGCCCTGCCCTTGCCGAAATGATCGCCTATTGCGAGGCACGCTGGGCCGCCCCGCCACGGCCAAAGGCCCCCGCCCCCGCAGCCCCAACCAACGTGACCGCGATGATGCAGGCCGCCCTGACCCGCGACATCGCCGAGACCTGCGAATGGCGCGGCTACAGCGTTGACCCCGGCGCTCCCCTTGCCGCCGACCTTGACGCCGATGGCCAGCCCGACCTTGTGATGGATTTCCGCGCCGTCACCTGCATGGGCGCAACCCATCAAGGCCACTGCGGCGCGGCGCTGTGTTACATACATGTCTATCTGTCCAGCCGTTACCCCGCGACCGGCACCTCAGACGACTTCCTCGGCATCGGGGCCAAGCTGGTCCAGGGCACCGATGGCAAGGTCTGGATCGGCACCGGCACGCGGGCCGCCGCCTGCCCCGATGCCTATGATCCGGCCACCTGCACGTCTTACTGGCGCGCAGGCCGCAACGGGCTGGAGGTTGTGCCCTGCCCTGCCCCCTGATGCGCCGCGACATCGGCCTGTCACACCACCAGCTTAAGTGCGTGACAATCCAACAACAGCGAGGTGTCCCATGCTTTGGGACCCATACCCTTGACGCGCCGTGCCAATGGAGCAATCCGCGCATCCAGATTTCAGATCGACAGCTCAGAGGACTGGCCCGGAAAAGGTGAAGAGCACCAACAGAGGAACCAGGACGTGTTCCATGGGAAACGGAAAACAGGCCGACGCCGGAGTTTCGGCGTGATGCGGTGCGGCTGGCATTGACCAGCGGCACGACGCGGCGGCAGATCGCCGAGCATCCGGGCATCGGGTTGTCGACGCTGACGCGATGGCTGCGCCACAAGCATGATGCCAGTAAGCCGAGCGAGGCGCCGGTCGATCTGCATGCCAAGCTGAAGCGGCTGCGTCGTGAGAATACGGCGCTGAAGCAGGAGCGGGACATCCTAAAAAAGCCACCGCGGCCTTCTTCGCGAAAGAGGGAAGTCGATGGCCTTCGGCGTCATCGAGACGGAGAAGGCCCGCTTCCCGATCAGCCGGATGTGCCGTGTCACTGCTACGATAACTCCATGGTGGAAACGATCTGCAAGACCATCAAGTCCGAGCTGATCTGGCCGGTCGCATCGCAATCCCGCCAGCAGGCCGAAAACGCCGCCGCCAGATACATCGGCGGCTTCTATAACCCGTCAGGCGGCATTCATCGCTCGACTTCCAGAGCCCCGTCGCCTTCGAGCGAAACGCTCGGGAAGTGAGATGAACGCTCTCCACAATAGCCGGGCAAGTCCAGCCGCATCGCCCACAGCATGGTGCTGGCCGCTGCATTTCCGCTGCGCATCACATCGCCGAACGCCGCCTCGACGCTGTCGTTCCAGTGCCGGGTGTCTTCAAACGCCCCGAACTGCGCGACGGATTCGGTGCCCGATGGCCCCATGAACAGCATGGTGTCGCCGGCGTTGGAATGGAACGGCGGGTCCAGACAGATCAGGTTCCCCCACGGATCCCGCACCTGTTCACGCAGCACGTTCAGGGTGTCGCGATGAACCGCAGGGGGCATGCCGCCCGCCCTCGCTGACGCGCACCTCGCCTCCCCCCGTGGGGAGGGGGTGGCAGCAGCGGTCTTTCCTGCGGCAAGCCCCCCTCCCCAACCCTCCCCCACAATGGGGGAGGGAGGCGCCTCTACTGACCTGTCCAGCGCGCCTCTCCCCTCTCCCTTGTGGGGAGGGGTCGGGGGTGGGGGGCCGCGTTGCCAATTCACTCCTTAAGCCCCCCTCCCCCACAAGGGGGGAGGGAGCCGCATCAAGACCGTTGCACGGCCCTCGCCCCCCAAAAGCGCACCCTGAACCAAAGCGCGCCTCCCCTCCCCCGCGTGGGGAGGGGATGGGGGTGGGGGGCCCGGCGCAAAGCGATGGGGCACGCGCCACCAAGGGCCACGGATCGCTTTACAAATCCAGCGCGCCTTGGGCAGAGCCGTCCACCTCACGCGCCGCGCGCTTGAAGCTGTCTTGCCGCAGCGCGGGCAGTTTTACCGCGCGGTCGCGCAGGGCAAGGGCCTGTTCAATCGTGACAATCTGGATGCGCGGCACCGATCCGGCCAGCCCCGGCACCTCATATTGCCCGGCACCCGCCGCTTCCGTGATCATCGGGCGCGAGGGTTCTGTCAGCGTCAGGAACACGCCGATCTGCGCGCCTTCGCGTTCAATCACGCCGCGCAGGTCGCGGATCATCGCAACGCCGACATTGTCGCCCGCCTTGACCGACACAATCGCCCGGCCTTCGTGCTTGGCCCCGAAATAGAGGTTGCCGTCAATGCCCCTGTCAGTGCCCTTTTTCGACAGGTTGCCGGGTTGGGCGGCAATCAGGCTCAGCGCCCATTTTTCGAACTCGAAGTAGTAATTCTTATCCTCGCGGCCCCGCGCGGCAAGGTCGCGCGCCCCGGCAAGGTCTTGCGGCACGCCATGGGTGGTGAATTGCACGCCTTCAAACGCATCGCGCAGCCGCTTTTCGATCAGGCCAATCGCCAGATGCGTCACATCAATGCCGATCCATTGCCGCCCCAGCTTTTGCGCCGCATGCACCGTGGTGCCGCAGCCACAAAACGGGTCCAGCACCACATCGCCGGGGTTGGAACTGGCGCTCAGGATGCGTTCCAGCAGGGCGACGGGTTTCTGGGTGGGGTAGCCGAGGCGTTCCTCGCCGATGTTGTGGACGGGCTTTATGTCCGTGATCATGTCTTGAATAGGCATACCCGTCAGTTCTTCAAGGTATTTTTTGCGTTGCGGAACGCCGCCCTCTTTCTGGGGCCAATGGATTTTTCCTTGTGCGTCGAGTGCATCAAGTTGTTCAGCCGGAACCGCCCAGTGTCTGCCCTTTGCCGTCACATCAATCCCGCGCCAAGGCAGACCCGAAGCGCCATTTCTTACTCCTGCACCAGTTAGGTCAGCCCGTCTCCAGCGGCGCCCATCTGCGTCTTGATGAGTAAAGAACGCATTTAGATAGATGTCGTCATAGTCTTGCGTGATCTTGTTCCACAGGAAATCACTCGACTTAGAGGCGAAAAGGATCGTGTCATGAACCGGTCCCCACCTCTTTGCACCTGAGTGGGCACTCGTCCGCTTCCAAATAACCTCGTTTCGAAAGTTCTCCTTCCCAAACACCGCATCCAGCAAGATCTTCAGATAGTGGCTCGCGGTCGGGTCGCAGTGCAGATACAGGCTGCCGGTCGGCCTCAAGACCCGGTGCAATTCCAGCAATCGCACCGCCATCATGGCCAGATACGCCATCATGTCATTGTCACCCAGAAAGGACCGCATCGCCCGCAGCATGGTGCTGGCCGCCGCATTGGCCCCGCGCATCACATCGCCAAAGGCCGCTTCGGCGCTGTCGTTCCAGTGCCAGGTGTCGTCAAACGCCTCAATCTGCGCGGCGCTGTCGGTGCCCTGCGGCCCCTTGAACAGCACGTTGTAGCTGGCGTTGGAATTGAACGGCGGGTCCAGATAGATCAGGTCCACCGATTCATCGCGCACCTGTTCGCGCAGGACAATCAGGTTGTCGCCATAATACAGATGGTTCATGCCGCCCTGCCCCAGTCTTGGCCCCAATGTTGGCCCCAGTCTTGGCCCCAGTCTTGGCCCCAGTCTTGGCCCCAGTCTTTGCCCCGGATGGCTGCGCCCACCCACGTTGCCCCCAGCCTGTCGTAACGGGGTTAACACCACGTTAGCCACGCCCCAAGGCCCCCGCAAGCCTATATGCCGCAGGGGCAAGGGGCCGGAATGTGTTACCAAAACCTGAATCTCTTGCGGTCAAGCCCTTGATTTTGCATGGATCAGACATCTGTAACACAGCGGGAACCCGCCCCCTTCCCCCCGCCCGAAACCCATCCTAAGATCGCGGCAAACAGCACGGGGGCAAGGCCATGGACACGATGATCGGCGTTATCGGCGGGTCGGGGATTTATCAGGTCGAAGGGCTGGAGGGTGCCTCGTGGGTCAAGGTGGCAACCCCCTGGGGCAAGCCGTCGGACGAGGTGTTGGTGGGTCGGCTGAACGGGGTCGCCATGGCCTTTCTGCCCCGCCACGGCCGCGGCCATGTCCAGTCGCCCAGCACGGTGAACTACCGCGCCAATATCGACGCGCTCAAGCGCCTTGGCTGCACCGATGTGGTGGCCCTGTCGGCGGTGGGGTCCTTGCGCGAAGACTATGTGCCGGGCGATTTCGTGATCGTTGACCAGTATATCGACCGGACCTTCGCGCGCGAAAAGTCGTTCTTCGGCGCAGGCTGCGTCGCCCATGTCGGCCTGTCGCACCCCACCTGCGCCCGCCTGTCGGCCCATGTGGCGCAGGCCGCCCGCGACACCGGGGCGCGGGTGCATGAGGGGGCGACCTATGTCGCGATGGAGGGGCCGCAGTTTTCCACCCTCGCCGAAAGCCGCCTGTATCGCGCATGGGGGGCCGACCTGATCGGCATGACCGGGATGCCCGAGGCCAAACTCGCCCGCGAGGCCGAGCTTTGCTATGCCTGCGTCGCCATGGTCACCGATTACGACTGCTGGCACGACAGCCATGGCGCGGTGGATGTGGCGCAGGTGATGGCGACCATGGCGGCCAACGCAGGCCATGCAAGGGCACTGGTGTCGCGCCTGCCCGGCCTTCTGGGCCGCGACCGCGCGCCCTGCCCGCATGGCTGCGACCGCGCGCTGGAGCATGCGATCATGACCGCGCCCGCGATGCGCGACCCTGACCTTCTGGAAAAACTGAACGCGGTGGCTGGCCGCGTGCTGAAAGGTGAATGATGAGCAAGACCGTCAAGGACTATATCCGCACCATCGTGGACTTCCCGCATGAAGGAATCCTGTTTCGCGATGTGACCACGCTGTTTTCCGACCCGCGGGGCTTGCGGATGTGCGTCGATCAACTCTTGGCCCCCTATGCCGGAATGCGCATCGACAAGGTGGTGGGGCTAGAGGCGCGCGGCTTCATTCTTGGCGGCGCGGTGGCGCACCAGTTGTCCACCGGCTTTGTGCCGATCCGCAAGAAGGGCAAGCTGCCGGGGCAGACCATAAGCCAGTCATACACGCTGGAATATGGCGAGGCGGTGGTCGAGGTGCATGACGATGCGATGCAGGCCGGCGAGACGATTCTGCTGGTCGATGACCTGCTGGCCACAGGCGGCACCGCCGAGGCGGGCATCAAGCTGATCGAACGCCTGGGCGCGCAGGTCGTGGGCTGCGCTTTTGTCGTCGATCTGCCCGAGCTTGGCGGGCGCAAGAAGCTGGAAGACATGGGCATGATCGTGCATGCCTTGTGCGCTTTTGACGGGATGTGACGGACAGGCTTAACCCGGTCTTAGGGAATCGGTCTTAATCAGGTCGGGCGCGGCCTCTGGTTACGCTGTTGCTTGCCGGGGTGCAAAAGCCCCCGATTGACGTGCTGCTTGCAAACACACGTCATGCTGACCCCACCCCGCCGGGTAAAATGCCCGGCGGGGAAACCGTCTTGCGGGCGTCATCTGGCTTGCATAGCCTTGGCCCATGCACCCCAGCCTGTCCGACCTGACCCGCACCTTCGCCCGCATCGGGGTCTTGTCTTTTGGCGGCCCGGCAGCGCAGATCGCGCTGATGCACCGGGTGCTGGTGGATGACCGTAAATGGCTGACAGAGAAAGACTATCTCTCGGCCCTGTCGTTTTGCATGCTGCTGCCGGGGCCCGAGGCGATGCAGCTTGCCACCTGGGCAGGCTGGCGGTTGCACGGCACCCTTGGCGGGCTGATCGCAGGCGGGTTGTTCGTGCTGCCCGGTGCGGTGGTGGTGCTGGCGCTGTCGATGGCCTATGCCGCGTGGGGCGAGGTGCCTTTGATGCAGGCGCTGTTTCTGGGGGTGCAGGCCGCCGTCATCGCCATCGTGGTTCAGGCGTTGATCCGGGTGGCGCGCAAGGCGCTGCACGGGGTGGCGGCCCATGCCATTGCCGTGCTGGCCTTTCTGGGCCTGTTCGCGCTGAACCTGCCGTTTCCGGTGATCATCCTTGCCGCCGGGGTCTGGGGTCTTGTGACCGCCGCCCCCGGCACCGCGCCGCTGCCGCAGGTCACCGCCCCGCGCACGGCGCAGACCCTGGCCCTGTGGCTGGGCGTCTGGCTGGTGCCGCTGGCCGCATTGTGGGCCATGGGCGGCATCCTGTTCGACATCGGGTGGTTCTTTTCCAAACTTGCCGTGGTCACCTTTGGCGGGGCCTATGCGGTGCTGGCCTGGATGACGCAAGAGGTGGTCGCGGTGCAGGGCTGGCTGACCACCGAACAGATGATGGCTGGCCTCGGCCTTGCCGAAACCACCCCCGGCCCGCTGATTCTGGTGACCGAGTTCGTCGGCTTCATGGCGGGCTATGGCGCGGGCGGCTGGGGTCTTGGTCTGGCGGCCGCCGTTGTCACCCTGTGGATGACCTTCGTGCCCTGCTTTTTGTGGATATTCGTGGCCGCCCCCTACCTTGCCCGCATCACCGCCGATCCGCGACTTGCCGGGGCGATGCAGGCGATCATGGCTGCTGTGGTCGGCGTCATCGCGAATCTGTCGCTGTGGTTTGCCGTGACGTTGCTGTTTCGGACCACAGGCATCACCCGCATCGGCCCGCTGCATCTGCTGACCGCCGATCTGTCCAGCCTCGACCTGATGGCCCTGGGCCTTTCCGGGCTGTCGGCGCTGTTGCTGATCGGTCTGCATCGCCCGATCTGGCTGGTGCTGGCGGTGTCCTGCGCGGCCTCTGTCGCGGTCAGTGCCCTGTGACCCCCGCCTTGCCCCTTCCCTTCGAAGTCAAAACCCCTATGCTGCACCCACGACAGTTCGAGGTTTGTTATGGCGCGATCCATTGACTACGGCAATTTGATGCATCGCGCGATGCGCAGTCTGATTCAATCGGTGCTGCAGGACGTGTCGGAAAACGGCCTGCCCGGCGCGCATCATTTCTTCATCACCTTCGACACCACCCACCCCGAGGTGGAAATGGCCGATTGGCTGAAAGCGCGCTATCCGGCCGAGATGACCATCGTCATCCAGCACTGGTTCGAAAACCTGAATGTCGATGACGACGGTTTCACCATCACGCTGAACTTCGGCAATCAGCCCGAACCGATGGTCATCCCCTTTGACGCCGTGCGCACCTTCGTTGACCCTTCGGTTGAATTCGGCCTGCGCTTTGAAAGCCATGTCGAAGAGGATGATGCGGAAGACGACGAGGATGACGGCGACGACGACCCGCCGCCGCATCACGACGCCGAAGTGGTCAGCCTGGACAAGTTCCGCAAGCAATAGTCGCAGTATGCGACGGTATGCGGATTGATTTTGCCGGTGCCCTCTCGTATGGGAAACCGAGCAGAAACACGAGGCTTGCAGATGACCAGCACCCGCACCGAAACCGACAGCTTTGGCCCGCTTGAAGTTCCCGCCGACAAATACTGGGGCGCGCAAACCCAGCGCTCGATCCAGAACTTTCCCATCGGATGGGAACGTCAGCCGGTGGCGATCATCCGCGCGCTGGGGGTGATCAAGAAGGCCTGCGCGCTGGTCAATATCGACCAGGGTGACATCAGCACCGAGTTGGGCCAAGCCATCGCCGCCGCCGCACAAGAGGTGATCGACGGCCGCTTTGACGACAATTTCCCGCTGGTGGTCTGGCAAACCGGGTCAGGCACGCAAAGCAACATGAACGCCAACGAGGTGATCAGCAATCGCGCGATTGAGGTGTTGGGCGGCGTGATGGGCTCCAAGACGCCGGTCCACCCCAATGACCATGTCAACATGGGCCAATCGTCAAACGACACTTTCCCCACCGCGATGCACATAGCCATCGGCATGATGGCGCGCGATGTGCTGCTGCCCGGCCTGCACAAGCTGCATGCCGCCTTGGTGGACAAGTCGGTGCAGTTCAAGGACATCATCAAGATCGGCCGCACCCATACCCAGGACGCAACGCCCCTGACGCTGGGGCAGGAGTTTTCGGGCTATGCGCATCAGGTCAGCCAAGGCATCCTGCGCATCCACAAGGTGCTGCCGGAAATCTATGAGCTGGCCCAAGGCGGCACTGCCGTCGGCACCGGCCTGAACACCCGGGTCGGCTGGGATGTGCGGGTGGCGCATCAGATCGCCCAGATCACCGGTCTGCCCTTCGTTACCGCCCCCAACAAGTTTGAGGCGCTGGCGGCCCATGACGCGATGGTGATGTTTTCGGGGGCCTTGAAAACCGTCGCGGTCAGCCTGTTCAAGATCGCCAATGACATGCGGCTTCTGGGGTCTGGCCCGCGCTCGGGCCTTGGCGAATTGATCCTGCCGGAAAATGAACCGGGCAGTTCCATCATGCCGGGCAAGGTCAACCCGACGCAGGCCGAGGCGCTGACCATGGTCTGTGCGCAGGTGATGGGCAATGACGCGGCGGTGGGTTTTGCCGGCAGCCAAGGCCATTTCGAGTTGAACGTCTACAACCCGATGATGTCGTATAACGTCCTGCAATCCATGCAGCTTCTGGGCGATGCGGCGGCGTCGTTCACCGACAACATGGTGGTGGGCACCCAAGCCAACATTCCACGCATCGACAAGCTGATGAAGGAATCGCTGATGCTGGTCACCGCCCTTGCCCCCACCATCGGCTATGACGCGGCGACCAAGGTTGCCAAGACCGCCCACAAGAACGGCACCACCCTGCGGCAAGAGGCCATCGCGCTTGGCTATGTCGATGGCGAGACCTTCGACCGCGTGGTGCGGCCCGAAGATATGCTGGGGCCAAAGGGCTGAAAGTGGGGCGGGGCTGATGGCCGAAATCGTCAACCTTCGTCTTGCCAAAAAGCAGGCCGCGCGCAAGGCGGCCCGCGCCAAGGCGGACGAAAATGCCGCTAGGTTTGGCCGCACCAAAGCCGAGAGGGATCTGCGGGCCGCGCAAACCGACAAAGCCGCCCGCGACCACGACGCCCACAAACGCGACCCGTAATGGGCGGGGGTCACCCCGCCTTCCTGCGCGCAAAGGATGGCGGGGTGAACCCCGCGCTACGGCCCGACCCTTGCGGCGCGCATCCCCGCCTGTTACGCACCATCGATGCTGTCCTATCAACACCTCTACCACGCCGGAAACCTGGCCGATGTCCACAAGCATGCGCTTTTGGCCTGGACACTCGATTACCTGACGCAAAAGGACAAGCCGGTCACCTATTTCGAAACCCACGCCGGCCGGGGCCTTTATGATCTGACCGCGCCCGAAGCGGTGAAGACCGGCGAGGCCGCCAAGGGCATTGCGCTGACCGAGCGCTGGTTTCCAGCCAGCCACCCCTATATCCGCGCGCTGCACCTGACGCGGGCTCAGCGCGGCCCCAACGCCTATCCCGGCAGCCCGCTGATCGCCGGGCACCTGTTGCGCGATATCGACAGCATCCATCTGTGCGAGCTCCACCCGCAGGAACATGCGGCACTCGAGTATGCCGCGGCCCCCTTTGGTGCCAAGATCTACCGCGAAGACGGCCTTGCCAAGGTGCTGTCGATCTGCCCGCCCACCCCCCGACGCGGGATGGTGCTGATCGACCCGTCCTATGAGGTGAAGACCGATTACGAGACGCTCCCCCGCGTCATCGGCCAGTTGCACCGCAAATGGAACATAGGGCTGATCTTCCTATGGTATCCGATCCTGCGCGACGGATTGCACAAACCGATGCTGGCCGAGGTGCGCGCCGCCCACGAGGGCGCGCTGGTGCACGAGGTCCGCTTTCCCCCGGCGCGCGAAGGCCACCGGATGGAAGGCTCGGGCATGGTGATGATCAACCCGCCCTATGGCATCGAGGCCGAGGCCAAACGCCTGTCGGCCCTGTTCCGAAAACTGGCCTAGCCTGACCACGGTCACCACCTTCCGCCAATGGTGCGCCTCCCTCCCCCCTTCGTGGGGGAGGGCCGGGGTGGGGGGGCGCCTCAGTCCCCCAGAATCCGCCCCGCCATCTCGGTCAGATCGCGGCTGAGGCCTTCGGTCGCCAGCATCCGCCGCAGCACGTCGCGCACCATGCCCTGACGGCCGCCGTCATAGCGCGGCCAGGTTTCAAACGCGGTGGACAGCCGCGCCGCCGTCTGCGGGTTCAGCGGGTCAAGCCGCAAAAGCCAATCGGCAACAAGGGCATAGCCTGCACCGCTGATGTGATGGAACCCGGCATGATGGCCCGACAGTGCCCCGATCACGCTGCGAAAGCGGTTCGGATTCTTCCAGTCAAACGCCGGATGCGCGGTCAGGGCCTGGGTGACCCCGGCGGCCATGTCAGGCGCAGCATAGGCGATCTGCAACGCAAACCACTTGTCCATCACATTAAGGTCAGCCTGCCAGCGTGCCGCGAACCGCGCCAGTTCCTCGCTGCCCTGCCCGATGTCCAGCAGGCACGACAGGGCGCCCACCTCTTCGGTCATGTTGTCCGCAACACGGTAAGCCGCCCGTGCCGCTGCCCCGCCATCACAGCGCGACAACAGCGACAGTGCCGCAAGCCGCAGCGCCCGCCGCCCCGCCGCGCGGGCATCCGGGGTGAATGGCCCCGGTTCGGCCAGACCCGCGATCAGCCCCGGCAATACCCCGGAAAGGTGCTGCGCCAGGGCGTCGCCCATCCGCCGCCGCGCAGCGTAAATCGCTGCCGGATCGGGCACATGGCCCGAGGCGTGCAGCGTCTGCGCCATGTCATCATCCGATGGCAAGCGTAGGCACAGCGCCCGGAACGCCGGATCAAGGTGATCGTCCACCGCCACCCGCGCCAGCGCATCCAGCCAATCCGGCCCCGGTGCGGCGTTTTCGGTGACCATCCGCGTCAGCAGATCCTTGGCCAAGGCACGCCCCGCCTCCCATTTGTTGAACGGGTCGGTGTCATGCGCCAGCAGGAAGGCGCGTTCTTCCGGGCTTGCCTGACGCTCCAGCACCACAGGCGCGGAAAACCCGCGCAGGATCGACGGGATCGGCCGCGCGCCCAACCCGTCAAAGGAAAAGCTTTGACGGGCCTCGGTCATCTCCAGCACCGTGGTCGGCACGACCTCGTCACCATTGGGGTTCAACAGCCCCACCGCGATCGGCAGCACCTTTGCGCCCTTGATCGGCTGACCCGGCGTTTCCAGGTTTTCCTGTTCTAAGTGAAGGGTATAGACGCCGTTATTGAAGTCATCTGTCACCTTCAGGCGCGGGGTGCCTGCTTCGGTATACCAGCGTTTGAACTGGGTCAGATCACGGCCTGTCGCGTCTTCAAACACCGTCAGCCAATCTTCAATCGTCGCCGCCTGCCCGTCGTGGCGGTCAAAATACAAGTTGAGCGCCCGGGCATAACCGTCATCCCCCACCAACCGGCGCAACATGCCAATCACCTCGGCACCCTTCTCATACACGGTTGCGGTATAGAAGTTATTGATTTCAATATATGAATCTGGCCGGACCGGATGCGCCAACGGGCCCTGATCCTCGCGGAACTGCCGCGCGCGCAGGCTCAGCACGTCCTCGATCCGCTTCACTGCGTGGGACCGCATATCGCCGGAAAACTGCTGGTCACGAAAGACCGTCAGCCCCTCTTTCAGGCACAGTTGGAACCAGTCGCGGCAGGTGATGCGGTTGCCGGTCCAGTTGTGGAAATACTCATGCGCGATGATCGCCTCGATCCGGGCAAAGTCATCGTCGCTTGCGGTTTCAGGGCTGGCCAGAACGTATTTGGAGTTGAAAATGTTCAAGCCCTTGTTCTCCATTGCGCCCATATTGAAGTCATCGACGGCCACAATGTTGAAAATGTCCAAGTCATATTCGCGCCCGTAGACCCGCTCATCCCAGGCCATCGAGCGTTTCAGACTGTCCATCGCATAGGCACAGCGGCCCTCGTCTCCCGGACGCACCCAGATGTTCAGCGCAACGTCACGCCCTGACATCGTGCGAAACGCTGCCGCGTGCGCGCGAAGGTCGCCTGCCACCAGCGCGAACAGATAGGCGGGCTTGGGCCAGGGGTCATCCCATTCTGCCCAACCCGGACCCTGCGCTATCCGGTTGCCGTTGGACAAAAGCACCGGCATGTCGCCTTCGACCCGGACCCGGAATCGCGCCATCACATCGGGGCGGTCGGGGTAGAAGGTGATCTTGCGAAAGCCCTCGGCCTCACATTGCGTGCAATACATGCCACCCGACATGTAAATCCCCTCCAGCGCGGTGTTGCCTTCGGGGGCGATCTCGACCTCGGTTTCCAGCACGAAGGGCGCGGCGGGCAGGGCCTGCGCGGGCAGCGTCAGACCCGTGGCATCAGGCTGCACCGTCAGCAGATGACCATCGAGCGACAGCGACAAAAGCCGCAGCCCTTCACCGTCCAGCCGCAGATCTTGCCCCGCAGGCGCGCCCGGATTGGGCCGCATCTCCAGCCGCGCCTGCACCCGCGTGGCATGTGGCGACAGCCGAAACGTCAGCGTGACCTGATCCAGCAGATGCGAGAACGGCTGATAGTCGGCAAGGTGAATGGCGCGGGCTTCGGTCATGCGGATGTCCTCCTGAAGCCTTCAAGCTAGACGCCCTGACGCCGCGCGCAAGCCCCAAGGCAGCCCCGGCCATGGCCTGTGGCCCCGACGCAAGACGCCTTACAGCCGGTAAATCTCGGCGAACTTCGCCTCCAGATAATCCAGCAGCGGGCCTTCGTCGGGCTCGAACCCGCAGGCCCGCGCCACCACCTCGCGCGGCTCATACAAGCCGCCATGGCGTTGCAGGTTTTCGCGCAGCCAGTCGGTGGCGGGCGTGGCATCGCCGCGCGCCAGATGGTCATCCAGATCGGGCACCGCTGCCCGCATGGCCAGGTTAAGGCACCCGGCATAGACATTGCCAAGGGTATAGGTCGGGAAATAGCCAAACAGCCCGCAAGACCAATGCACATCTTGCAGCATGCCATGGCTGGGCCGGTCCACCGCCACGCCAAAGTCGGCCTTGAAGCGGTCATTCCATGCAGCCTCCAGATCGGCGGGCAGCAGATCGCCGCGGATCAGCGCGCGCTCCAGATCAAAACGCAGCATCACGTGCAGGTTGTATTGCACCTCATCCGCCTCGGTCCGGATGAACCCCGGCTGCACCCGGTTGACCGCGCCATAGAAGGCATCGGCATCGGTGATGCCGAAGGCATCAAAGCGGTCCTGCATCTGCCCCAGCATCCAGCCGGTAAAGGCGCGGCTGCGGCCAAGCTGGTTTTCATAAATCCGGCTTTGGCTTTCATGCACCCCCATGCTGACGCCTTGGCCCAGCGGCGTCAGCCGATAGTCGGGGTCGATGCCCAGCTCATAGCAGGCATGCCCGACCTCGTGGATGGTGGAATAAAAGCAGTTGAACGGATCGCTTTCCACCACCCGCGTCGTGATGCGCGCATCATCGCCCGAGCCAGAGCTGAACGGGTGCACCGCCAGATCCAGCCGCCCGCGCGACCAGTCATAGCCAAAGGCGGTGGCCAGATCGCGCGCCATGCGCAACTGCGCATCCTGCCCGAAATGCCCGGTCAGTTTGGGCGGCTGATGCGAGGCCCCCAAAACGGCAGACCGCAGGGCCACCAACCTTGGCCGCATCGCATCGAACATCGCGGCCAGACCGGCGACCGTGGCGCCCGGTTCGTAATCGTCGATCAGCGCGTCATACAGATCGCCACCTTGCGCCAGACAGGCGGCCTCTTCGCGCCGCAGCCGGATCACCTCGGTCAGCATCGGCAGGAAGGCCTGCACATCGTCTTGCGCGCGGGCCTCGGCCCAGATGCCTTGCGCCCGGCTGGTCACCCGCGCCAGGTCTTGCGCCAGCGTCGCGGGCACCTTGGCCTGCCGGTCAAACGACCTGCGGATGTGGCGCAGGTTGGCGCTTGCCACCTCGTCGGTGGCATCCGCCGCCTCCAGCCAGTCGGCGATGCGCGGGTCGGTGCGCCGCGCGTGCAACACGCCCTCGAGGGCCGACATTTCCTCGGACCGCTGTTCGGCGGCCCCGCGCGGCATCTGGGTTTCCTGATCCCAGCCCAGACGCCCTGCCACCTGCGCCAGCGCCTCGGTCTCGCGCTGGAATGCCATCAGATCGGCGTAGGCGGTGTTGTTCAAGGTCATGCGGTGCCCTTACGGATAGACCCGGCCAGCGGGTATTGTGACAGATGGCGGGCGCGCAGGATCAGCACCCACAGGAAAATTGCGCCCACCTGATGCGTGATGGCAAGATACAGATGGGTGCCCGACAGCATGGTCATGATGCCAAGTCCGACCTGAACCAGCACAATCAGCAGCACAAGATGAAAGGCAAAGCGGGTGTTGCGGTGAACCGACCGCAAGGCAAAGCCCCAGACCACAAGGCCAAAGGCAACCAGCACATAGCCCGACATCTGGTGCATGAATTGCACCAGAGCCGGGTTTTCGAAAACCGCGCGCCAGATCGGCAAGCCCCCCCCCTGCCCGTCGGGCACATAAAGCGCATCCGCCGGGAAAAGCAGGAACGCAGGCCAGGTCGCAACCGCCTGCCCGCCATCAAGACCCGCGACCATCGCCCCCAGAATGATCTGCATAAAGGCCACAGCCATCAGCGCGCCAGACAGGCCAAACAGCCGCCCCTCGCGCGCACGCCGGGCCTGCAACAGCGCCTGCTCGCTGCGGCCCAGCAAGAAGACCGACCAAGCGATGGTGCCCAAGATGACAAAAGCCAGCCCCAGATCCAGCGCCAGGGGATACGGGTTCATCAGCAGCCGCAAGGGCGCAAGATAGGTCGCAGCCAGAGCCGCCACCTCTGGAACCGCCATCCAGATACCGCTTGTGGCGTGTAGCGCGCCCAGAACGGCTAGGCCAAACAGCCGACCCGTCCAGCCCCGCGGGATCTTGCGCAGCGCAAAGAACGCCAGAAAGCCCAGCAGCCAGACCGCGGCAACCACCGGGCCCAACAGGTTGCGCCCCCAGTCCCAGCCATACACCAGCTTGAAGGCGGCGATCTCGATGGTCTTGCCCGCGGCCACAGACGGCGGGCTTGCCTGATAGGTTTGCAACGCGGCCTGCCAATCGGCATCGGTCAGCGGTGGCAGGGCCCAGACGGGCGGCCAGCCTTGGTTGACCACCGGCAGCGCAATGTCGGCAAGCCGGACAAGGCCCCCCAGCATCACCATGGCCATGATCATCAGGAACAGCACGATCAGCCAGCCCCGGACCGGCCCGCGCCAGCCTTGCGAACGGGCGGCAATCATGCCAACTTGCGGGGCCACAGGCGCGCCAGTGGTGCCGACATCTTCAAAGATGCTGCGCTTCTTGGCCGCCATACCTTGCTTCTTCGCCATGCCCGCCTCGTGCTTTGACATCGCGGACACTATGCCCCTGCCCTGACAGCTTCAAGGCCCTGCGGCAAAGCGGGCGCAGCCTTGTGGCGCGCCACAGCGTTGATCATCCCTCGGCGCAAAAGCCCTTGGGCCCGCGCCTCGTGTGGCCGGGGGGCAGCCCCGCGTCGTCCAGCAGATCGCGCAGCATCGCCTCGGCATTGAGGCCAGCCCCCAACAGCGCCGCCCAGATGTCGCGGACCGGGGGCATCAGCCTTGGTTCGGTGATGGCGCGGGCGGTGTGCAGCCAGATCGCAAGGCCGTCGCTGCTGGCGTAATCGCGGGCTTTGCGCAGGGCGGTGATTTTCGTCTGGGCGTCGCGGACAAAGTGCGTCACCGCCGCGGGCTTCCAATCAGTGATGGCCCATAGATCCTGATCGCGCGACAGATGCTCGACTCCCCAGAACTGCGCTGCCGCCGCGTGGGTTTCGACGACATGCGGCTTGGCGCTGACCAGCTTGTCAGCCAGATCCTGCGCCGCATCAATCAGCGCGACGGTGGCTTTTTCTGTCGTCCAATCGTTGAACATGTCAGCCCTTTTCAGACAGCACCCGGCCCGACCCGCCCCTGGCTGCGGCGAATGTCGCCGCCCAACCCGTTCATCAACGCCTCGAACAATGGGAACGAGGTGACGATGGGTGCGGCGTCATCGACCGAAATCGGCGCCTTGGCCGCCATCCCGGCCACCAGAAAGGCCATGGCGATCCGGTGGTCCAGATGGGTGGCGCAGGTGGCCCCACCCGGCACCCCGCCCGGCCCCATGCCGTGCACGCTCAGGGTATCCTCGTCTTCCTCGATCTTCACCCCGCAGGCCTCCAGCCCGCGCGCCATGGCGTCGATCCGGTCGGATTCCTTGACCCGCAATTCCTTGACGCCGCGCATGACGGTTTTTCCGGTGGCAAAGGCCGCAATCACCGACAATATCGGGTATTCGTCGATCATGCTGGGGGCACGTTCGGGGGGCACCTCGATACCCTTCATGTTGCCGCTGAAGCGCACCCGAAGGTCTGCCACGGGCTCTCCGCCCTCTTCGCGCGGGTTTTGGAACTCGATCTCGGCACCCATTTCGGTCAGCGTCAGATACAACCCGTTGCGCGTCAGGTTCTGGCTGACACCGGGCACAAGAATATCCGACCCTTCAACAATCAGCGCGGCACAGACCGGGAACGCGGCGGAGGACGGGTCGCGCGGCACCGCCACGGTTTGCGGCCGCAATTCGGGGCGGCCTTGCAGGGTGATGACATGGCCTTGGTTGCCGTTCCGCTCGACCGAAAGCTGCGCGCCAAAGCCCATGAGCATCCGTTCGGAATGATCGCGCGTCGGTTCCCGCTCGATCACCACCGTCTCGCCGGGCGCGTTCAGGCCGGCCAGCAGCACCGCCGATTTCACCTGCGCACTGGCCACCGGCAGCGCATAGCGCACCGGCACCGGGTTCGCGGCCCCCACCACCGTCATCGGCAGCCGCCCGCCACGACGACCGTAAGCCTGCGCGCCAAACAGCGCCAAAGGCTCGGTCACCCGGCCCATCGGGCGCTTGCGCAAGGACGCGTCGCCGGTGAAGGTGGCCGTCATCGCCGTGGTGGCCATGGTGCCCATGATCAGCCGCACGCCGGTGCCGGAATTGCCGCAGTCGATCACATCCGACGGCTCCGAAAAACCGCCCACGCCCACGCCATGCACCGACCACGCGCCGGGGCCGTGCTGCACCACGGTCGCGCCAAAGGCCCGCATCGCGCGGGCGGTGTCCAGCACGTCTTGCCCTTCCAGCAGCCCAGTGATCTTTGTCTCCCCCACCGCCATCGCGCCAAAGATCAGCGCGCGGTGCGAGATCGACTTGTCGCCCGGCACAAGCGCCGTGCCGCGCAAGCCCCCGCATTTGCCAGAGGTCATCGGGTGTGCATCGCCGTGGCCGGACATTGTCTTCTCCGCTGTGTGGTCGCCCGCGTCTTAGCCCATGCCGGTCGGGCGGTCCATGGGGCTGCGGATCAACCTGCGCGAACAAAGGTCAGGTAGTGCGGGCTGCGGCCCTCGCGCAGGGCCTTCTGTTCATAGCGGGTGGACAGCCAATCCTGCCATGCCTCGCCTTGACCGCCCTGATGCGTCAGCACAAAGCCCGCCTTCGGCACCTCTTCCAGCGTCTGGCGGACATAATCGGGAATGTCGGTGGCGACCCGAAACTCTGCCCCCGGCTTCATCACACGCGCCAGCAGCGCCAGATAGCCCGGCGTCACAAAGCGGCGGCGGTGGTGGCGGGCCTTGGGCCAAGGGTCGGGATAGTTCAGAAAGACCTTGTCAACCGAGGCGCTTGGCAGCACGTCAAACAGATCGCGCGCATCGCCGGGGTGGATCCACAGGTTGCGCACCTTGGCCTGCCGGATCCTGCCCAAAAGCATGGCGACGCCGTTCACGAATGGCTCGCACCCGATGATCCCGACCCCGGGGTAAAGTGCTGCCATATGCACCAGATGCTCGCCGCCACCAAAACCGACCTCGACCCAGACAGGTCGCGGGGTGGCAAACAGCACCGCCGGATCAAGCGGCGTGCGGCGCGGGTTTTCCCATGCCGCCACGCCGCGCAGGCGAAGGCTTTCCAGATCGCGGGCAAGGTAATCCTTCTGGCTGGCGCGCAGGGTCTTGCCATGCACCCGGCCATAGAAATTGCGGCGTTCCGGTGGTTCGGTCATGGCAGCGGCCCCCGTCTTGTCGATTGCGCGCCTGATGTCAGGCGCGGGCGGCGCGGTCAAGCGCAAGGCAGAGCCTAACCGCAGCGGTCCATCAGGACAAGACGCCCCCGGAAGTGCGGGGGCGACGGGTGTTCAGGACGTGCCGCCCCCGGAAGTGCGGGGGCGGCTGGCCATGGATCAGACCGCGGCTTTCAGCGCGGCGGTCAGATCGGTCTTTTCCCAACTGAAGCCACCATCGGATTCCGGTTCCCGGCCGAAATGGCCATAGGCACTGGTGCGAGCATAGATCGGCCGGTTCAGCCCCAGATGGGTGCGGATGCCGCGCGGGGTCAGGTCCATGCATTCGGCCACGGCGCGTTCGATCCGTGCCGCATCCACCTGCCCGGTGCCATGGGTGTCGACATAAATCGACAGCGGCCTTGCCACACCGATGGCATAGGACATCTGCAAGGTGCAGCGGTCGGCCAGACCCGAGGCCACCACGTTCTTGGCCAGATAGCGCGCGGCATAGGCGGCCGAGCGGTCAACCTTGGTCGGATCCTTGCCCGAAAACGCGCCGCCGCCGTGCGGGGCCGCCCCGCCATAGGTATCGACAATGATCTTGCGCCCGGTCAGGCCGGCATCTCCATCAGGGCCCCCGATCACGAAGGTGCCGGTCGGGTTGACCCACCATTCCGTGGCCTCGGTGATCCAGCCCGAGGGCAGAACCTCGCGGATATACGGCTCGACAATGGCGCGGATGTCGTCCGAGCTCTGGCTTTCATGCTTGTGCTGTGTCGACAGCACGATCGACGTGACCTCAACCGGCTTGCCATCTTCATAGCGCAACGACAGTTGCGATTTGGCATCCGGCCCCAGCGTCGGCTCGGCACCCGATTTGCGGGCCTCGGCCAGACGGCGCAGGATGGCCTGGGCATACTGGATCGGCGCCGGCATCAATTCCGGCGTGTCGCGGCAGGCATAGCCGAACATGATGCCCTGATCGCCGGCACCGTCGCGGTCAACCCCTTGGGCAATATGCGCCGACTGTTCGTGCAGGTAATTCTGAACGCTCAACGTGTTCCAATGGAACGCATCCTGTTCATAGCCGATGTCCTTGACGCAGTGGCGCACGATGGCGTCCACCCGCTCCAGCATGGCATGGGTCGCGTCCTTGGTGGACAGCCCGACCTCACCGCCAACGACCACGCGGTTGGTGGTGGCAAAGGTCTCGCAGGCGACGCGGGCATTGGGCTCCTCGGCCAGAAAGGCATCAAGGATCGCATCGGACACACGGTCACAGACCTTGTCAGGATGCCCCTCGGACACGGATTCCGAGGTGAAGGTATAGTTTTTGCGGGTCATTGGGTAGCGCTCCGTTGGGGTTATCCCTGTCACGCCAGGAAGCCGTTGTGACAATTCGATGTTGGTCGCTACTCTTGCGGTGCAGCAACGTCAAGCTTTGGCCGTGCAATGCGACGCCATGACCACACCAGCAATCCGCCAAGCCACAGCAGCACCGGCAGATCACCAAGCCGGGCAAAGCCCGTAGCGGGCAAGGCCCCTGGCAGCGCCGCCACGTCCAGATATCCCGCCGTGCCAAAGCCAAGCCGTTGCAACACCCGACCGCGCGCGTCGATCACCGCCGTGACACCGGTGTTGCCCACCCGCACCATGGGCAGACCCATCTCGATGGCGCGCAGTCGCGACAGCTCGAAATGCTGGAACGGCCCGGTCAGGGTGCCAAACCACGCGTCATTGGTGATTTGCACCATCCAGTCGGGGCGGGTTTCGGCCCTGCGCGGGATCTGCGGGAAAACCGCCTCGTAGCAGATCAGCGGCAAGGCGCGACCCAAGGCCGGCCCAAGGTCAAGCACCACCGGCCCCGGCCCCGCCGAATAGCCATTGCCGACCTGTGCGGCAAAGGCCCCAATCCCGAACCACTCCTGCATCGCATCGCCCAGCGGCATGTATTCGCCAAACGGCACCAGATGGAACTTGTCATAGGTCGCCGTCACCGCGCCCGCGCCCTCGATCACCCGCAAGCTGTTCCAGCCCCGGTCGCCTTCCACCCGCTGGATGCCAACCGCGACCTTGTTGCCACCCGCCGCGGCGGCGATGATCGGGGCCACCTCGGGCGCGTATTCCAGCAGGTAAGGCACCGCCGTCTCGGGCCAGATGGTCAGATCGGCAGGCGTGCCCTCGCGGGTGAAATCCAACTGGCGCTGAAACAGGATGCGGGCCTGAGCCGGGTCCCATTTCAGGTGCTGCTCGGCATTGGGCTGCACCAGCCGCAACCGCGCCACCCGGTCCGGCGGCTCGGGCTGCGTCTGGCGCTGCCAGCCCCACAGGCTGCCCACGGCCAGCAGCGCGACTGCGGCCACTGTCCCCCAGCGGTGGCTGACCAAAGGCAAGGCGGCGGCAAACAGCGTCAGCGCGGTCAAACCCGTGGCGCCAAACAGCGCCACCGTCTGCACCAGCGGCCAGTCGTGCCAGAAATGCCCAACCATCGCCCAGGGAAAGCCGGTCAGCACCACCCCGCGCGCCAGTTCGGCCAGCCCCAACAACGCGGCCAGAGCAAGCGCCCGCTGGCCAAACCCCGCCGCCAGACCCGCGGCGGCGGCCCAGAACAGCCCCAGACCAAACCCCATCAGCAGCACGGCAAACGGCGCCATCCAGCCGTGCCGAGCCGGATCGACGAAAAACGGCGACACGATCCAGGTCAGCGAGGCGGCAAAATACCCCGCCCCGACGAACCACCCCGCCCAGGCCGCCCTGCGCCAGCCCTCGGGCCTCAGCATCCGCGAAAGCGCCCAGATCAGCGCCGGAAACGCGAGATACCACGCCGACAATGGCGCCTGCCCCAAGGCCACGCAGGCCCCGGCCAAGGCATCAAGCCCCGCCCCGCGCCAACCGGGAAACCCCGCCCGCCGCCCGGCAAGCTGCGTCACGATGGCTTTCGCTCCGGTTCGGATGCGGTCACCGCACCGGGCAGGCGCACCCGCAGCCGCTTGATCCGGCGCGGATCGGCATCGACAATCTCGAACTCGGCCCCGGTTTCGTGCGGCACGATCTCGCCCCGCGCCGGCACCCGACCGATTCGCAGGAACACCAGCCCCCCCAGCGTGTCGATTTCCTCATCCTCTTCGCCGCTGTGCAGGCTCAGACCGATCGCGGCCTCGAACTCATCCAGGGGGGCTGTGGATTGCGCCAGAAACACGCCGGGCTTTTCTTCCTTCCACAGCGCACCCTCGTCCTCGTCATGCTCATCCTCGATCTCGCCGATCACGGTCTCGATCAGGTCTTCGATGGTGACAAGCCCGTCCACCCCGCCATATTCGTCGATCACCAGCGCCATATGCACCCGCTCGCGCTGCATCTTTTGCAGCAAAACCCCCACCGGCATCGACGGCGGCGCAAACAGCAGGGGCCGCAGCAGTTTGCGCAGCGAAAACCGCCCCGACGCGCCAAAGCCATGCTGCAACGCCAGATCTTTCAGCAAGACCAAGCCTTGCGGATGGTCCAGGGTGCCCTTGTAGACCGGCAGGCGCGAAAAGCCCTGCTCGCGAAACACCTCGACCAGATCATCGCGGCCAATATCCAGCGGCACGGCCGCGATCTCCACCTTGGGAATGGCCACGTCATCCACCCGCAGCCGGCGCAGGTTGCCAAGGCCAGGCACTGACCCTACCCCCGACAACGGTGGGGCCGGCGGGGCGGCACCCTGACCATCCTTGTGATTGGCGGTTCCCGAAACCCTGCCCAAAAGTCTTCCGACCAAGCCGCGCAATCCGGGTTGATCGGGGTCGGTCTGGCTGTCACCTTGCGCGCCCTGCGCCGCACCAGACCCGTCGCTGCTACTGTCCATCTGTCCTTTTCCGGCCCTGCCCCCGCCACCCGGAAGCCGCGTCAATATGGGTCATCCAGTCCCAAGGTTGCAAGTATCGCCACCTCATGCCGTTCCATCAGGGCGGCATCGGCGTCGTGAATGTGATCATATCCCAACAAATGCAAAACGCCATGAACCACTAGGTGCGTCACATGATCCGCCAGCGGCTTGCCGGCATCCTGCGCTTCGCGCGCGCAGGTGTCATAGGCCAGGGCGATATCCCCCAGCGACCACGGCTCGTCCGGCGTGCCCGGCAAGGGCGTCGCCGGGGCCAGACCGGGCGTGCCTTCCGCCAGCGTTTCCGACGGCCAGCTCAGCACGTTGGTCGGCACCGGCTTGCCACGAAACGCGGCATTCAACACCGCAATCCGCGCATCATCGCAGCCCATCACACAGACGCCAAAGCCCTCATCAGGCAGTCCGAGATGCGCCAGAGTTGCCCGCACCGCACGCTCAGCCAAAAGCTCAAGCCCAAAGGCCTCCCAGCGGGGGTCTTCAATCACACAGTCCACAACCGGCTCCATGCCCGCGCCCTAGCCCAGATCCGCCTCTCGAACAAGCGCGAACCCTTGGTTTTCCTCTTGGCTGAAATACCCTGGGGGTCCGGGGGCAAAGCCCCCGGGGGTCACTCAATGGCGCAAACCTCAGCTTTGCGGTGCCTCGTCGGATTCGTAGGCTTCGATGATCCGTGCCACCAGCGGGTGACGCACCACATCCTTGGCGGTGAAGTAGTTAAAGGTGACACCCTTCACGCCTTTCAAAATGCGCTCGGCATCTTGCAGCCCCGACGGCACGCCGCGCGGCAGGTCCACTTGCGTGCGGTCGCCGGTGATCACCATGCGCGAGCCTTGGCCCAGACGGGTCAGGAACATCTTCATCTGCATCGTGGTGGCGTTTTGCGCCTCGTCCAGCACCACAAAGGCGTTCGACAGCGTGCGTCCGCGCATGAAGGCCAAGGGCGCAATCTCGATCCGCTTGTCCTGCATCAGCTTTTCCAACTGCTTGGCGGGCAGGAAGTCGTTCAGCGCGTCATAGAGCGGCTGCATGTAGGGATCGACCTTTTCCTTCATGTCGCCGGGCAGAAAGCCCAGACGCTCCCCGGCCTCGACCGCAGGGCGCGACAGGATGATCTTTTCGACCGCGCCGGAAATCAGCATGGTGACGCCGACCGCAACCGCCAGATAGGTCTTGCCGGTGCCCGCAGGCCCGATGCCAAACCCCAGCTCATGCGCGAACAGGTTGGCGACATAGGCCTTTTGCGCCTCGGTCCGCGGCTCGACCGGCTTTTTGCGGGTGCGCAGCTCGACGCCGGGGTTGAACAACTCGATCTGTTCACCCTCGGGGCTGACGCTGCCCATCCGCATCCGCAGGGCGCCATCGACATCGCCCGCGGCAACGGCACGACCGGATTCAAGCCGAGCATAGAGGCTGCGCAGCACTGCTGCCGCCTGCTCTCGCGCCCCCCTGTCCCCGATCACCGCAAGACGGTTGCCCCGTCGCAGCACATGCACACCCATCTGATGTTCGATCTGCGCCAGATTGCGGTCAAATTCGCCGCACAGGTCAATCAGCAAACGGTTGTCTGGAAATTCAAGGATGCTTTCAACAAGATCCTCGGCTTTGGTCGGGGGGGTCAGCGCGCTGATGCCCAATGAGGTCTCCTTTGATCTAGGGCCTGTAGGTATGGTGCCCGCGGTCACATGATCTGGCAAGCACCGATTTCCTATGGGGCCAAGATTGCGCCAGCGCTCCCGTCAGAATTATGACATCTGCCCAAATAATCAACCAGACACGGCCATCAACATTCAGGGATCGACACCCGTGCAAAAGGCCAAAGGGCCACGGTTTCCCGCAGCCCTTGCAAACCTTTGTGCCGTGCTGTCTCAGTTGGTCGGGGCCTTGCGCACCACGGTGCGGATGCCGGGACCAGAGGCGCGGTCCTCGATGCCTTCGGTGCCGGTCTGATAGTTTTTCAGAACCGTTCCCGGCGGATAGCGGTTGTTGCAGACCGGCAGGCCCGACACCGGGTCGTAGCGCGGCGTGGAATAACCTTCCAGACCGTCATCCATGATCCAGTTCTGGCACCCGTCCGGATCATAGGCGATGGCCGCGTGGCCGTTGCGCAGAACGCCGGGGTCGCTGCCCTGATCCTGCCCGGTCGCGATGACCGAATTGGCGCCGCGATAGGGTTCCGTGCCCTCAAAGGATTCGGTCACACAACCGCTCAGCGCCATGGCGGACAAGACCGCCCCGATTTTGACTAGGCTGTTCATGTTGCTCACCACCGATAGCAGACGACTTCGACCCGACGATTCTTCTGCATTCCGGCAGCAGAATTGTTCGAGGCGACGGGCTGACGCTCACCGAAGCCGATTTCGCGCTCGACATGCGCACCGACCGAACGCGCCACATTGGCCACGGCAGAGGCACGGCGCTTGGACAGGCCCATGTTGTATTCATCCGACGCGCGGCTGTCGGTATGGCCATAGATGGCATAGCCAAAGGCCCCGGCGTTCTTGAAGAACGACTGCAGCCGCTGGCGCCCCTGCGCGGTCAGGCGGGCGCTGTCGGTGGCGAACAACTGGTCGGTGTTTTCCACCAGACAGGTGTTGCGTTTCAGGCAGACCGGCTTGCCGGTCTTGGGGTTGCGACGCGGGACCATATAGCCCTCAAGCCCGCCATCCGCCCACCAGTGCATGCAGCCGTCATCGTCGATCCACACGCCCCATTCGATCTTGCCGGTGACCTCGGGGGTTCCTTGCGCCATGGCGGTTGTCGCACCCGACATACCGACCGCGAGCGCCGCCCCCCCCAGGATCATCCGCAATGCCTTGGAAATACGTTCCACAGCATCACCCCCCTCTTCTCTGACCAATTACCAGCAGACTTATGCCACCAGAGTTGCCGTCGAGAAAAAGTGAAGTAAAGCGAAATCTGAGCGATTCAGAGCATTTATGTGGTGTTTTCCAGAAGCCAAGGATCAATATGCAGTGTCCCGCAGGCAAATCGGAGCCTTGGCGGAACCTGAGGTCAGCCAGCCAAGCGGCACACTGAAATCACGAAATCCTGAATGCTGACAGCGAGTTGGAAGACGAAGCTAACACACGCGCGCGCACCAGTTGGCCGACCTTGCCCGCCGGATCATTGACATGAACCGCATGCAGATGGTCGGATTTGCCAACCATCTGGTCGGTCTGGCGACCGATCTTTTCGTAAAGGACACCGATCTCACGGCCCACCATCGCCTCCTGGATCGACCTTTGCTGCGCGGTCAGCAGGGCCTGCACCTGTTGCAAGCGCGAATCTGCGACACCAGCCTCGACCGCCGGCTTTTCGGCGGCGGGGGTGCCGGGGCGGGCCGAGTATCGGAACGAATAGGCCTGGCCAAATTCCACGCTGCGGATCAGGTCCAGCGTGGCGGCAAAATCCGCATCGGTCTCGCCCGGAAAGCCCACGATGAAATCGGACGACAGCAGGATATCGGGCCGCGCGGCGCGGATGCGGTCGATCACCCGCAGATAGTCGTCGCGGGTATGCTTGCGGTTCATCGCCTTCAGGATGCGGTCACTGCCCGATTGCACCGGAAGATGCAGATAGGGCATCAGCTGCGGCAGATCGCCATGCGCGGCGATCAGATCATCGTCCATGTCGTTGGGGTGGCTGGTGGTATAGCGGATGCGGTCCAGCCCGTCGATCTTGGCCAATCCCCGGATCAGCCGCGACAGCGTCCACGCCCCGCCCTCGCCCGCGCCATGGTATGCGTTGACGTTCTGGCCCAGCAAAGTGATCTCGCGCACCCCGCGCGCCACCAGATCGCGTGCCTCGCGCAAGATACGCTCTGCCGGGCGGCTGACCTCGGCCCCGCGGGTATAGGGCACCACGCAAAAGGCGCAAAACTTGTCGCAGCCTTCCTGCACGGTCAGGAACGCGGTTGGCCCGCGCAGGGCCGTGCGCTTGGGCAGATGGTCGAACTTGTCCTCGGCCGGGAACTCGGTGTCCACTTGCGCGCCCCCCGCCCGCACCAGTTGCGGCAGCCGGTGATAGGCTTGCGGGCCGACGACGATATCGACCAGAGGCATCCGGCGCTGAATCTCGGCGCCTTCGGCCTGTGCCACGCAGCCTGCAACGGTGACAATCAGACCGGGCTTGTCGTTCTTCAATGGCCGCAGGCGGCCAAGGTCGGAAAACAACTTCTCGCTGGCCTTTTCGCGGATATGGCAGGTGTTGAGCAGCACCATGTCGGCGTCTTCCACCACATCGGTCAGCACATAGCCCTCGGCGCCCATGGCCTCGACCATGCGCTCGCTGTCATAGACGTTCATCTGACAGCCGTAGGTCTTGATGAACAGTTTCTTGGCTTCGGTCATCGCCTGCCCCGCCGTGGATCAGCGCGCCTTCTAACGCGAAGCGTCGACCGGCGCAACGCAGGCCGGTGTCACGCAGGCTGGTGACATGCCATCTGGCCCCGCTCGCCGATAAGCCGCCGATCTCCCCCGCGCCCATGACACGGCATCGCCTTGGGTCTGCGCCATCACCGGGGCTTGCATTGCGCGCGGGCTTGGCCGACCCTGCAGCCGACCGGCCGCACGGGGATATGATGCGTTACGCCAGCCTTTCCGACTTTCTGAGCAAATCCAGAACCGCCTTCGCCAAGGGCCCTGTCGCCATCATCATGGCCGAGGATGAGGTCGAGGTGGACACCACCCTGCGCCACCACCAAAGCGCGGGATTTCCGGTCGTGCTGCTGCTGGCCCCGCCCGAAATCACCCTGCCCGACGCGCTGGAACAGACCGTCCACCGCATCGACCATGACGTTCATGCCGAAGACGCCATGGCCGATGCGGTGACGCGGGTGATCGACGCCGCCCCCGGTCTGTGGCTGTTTTACTGCTATAACGCCGAATACCTGTTCCACCCGTTCTGCGAGACCCGCAACGTGCGCGAACTGCTGGCGTTTCACAGCGAAGAACGGCGTGAGGCAATGCTGAGCTATGTGATCGACCTTTATGCCGGCGATCTGACCCAGCACCCCAACGCGGTGTCGCTGCGCGATGCGCATCTGGACAAGTCGGGCTATTATGCGCTTGGCCGCCCGGACCCTGCAAAACACAATCACCCCAAGGACCGGCAGCTTGATTTCTTTGGCGGGCTGCGCTGGCGGTTTGAGGAACACATCTCGCCACAGCGGCGCAAGATCAACCGGATCAGCCTGTTCCGGGCCAAACCCGGCCTGCGGTTGAACCGCGATTTCACCCTGTCGGATGAAGAGATGAACACCTATGCCTGCCCATGGCACAACAACATCACCACGGCCCTTGCATCGTTCCGCACCGCCAAGGCCCTGCGCACCAACCCCGGATCGCGCTTTGACATCCACGATTTCCGTTGGCGCAACTCGACCCCGTTCGAATGGCACAGCCAGCAGTTGATGGACCTTGGCCTTATGGAACCGGGCCAATGGTTTTGACAGGTGGCGCGCGGCGCAGATGGTCGGCCTTGCCGCTGGTCGGACCCACACGGCGCTTTACAAAACCACCGTTCCGGTTACGTTGAAGAAATGACCCTGACCAGCCCCCCTGCCCGCGCCCTTGCAGCCCTTGGCCATGATGCGCGCCTGTCGATCTTTCGGCTTCTGGTCAGGGCGGGGGATGCGGGCCTGCGGGTCAGCGATATCGGTGCGCATCTGGGCCTTGCGCCATCGACCTTGGCGCATCACCTGTCGACGCTGGTCGATGCCGGGCTGGTGCTGCAAGACAAGCAGGGGCGCGAGGTGTTCAACCGGGTTGATTTCCCGGCAATGCATCGCGTGCTTGGCTTTCTGACCTTTGAATGCTGTTCGGGCGTCACGGCACTGTGTGCCGAGGGTGCGGCATGACCCGCACGCCCTTTTTTCTGCACCCAAAGCAACCGAAGAACCAGAGGTTTAGCGATGACTGGTGCCACCGTTTTCGCGTCTGGGCTGTTGTCCGCCCTTCGGCATCTTTGGCAGGACCAGCGGGTCTGGCTGGTGTCGGTCGCAGTCCTTGCCGTGCTTGCGGTGATTGACCCCGGTCAGGCGCGTGATGGCACCGTCTTCGCGGGCAGCGCCCTGCTGCACACCGCGCCTTGCCTGATGCTGTCGATCGCCCTTGCCGCAGGGGCAGGTGCCACCGGGGCCGACACCCTGCTCGCCAAAGCGGTTACCAGCGCACCGCTCTTGCCGCGCGCGCTTGGGTGGCTCCAGATCCGGAACAGGGCATGACGGTGCAACGTCTTTGCCGCGGCGGCCAAATCGGCGTCTGCTCTTCATGACCCGAAGGATAGGGCTGGGGCGGCGCAGCGGGGTTGTTGCCGCTTTGGGGTGCTCTCTTACCATCAGTTGGGCGTCCAGTTATTACATTCCCGCCGTTCTGGCGGTGCCGATGGCCGAAACGTTCGGTCTGTCGCCCGTCTGGGTGTTCGGGGCTTTTTCCGTGGCATTGATGGTCTCGGCGCTGGTGGGCCCTTGGGCGGGCGCGCAGATCGACGCCTTCCGCGGTCGGGGCATGCTGATGCTGTCGAACGTCATCTTTGCCGCCGGCCTGACGCTGCTGGCCGTGGCCCCCTCGCCTGTGGTCCTGTTCATCGGCTGGGCGATCATCGGGCTTGGCATGGGGATCGGTCTGTATGAGGCTGGGTTTGCCACGCTGGTGGGCATCTATGGCCAAGAGGCGCGTGGACCGATCACCGGCATCACCCTGATCGCCGGTTTTGCCAGCACCGTTGGCTGGCCGCTTTCGGGATTGATGCTGGCGACCTGGGGCTGGCGCGAAGCCTGTATCGGCTGGGCGCTGATCCATCTGTGCCTGGCGCTGCCGCTTAACGCATCATTGCCCAAGGGCACTGAAAAAATTGCAGGATCCACGGCGCCAGAGGACGCGGGTCCGCCGCCGTCCCGCCTCGCGCTTGGGCTTTTGGCCTTTGTCTTCGCCGCAACCTGGTTCAACTCGACCGCCATGGCGGCCCATCTTCCGGGACTGCTGCAAGAATCCGGGGCCAGTCTGGCGGTGGCGATTGCGGCAGGGGCGCTGATCGGCCCGGCGCAGGTGGCCGCACGGGTGCTGGAGTTCGGCTTGGTGCGCAGGTTCCATCCGCTTGCCACGGCCCGCCTCGCGGACGCGGCGCATCCGCTGGCGGCCGTGGCCCTTGTCACCTTTGGCGGTCCGGCGGCCACTGTCTTTGCGCTGGTTCATGGTGCTGGCAACGGCATCCTGACCATCGCCAAGGGCACCTTGCCGCTGGCGCTGTTCGGACCGTCGGGCTATGGCAAACGCTTGGGGTGGCTGAACGCCCCGGCCCGCTTTCTTCAGGCCGCAGCCCCCCTGCTGTTCGGGGCCGCGCTGACCGCTTGGGGGCTTTCCGCGATCTGGCTTACGGCGGGGCTGGGGCTTGCGGCGCTGGCGGCACTTTTGGTGTTGCGGCGGGCATGAAGGCCCGTCACGCCGGCGCATCCCGTGCAACCCTGCACCATGCAGCGGCACATCCGCCGAACCGCAATCCGGGGCGGCACCGGGCCGACGCGGTCACCCGGTCAGTGGCGCAGCGACAACACCTCAAGCGCCGATTTGTTCGGGCAGAACACCGGCGGACAGGGGCTGTTGACAGCGGTGGCCAGCCACGCGGTGCAGGCAGATTTCTGGGTGCAGGCCTCGCAGCGATCCACCAGATTTCCAAGTTCCTTGCGGCTGAGCCAGCCTTCCACCACGGCCGAGGGCAGATTGACCCCCAGAACCCGCGCCATGCCACGTGTAAGACCCCAAGCCAGCGGGGTTTCCGAATACCCGATCATCCGTAACGCCTTTCCTGCCCTTGGGTCATGTCAACCCTGATCAAAGGGTGATCCATGACATCGCTTTGCGCCTTGACGCAGATCAACCGCAAGCAAGGCTACACCATGCGCGGGCCATGCTGGCGGTCTTCGGCCGCGGCATGCACCGCGTCAACCACGTCGCGGATGCGCTCCAGATCGCTGGCATGGGTCAGCCCGCGGGTCGCATCCTGCAAGGCCCGCTTTGACAAGGCGACGGCTGCCGCGCCAAAGCTGTCGGGCGCGATCTGCACCAGCGCAAGCAGCAGCTTTTGCAGGCGCAACTGCACCGAAAACACCCCCGCCCCATCGCGTGAGATGGCGGCGAACGCATCTTCGAACAGATCGTCAATCGCCATCCCCGGCACCGCCACCAGCGGATAGGACGGCGCGACGGTGGCACGATCCGCCCAGACCTCGATCACCCGCATCAGGCGGCTGAGCACATCAAGCGCGGTGCCCGGATCGTTCACCGCAGGCGACAGCGCGCGTTCGGCGATCTCGGACAGCACCGACAGGCCAAAGCGCGGATCCTGATCAAATGTCCGGGCGGTCCCAACGGTGAAGGCCCGGCGCAGCGCCTTGGCAAGGGGCTTGCCCGCGTCTGCGTCGAGCGAACAGGCAGGCACATACAAAAGCGGGGTCTTGCGATGCACAAAGGCACCGGGCAGACAATCGACATGCAGCACCGGGCCGATGGGGTCTTCGGTCAGGCCTTCTGCAAGCTTTTGCAGACCCGGCATGTCGATATGGCACAAATAGCCGGTCTGATCGGCACAGACCGCCACCAGACCCGCCGGGTGGCGAACCGGGGCAACACCGCCCAGATACGGTTCGGCGACGCGTTCACACATTGCCCGCAGCGCCGCGTCCTCGACACGCCCGATGGTATCGGACACCCGGCCAAAGCTTGACAGATGCGAAATCCAGCGCAGCAGCGCCAGCACCACCGCACCGATGACCCATAGCGTCGCCCCGAACAGCACCACCTGCCCCGAGGCTGCGAACACCCCGGCCCGCACGCCGATCAGCCCGACAAGGGCAAACAGAAACGCCCCCAGAAAGGTCGACAGCACCAGTTGCGACGTGGTGTCTTCCTTCAGCAGCGTCACCGCACGCGGCGTGACCGAAGCCGAAGCGGCGGCATAGGCGCCAACCGTGATTGACAGTGAAAACGTGGTCACCGCCAGCATCGACGAGGCAAGGATGTTCAGGATGCCTTCGACCGACTCGGCGGCCTTCAGACCGGCCAGCCAATCGGGCAGAAACGGCCCCAGCACCGGGGCCAACCCCGCCACCGCCATGCCAGCCAAGGCAAAGAACGACACCCGCAGCCAAAGCTTGCGGGACACCTTGCGCCACAGAAAGCTGATCCGCGTATCGGCCATGCCCCCCCCCCGACCTGCGGTCTCGATAAATCCTGACCTACCCAAGCACAGGAAAGGACCACAGGAAAGGGTGACGGGATCGGGCGGCGGGCGCTACCGCAGGCTGGCGGTCACGCGCCGCACCATCTCCTTGCGCTCGGCGTTCGGGGGATGGGTGCCCAGAAACTGATCGCCGGGGTCAGGCAGGCGGTCAAAGAACGCAGCGCCCCGCACCGGGTCATAGCCTGCGCGCAGGGCGATTTCCGCGCCCAAGGCATCGGCCTCAAGCTCAAAGCTGCGGGCATAGGTCCGCGCGCCCATCGCGGCCCCCATGTCCTGCGCCGCGCGCACCGCCTCGGGCGGGGCACCCGAGGCCTGCGCCAGAACCCCGGCCAGCACCGCCCCGGTCAGCGCGGTGCGTTGGGTCAAGGGGATATGCCCGGCGATGTGGTGGGCGGCTTCGTGGCCCAGGACAAAAGCCATCTCGTCGGCGTTGCGCGCATCGGCGATCAGCGACAAGGTAAAGCCCAAGAGCGGACGGCCTGCACGGTCCAGCGTCTGATAGGCGTTTGGCGGCTGGTTGGCGCGGTCATCGACGAAAATCAGCAGGTCGCAATTGCGGCGCGGATCGCGGGCGCGGCAAGTGGCTTCGGCCACGGGTTCGACATCCGCCACCACCTGCAGGAAATTGCGCGCGGCAACAGCGGGCGGCAGCACACCGTCGGGCATCGGTTGCGCCACCACCGTCATCGGTGCAGGCGGCAGCGGCGCGGGCATGCGGTAGCCGGCCGGTTGGCACGCCGACAGACCAAGCGCCACCAGTGCCATCTGTGCTGCCCGTGCCAGCATGCGCCCCGCCCTTTGTTCACCCATGCACCAACCTAGCAGACCGGGCGCGCGGTGAAAGGCCCGCTCACGCCAAGTTGCATCCGGGCACCGATCCCCGTTTGAAGATTGGCGGCGGCAAGGTAAGCTGGCTGCATGTTTACCATCGAGCATGAATTTGACGCGACCGTGATCACCCTGATCGACGAAGGCGGCACATCGCTGGAGGAGGATGTCACCATCCTCGCCTTCGAGGAATGCGTGGTGCTGGAACAGCTCGATCCCCTCAGCGGTGAACCTGTGCGCGTCACCCTGTCGATGGGGCAACTGGCCGATCTGGCGGCGGCACTGGACTTGCCCGAGGGCAGCTATCGGCTGGAACGACCGGCAAAAGCCTGACCAGACATCACAACCTGGCATCACAGCCGCGACATCACCACCCCGCCCGCCACCAGCGCCACAGCCAGAACGCGGGTCAGGCTGATCGGCTGCACCGGCAGACCAAAGGCCCCCAGCGCATCCAACACCAAAGCGCCGGTCATCTGGCCAAGGATCAGCGCCGCCATGGCGGTGACCACACCTATGGACGACACCCCCCAGACCACCGACCAGACGTAATAGGCCCCGACCGCCCCGCCCAGCCATTGCCACCACGGCACGCTTGCCAGACGCCCATAGGCGCTGCCGTTGCCCACAAGGCTGAGCCCGAACAAAAGCACAAAGCCGACACCGAAAGACACCGTCGCTGCGGGCAGGACCGCGCCAAGACTGCGCCCAAGGGCGCCGTTGACCGGGGCCTGTATGGCGATGGCAACACCGCCCAGAAGGATGGCCAGAATGGCGGGAAGCTGGGTCATGGCGGCTCCTGTCGGCGGTCAGTCTGGGTTCGTGGCATCAGGGTCCGGATCAGTCGGGCCTGGATCAGTCGAGGCGAAAGGTCTTGTCGCGGGCCGTGGCCCCGCGGATCAGCGTCAGCCGGGTCTTGGCCACGCCAAGCGCATGGGCCAAGGCTTCGGCCACCGCCGCATTGGCGCGGCCCGCATCGGCGGGCGCCGTGACACCGATGCGAAACACGCCTGCGTCGCGCACGACCCCCGGCTTTTTCGCGCGCGGTGTGGCGCGCACTGCAAACTCGGCCCCCGATACGGCAAGCTCTGCCCATGCGCCTTTTGTCATCACCCTGTTCCCTGTGCCGTGGCACCTTGGCGCAAGCGGCGGCGCGATGCAACGGGGCGGCTGGCAATCTGCCGCCACAAGCCCTAGCCTTACGGCCAAAGCCTTGCGGAGATGCCGATGCCTGACCCCAACCCTGCCGTACTGGCCCACCTTGCCAGCCGCCGATCCCCCAGTGCCAAGACCTTCACCGGCCCGGTGCCCGACCGCAATGCAGTGATGCATATCCTGACGCTGGCCACCCGCGTGCCCGATCATGGCAAGCTGGAGCCGTGGCGGATGGTGGTGCTGGACCGTGCCGCCATGGCCCGGCTTGCGGATCTGGCCGAGGCGCGGGCGCGCGCGCTGGGGGGCGACGCGGAAAAGATCGACAAGGGCCGGGGCCAGTTTGACCGCGGGCAGTTGGCAGTGGTGGTGATCGCATCGCCCAAACCCGCACCCAAGGTGCCGGCGGCCGAACAACTGCTGTCCGCAGGGGCATTGTGCATGAACATCTTGCACGCGGCATCGGCCCTTGGCTGGGGCGCGTGCTGGCTGACCGGATGGACCTCGCATGACGCTGCCTTCTGCGCGCAGGCCTATGGCTGTGTGGGCGAGGAAACCGTGGCCGGCATCATCCACATCGCCACCCCCGGCACGCTGTCCCCCGATCGCCCGCGCCCCGATGTGGCCAAACTGACACGCTGGGCCTGACGCATGATCCTTGCCGATTTCCTCAAGGCGCTTGGCCAGATCACCGACCGGCCGTTTCGCCGCGTGCTGCTGATCGGCGTGCTGTTATCGGTGGCCCTGCTGGTGGCGATCTATGCGGGCTTTCTGGCGCTGATCCAGATGGTCACGCCCGAGACGATAAACATTCCCTTTGTCGGCCCGGTCGGGGGCCTGGATACGCTGCTGTCCTGGGGCTCAGCCGTGTTGATGATCGGGCTGTCGGTGTTCTTGATGATGCCGGTGGCATCCGCCTTTACCGGGCTGTTTCTGGAAGACGTGGCACAGGCGGTGGAAGACAAGCACTATCCCAGCCTGCCGCCGGTGCCGCGCATTCCGCTGATGGACGGGATCATCGACAGCGCGAATTTCTTTGCGTTGCTGATTGCGGTCAATGCCTTGGCGTTGATCCTTTACGCCTTTGCCGGGCCCTTCGTGCCGGTGGTGTTCTGGCTGGTGAACGGCTTTTTGCTGGGGCGCGAGTATTTCACGCTGGTCGCGATGCGCCGTCTGGGGCGGGCGGGGGCCAAGGCCCTGCGCGCCCGGCATGCGGGGCAGATCTGGCTGGCGGGCACCCTGATGGCAGCGCCTTTGTCGGTGCCACTGGTCAACCTGCTGATCCCGGTGCTGGGGGTGGCGACGTTCACCCACCTGTTCCACCGGCTGAACGCACAGCGCCCCTGACCCGGCGCAACGGGAGGGCGGATTTACGCCGCCCAGTCCCACGGGTTGGTAAAGCTGCCCAGAACATGCGCCACCTGTGCTTCGTCCACTTCGCCCGACCTTTTCAGCTTGGCCACCAGCCCGCGCTTCTTGTCCTCGGCCACCGACTCGACCGTGGCTGGCACCCCGGCCTCGGCCAGGGCCGCATCAAACACGCGGGCGATCGCCATCCGCCGCAGATCAGGCTTGAACACCTTGCCGACGGCGGTTTTCGGCAATTCGGGCAACACCATGATATGTTTGGGCATCGCGGCACGTTCGTGAATGTGCTTTGCGGCATAGGCCAGCAGATCGGCCGCCGTGGCGGTGGCACCCTTGACCAGTTCGACATAGGCCACCGGCAGCTCGCCGGAATGGACATCGGGCTGGCCGATGGCGCCGACCACCGCCACCGCCTCGTGGCCCATCAGCGCCTCTTCGATGATGGCGGGGTCGATGTTGTGGCCGCCGCGAATGATCAGATCCTTGGCGCGCCCGGTGATGAACAGATAGCCGTCGGGGTCGATCCGCCCCAGATCGCCGGTGCGCAAGAAGCGGCCCTCGGCGAACAGATTGTGGTTCTTGTCTTCCTCGGTATAGGTTGACCCCTCATAGACACCGGGGTTGGCCACACAGATCTCGCCCACCTCGTCCACGCCACAGGACCGAAAGCCGTCGGGCGTCTGCACCAGGATGCGCACATGGGTATAGGGGAAGGGCATCCCGACCGAGCCGATCTTCTTGATGCCCTCAGGCGGGTTTATCGACACAAGGCAGGTGCATTCGGTCAGGCCATAGCCTTCGACAATGCCGATCCCGGTCAGCTTCTTGAAGCGGTTGAACAACTCGACCGGCAGCGGCGACGAGCCGGAAAACGCGCTGCGCAGGCTGCTGATATCGGCATCGACCGGCCGCTGCATGAGCGCCGACAGCGCGGTCGGCACCGTGATCATGTAGGTGGCCTTGTAGCGTTCGATCAGCTTCCAGAAGTTGTCGAACACCCCTTCGCCGCGATAGCCCTGCGGGGTGGGAAACACCACATGCGCGCCCGAGGCGATCATGCCCATCAGGATCGGATAGGCGGCAAAGACGTGAAACAACGGCAACGGGCACATCACCACATCGTCGGGCTTGAACAGCAACTGCTGTCCCAGCCAGCCGTTATAGACCATGCCCGACACCTTGTGCTGTGCCACCTTGGGCATGCCGGTGGTGCCGCCGGTGTGGAAATAGGCCGCCACACGGTCCGCCGGCACATCGGCAAAGGTCAGACGGTCGGCGGGCTGGCGGCCCAGTTCGGCGGCAAAGGATTTCACATTGGCGGCGTGGTGGATCGGGTTCTTCGGCCGGATCAGCGGCGCGATAATCCTCTTGGCCCCCGACAGGTAGCGCACCAGATCGACCTCCAGCACGGTCTTGACCGATGGCGCGTGGCGCACGGCCTCGGCCACCTTTTGTGCAAGGTCGCTTTTCGGCAAGGCCTTGAGGGTGACCACGACACGCGCCTTGGTTTCGCGCAGGATGGCGCTGATCTGCTCTGGCTCCAGCAGCGGGTTGATCGGGTTGACGATCCCCGCCACCGCGCCGCCAATCAGCGTGACCACGGTTTCCAACGCATTGGGAAGCACATAGGCCACCACATCCTTTTCGCCCACCCCAAGGCTGCGAAACAGGTTGGCGGCCTGGGTGACCTGAGCGTGCAACTCGGCCCAGGTCAGGGTGATGCGCTTGGTGTCGGGACCGGACAGCAACTGATAGCTGACCGCCGGACGCGCTCCATGGGCGGCGCGGGTTGCCGACACGAATTCATACATGGTGCGCGCCACCGGGCGCTGCGCCCACGGCATTTCCGCTTCAATATCGGCTACATCCGCCGTGGTGACGAATTTTCCCATGGTTTCCTCCCCTGACGCCCCGTTGATGCGGGGCCTGTTCTTCCCTGCCGGAAACCATGGGGGCAAATGCTGGCTTTGCCAAGCACCCCTGCGTCACGAAAACGCAACGTCAAAGTCACGCAACTGCGCTGGCAGCCATCAAAAAAGGCGGCCACGGGGGCCGCCTTTTGGGCCGCAAAGCACCTGCCTTACGCGGGGATGCGCAGCACCTGCCCCGGATAGATCTTGTCGGGGTGGGTCAGCATCGGCTTGTTGGCCTCATAGATGTCCATGTAGCGATTGGCGTTGCCCAAGGTGGCCTTGGCGATGCCCGACAGCGTTTCGCCCTTTTGAACCGTGTGAAAACGCGGCTCTGGACCGTCGTCTTCGTCGTCATCGGCCTCAACCTCGGCCACACCGGCCACGTTGCCAACGGCCAGAATGATCTTTTCCTTCATCTCGGGCGAAACGGCCTTGCCCTCGACCTTCACCTTGTCGCCGTCCACCTTGATCTCGACGCCGGTCGTGTCCAGCCCAAGATCCTTGATCTCGGCCTTCAGCGCCTCGGATTCCGGCAGCGTTGCGGCCTCGGCCTTGCCCCCGAACAGCGATTTTCCAGCGTCTTTGACGAAACTCCACACACCCATGGCAAACTCCTTTTCCATGTTTCCGTCAGCCGGGCCCAAGCCAGGCCGCAAGGTGGCGAAAGTCTATGCCCATCTGGTGCGACAACGCAATGACAGGCTTACGGGGAATAGCGGGGGAAAACTGCCCGCGTTGCCCCCGTCTGACGCCGCTAAAGCGCGCCGTCAGTGAATTGCAACCGCGCCAGCCGGGCATAAAGTCCGCCCTCGGCCACCAGATCATCATGCCTGCCCATGGCGACGATCTTGCCCTGATCGAACACCACGATCCGGTCGGCCCGTTTGACCGTGGCCAGACGGTGCGCCACCACAAGCGTGGTACGGCCCTTGGCAAGCTTTTCGACGGCCATCTGCACCAGCCGTTCCGATTCGGCATCCAGCGCGCTGGTGGCCTCGTCCAGCAGCAGCACCGGGGCGTCGCGCAAAATGGCGCGGGCTATCGCCACCCGCTGTTTCTGGCCACCCGACAGCATGACCCCGCGTTCCCCCAGATAGCTGTCATAGCCCTGCGGCAGCGCGCTGATGAACTCATGCGCGGCGGCAGCACGGGCGGCGGCCTCGACCTCGGCATCCGTCGCATCGGGGCGGCCAAAGCGGATGTTGTCGCGCGCCGACATCGCAAAGATCACCGGGTCTTGCGGCACCAGCGACAGGCTGCGGCGGAAATCGTCGCGGGCCAGATCACGCAGATCAATGCCATCCAGCCGCACGGCACCGCCCTGCGGGTCATAGAACCGCATCAGCAGTTGCAGGATCGTGGTCTTGCCCGCACCCGAAGGCCCGACCAGCGCCACCGTCTCGCCCGGGGCCAGATGCAGCGTCACCCCGTCAAGGGCCGAGGTTTCGGGCCGCGCCGGATAGCGGAAGGTCACTGCGTCAAACACGATCTCGCCGCGCACCGGGCGCGGCAGCGCCTTGGGTTGGGCCGGGTCTGTGACCGGGTCCTTGGCATGCAACAGCTCGATCAGCCGCTCGGTCGCGCCCGAGGCCCGCTGCAATTCGCCCCAGATCTCGGACAAGGCCCCGACCGACCCCGCCACCATGATCGCATAGATCACGAACTGGATCAGCTCTCCCGCAGTCATCGCGCCGGCCCGCACATCGCGCGCGCCCATCCACAACACCCCGACAATGCCGGTAAACACCAGAAAGATCACGATGATTGTCATGACGGCACGAGTGCCGATGCGGGTCTTGGCGGATTGAAAGCTTTTTTCGGTCACCTCGGCAAAGGCGGCGCGGGTCTGGCCTTCGTGGGTAAAGGCCTGCACCGTCTGCACCGAGGACAACGCCTCGGAGGCCGAGCCTGACGACGAGGCGATCCAGTCCTGATTTTCGCGGCTGAGCTTGCGCAACTTGCGCCCCAGAAACACGATCGGCAGCACCACCGTCGGCACGATCAACAGCACCAGCGCCGCGAGCTTGGTCGAGGTCAGGAACATCAGGACCAGGCCGCCCAGCAGGATCAGGAAGTTGCGCAGGGCGATGGAAATCGACGAGCCGATCAGCGACAGGATCAGCGTGGTGTCGGTGGTGATCCGGCTTAACACCTCGCCGGTCAGGATGCGTTCAAAGAAGGCGGGCGAGAGGCCCAGCACCCGGTCAAACAGTGCGCGGCGAATGTCGGCCACCACCCGTTCCCCCAACCGGGTGACAAGATAATAGCGCAGGCCCGAGCCAAAGGCGAACAGCCCCGCCACCACGATGGCCGCGCCGAAATAGAGATCAAGGATCCCTGAACTGGCATTGAAATTGTCCACCACCCGGCGCACCGCCAGCGGCAGGATCAGACTGACCGCCGCCGTCAGCACAAGGGCCAGAAGCGCCAGCGCAACCAGACCACGATAGGGGGCCATGAACGGCACCAGCCCGCCCAACGCGCTGACCCGCTTCGATGTCGCCCGCTCTTCAAGGATCGTCGTCGGTTTTGCCATCTGGTCCTGCCTCATTCCCCGGCCACGGGTTTAGGCAACCAAAGCGGCAGGGGCAAGCATCTCTGCACCTGCCCCCCCTTTTCGTTACCGCCGCCCTGTGCAACGGTTCGGGCAGCAACGCTTGGGGGGCCAGATGCGACCACGCGCTTTTGTCTTTGATGCCTACGGCACGTTGTTTGACGTGACCTCTGCCGCGCGGGACGCCGGGGCAGGGCCGCATTGGCCACAACTGGCCGAGGACTGGCGGCGCAAACAACTGGAATACACCTGGCTGCGGGCGATCATGGCGGCGCATGCCGATTTCGCCGCCGTCACCGCCGATGCGCTGGACTGGGCGCTGGAGGCACAAGGGCTTGGCACCGACCGCGTGTTGCGGGCGCGGCTGTTGGCGCTTTACGACCGGCTGTCGCCCTTCCCCGATGTGCTGCCAGTGCTGACCGCGCTGAAGGCCAAGGGCGCACGCATGGCGATCTTGTCGAACGGATCGCCCGCCATGCTGGACAGCGCGGTGCAGGCGGCGGGCATCGGCGGGCTGGTCGAGGCGGTGCTGTCGGTCGAAGCGGTCGGTGTCTACAAGCCGCACCCGTCGGTCTATGCGCTGGTCGAGGCGCAGATGGGCGTGCCGCCGTCGCAGGTGATGTTCATCTCGGCCAATGGCTGGGATGTGGCGGGCGCGGCCCGGTTCGGCTTTACCACCGCCTGGGTCAACCGCTTGGGCGCGCCGATTGACCGGTTGCCACACCTGCCCGCCCGTATTCTGCCCGACCTGACCCCGCTGCCCGACTATGTCTGAAAGCCCCGCCATGACCCAGTTTTTCACAGCCCCCGACGGCGCCCGCCTTGCCTTTCGCGACGCGGGCGAAGGTCTGCCCGTGCTGTGCCTGCCCGGCCTGACCCGCACCATGGGCGATTTTGACTATGTGGCCCCGCACCTGCCACCGTGCCGCCTGATCCGGATGGACTATCGCGGCCGCGGTCAAAGCCAATGGACCGGCGAGGCAACCTATACCGTGCCGCAAGAGGGCCGTGATGCGCTGGCCCTGCTTGATCATCTGGGGATAGAAAATGCCGCCCTCATCGGCACCTCGCGCGGCGGGCTGATCGGGATGTATCTGGCCGCCACCGCCAAACCCCGCCTGCGCGGGCTGCTGTTGAACGACGTGGGCCCGGTGATCCACCCGCCGGGGCTGGAGAGGATCTTTGCCTATCTGGGCCGCACCCCGACCGCGCCAACCCATGCGGCCCTGGCCCGCGCCCTGCCCGGCCTGATGCCCGGCTTTGCCAATGTTGCGCCAGACCGCTGGCTGGAGGAGGCACGCCTGCACTATCGCCAAACCCCCGATGGCCTGCGCATCACCTATGACCCCGCCCTGCGCCGCGCCTTTCTGACCGCCTTCCAAGGCAGCGCGCAAGACCTGTGGCCGTTGTTTGATGCCTGTGCCGGTCTGCCCCTGGCCCTGCTGCGCGGGGCCAACTCCGACCTGTTGTCGGTCGGGACTGCGACCGAGATGCGCCGCCGCCGCCCCGACATGCTTTTTGCCGAAGTCCCCGACCGCGCGCATATCCCGTTTCTGGATGAGCCTGCGTCGCTGGCGGTGATCCACGCCTTTTTGAAAGCCTGCGCATGACGATTGCCCAGATCGACGCCGCCGCCCGCCGCCTGCACGGCCATGCCCGGCTCACGCCCTTGCTGAACGCGCCCTTGCTGGATGCCGCCTTTGGCAAGCGCATCTTTGTCAAGGCTGAGTGTCTGCAACTGACCGGATCGTTCAAGTTTCGCGGCGCTTGGGCGGCGGTGTCGGCCCTGCCGCCCGGCACACGCGGCGTGCTGGCGATGTCGTCGGGCAACCACGGCCAAGGCGTGGCGCTTGCCGCCACCCGGCACGGAATGCCTGCGGTGGTGGTGATGCCCTCTGATGCGCCACAGGTGAAAATCGCCAACACCCGCGCCTATGGGGCCGAGGTGGTGCTGTATGACCGCGCGACCGAAGACCGTGACGCGCTGGGGGCCGCCTTGTGCGCCGAACGCGGGCTGACCCTGATCAAACCCTTTGACGATGCGCGGGTCATCGCTGGCCAAGGCACCGTCGGGCTGGAAATTGCCGCACAAGCCCATGACGCCGGGATTGACACGGCGCAGGTGCTGGTCTGTTGCGGGGGCGGCGGGCTGTCCGCAGGCATCGCGCTGGCATTGGAGGCCCGCGCACCCGGCCTGCAGGTCCGCACCGTGGAGCCTGTGGGCTTTGACGACATGGCCCGCTCGCTGGCCACCGGCGAACAGCAGCGCAACGCCACCACCACCGGGTCGATCTGCGACGCGATCCTGACCCCCGCCCCCGGCCTGATGACCCTGCCGATCCTGCTCTGGCTTGCCGGGCCGGGGATGTGCGTGACCGACGATCAGGCGCTGCACGCCATGGCCCTTGCCTTCACCCACTTTCGCCTTGTGCTGGAACCCGGCGGCGCCGTCGCCCTTGCCGCTGCCCTGTTTCATACCACGTCCGATCCGGTGATCTGTGTGGCCAGTGGCGGCAACACCGACCCCGCCACCCTTGCCCTTGCCCTGTCACGGTTTGCCTGAGCCATGCCCCTGATCTTCCTTCCCGACCTGCGGCTGAACGCCGAGCTTTCCGGTCCTGTCAACGCCCCGCCCGTGGTGCTGCTGCACGCTCTGGGCACCAACCAGCGGCTCTGGGATAGGGTCGTGGCGCAGATGCCGCGCCACTGCATCTTGCGCGCCGACATGCGCGGCCATGGCTTGTCTGACGTACCGCCCGGTCCCTATGCCATGGGCGCGCTGATCCATGATGTCGAACGGCTGATCGAGCATTTCGCCCTGCGCGACGTGGTGGTGGTCGGCCTGTCGATCGGCGGCATGATCGCGCAGGGGCTGGCGACCAAGCGGCTGGATCTGGTGCGCGCCATGGTACTGTCGAACACGGCCGCCCGCATCGGCACGCCCGACCAGTGGCAGACCCGGATCGCTGCGGTGCAGGCGGGCGGGCTGGAGGCCGTGGCCGATGCCACGCTGGAGCGCTGGTTTGGCCGCCGCTGGCGCGATCTTCCGCACCTGCCCGACATGCGCGCCATGCTGCTGGCCACCCCGGTGGAAGGCTGGATGGGGGCCGCCGCCGCGATTGCAGGCACCGATTTCTACACCCCCACCGCCGCGCTGACCCTGCCAACGCTGGCGATTGCGGGCGCAAATGACGGCTCTACCCCGCCCGATCTGGTCCGCGAAACCGCCGATCTGATCCGCGGCAGCCGCTTTGCGCTGATCCGCGGTGCGGGCCATCTGCCGATGTTGGAAAAGCCCGAAGACTATGCTACCCTGCTGGCCGACTTCATGAAGAGCATCGGCCATGTCTGATTTCCTGCTGATCCACGGCTCAAGCCACGGTGCATGGTGCTGGCACCGGGTCATCCCGGCGCTGGCCGCCCTTGGCCACGCCGCCCGCGCCATCGACCTGCCCAGCCATGGCCGCGATCACACCCCCGCAGATCAGGTGACGCTGGACGGCTATGCAAGCGCGATCTGCGCGGCGCTGGACCGACCGACCCTCGTCGTCGGTCACTCGATGGCAGGCTACCCGATCACCGCCGCCGCCGAACATGACCCGACCCATATTGCGGCACTGGTCTACGTCTGTGCCTATGCGCCGGTGTCGGGGCTGTCGCTGGCCGACATGCGCAGGGCGGCACCCCGGCAACCGCTGCTTCCGGCGATCCGCGTCGATGCCACCCGCACGACCCTGATCTTCGACCCGGCCCAGACCAACGCGCTGTTCTACCATGATTGCGACCCACAGGCGCAAACCCTTGCCGCGCTGTGCCTGACGCCCGAGCCGATCCGGCCGCAGGAAACCGCGCTGACCCTGACCGCGCGCTCGCAATCGCTGCCGCGCCACTACATCCGGTGCACCGATGACCGCGCCATCCCGCCCGAGTATCAGGCGGCCATGGCGCAAGGCTTCGCCCCCGGCCATCACAGCACCCTGCCCGCCTCACACTCGCCGTTCTTCGCCTGCCCCGACGCCCTTGCCGCCCGCCTGCACGCGATTGCACAGACCCTGCCCAACCCCTAAGCTGCGGCCAACACCCCGCACCGGGGCCGGATCACACCATGCCTCAGCTTGCCGCACCAAAGACGCCAAAACTCGCGCTGACCTTCATCCTTGCCACCGTCACGCTCGATGCCATCGGCATCGGCCTGATCTTTCCGGTCATGCCCGACCTGATCCGCGAGGTGACAGGCAACAGCCTTGCCGATGCCGCCCTGTGGGGGGGCGTGCTGGCCACCTCGTTTGCCGTCATGCAATTCCTGTTCGGCCCGGTGCTGGGGTCATTGTCCGACCGCTATGGCCGCCGCCCGGTGCTGCTGCTCTCGCTCATCATCATGGCCGCCGACTATCTGGTGATGGCGACCGCCAGCACGATCTGGGTGCTGCTGGCCGCCCGCATCGTCGCGGGAATCACCGCCGCCACCTATTCCACCGCCACCGCCTATATCGCCGATATCACCCCGCCCGACCAGCGCGGCGCGCGCTTTGGTCTGATCGGCGCGGGCTTTGGCGTCGGCTTCGTGCTGGGCCCGCTGATCGGCGGGCTTCTGGCGGGCATCGACACCCGCGCGCCATTCTACGCCGCCTCGGCCCTTGCCGTCGCCAACCTGATCTTCGGCGCGCTGGTCCTGCCCGAAACCGTGACCGACGCCACCCGCCGGGCCTTTTCGCTCAAGCGCGCCAACCCGCTGGGGGCCTTGCGCGCGGTGGTCAAACTGCCCGGCGTGCGCCTGACGCTGGCCTGCTTTCTGATCCTCGGCATCGCGATGAACGTCTATCCAAGCGTCTGGGCCTATTACGGTCAGGCCCGCTTTGGCTGGGACAGTGCCATGGTCGGCATCTCGCTTGCGGTTTACGGCGTCAGCTTTGCCTTCGGTCAGGCGCTGCTGGTGGGTCCGATGATCAAGGCCTGGGGCGAACACCGTGCCGCGCATTACGGCATGTGGGTCGATGTCATCACCCTCACCGCCCTCGGGCTGGTCACCTCGCCAACGCTCGCCCTGATCATCACGCCGCTCACCGCCCTTGGCGGCGCCGTCACCCCGTCGCTGCAGGCGCTGGCCAGCCGCTCGGCCCCCGCTGATGCGCAGGGTGAGCTTCAGGGCGTGCTGGCCAGCCTGAACGCCATCGCCATGATCACCTCGCCGTTGATCATGACCACCACCTTCAGCCTGTTCACCAAGGCCGATGCCCCGGTCTTTGCGCCCGGCGCACCCTTCCTTCTGGCCGCCGTCATGATGCTGGCCTGCATCGCGCTGCATGTGCTCGGCCCCCGCATGACAACCAGGAACCGCCACTCGCCCGTCCCAAACCAGACCCACCCCTGACCCATCGCGCCGGGGTTTCCTCTTGGCTCAAATACCCCGCGGGGGGTCCGGGGGGCGCGAAGCCCCCCGGCGCTTGCCATACAAAGGACCGCGGACATGAAGCTGCAAGATCTTGAGATCTTCATCGTCGCCCCGCCATTTCCCGGCTGGGGCGGACGCTACTGGATCTTTCCCAAGCTGACCACCGCCTGCGGTATTGTCGGCTATGGCGAATGCTATGCCTCCAGCGTCGGCCCCAAGGCCATGATTGCGGTGATCGAAGATGTGTTCTCGCGCCACATGGCCGGCGAAAACCCCGAAAACATCGAGCTGATGTTCCGCCGCGCCTATTCGTCGGGCTTCACCCAGCGCCCTGACCTGACCGTAATGGGGGCGTTTTCGGGGCTGGAGATCGCCTGCTGGGATATTCTGGGCAAGGCCCGCAACCGCCCGGTCTGGGCGCTTCTGGGCGGGCGGATGAACGACCGCGTCCGCAGCTATACCTATCTTTACCCCGAACCGGGCCATGAAACCCCCGACTTCTGGGTCGACCCCGATGCCGCCGCCACGGCCGCCTTGCGCTTCATGGACCTGGGTTTCACGGCGGTGAAGTTCGATCCCGCCGGCCCCTATACCATCCGCGGCGGGCATCAGCCGGCGCTGTCCGACATCAGCCGCTCGGTCGCCTTCTGCCGCGCCATCCGTGCGGCGGTGGGCGACCGCGTCGATCTGCTCTTTGGCACCCATGGCCAGTTCACCACCGCAGGGGCAATTCGCCTGGGCCGCGAATTGGAGCCCTACAATCCGCTGTGGTATGAAGAGCCGATCCCGCCCGACAATCTGGCCGAGTTTGCCGAAGTGGCGCGGCAGGTTCGCGTGCCCCTCGCCACCGGCGAGCGGCTGACCACCAAGGCCGAGTTCGGCGCCCTGTTGCGTCTGGGCGGCGTCAAGATCCTGCAACCCGCGCTTGGCCGCGTCGGCGGCATCTGGGAGGCCAGGAAGATCAGCGCCATGGCCGAGGTGTTCAACGCGGAAATCGCCCCGCATCTTTACGCCGGGCCGGTGGAATGGGCGGCGAACATCCACCTTGCCACCGCAATCCCCAACCTGCTGATGGCCGAGACGATCGAGACCGGCGGCGCGTTTCATCAAAGGCTGATCCGCCACAGCATCACATGGGAAGCAGGCTATATCCTGCCGCCCGAAGCCCCCGGTCTGGGCATCGACTTTGACGAGGATCTGGCCCGCGCCCACCCCTATACCGGCACCGCGCTGCATTTGCAGATGCAAGAGGCCCCGTGCGATTATTCCAACGGCAACCGGTTTGAGGGCGGCGCGCCCGCAGGCTTGCCCCTCAAGACCTGATTTGCGCTTTGCCCGGGCGCAGGCTATCCTTGAACAAAGTTCACTGGACAAGCGATGGCCACGACACCAACAAGGACACAAGCCCGCCGCGAAGACCTGCGCACGCGCCTGACCGATATTGCCGAGCGGGTGATCGCCGAACAGGGGCTGCCTGCACTCAAAGCCCGCGATCTGGCGGCCGAGGCAGGCTGTTCGGTGGGGGCTATCTACAACGTCTTTGCCGATCTGACCGATCTGGTGATGGCGGTGAACGGCCGCACATTTCAGCAGTTGGGGCGGGCCGTGACGGCCTCGCTTGCGGCGCGCCCACTGCCGCCGCGTGACGCGCTGATCACCATGTCGCAGGCCTATCTGCACTTTGCCGCGACCAACACCCGGTCATGGCGCGCGCTGTTCGATCTGGAAATGTCGACCGATGCCGCGGTGCCCGACTGGTATCTTGCCGAACTGGCCAAGCTGTTTGCGATCATTGCAGCCCCCTTGCGCCAGATCTTTCCGGATTGGCCGCCGGCCCAGATCGACCTGATGACGCGGGCGCTGTTCTCATCGGTGCATGGCATCGTGCTTCTGGGTCTGGAAAGGCGGATCTCGGGCGTGCCGACCGAACAGATTGAACGCATGATCGCCGTGGTGCTGTCGAACCTGACCGCAGCACAGGCAGGGACGTTGCCGCAAGACCCGCCCAGCCCCGAACCGGCGGTCGGTGCAAAGCCCGCAAGCGCCCAGCCTTGATGGCCTTTCGCCTCAGCTGTCCTGCGGCAGGGCGCAAAGCCTTGCGGTCAGCGCGTCAAGGTCAAGGTCAAGGCGACGGATATCAAGCTCGTCCAGAAACTTGGCCTCCATCCGGCTGATCGGTCCGGGCAACAGCGCGATATGGCCGGGGCCTGAGCGTTTGGAGATCTGGCGGGCATAGATGCGCAACAACTGATCATCAAAGCGGCAGCCCAGAAACAGGAACGGGCGGTTGGTGCGGCGGCGCTGCACCTCGGCGGGGATCGGGGTCTGGATGTCGATCTCGGTCAGCACCTCGACATAGTCGCTGTCCGACATCAGGAACGACGACCCCGGTCGGGCAAGGCCATAGGGCTTGTAGATCAGCGTCGGCCAGACCGGATCGGGGGCTGCCACCTCGGCCCCCGTTGCATCATAGGCGCGGGTGAAGGCATCGACCAGACCACCCACCCGGGTGACGCCCTGCGCCAGACCCCAGTCGCTGCCCCGCTGGCCAAAGGCGGTCAGCAGCGTGTCGTCATACCAGGTGTCCACCACCATCGGCGGGCGGATATGGGCCAGCCAGTCATGCACCGGATTGGCCTGCTGGGGCGGATGGGCAAAGGCGCGGCGCACCATGGCGTCAAGGCTGGCGCGGAACTTGCGGCTTTCGATGTATTGCGCCACCGCCCACAGATCGCCCGACGCGCGCCGCGGCACCCGCACCTCGGCCTCAAGCAGTTTGCACAGATCGCCGGGCGTGCCGGGCACCAAGCCACCGGACAGGGCCGAGACCTGCGGGCCAAGATAGGCAATGCGCTGCCCCGCCGCCACCTCGTCGAGCGCGGCGTCCAGAACAGCGTGATCGTCGCGGCTCATGCGTCATCACCCGAAATCTTGCGCGCCTCGACCGTGGTCGGCAGGGTCGGCGGCGTGTCAAAACTTGGCATCGCAAACACCCAGCCGTTCGACAGCCGCGCCCAGCCGCCCCACAGATCGGGATGTTCCTGCGCGACCACCATCGCTTCAAGGTCTTTCTTCGGCACATAGGCCTCCAGCCCTTTCGGGGTCTGACGCAGCATCAGTTTCATCGGATGGGGTCCTTTGTGCTTTGGGTCAGCATGTCGCGGGTGACGATGTGGGATTGCAGAACCCGCCCGCCCTCGGCGCGCGAGGTTTGCGGGCCACAGGCGGTGATCTCACGCTCGCGCATCCCGACAATGGCGCCGCGCGCGACGAAATCGACGCCGTAGATGTAGAACTGGCTGAGGAACACGCCGATGTCGCGGACGTAACCGGTGTCGCCCTTCTTGACCACCACCTCGCCAATCTCGCGCCCTGCCATGGTGCCATCGTTCTTCACGGTCTTGCGGGCAATCACCTTGTCGCCGGGCAGATAGGTCGGGGCGCGGTAAACCTCGATCTCGCGGTCATCGGTGGACATCGCAGCCTCCCTTGCAGTGGTCTGACAGCAGCCCGATCATGCGGTTTGCGCCTTGGCTGCCACCGCGGCCATACGGTCGCGATAAACCGCGCTGACGCCGGTTTCGATATAGTCAAAGGCATGATCGACGATCACCGTGATCCCGGCCTCGGCAAGGCTTTCGCGCGGGCAGTCGCCGATCTTGGCGCACAGGATGATGTCGATGCCGTCCAACGCCGCGATCACCTGATCCAGTTTGTCATCCTCGCCCACGCCGCCGACGCAATAATTGTTGCAGCGCCGGTGAAAGGCAAAGCGCACCCCGCTGGCATCGACCTCGAACACCTGAAATTCGGTGGCATGGCCGAAATGCTGGTTGATCCGGCCGCCGCCTTGGGTCGCCACCGCGACCAGCAGCGCGGACGGGGCCACCACCCCATCGGTCTGCGCCTGCGCGCCTTGCGCGGCGGCGCGACGGTCCTCGCGTTCCTTGCTGACCCAGTCGCGATAGACCTCGCGACCCTCGGGCTGATAGGCCACCTCTTCGGGCAGCAGGTCGAGGGTGAAATCTTGCCCGCGATCCTCGCCCAGCAGGCCCACTGCGTCGGCGCGGCACTGGCGGCAATGCTTCATCAGATTGGCCCCGCCCGCACAGGCCTCTTGCACCGCGCGCAACTCCGCCGCATTGGGCCCGCGCTGGCCGGTCAGCCCGAAATGGGTGCCATGTTCGGGGGCCGAGATCAGCGGCATGATGTTGTGCAAGAATGCCCCGCGCCGCTTCACCTCACGGTTCACCTCGATCAGATGGGCGTCGTTGATGCCGGGGATCAGCACCGAGTTGACCTTGACCAGAATTCCGCGCGCCACCAGCATATCCAGCGCCAGCATCTGCCGTTCGTGCAGAATACGGCTGGCCTCGATCCCCCAGATCCGTTCGCGGCGATAGAATATCCATGGATAGATCTGCGCGCCCACCTCGGGGTCCAGCATGTTGATCGTCAGCGTGACATGATCGACATTCATCGCGGCGATCTCGTCTATGTGGTCGGGCAGCGCCAGCCCGTTGGAACTGAGGCACAGCTTGATGTCGGGGATCTGCTGGGTGACAAGCCGGAAGGTCTGCTTGGTCTTTTCCCAGTCGTACACCGCGTCGCCCGGCCCGGCGATGCCCAGCACCGAAAGCTGCGGCACCTTGTTGGCCACCGCAATCACCTTGCGCGCCGCCTGTTCCGGCGTCAGCCGTTCCGACACCACGCCGGGGCGGCTTTCATTGGCGCAGTCGTATTTGCGGTTGCAGTAGTTGCACTGGATGTTGCAGGCGGGCGCCACCGCCACATGCATCCGGGCAAAATAATGGTGCGCCTCTTCGGAATAGCAGGGGTGATCCTTGACCTTGGCCCAGGTCGCCGGGTCCATGTCGTCAGGGGCCTGTTTTGACCCGCAACTGGAGGCCGAACAGCCACCCGCGGCCCCTTCGGCGGCAAGCTCGGATTTCAACTGATCCTTCGAGCCGATGGCAAGCCCGTTCAGCGAGATGACCTTGGCAGACACGGCATACCCTCCAGCTTTTCTGACATCGCGGTTCAGGAAAGCCACAGCACAGAGCGTGCCAAGCGGGTTTGCAGGGTTTGGCCGCACCATCGCGCCGCATTTGTCGCCGCATTTGTCGCAGAGCCGACAAGGCGGGGCCGCAGGATCAGGAACACCACATTCCTATAGCGCGACACAAGGTTTGCGCAATCCAGACACAAGGTTTGCACACTCCCGGAGCGCCGGTTTGAGCGCGGTTTAAACGCTCCTCAAACGTTGCTGATAATGAGCTCTCCGACACGCTTCGCGCCGCCCTTGGCGACGGTGTAGGTGGTCTCCACGGGCTCGATATTGAACCCGGCAAACAGGTCTCGAACCTCGGGCCGATCGTTGATCGAGAACAGGAACCGACCCTCGATCTGGTGAAGCAAGATGACCAGCTTCATGAAGTCCGGGCGGCCGAACAT
>JAFGXY010000031.1 GCA_016936395.1 Paracoccaceae bacterium | reverse complement strand
GGGCCCGCTCGACCCCGGCAGGGCGAGCCGGGTGGCGCTGGTGGCTGAAACGCTGGATCAGGCGCGCGAGGTGATGGTGTTTGGCGACAGCGGGCTGCTGGCCTGTTCGCCGCCCGACCGCAAGCCCGACTGGAACGCCACGCGGCGGATGCTGACCTGGCCCAATGGGGCGACGGCGCAACTGTTTTCGGCGCATGACCCGGACAGTCTGCGGGGCCCGCAGTTCGATGCGGCCTGGGTCGACGAATTGGCGAAGTGGAAGAAGGGGCAGGACACCTGGGACCAGTTGCAGTTTGCGCTGCGGCTGGGGGGCAACCCGCAGCAGGTGGTAACGACCACGCCGCAATCGGTGCCGGTGTTGAAGGCAATCATGAAAAACCCGTCCACCGTGCTGACCCATGCGCCGACCGAAGCGAACCGGGCCTATCTGGCGAAGTCGTTTCTGGAAGAGGTCGAAACCCGCTATGGCGGCACCCGGCTGGGGCGGCAGGAGCTGGAAGGCCAGCTGATCGACGATCTTGACGGGGCGCTGTGGACGACCGCCATGCTGGAGGGGGCGCGCGGGGCCGAGCCTGAGCGGTTGAGCCGGATCGTGGTGGCGGTGGACCCGGCCACGACCAGCCGGCCCGGGTCGGACGAATGCGGCATTGTTGTGGTGGGTGTTTCCACCGAAGGCCCGGTCAGCCGGTGGCGGGCGGTGGTGCTGGAAGATGCCAGCATGCGCGGCACCTCGACCGAATGGGCGCGGGCGGCGGTGGCGGCCTGTCAGCGTCACGGGGCGGACCGGATCGTGGCCGAGGTCAATCAGGGCGGCGAGTTGGTGGAGCAGATGATCCGCCAGCAAGATGTGCTGGTGCCTTATCGCGGGGTCAACGCCTCGCGGGGCAAGGTGGCGCGGGCCGAGCCGGTGGCGGCGCTGTATGAGCAGGGCCGCGTGGTGCACAGGCGCGGTCTGGCGGCGCTGGAGGAACAGATGTGCCAGATGACCCGCACCGGGTTTCAGGGCAAGGGCAGCCCTGATCGGGTGGATGCGCTGGTCTGGGCGCTGTTCGAGACGATGATCGAGCCTGCCCTGACGGTTCAGGCACAGCCTCAGGTGCGGCGGCTGTAACGCTTTGACGTCGGGGGCGACCCCGCAAACGGAGATCGGAAAAGATGGTGTTCAATTTCCTGCGGCGGGGCGATGGGTCGCCCGCGCCCGAGATGGTTGTGGAAAAGAAAGCCAGCGCCACCGGGCGGGTTGCGGCTTGGGGCGCATCGGGGCGGGTGAAGTGGAGCCCGCGCGACGCGGCCTCTTTGACGCGGACCGGGTTCATGACCAATCCGGTCGGGTTTCGGGCGGTGAAGCTGGTGGCCGAGGCGGCGGCGGCGCTGCCGCTGGTCTGTCAGGATGCCGAGCGGCGCTATGATCAGCACCCGGTTCTGGCGGTGATCAACCGACCCAATGGTGCGCAGGGCCGGGCCGAGTTTCTGGAGGCGGTCTATGGCTATCTGATGTTGACCGGCAACGCCTATCTGGAGGCGGTGCCCGGCATGGCACGGGTTCCGGGCGAATTGCATGTGCTGCGGTCGGACCGGATGTCACTGGTGCCCGGCGCGGATGGCTGGCCGGTGGCCTATGACTATACGGTTGGCGGGCGGGCGCACCGGTTTGACATGCGCGGCGAGGCCAAGCCTGTGTGCCATCTGAAAATGTTCCACCCGCAGGATGACCACTATGGCCTGTCGCCGATGCAGGCGGCGGCGGTGGCGGTGGATGTGCACAATGCGGCCTCAAGCTGGTCAAAGGCGCTTTTGGACAATGCGGCACGGCCCTCGGGGGCGATTGTCTACAAGGGCGTGGACGGGCAGGGGTCTTTGTCCAGCGATCAGTATGACCGGCTGGTGGGCGAGATCGAGGCCAATCACCAAGGCGCGCGCAATGCCGGGCGGCCGATGCTGCTGGAAGGGGGCTTGGACTGGAAGCCGATGGGATTTTCGCCCAGCGACATGGAGTTTCAGAAGACCAAGGAAGCGTCCGCGCGAGAGATTGCCATCGCCTTCGGCATTCCGCCGATGCTGCTGGGGATCCCGGGGGATGCGACCTATGCCAATTACCAAGAAGCAAACCGGGCCTTTTATCGGCTGACCGTGCTGCCCCTTGCGGCCAAGGTGATGGCCGATGTCAGCCATTGGCTGGCGGGTTTTGCAGGCGAGGCGGTGGAGGTGAAGGTGGACCTTGACCTGATCCCCGCCCTGGCGATGGAGCGCGACCAGCAATGGGCGCGGGTGGGGGCCGCCGAGTTTCTGACGGTGGCGGAAAAGCGTCGGCTGCTGGGGCTGCCCGCGCTGGCCGAGGATGAATGACACCGCCCAGATCGCCTGGAGGGTCACGGTTCCTGTATGACAGTTTTGACGCCGCCGCCGCGCGGATCGAAGCGAATGAACGCGTGTCCGAAGAGCGTTGGGCGGCGCTGGACTATCGGCTTGGCCAGATTGATGCCGTGTTGGAGCGGCTGGAAAAACGCATCTGGCTGGGCGTTTACGGGGTTGCGGCGTTCCTGCTGGCGCAGGGGGCCGAGGCACTTTTGCAAGCCGCAATGAGGTGAAGCGATGAACACGGACTATGGCGCCCCCGAGCGCAAGTATCTGGCACCGGAGACTGGGCTGAAGGTGACGGGTGGCAGCGGCGTCGAAGGCTATGCCAGCCTGTTCGGCATCAAGGATCAGGGCGGCGATGTGGTGCAGCCCGGTGCCTATGCGGCCAGCCTGAAGCGGTTGGCGGCCAAGGGGGCGAAGGTCAAGATGCTGTGGCAGCATGATCCGGCACAGCCCATCGGCGTCTGGGATGAGGTGCGCGAGGATGCCGTTGGCCTGTGGGTCAAGGGTCGGCTGTTGACCGAGGTGGAAAAGGGCCGCGAGGCGGCGGCCCTGTTGGCGGCGGGGGCGATTGACGGTCTGTCGATCGGCTATCGCACGCTGAAGGCGGAACGCGATGGCAAGGGACAGCGGCTTTTGTCAGAGCTGGAGCTGTGGGAGGTGTCGCTTGTGACCTTTCCGATGCTTTCCGAAGCGCGGGTGCAGGCGAAATCGGACGAAGATGGGCACTGGCGCGAACTGGCGGCGATCCTGACGGACGCGCGCCACCAACTGGCCGAGCGGTAACGCCCCGGCTTTCGTTCAAACATCAGGAGTGACGATGACCGAGAGAGAGGCTCGGGCCGGGGAAGGTTTCCCTGCGGCCCTGCATCCGGGGGCGGAGGTGAAATCTGCCATGGCCGGATTTGTGAAAGAAATCATTGGCTTTCAGAACGAAGTGAAACAAGCGCTGCAACATCAGGAAGAGCGACTGACCATGTTGAACCAAAAGACGATGAGCTATGGCCGCCCGGCACTTTCGGCCTCCGCGACTGCGGAAGCGCCGCATCAGAAGGCGTTTGACGCCTATCTGCGGTCGGGCGATGACGATGGCCTGCGGGGCCTCGTGCTTGAAGGCAAGGCACTGAACTCGGCCGTTGCCGCCGAGGGCGGCTATCTGGTTGACCCGGCGACCGCCGAAATGATCCGGTCCAGCCTGAAATCGACCTCGTCGATCCGGGGGGTGGCCAATGTCGTGCAGGTAGAGGCGTCTTCGTTCGACGTGTTGATCGACCATTCCGACGTTGGCTCGGGATGGGCGACGGAAGCGGGAGCGATGGTGGAAAGCGCCACGCCGCTGATCGAGCGCATCTCGATCCCGTTGCATGAGTTGTCGGCGATGCCGAAGGCCAGCCAGCGCCTGCTGGACGACAGCGCCTTTGACGTGGAAGGTTGGCTGGCGGGGCGGATTGCCGACAAATTCGCCCGCGCAGAAGCTGCGTCCTTTGTGGCCGGCGACGGGGTGGACAAGCCGAAGGGATTTCTGACCCATGCCAAGGTTGCGGACGTATCCTGGACCTGGGGCAACCTTGGCTATATCGCCACCGGCGTTGCGGGTGATTTCAATGGCACCAATCCGGCGGATGCGGTGGTGGATCTGGTTTATGCGCTGGATGCGACCTACCGCGCCAATGCGACGTTTGTGATGAACTCGAAAACCGCCGGGGCCGTGCGCAAGATGAAGGATGCCGATGGACGGTTCCTGTGGTCGGACGGTCTGGCGGCGGGCGAGCCTGCACGACTGATGGGTTATCCGGTGCTGGTCGCCGAGGATATGCCCGACATCGCCAACAACGCCTATGCGATTGCCTTTGGCGATTTCGCCAGCGGCTACACGATTGCCGAGCGCCCTGATCTGCGGGTGCTGCGTGACCCGTTCAGCGCCAAGCCGCATGTCCTGTTCTATGCGTCCAAACGCGTGGGCGGCGATGTTTCCGACTTTGCGGCGATCAAGCTGCTGAAGTTCGCCCTGTCCTAAGACAGTGCGGCATGTCCGGGGGATGTGCTTCCCCCCGGGCCACCCCTCGGGCGCGCGCATGAAAACCCATGCCGTCTAGCTGCTCCCCCCTCCGTTCGAGCGGTGTGGGGCGCGCGCCCGACCTTTGACGCTGTTGGGGCAATCGGAGAGAGATGATGATGTTGACCGAGCAAACCGGGGTGCCCGATACGGCGCTGCCGGTGCAGGCGATGAAGGATCATCTGCGTCTGGGCACCGGCTTTGCCGATGACGGGATGCAGGACGGGTTGATCGTCGCGCATTTGCGGGCTGCGATTGCGGCGATCGAGGGGCGAACCGGCAAGGCGCTGTTGGCGCGGCGATTTCTGTTGCGACTGATCCGGTGGCGCGGCGCGGCGCAGGCTTTGCCGATGGCGCCGGTTTCGGCGCTGGTGTCAGTGACGCTGCTGGACGCCTTGGGCGTGCCTTCGGTCCTGGCCACCGACCTGTATCGGCTTGAGGCCGATATGGCGCGGCCCCGCCTGCTGGGGACCGGACGGGCGTTGCCGTGCATTTCCGAGGGCGGCGCGGTGGAGATTGTGTTCGACGCGGGCTTTGGCACCAGTTGGGCTGCGGTTCCGGCCGATCTGGCGCAGGCGGTGCTGCTGCTGGCGGCTGAATTCTATGAGCGCAGGCATGATGGCGGACAACGCGCTGCGGCCTTGCCCCTGACGGTTCAGTCGCTGATCGAGCGCTGGCGCACGGTGCGGGTGCTCGGTGGAGGTGGGGTATGAAGGCGGTGCATCTGACCCGGCTTCTGGTCCTGGAACAGCCGATGCAGACCCCGGATGGGGCGGGTGGCTATGCCACATCCTGGGCGGAAATCGGAACGCTTTGGGCAGAGGTTCTGCCCGGCGCAGGGCGTGATACCGGGGGCGAGGAAGTGACGCTGTCGCGCATTCCCTACCGCATCACCGTGCGCGCAGCACCGGAGGGGTCTGATCGACGCCCGGTTCCGGGGCAAAGGCTGCGGCAGGGCGGGCGGCTGTTTCGCATCCTTGCCGTCACCGAACGTGACGCGGCGGGACAGTATCTGACCTGCTTTTCGCGCGAGGAGGAGCCAGCATGAGCTATGGCGCAGCGGCGGCCTTGCAGGCCGCGATCTATGGCGTTCTGGCGGCAAGCCCGGCCTTGGCCGGGGTGGTAATCGTCGACGCGCTGCCACCGGGTGGCGGCAGTGGCACCTTCGTACTGATCGGCCCGGAAGACGTGCTGGACCGATCTGACAAAAGTGGCGGTGGGGCCGAGCATCGGTTTTCGGTCAGCGTGATTTCGGATGCCACCGGCTTTCTGGCGGCAAAGGTCGTGGCTGTCGCGGTGTCGGATGCCCTTGTGGCGGCCCCGCCGGTGCTGACCCGCGGCCGGGTGGTTGGCATTACCTTTGTCAAGGCCGTGGCCAAGCGGTTGAAAGATGGCGCTGTACGGCGGGTAGACCTGACCTTTCGCGCGAGGGTCGAGCTTTAACGGCCTGATAGGCCACAATAATCGGAGTGTTCGAAATGGCGGTGCAAAGCGGCAAGGACCTGTTGTTGAAGGTCGATCTGACGGGAGATGGCACGTTTGAGACGGTGGCGGGGCTGCGTGCCACGCGGATCAGCTTCAACGCGGAAACGGTGGATGTGACCAGTCTGGACAGCGCGGGCGGCTGGCGCGAGTTGCTGGGCGGTTCCGGGGTGAAATCGGCGTCCATCTCGGGGTCGGGCGTGTTTCGTGATGCCAACACTGATGAGCGGGCGCGGCAGATCTTCTTCGACGGCGAGGTGCCGGATTTTCAGGTGATCATCCCTGATTTTGGCGTGGTGGAAGGGCCGTTCCAGATTACCGCAGTCGAATATGCCGGAAGCCACAATGGCGAGGCGACGTATGAGCTGTCGCTGGCCTCGGCCGGTGCGCTGAGTTTTGTGGCGCTGTGATGGCGAACCCTTGGGCAGGCGAGGTGGCGATACTGCTGGACGGGCAACGCCATGTGGCAAAGCTGACGTTGGGGGCCTTGGCCGAGCTGGAAGCGGCGCTGGCGGCTGGGTCTTTGATCGACCTGGTTGAGCGGTTCGAGGCCGGGCGGTTTTCGACACGCGATGTTCTGGCCCTGCTGGTTGCCGGGTTGCGCGGCGGCGGCTGGACCGGGCGGGCCGAAGACCTTTTGTCGGTCGAGATCGGCGGCGGGCCGATGGAGGCGGCACGGGTGGCCGCCGAATTGCTGGCGCGGGCGTTTTCCCTGCCCGGTGAGACATGACGGGCAAGACATGACGGGCGGCATCGACTGGCCGAGCCTGATCCGGGTTGGCCTGCATGGGTTGCGGCTGGAGCCTGCGGTGTTCTGGCGGCTGAGCCCGGTGGAATTGAGGATCATGATGGGGGCAGAGGCGGCAAGCCCGCCTTTGACGCGGGCGCGGCTGGCCGAACTTTCGGCAGCTTTTCCCGACACAGCACAGGAGAGCGGTGATGGCACAGATCGACGAGCTGGCCGACCAGGTGGCGGCGCTTGAAGCAACGCTGGGGGCGTCCAGCGCCATGGTGGGCGCATTTGAAGGCGAATTGGCCCGGATGCAGGAAACCATGCTGTTCACCGGACGTGAGGTGAACAGCCTGACCAACGGGATCGGCGGCGGGCTGCGACGGGCGTTTGACGGCCTGATCTTTGACGGCATGAAGCTATCGGATGCGCTGCGCATGGTCGCCCAGTCGATGATCAGCGGCGTCTACAACGTGGCGATGAAGCCGGTTCAAGGCGCTGTCGGCGGGTTGGTGGCCGAAGGGATCAACTCGGTCCTAAGCAGTCTTTTGCCATTCAAGGATGGCGGTGCGTTTTCCCAAGGCCGGGTGATGCCCTTTGCGAAGGGCGGGGTTGTGTCGAGCCCGACCTCGTTTCCGATGCGCGGCGGTGCTGGGCTGATGGGCGAGGCGGGGCCAGAGGCGATCATGCCGCTGGCCCGCGGGGCCGATGGTCGGCTGGGCGTGCAGGCGTCGGGCGGGGCGCGCCCGGTAACGGTGGTGATGAATATCCAGACCCCGGATGTCGAGGGGTTTCAGCGCAGCCGGACCCAGATTGCAGCGCAGGCGTCACGCGCTTTGGCCCGTGGTCAACGAAACCGGTAAGGGAGCAGGCAGATGGCCTTTCACGAGATCAGATTTCCGACGAACCTGAGTTTTGGGTCGGTCGGGGGCCCCGAGCGGCGCACCGAGGTGGTAACGCTGGCCAATGGGTTTGAGGAACGCAACACGCCCTGGGCCCACTCGCGCCGGCGCTATGAGGCGGGCGCCGGCTTGCGGACGCTGGATGATGTGGACCGGCTGATTGCCTTCTTTGAAGCGCGGCGGGGGCGGATGCACGGATTTCGCTGGAAGGACTGGTCTGACTACAAGTCATGCCCGCCATCGCAAAAGCCGTCGCACATTGACCAGGAAATCGGGATCGGGGACGGTGCTACCCTGGTTTTTGCCCTGTGCAAGACCTATCGTTCGGGCCTTGAGACCTATACCCGGCGCATCACCAAGCCAGTTGCAGGCAGTGTCCTGGTTTCGGTCGCGCGTGACCCGAAAGTGGAGGGTCAGGAGTTCGAGGTCAATCCTGCCACCGGCGAGATCACCTTTGCGGTGCCGCCCGACATTGGCGTTACCGTCTATGCCGGGTTCGAGTTCGACGTTCCGGTGCGGTTTGACACCGATGCCATCATGACCTCGGTCGCGTCATTCAACGCCGGCGAAGTGCCGGACGTTCCGGTTGTGGAGGTTCGGGTCTGATGGGCAGCACTCTGGATGCACATTTGAAAACCGGATCGACCACGGTGTGCCGTGCCTGGATGGTGCGACGCAAGGACGGCGTCGTGCTGGGTTTTGCGGATCATGATGAGGATCTGACGTTTGAGGGCGTGGTATTTGCTGCACGCACGGGCCTGACCGCGCGGGCGTTGGAGCAATCCACCGGCATGGCGGTCGATAACAGCGAGGCGTTTGGTGCGCTTTCTGATGCCGCAATCAACGAAGAGGATATTCAGGCCGGTCGGTATGACGATGCCGAGGTGACCATTTTCATGGTCAACTGGGCCGATGTAGACCAACGCGACATTCTGTTTCGCGGCACCTTTGGCGAGATTACCCGTAAGGGGGGTGCCTTCAGCGTGGAACTGCGCGGTCTGGCAGAACGGCTGAACATCCCGACCGGCAAGGTCTATCATCCTGATTGCAATGCCAGCCTTGGTGATGAACGGTGTGGAATTGACCTGTTGGTTATGGACAGGACGGTGGAAGCCACCCTTTTGCACATCGAAAAGGGCCGCGTGCTGACCGTCGCGCCTTGTTTGCATTTGCCCGATGGCTGGTTTGCCCATGGATTGGCGATGCTGACCTCGGGCACGGGTCATGATCAGGTCAGGCCTATTCGCAGCGATCACGAACAGGACGGCGGGCGCGTCATCGAGCTTTGGCAGCCATTTGGCCTGTTCCCGGCGACAGGTGACACCGTGCGCCTGACTGTTGGCTGCGACAAGAGCGCATCCGCGTGCAAGGCAAAGTTTGGCAATTTTCTGAATTTTCGCGGCTTCCCGCATGTTCCAGGGGACGACTGGTTGCGGTCAAACCCCGCCCTCAACAGGTAGAGGTGATCTAGTGAAAACCGATCCGTCCCAGACGAATGTTCAGATCGATATGCGATCCGAACGGATCGTTACGCAAGCCCGGCTCTGGCTTGGCACACCGTATCGGCACCAGATGTCAGCGCTTGGCGCAGGCACCGATTGCCTTGGCTTGGTCAGAGGTATCTGGCGCGCCGTGGTCGGACCCGAGCCTGTGGTTCCGCCGCCCTACACAATGGATTGGTCCGAACCCAGTCAGGACGAGGTTCTGATGACCGTCGCCAACACTTGGCTGGTCAGAAAGACAGAGCCCCGCCTGGCGCCCGGCGACATCCTGTTGTTCCGGATGCGCGAGGGGTCGGTCGCCAAACACCTTGGCGTTGTGGTGTCGCTGGTTCCTATCACAACATTCATCCACGCCTATACCGGGCATGGCGTCGTGGAAAGCCCGCTTTCCAGCCCTTGGGCCCGCAAGATTGCGGCCGTCTATCGTTTCCCAGAGGAGAGTGTTTGAATGGCGACGATCCTTCTGTCGGCCGCAGGTGCGGCGCTTGGGGCGGGCTTTGGCGGCACCGTACTGGGCCTGTCGGGTGCCGTCATTGGCCGTGCTGCCGGGGCGGCGTTCGGGCGGTTGATAGATCAACGCATCATGGGAACGGGTTCCGAGGCCGTGGAAACCGGCCGGATGGACAGGTTCCAGATCATGGGCGCGGGCTATGGTGCGCCGATCGCGCGCTGTTGGGGGCGGGTTCGCTTGCCGGGCCAGGTGATCTGGGCATCGCCTTTCACGAAAATCACCGCCACCAGCGGCGGTGGAAAAGGCGCCCGGCGGCCAAGTGTGACGAGCTATTCCTATGTGGTCAGTCTGGCGTTGGCCCTGTGTGAGGGCGAGATCCTTGGCATCGGTCGGATCTGGGCCGATGGTGATGAAATCGCGCCCAAGAAACTGAACCTAAGCGTCTACACCGGGACAGAAGACCAGTTGCCAGACCCGGTGCTGGCGGCACACCTTGGCCTGGAGCACACCCCGTCCTATCGGGGGATTGCCTATGTGGTGATCGAAAACCTTGAGCTTTCCTCGTTTGGAAATCGGGTTCCACAGCTGAGTTTCGAGGTCATGCGGCGCGGCCAGGGGTCTGAGGCAGAAACGATCCCGGATTTTCAGGACTGCATCAGGGGGGTAGCGCTGATCCCGGGGACTGGCGAATATTCTCTGGCGACCGAGCGAGTCAGCCAAACCGACGAATTTGGCTTGTCGAGACCTGTCAATGTGAATTCGCCTTCGGACGAGCCCGATCTGGTAACATCGCTGGCGCAACTGCGCCGGGAATTGCCGAATTGCGGTGCAGTCTCTTTGGTGGTGTCATGGTTTGGCAATGACTTGCGATGCACGAATTGTGAGGTCAGACCAAAGGTCGAGGCTGCCGCCGCAGAGAGCCACCAGATGCCATGGCGCGCCGGGGGAATTGGCCGCACACAAGCGCTGGAAGTTCCACGAAGAGATGGACAGTCGATCTATGGCGGAACCCCTGCGGATGCCTCTGTCATTCAAGCAATCAAAGCCATTCGCGACGGCGGGCAATCCGTCATGTTCTATCCATTTGTGATGATGGATCAGCTTGCGGGCAATGCGCTGCCAAATCCGTATTCTGATATCGACGAGCAGCCGATAATGCCCTGGCGAGGGCGGATCACGCTGCCCATAGCTCCTGGCCGCGCAGGCACGATTGACGGAACGCTTGAGGCTGAGCTTGCCGTGGCAAAGTTTTTTGGTGAGGCGGCAGTGTCCGATTTTGTGGAAGTGGGCGAGGAAATTCATTACACTGGCCCAGATGATTGGGGATTTCGGCGATTTATTCTGCATTATGCGCACCTTTGTCGCATGGCCGGAGGAGTGGATGCGTTCTGCATTGGATCGGAGTTGCGTGGAATAACACAAATCAGAGGAGCCAATCGCTCATTCCCGGCCGTTAACGCACTGATCGAGCTGGCCGCGGATGTGCGTTCTATTCTTGGTGACGAAACCAAGATCAGCTATGCAGCAGATTGGTCGGAGTATTTTGGATTTCACCGCGATGGGAATGTCTTCTTTCACCTTGATCCGCTTTGGGCAAACAAAAATATCGATTTTGTTGGAATCGACAATTACATGCCATTGTCAGACTGGCGGGATGGTCCCTTGAATCTGGATGCGGAATGGGGGTCAATCTACAGTATCGATTACCTTCTTTCCAACGTCTGTGGCGGCGAAGGATACGACTGGTTCTACGGCAGTGAAGATGCGCGAACAAAACAACAAAGAACTCCGATCGAAGATACAGAGCATGGTGAAGATTGGGTCTTTCGGTATAAGGATCTCTCATCCTGGTGGTCACAACAACATTATAACAGGATAGATGGAGTGCGCCAGGAAACACCGACGAACTGGATTCCAGCGTCCAAGCCCTTGCGATTCACTGAGTATGGGTGTGCGGCTGTAGATAATGCCAGCAATGAACCAAACAAGTTCGTCGACAACTATTCCTCTGAATCGTCTCTGCCATTTGGCTCAAATGGTGCGCGAGACGACTTCATTCAGCTTCAGTATTATTCTGCAATCCAGCAGTATTGGTCAGACCCTAAGAATAATCCAGTATCGGAGATATATAGAGCTTCAATGGTTGATCTAAGTAACAGCTATGCTTGGGCCTGGGATGCGCGTCCCTATCCGGACTTTCCGAGAAACTCAACACTTTGGGCGGATGGCCTGAACTATCACGCAGGGCACTGGTTGAATGGACGATCTACATCGTCGCCTCTTGGCCGGGTTATTGCAGAAATTGGTCAGTCAAGCGAAGTAGTAAATAACGATCAATCACGTCTTTATGGTCTGACCTATGGCTATATAGTTCGCCCTGAACAATTCCCATGCCGTTGATTTCACGTTGAAACAGGGCATTTTTTCTCGCCACGGGCTGCAGGGTTTTT
>JAFGXY010000030.1 GCA_016936395.1 Paracoccaceae bacterium | reverse complement strand
GGCATCGGCGGCATCACACCCGCCCAGAAACTGAAGATGGTCGCGTGAATTCTACGGATGCACCCCGCTAGAAATGGGGGGATTACCAGGCCAGCTCCCGTCCCGCCAGAGGGGTCCCTTTTGCACGCCGATCAGGGGTCCCAATTGGATGCCGATTGACATTCCTCAGAGAATAGCTGCCCTGTGCAGAAATTTTTTGCAAGCTCTGCCGCCTTTTGGTGTCGATTTTTCTTGTCCGCACTTCCTCCGGACACGTTGCGAAAATGCTTGTGGCGATCTGCCGGCGCAGCAGCGGTTTGAAAGCTGCCGTGGCCCTTGGCTTGTCATTGCTTTCGTCAAGCCACCATTGCGCTAAGCAGCGTCAATATGGTGAGAAGCGCGCGCCTTCTTTCCATCATCAACTCAGTGCGCTCTCGCCCTGGCAACAATCCGGATCCGCGGCGCAGCTCCTGGATCCTCGTAGACCACCGCGCACCGTGAAACCGCCTCCCAGCACGCTGGCTTCTTTGCCCATTCGGTCACGTTCTTCATGCCGGATTCCGGGCTGGTCAGCACGTCCGCTGCCGCTTCGCATGCTGCCAGCAGGTCGCTCATCAGGGTGTCGGGCACTGACTGGGCCGTCCAGACCGAGGCCAGGTCCAGTGACCGCCCGGATTTCGTGCCGTCAAACACAAGCTTCGCGATCCCATAGGTGATGATGTTCGCCCGGTAGCCGCCCGGATACCATTCCTGACGGGGCACGGCCTTCTCCAGTGCCCGGAAGATGATGATCTTCGCCACCATTCCCTTGAACCAGGTCTCGTCGTATCCGGCCTCGTCTTCCGCCCACAACTCGCCGATGCCAGTCGCGAAGGCCGCGAAATTCTTCTGGGCGCCCTTGCTGACGATGTCAGGCTTCATCCCGAAGGAATACTCGGCCTTCGCCAGATCCGTCTTCAGAAAGAGTTGTGACTTCGGGCATTCCCTGTCGAACTTCGTGCGCTCAGCCCCGGAGAGCCGCGCGCGCGCCACGAAATACTGTCCCTTTGCCCGTTCATAGAACCATAGGGTCTGGCGGGTGCTGCCCTGCGCGGGCGGGGCGAATAGCCGACGCGAAAATTCCTCGACGCGCAGGTGAAACGGGTGGTTCGAGAAGAAGTCTGCCGCGTCGATCTTGTTCTGGCTGTTGGCAAATCGCGAAATGTTCGGCACCACGTCCTCGGACGCATCCGGCGGCACGACAGTCAGCTTGACCTGGACATGCACACGGTCGAGGCTGTCTGGAGAGTGCTTCAAAGCGGCGTGGAGCGATGCGGTGGTCTGGCCCCCGTTCACGATCTGCAGGTTGCGGGCGGCCACGATGCGGATCGCGCCACCGACATTCTCGACCTCGACGCTGTCTGCCGTGGCGGACAACCCGTTGTTGTAGCTGAAGAACATCTCCGGTTCATGGTTGATGGTGTTGCGGATGCCGTCGTTCACGGACTTCCGCCGCGCCTGGATGAAGCTGCGGATGTTCGATTCCAGCATCCGCGCGCCCCAGCGGTCGTAGATGTCTGCCAGTTGGCGGCCACGGATCACGGCCAGATAGGATGGAAAGGCTGCATCATCCCCGGATGCGGCAATCGCCGGCAGGGCCCCGCCAAAATCCCGGTCGAAACGAACCACGATCTTCTCGCGCATGCCCGAGCTTTCGATGCGATGCAGGCGCGTCAGGTCCCAGATGTTGTAGGTGATCGGCACCTCGGCCATGCTTCCGGCAAGGACGGCGTCTATACGGGCACTGTAGATGGCGTTGGTGACCAGGATCAATTTGATCTTGGTCACCGACCGCCATGCCGTGGCGATCATCTGCGCTGTCCCCGCTGCCGCCGTTTCGGGGTGGAGGCTGTCGCGGAACTCCTTGCGCAGTGATGCGCGGACGAAATTCAGAAGATGGCCGAACAGGCGCTTCGCATCGGCCGAATGGATGGTTGATGGCTCGTCGGTTTCGAACATCTCGAAGATGATCACACTCAGGATGCCGTCCGCATCCCGGGGATCGCCGCCGGTGCCGTCGATCCGGAGCGTTTTGCCGAGTGCCGTGCCCGCGTATTCCACACGGTCCAGCGCCTCGATCTCGCCTTCGCTCTCCAGCGCGCTGCACATGCGGTCGAACGCAAGATCGGACAGGGGCAGATCCGTCTCCGCCTGTTCCGTGCGCAGACCTGCAAGAAGGTCGGCGCTGAATTCAAGAATACTATCCACGCCGTGGGCTCCTGTTCAGATACGTCACCAAGTGCCCGAAATGAGAAACTGTGTGGCCGTGCTCGAGTAAACAATAAGGCCTCGGTGACACGTTAGGCAAACGTCAGATGCAGAAATCAGTGGACAACGTTCTCCGGAAGTTCGCTTTTGAATTTGTCAGAGAGTCGGCTGTCAGCGCGCGTGTTCGAATTGGACCACCTAGCTTGGACGCATCGGCGGGGAGTCACTTGTTTTCGCCGCACCGCCGCCGCACACCGTTCTATGACTTAGTAATCCTCCCCGGACGGTAGCTGCCGACATCTCCGCAGGGTGCCACCGAGGCCTGCCTTCGTCATGCGAAAGCTCGAAGGGGATCGTCGTTATCACCCATAACATTTTCCGCCGCAGCCTAGGCAGCTACGACTGCAGGATCATGCAGCGTGATCTTAAGGCTGCCATCTTCGCTTCAAATGACGAAGAGCGTATCGCCTTCCTTGGCAGCCAGAATCGCGAGCATTTCCGGTATCAAACTCATGACTGCTGAGTTCTCGAACTTCTGGATCTTGGCTTCCATCTCCAATGGCCTCATCGGATCTAAGAAGGTGAATACGGGACGCATCGCCCATTGAATGCGTTCAAAACTGGTCCGGAAACTCCTGAAAAGGCCCCCGGTTAATCCGATGCATCATTTTTGACATCAGAACCGCCGTTTTGGTGCCTATTATGGTATCCTTTACATTCACTTTAGGCTGTGCCCGTCACGCCTCCAGTTCGGCATCCCAATAAAGGTAATCCATCCAAGAATCGTGCAGGTGGTTCGGCGGGAAACGGCGGCCATGGGCCTGCATTTCCTCGGCCGTGGGTTGGCGGGGCGGTTTGGCCAGATGCAGGCCGGACTGGCGCAACGTCTTGGAACCCTTGCGCAGGTTGCACGGACTGCAGGCGGCCACCACGTTTTCCCAACTGGTCTGGCCGCCGCGCGCGCGGGGCAAGACGTGGTCAAAGGTCAGATCACCCTTTGCACCGCAGTATTGGCAGCAGAATTCGTCCCGCAAGAAAAGATTAAAGCGCGTGAATGCCACGCGCTTTTGGGGTTTGACATAGTCTTTCAGCACCACCACCGAGGGTATCCGGAACACCGACCTTTGCGAATGAACCACCTTGTCATATTCGGCGACGATCTGAACCCGGTCCAGAAAGGCCGCCTTGATCGCCTCTTGCCACGGCCAAAGCGACAGCGGGTAATAGCTGAGCGGGCGGTAATCCGCATTCAGCACAAGCGCCGGATAATGTTTCAACGCCGCCGGATCACGCACGAACTGTGTTCTGAAATCGCCGTCCATCGAAGCTTTGACCTCACCCCTGTCCCGTTGCCCGCGAGAGGCATCGTGGCGAGGAGACCCGCCCCGATGCCCGAACTATATCTGGCGGAACGCGGCTGGCAAGTCCCCTATCCCAAGTGGAAAGCCAGCGCCCGCGCCCAGATGGGCATCGCACAACAAAGTGACAATCGGGTGACGGTCAGCGCCCGATCCGGCGGGTGAGTTGTGCGGCCTTGCGGGCACGTTTGGCGATGTCGCGGGCCTGCTGCGCCTGTGCGCCCTGCGCGGGCGTGCGCAGCGTGGGCGATTTGTCGGGACGCACCACCGCATCACCGGCTTTCTTGATGCCCCAATTCACCCCTTTGCGGATGAAAATCCGGGTCACCATGTTCACGATCTGGTTCAGGTTCATCTCAATCCTCGAAAAGCTCGCTCTGGCCAGAGGTGGCCTCATCCTCATCGTCGTCGGCTTTTTGCGCCATGCCCGGCAAGGGCCGGTTGTCCAGCAACCCCGCGGCGCGCAATTCCTTGATACCGGGCAGATCACGGGCCGATTCCAGCCCGAAATGGTCCAGAAAATGCTCGGTCACCACAAAGGTCACCGGGCGGCCCGGTGTCATCCGCCTGCGACCCAACCGGATCCAGTCCAGTTCCATCAACTGGTCAATCGTGCCACGGCTGACCGCCACGCCGCGGATTTCTTCGATCTCGGCCCGTGTCACCGGCTGATGATAGGCGACGATGGCCAGCGTCTCGATCGCCGCGCGCGACAGTTTGCGCTGCTCGACGGTTTCCTTGCGCATCAGATGGCCCAGATCGGGCGCTGTGCGCATGGCGTAGGCGTCGCCCACCCGCACCAGCTGCACCCCGCGCCCGTCATAGCGTTTGCGGACCCGCACCAAGGCCTCGGCCGGATCGCAGCCATGCGGCATCCGGGCGACCAGTTCGGCCACCGTCACCGGATCGGCACTGGCAAACAGGATCGCTTCAACCATGCGCTCTTGTTCGCCCATGGGGGGTGCTTCGAACAGGCTGATCTCGATCGGGTCGGTCATGGCTCTTTCCGCCGGATCTGGATCGGCGCAAAGCTGGTTCCCTGCCGGACCTCGACCTGGCCGCGCTTGGCCATTTCCAGCACGGCGGCAAAATGCGCCGCGGTGGCAGACCTTCGGCGCATCGGGTGCACTTCCCAGCCTTCGGGCAGAAAGCTGGTCAGATCCGACCACTCCCCGACAAAGCCGATCAGGCCGCGCATCCGATCCAGCGCCTGCTCCATTGTGAACACATGGTCACGGTCCATCACGAAAGGCCGGAACTCATCCTTGGTGCGGATGCGGGCATAGGCGCGCATCAGGTCCAGCAAGCTGGCCTGATAGGTGACCTGGCGGTGATGGCTGATGTCTTCGGGCAGGCCGCGGGCAAAGAAATCGCGGCCCAACTGGTCACGCGCCATCAGCCGCGCCGCCGCCTCTCGCATGGCAGCCAGACGTTCCAGCTGATAGGCCAGATGCGCGGCCATATCCTCGGCGCTTGGCCCGTCGTCGCGGGCGTCGGGCGGCAGCAGCAGGCGCGATTTCAGATAGGCAAGCCAGGCCGCCATCACCAGATAATCGGCGGCCAGTTCGATCCGCAGCGCCTGCACCCGGCCCACAAAGCCAAGGTATTGCTCGGCCAGTTGCAACACCGGAATCCGGCGCAGATCCACCTTTTGTGTGCGCGACAGCGTCAGCAACAGGTCAAGCGGGCCTTCAAAACCATCGACATCAACAATCAATGCCTCGGCCGCCATCCGGTCGGCCGGGTCAAGTCGATCGGCAAGGCGGGCATCGCCCCAATCGTCGGCAACAGGGTCAGGCATGCGCATCCCCGGACATCAGGCCCCGAAACTCGGCTTCAAGGGCGGCGATGTCAACGGGGTCGGGGGCGTGGCGGGCGGCAAGCGCGGCTTTGGCGCGCAGGGCGGTGGCGGGTGACTGGTTCCCACAAGCCCCGGCCACCGCCTGCATTTCGGCCAGATCGCCCTTGCAATGCAAAGCGATATCGCAGCCCGCCGCAATCGCCGCCGCCGCCCGCTGGGCGAGGCTGCCGCGCAAGGCCTGCATGTTCAGATCATCGGTCATCAGCAGGCCGTGAAACCCGATCTCCTCCCGGATGGCCCGGATCATCCTCGGGCTTTGGGTTGCGGGCAGATCGTCATAGGCGGAAAAGACGACATGGGCGGTCATCGCCATCGGCAGGTGATTGAGCGCGCGGAACGGCGCGAAATCGGTCTCTGTCAGGTCCGCGCGCGACGCGGTGACGGTCGGCAGGTCGTGATGGGTGTCGGCATTGGCGCGGCCATGACCGGGCAAGTGCTTGATCACCGGCAGCACACCGCCTGCCATAAGGCCCTCGGCGACGGCCCCGGAAATTTTGGTTACTGACGCCGGATCAGTGCCATAACAGCGGTTCTTCAGAAACGGATGCGTGGCGTCGCCTGCGATATCGGCACAGGGCGCGCAATTGGCATCCACGCCGATACCGCGCAATTCATGTGCGATCAGCCGCGCGCGTATCCACATCGCGCGCGCCGGATCGCGGGCTTGGGAAACGGTGTCCAGCGGCGGGGCCCAGTCGCGCCAGTGCGGCGGGCCAAGGCGCTGCACCCGCCCGCCTTCCTGATCGATCAATATCGGCGCATCGCGCCCCACCGCATCGCGCAAGGCACCCGTCAGACGCCGCAGTTGCACCGGGGTTTCGACGTTGCGCGCGAACAGGATGAACCCGAATGGATCGCACTCACGAAAGAATGCGGCCTCTTGCGGCAACAACTCGGGACCCGCGCAGCCGAAGATTGCGGCCAGACAGCCTGTCATCGATGCGCGACCGGGATGCAGGCCGCATCTTCGGCCAAAAGTGCTGTGCAAAAGCGGCGGGCATCATCCTCGCCGTCAAAACCATGCGCGCGCAGCCGATAGAAGGTGCGGCCGCCCGATTGCGCGGACTGGATCACCACCGACTTGCCACTGAGCAGATCACCGAAACTGGCGCTCAGCCGAGCCCATTCGTCGCGCGCAAGCTCGGGGCTGTCAAACGCCCCCAGTTGCACAAGGCGGGTGCCGATCGGCAAGGTGGAGGCGTCAATTTCATTGTTCAAAGGCAGGCTTGCACTGACGTTGACGACACCGGTAATGGCGGGCGCAAGATCGGCGCGCAACGCTGCCGGTCGCGCCAGCGGCCGGGGCGATGTGGCAAGCCCGCCGTTGGGCAGGTTCATGACGGGCTCGGCCAGCGCCTCGGCCATGGGTTCCAAGGGCAATACATCTTGCGACAAGGCCTCGGCCAAGGCGCGGGCCACGGCATCATTGGCGGCCGGAATGTCCGACGGCAAGATCGGGCGGGACACGTCACTTGCGGGCGTGATGGCTGGATCAGCGTCCGCCACGACAGCGGCCAGTGCCGCTTCGATCGCGGGGACGGGCACCACCGCCGGGTCCGGCAACGCAAGTGCCGCAATCCCCCCCGCCCCTTCCAAGCCAAGGCCGGGCGCATCTTCCGCGGTCAGGTCAAGCGGTTCCGGGGCCAGCACGATTTCAGGTGGCAGCGCCGCCGCCCCACCGACGGCAGCGATGGTGTTGACCGCCATGCCCTGATGGTCGGCCACATCGCCGCCGGGGTTCGACGGTGCCACCCGCACCGGCCCTTCGACCGCGCGGATGACCGGAACACCCGACACATCGCGCACTGCCAGCCGATATCCCCACAGGCCGACGCCCACGATCAACGCCAGCGAGCACACCGCCCCGGCCGTCTGAACCAGTGTCTGAACCTGTCCGCCTGACCCAAGGGGCGATGCCCCATAGCCCTCCAAATCGATTTCCGCCATGCTCTGCCCCGATCAGGCGGGTTCACGCCCCGCCTTTTGCCTGTTTCACACCGGCGGGGCGCCGTTGATCAGCGCATTTCCTCGACCGGTGTGACGCCCAAGATACCAAGACCTGCGCAAATGACAACGCCCACCGCCCGTGCAAGGGCGATTTTCGCCTGCGATGTGGCGGTATCGTCCTGCAAGAAGCGCAAGGATGGCTCGTCATTGCCCCGGTTCCACAGCCCATGCAGGTCGGACGCCAGTTCATAGAGGTAGAATGCCACGCGGTGCGGTTCGTTCCCGCGCGCGGCGATTTCCACCAGACGCGGCCATTCGGCGATCTTCTTGGCCACCTCGATCTCGGCAGGATGATCCAGCTTGGTCAGGTCTGCCGCAGACAGTGCCGCATCCGACACGTCCATCCCGGCTTCAACAGCCTTGCGCAGGATGCTGTTCACCCTTGCATTGGCATATTGCACGTAGAACACCGGGTTGTCTTTCGACTGCTCCAGCACCTTGGCGAAATCGAAATCCAGCGCCACGTCGTTCTTGCGCGTCAGCATGATGAACCGGGTCACATCGGCCCCCGCCATTTCCACCACATCGCGCAGGGTAACAAACGTGCCTGCCCGCTTGCTCATCTTGAACGGCTCGCCGTTCTTCCACAGCTTGACCAGCTGGATCAGCTTGATGTCCAGCGGCACACGGCCCCCCGAAAGCGCCGACACCGCCGCCTTCATCCGCTTGACATAGCCGCCATGATCGGCCCCGAAAATGTCGATCAACTGGTCATAGCCGCGCTGCACCTTGTCAAAGTGATAGGCGATGTCGGGGGCGAAATAGGTCCAAGAGCCATCGGATTTCATGACCGGACGGTCCACATCATCGCCATGCGCGGTGCTGCGGAACAAGGTCTGTTCACGCTCTTCCCAGTCTTCCAACTGCTTGCCCTTGGGCGCTTCCAGCACGCCTTCATAGATCAGGCCCATATCGCGCAGGGTATTGATCGCGGCTTCGATCTTGCCGGTGCCATAGAGCGCCTTTTCCGATGAATAGATGTCCATCGAGACGCCAAGCGCCGCCAGATCGTCGCGGATCATCTGCATCATCATCTGGGTGGCAAATTCGCGCACATCGGCCAGCCAGAACTGCTCGCCCTTGTCCAGCAGGCTGTCGCCGTATTTGGCCTTCAGCGCCTCGCCCACCGGGATCAGATAGTCGCCGGGATACAACCCTTCGCGAATCTCCGGCTCAAGCCCGTGCGCCTCACGGTAGCGTTCATAGGCGGACCGCGCCAGCACATCGACCTGCGCGCCGCCGTCGTTGATGTAATATTCGCGCGTCACGTCCCATCCGGCAAAGGCCAGAAGGTTGGCCAGGGCATCGCCCACCACTGCCCCGCGCACATGGCCCACGTGCATCGGGCCGGTGGGGTTGGCGCTGACAAACTCGATGTTGACCTTTTGGCCCTGCCCCACATCGGCGCGGCCGAAATCGGTGCCCTGCATCAACGCTGCCTTGACCACGCCCTGCCAGACCGCAGGCGCCAGCCGCAGGTTCAGGAACCCCGGCCCCGCCACATCGGCGGCGATGATGCGCGGGTCGGCCACCAGTCGGGCGGCAAGCGCCTCGGCAATCGCACGGGGCTGCATCGCGGCGGGCTTGGCAAGCACCATCGCCGCATTGGTCGCCATATCGCCATGCGCCGCATCGCGTGGCGGTTCCACCGCGACGGCGGCAAAATCCAAGCCTTCGGGCAGCGTTCCAGCCGCTTGCAACGCGGTCAAAGCCTCCAGAACGGCGGCACGGATATCGGCGAAGAGGTTCATCTGATCAAATCCTGTCTTGCGCCCTAGGCCATGCCAGAGGGCGCAAGTCAGGTCAAGTTCAGCCGCGCCCGCGCCAATCGTCCAGCGCCGGATTGGGCTCGGTCCCCGGCCCTTTGGCAAACGGCGTGGTCACGTTGCGGTTGCGAAAGTAATAGGTCTCACGCGCGCCAAAATAGAAGGCGACCACCGCCCCCAGCAGCCACCACAACGGTTCTGGCACCGCGTTCAGGCCCACCATGCGCTGCGCAAACGACACGGGGTCCACCATCGCATAGACAAACAGCCCCAGCGTGCCAAAGGCCAGCAACGGCCGTGGCAAGCGGTTCAGCCCGTTCACCGCGCGGTCAAACCAACCCATTGACGGATGGCCGTATTCCTCGCCCAACTGGCGCAACGCGGCCATCTGCGCTTCGGCCGAAAGCTCCATCTGCCGGGTGGCGCTTGGCACAAACACCTCGGCCATGCCCTTGGCGGCGGTGCCAAGCGCCGACACCGCCCCCGGCCCGCCCAACACGCTGTCGATCACCCCCATGCTGCCACCCGTGCCTTGTGTTGCGCATCGGTCAGATGATAGCGCGGGTTGATGAAGCTTTCGGCCCGGGTGATCCAGCCGCCCTTGCCACCACCCGCACGCCGGGCGAATTTGCGGCTTTGCGGGCGGGCATCGGCCAGCGCGTAGTAATAGTTGCGCCAGGCGATGCCATAGGCATCGGCCAGATGGTTGGGTGCCGCCTCATACGCGGCCTGCACCGCGCGAATGGTCTGTGGCCCGATTTGGCCATCAGGGTCACAGGGAAACCCCATGTCGGTGACCAGCCGTTGCAGGATCTTCACCGCGTTCAGACCGGCATTCACATACATGTCGAACACCGATGCCTGCACGGCCTCGGGCAAGGCGCCAATGCCGGGGCGGGTGAAGTAATGCTCCAGATAGACATCCACCGCCTGCGCGCGGGTCAGCGCCCGCACATCGGCCACGTCGATCCGGGCATCGCCGGTCACATCCAGCCCCAGCCTGCGCAGGGTGTGGATGGTGACGCCGTGGTTTGTAGCCCCGCCCGGATCGTCGGGATCGTTCACAAAGCCCCCCTCACGGGCGACAATGTCTTCGGCAATCTGCCGTGTGTGTATCATAGGATTTCCCCGAAGTGCGAACACTCCCCCCGGGGACAGCGTGGCGGCAGGTGGTTAACGCGGTCAAAAGCGCCCGCGCGCGCTTTAGCTGCCGGGTGTCGATTCCTGATAGACGCCCTGTTCCTTCAGCGCGTCGATCACCTCTTTGGGCATATAGCTTTCGTCATGCTTTGCCAGGATCTCGGTGGCGACGAACTTGTCGCCCTGCATGGTGCCGGTGCCGATCATGCCGGTGCCTTCGGAAAACAGGTCGGGCAGGATGCCGGAATAGGTCACCGGAACCGTGTGGTTGGTGTCGGTCACCTCAAAACTGATCACCTCACCCTCGCCACGGACCAGCGAGCCGTCGACCACCAGACCACCAATGCGGAACACCTCGCCGGCCTTTGGCGGTTCTTCGGCAACCTGCGTCGGGCTGCGGAAAAAGTTGATGCCGTCTTTCATCGCATAGCCGATCAACGCCGTGCTGACGCCCAAAGCCACAAAGGCCAGCACGATGATCTGAACCCTGCGTTGCTTTTTCAGCCCTTTCATTCCGGCCATCTGATCGACTCCTTGCTGTGATACCAAATATGTGGGGTGAAATCCGCGTTTTGTCGAGGGGTCTGATGCCGCAGGACGCAGTTGTGATCGACCAAAGCCAGCCCGGTCAGGCAGCTTCGAACGTGATCCGGCGGCGCAGGAACTGGGTGGCCTTGGACGACACGGCCTTGGGGTCACCCGTGGTCAGGAACTTCGACTCGGTGCCCGCGCCCAGCATCTCGGGCCGCCGGGTCAGATAGTCGGCCAGCGACTCGGCCACCAGTTTGGCCTGGCTGTAAACCTTGACCCCGTCGCCCAAGGCATCCTGAAAGGTGCTTTCCATCAGCGGGTAATGCGTGCAACCCAACACCGCCGCCTGCGGACGCGGCATCCGGCGCAAAAGCGCCTCGACATGGCTGCGCACCAGCGCCTCGGCAAGAACCTCGTCGCCCTGCTCGATCGCATCGACCACGCCGCCGCAGGGCTGCGCCTCGACATCCACCCCGATGGCGCGGTAAGCCAGCTCACGCTGAAACGCCCGGCTGGCCACGGTTGCAGGCGTGGCAAACAGCGCCACATGCTTGACCGCCACCTCGCGCGGCGGTGAGTTGTCGCCCCAATTTCGTTCGGTCAGCGCCTCGATCATCGGGACGAAGACGCCCAGCACCCGCTTGTCCGATGGCAACCAGGTTTCCTGCATCCGCTTCAACGCCGCCGCACTGGCGGTGTTGCAGGCCAGGATCACCAGATCGCAGCCTTCGGCCCACAACCGTTCGACCGCCGCACAGGTCAGGTTGAAGATGTCGTCATGCGTGCGCACGCCGTAAGGCGCATGGGCATTGTCGCCCAGATAGACCAAGGGCAGATCGGGCAAGCGGCGCGTGATCGCGTCCAGCACCGTCAGCCCGCCAATGCCGCTGTCAAAAACCCCGACTGCCATCCCTGCCCCACCCCTTGCGCCTGTTACGGGGGAAGGCCCGGTCAGCGCGTCTTGTATTTCGCCTCAAACTCATAGCCGCGATCATACGAGCGGATCGGCTGTGGCGAAAGATCGTATGTGGCGCGGCGCAAAGTTTCCATCATGGCCGTCGGGGTGGCCTTCAACGCCGCCAGTTGCGCTGCGGCAATCGGCGCGCCGATCACCACACGCACCGGTTCGTCGATCCGGGAATGGAACTCCTTGATCAAAAGCCCAAGCCGCAGATTGGCATGCAGGTGGCTGGCGATCTGGAACAGACGCGAATTGTGGCCGACAAAAAACACCGGCACCACGGTTGCGTCAGATTTCGCGATCATCTTGGCGGTGAAGTTGCGCCAGCTTGGGTCCAGCGGCCGCGAGACCGGTTTGGCGCTGGTGGACACCGTCCCGCCAGGAAACACCCCGATGGCGCCCCCCTCGTTCAGATAGCTCAGGGCCTTGGCGCGGGTCTCAAGGTTCAGCTTCACCGCCTCTTTCGTGTCGTCAAACGAGATCGGCAGCACCACACGGTTCAACGCCTCGGCCCGTTTGAACACCGAATTGGCCAGAATGCGGAAATCGCCGCGCACCCGATCCAGCAGATGGCCCATCATCAGCCCGTCAAGGATGCCGTAAGGGTGGTTGGCGATCAGCACCAAAGGGCCGTTGGCCGGAATGTTTTCCAGCTTGCCCGCCACGATATCCAGGCTCAGGCCATAGCGTTCTGGCACCACATCCCAGAAACTGCGGCCGCGCGCGACCTCTTCTTCATAGCCTGCGGCGCGGCGGATCAGAGACAGCCGCCCCGTCACATTCTCAATCGCCCGGATCAGCACCGCCCCCGCCTTGCTGGAGGCCGATGTCGCATATGATATCTCGCGTGCTTCGTTGCGCAACTTCCGTTCCCTCTCGCCCCGTCCGGCGCCATAAATCTGTCATGCAATCTTCCGTCTCGCCAGATGCGGTAACAATCGGATGACACGTCGTCGTGGCTTTGTCGCTTTTCATGCAAGCAAAGCACCGCACGCCCTATTGTTCAGGCGGGGCCATTTACTTGCAACTGATTCTCCCCACATGAGACACGACAGGTCAGTCATCAGACAGCCGTGAAGGGTTTGCAATGGATTGGGACAAGCTGCGCATTTTTCATGCGGTTGCCGACAAGGGCAGCCTGACCCATGCCGGAGAAGTGCTGCATCTGTCGCAATCTGCCGTCAGTCGCCAGATCCGCAGCCTTGAGGAATCGCTCAACGTCACCCTGTTCCACCGCCATGCGCGCGGGCTGATCCTGACCGAACAGGGCGAATTGCTGTTTGATGCGGCCCAGGCCATGGTCAAACGGCTGGAAGCCACCGCCGCCCGCATACGCGACTCGGCCGACGAGGTGTTCGGTGAGCTGCGCGTCACCACGACCACCGGCTTTGGCACGCTGTGGCTCGCACCGCGACTGGCGAACCTGTATCAGAAATATCCCAGCCTGAAGATCGACCTGATGCTGGAAGAACGCGTGCTGGACCTGCCGATGCGCGAGGCGGACGTGGCCATCCGCATGAAGGAACCGTCACAGGCCGACCTGATCCGCAAGCGTTTGATGAACATCAGGATGCGTCTTTACGCAACGCCCGAATACCTTGCCGAAAATGGCACACCTTCGATGATGCAGGATTTCACCCAGCACCGCCTGATCGCGCAGCATGCGGGCGTGCCGCAGGTGGCGGCCGGTGCGTCCCTGGTGCATGAATTGATGACCTATGACATCCCGTCCACGCTGACCGTGAACAACTACTTCGGCGTGCTGCAAGGCGTGCTGAACCATTTGGGCATCGGCGTGCTGCCTGACTATATCACCGAGGATTTTCCGCATCTGGTGCGGGTGCTGCCAGATGTCGAAAGCGCCGAGGTGCCGGTGTTTCTGGCCTATCCCGAGGAATTGCGCCACTCCAAACGGGTGGCGGCCTTCCGGGAGTTCGTGACGGAAGAGATTTTCGCCTATCGCAAACGCCAGCAGCCGCCGCAGTGACAGGCTGATACTGTGCAAAAAGCCACGCGAATACGGCATAGCAGCAATGCTGCAATCGCAGCATTTCCTGCTTGCCCCGAATCGCCCCGCTTCCTAATTGCTCGGTATGGGTTCAGCTTTGCGCTTTACCTCATACCTCCTTGTTGGACTTTGGCCGAGCGTCTGCTCGGCCTTTTTTTTGCGCGCGGCAGAACGCAACCGCAGTTGCCCGAAATTTGGGCGGTCGCAGCGGCCAGCCTGGGCGTTTTCGGGCAATGCAGATACCGCTGGCCCTTGCGGGCGATTCGACACTCCCGCTGTTCGCCCGATCTGCCTTTGCCCTTTCCCTTTGCAGGCACTTGCCCTAAAGCCGCTGCGCAGGATCCCTTTCGGAGGCTTCGATGACCGAACCCGCACTCACGCCCGAGTTGATCGCCAAGCACGGCATCAAGCCCGATGAATACGCGCGCATCCTGCAAATCCTGAACCGTGAGCCGAACTTTACCGAACTGGGCATTTTTTCCGCGATGTGGAATGAACATTGCTCGTATAAATCCTCGAAAAAATGGCTGCGCACCCTGCCCACGACGGGTCCCCAGGTCATTTGCGGCCCCGGTGAAAACGCCGGCGTGGTCGATATTGGCGACGGGCAGGCGGTGATCTTCAAGATGGAAAGCCACAACCACCCGTCCTACATCGAACCCTATCAAGGGGCGGCGACCGGGGTGGGCGGCATCCTGCGCGATGTCTTTACGATGGGCGCGCGCCCGATTGCGGCGATGAACAGCCTGTCCTTTGGCCAGCCCTCGCACCCCAAAACCGCGCATCTGGTCAAGGGCGTGGTCGAAGGGGTCGGTGGCTATGGCAATGCCTTTGGCGTGCCCACCGTGGGCGGTGAGGTGCGGTTTCACCGCAGCTATAACGGCAACTGTCTGGTCAATGCCTTTGCCGCCGGTCTGGCCGATGCTGACAAGATTTTCTACTCGGTCGCCAGCGGCGTCGGCATGCCGGTGGTTTACCTTGGCGCAAAGACCGGACGCGATGGCGTCGGCGGTGCCACCATGGCATCGGCCGAGTTTGACGACACCATTGAGGAAAAGCGCCCCACCGTGCAGGTCGGCGACCCGTTCACCGAAAAGCGCCTGCTCGAAGCCAGTCTTGAGCTGATGGCCTCGGGCGCCGTGATCTCGATTCAGGACATGGGAGCGGCGGGCCTGACCTGCTCGGCGGTGGAAATGGGCGACAAGGGCGGCCTCGGGATCAAGCTGCAACTGGATGACGTGCCGCAGCGCGAAACGCAGATGACCGCGTATGAGATGATGCTGTCGGAATCCCAGGAACGCATGCTGATGGTGCTGAACCCCGAGCTTGAGGACGTGGCCCGCGCGATCTTTGTCAAATGGGATCTCGATTTTGCCATTGTCGGCGAAACCATTCCCGAAGACCGCTTCCTGATCTTGCACGGCAATGAGGTGAAGGCCGATCTGCCGCTGTCGAAACTGTCGTCCACCGCGCCGGAATATGACCGGCCCTGGGTGGAAACCCCGCCCGCCCCGGCACTTGGCCCGATCCCGGCGATTGACCCGATGGACGCCTTGCGCGCGCTGATCGGCAGCCCGTCCTATGCCCACAAGGCCTGGGTCTGGGAGCAGTATGACAGTCAGGTCGGGGCCGATACCGTTGTCACCCCCGGACTGCCCGCCGGCGTGGTGCGGGTGCATGGCACGACCAAGGCGCTGGCCTTCACCTCGGACGTGACGCCGCGCTATGTCAAGGCCAACCCGTTTGAAGGCGGCAAGCAGGCGGTGGCCGAGGCCTATCGCAATCTGACGGCAATGGGCGCGACCCCGCTTGCCACCACCGACAATTTGAACTTCGGCAACCCGGAAAAGCCTGAAATCATGGGCCAACTGGTCGGCGCGATCAAAGGCATCGGCGCTGCGGTGGCCGCACTGGATATGCCGATCGTGTCAGGCAACGTGTCCTTGTATAACGAAACCGATGGCTCGGGCATCCTGCCTACCCCCACCATCGGCGCGGTCGGTATCCTGTGGTCGCTGGACGATCTGATCCACGGCCAGCCGCAAGAGGGCGACCTTGCGGTGATGATCGGCACCCATGGCACCCATCTGGGCCAATCCGCCCTGCTGGCCGAGATGTTCGGCATGGAAGCGGGCGATGCCCCCCCGGTTGATCTGGCAACCGAGAAGCGCCATGGCGATTTCATCCGCGCCCAAGCCAAGCACCTGCGCTGCTGCACCGACCTGTCGGATGGCGGCCTTGCGCTGGCGGCCTTCGAGATGGCCGAAGCCGCAGGTCTGGGCGTGATGCTGGAATGTGACGACATCGCCTATCTGTTTGGCGAAGATCAGGCCCGCTATCTGGTGGCGATTGACCCCAAACGCCTGCACAGCCTGACCGGTGCCGCGCAGGCGGCAGGCGTGCCGGTCAATGTGGTGGGGCGTTTTGGCGGCGACACGGTGCGCCTGGGCCGGCATGCGGACCCGCTGGCTAGGCTCAGCCAGACCTACCGCGAGGCTTTTGCCAGGGCCCTTGGTGTCTGACGGTGTTGCAAGATGGCCCTGCAAGATCGCTTGCAGCACCGCCCGCCGCGCTCTAGATTTGGAATGATACCAAACAGGAGACTGCCCATGGCCATCGACGCCAGCGACCTTGAAGCCTTGATCCGCGCGCAATTCCCCAATGCAAAGATCACGGTGCAAGGCGACGACGGCCAGCATTTCGCCGCCGAGGTGGTGGATGCAAGCTTCAAGGGCATGAACCGCGTCCAGCAACAGCGCGCGGTCTTTGCCGCCCTCAAGGGCAAGATGGATGGCCCGCAAGGCGAATTGCATGCTCTGGCGCTGACAACCCGGGCGCCGGATTAACCAAAGGAACCCAAGATGACCGCGCAAGACCGCATCAAAGAGACCATCGAGAAGAACGACGTCGTTCTTTACATGAAGGGCGACCGGCTGTCGCCAAAATGCGGCTTTTCCAGCCGCGTGGCCGGGGTGCTGAACTACATGGGCGTCACCTATGTTGATATCGACGTCTTGTCCGACGCCGACATCCGTCAGGGCATCAAGGATTTTTCCGACTGGCCGACGATCCCGCAGCTTTACGTGAAGGGCGAATTTGTCGGCGGTTGCGATATCGTCACCGAGATGATGCTGTCGGGCGAGTTGGACGCGCTGTTTGACGCCAGTGGCGTGGCCTATGACAAGGCAGCGGCCGACAAAATCCGCGAAGCCAACGCCTGAGGCTGCGCAAAGATCGCAGGTCAAGCCATTGAAAAGGCCCGCAGACTGCGGGCCTTAGCTACATCTGCGCCGTGCAGGTCAACACAAGGCTTTCCTGCCCGGCCTCACGCCAGTACAGGCTGGCAGCATCGCCTTTGGTCCACCAGACATAGCCCGCACCATCCGAAGGCCAGCCGTAGCGCGCGCCCGATGCGGCAGGTTCAAGATACAGCAAGACCTGCTGCCCCTCGACATGGATCACCACCACCGCATCCTCGGGGCCGGTGATAAAGGTGGCGGGCACCTCCACCCCCCGGTCACAGGTGTAGCGGGTGTTTTGCACGCTCAGCGGCTCGGCCCCGGCCTGCCCGGCCAGGCCCAGCAGCACGACCATCACGACGCCGGCCCTCATGCCTGCCCCCGCTCTGCCACCCGGTCGGCCAAGGCTTCGGCCCGTGCGGCAATCTCGGCCAGCGTCTCGAACACCTCGCGCGGAATGACCGGCACTTCCACTTTTTCGGCCTGCGGTGCGGGGCGGCTTTCCAGCGCGGCAAGCCGGGCCTTCAACTGCCGGTTCTCATCCTCGATGGCGGCGGCCTTGTCGGCCAGCATCAGCCCCGACATCAACAGCATCCGGGTTTCCGGCAAGCGCCCCATCTGCTGCACCAAAGGCTCGGCCTCGGCGTTCAGCATGGCGCAGGCGGCGCGCAGGAAGTGTTCTTCGCCGGCCTGGCAGGCCACCTGAAAATCGCGCCCGCCGATGGTTATCGTGACATCAGGCATCGTGGACAACCTCCTCTTGCGCTGCGGCCAATGGCTCAAGGGCGGCGATCAACTCGTCCAGTTCGGCGGCATCGGCGGCACGCAGGGCACGCAATGCCTCCAACTCGGTCAGCATCGCCTTGTTGATCAGATGCGGCTCGATCCGGCCCTCGGCCTGGGCATCGGTCATCACCCGCAACTGCTCGCGCAGTGACCCCACGGTCTTCTTCATCTGCTGCACTTCAAGCCCCTGCACATCCAGCAGTTTGGTCAGCCGCGCCACTTCGGCCTGCAGGGCCAGCGTTTCCGGGCTGGCCTTGTCACGCAATGCGCGAAGACGTTCCTGCAACTGGCTGGAAACCATGCGTTCTTCGTCCAAAGCCTCATTCAGGCGGGCGATCTCGGCCTCGGCCACGCCATCGGCCAGCGTGGCCACCGGTGCGTCGGACAGGCCCGCCGCAGGGGCCGACAGGGTTTCGATCCCATCCCCGATCCGCATCAGGGCTGCTGCAATCCTGCGCTCAAGCTCGGCTATCGTGTCCATGCCCCCTCTTTCCCCGGTTTCCCGGTGTTTTCTTGCCCTGGCCATAAGGTGCGAATCGCAGATGGCCTCGTCAAGGCCGATCTTACCCCAAAGCTTGGCGAAGCAATGCCCCATATCGTCAAGGCCTTGGGCGGCGCGCTTGATCTTGCTGCCCGGGGTGGTAAGCACTTTGTGAACCCTGCTTTCAGCAAAAGGATCCTTGCCTTGGACATTGAAACCCTGCGCAGCCGCCACCCTGACCATTGGATGCGCGCCACCGCCATCCGCGCCCTGACGCTGGACGCGGTGGCTGCCGCCAATTCGGGCCATTCCGGCATGCCGATGGGCATGGCCGATGTGGCGACCGTGCTGTTTGCCAATCACCTGAAGTTTGATGCAAGCGCCCCACGCTGGCCGGACCGCGATCGCTTTATCCTGTCGGCGGGCCATGGCTCGATGCTGCTTTACAGCCTGATGTATCTGACCGGCTACCCCGACATGACGCTGGACCAGATCAAGGCGTTCCGCCAGTGGGGGTCGATCACCGCAGGCCACCCGGAATATGGCCATGCCTCGGGCGTGGAAACCACCACCGGCCCCTTGGGTCAGGGCATTTCCAACGCGGTCGGCTTTGCGATCGCCGAAGAAAGCTTGCGCGCCCGCTGGGGGGCAAAGGTTCAGGACCATTACACCTATGTCATGGCGGGCGATGGCTGCCTGATGGAGGGGATCAGTCAGGAAGCCATCGGTCTGGCCGGAAAGCTTCGCCTGTCGCGGCTGATCGTGCTGTGGGACAACAACGGCATCACCATCGACGGCAAGGTGTCGCTGTCGGATGTGACCGACCAGCAGGCCCGCTTTGCCGCAAGCGGCTGGGATGTTTTTGCCTGTGATGGCCATGATCCCGAAGACATTGACCGTGCGCTGACCGCCGCCAAGGCCAGCCCCGGCCCGGCGTTTGTCGCCTGCACCACGCATATTGCCTTTGGCCATGCCGCGCAGGACACATCGAAAGGCCATGGTGCCCTGACCGACAAGACCCAGTTGCAGGCCGCCAAAGACGCCTATGGCTGGCCCGGTGGCCCGTTTGAGGTGCCCGCCGATGTCAAAGCATGGTGGGAAGCCATCGGTTCGCGCGGGGCTGCGGCCCGTGCCGACTGGGAGGCCCGCCTCGCCGCGCTGCCCGGCGGCAAACAGACCGAGTTTGCCCGGATCTTTGCCGGCGAGGCTCCGGCCAAGCTGACCTCGACCATCCGTGCGGTGAAAAAGCTCGCGGTTGAAGAGATGCCGAAACTTGCCACCCGGGCCGCATCGGAAAAGGTGCTGGCGGCGATCAACCCGGTGTGCACGGAAACCATCGGCGGCTCGGCCGACCTGACCGGATCGAACAACACCAAGACCGCCGATCTGGGCGTGTTCACGCCCGAAGACCGCTCTGGCCGCTATGTCTATTACGGCATCCGCGAACATGGCATGGCGGCGGCGATGAATGGCATGGCGCTGCATGGCGGCGTGCGCCCCTATGGCGGCACCTTCATGTGCTTTACCGACTATGCCCGCCCCGCAATGCGGCTGTCGGCGCTGATGCAGATTCCGGTGGTCTATGTGATGACGCATGACAGCATCGGTCTGGGCGAAGATGGCCCGACGCACCAGCCCGTTGAGCATCTGGCGATCAGCCGCGCCACCCCCAACACCTATGTCATCCGCCCCGCCGATCTGGTGGAAACGGCGGAAGCCTGGGAAATCGCGCTGACCACCAAGACCACGCCCACCGTGCTGGCGCTGTCGCGCCAGAACCTGCCTGCGGTGCGCAAAACCCACACCAATCAGAACATGGTGGCCAAGGGCGGCTATGTGCTTGAAGACGCCGTGGCCAAGCGTCAGGTCATCCTGATGGCGACTGGCTCCGAAGTGGAAATCGCGCTGCAAGCCCGCGATCTGCTGGAGGCCGAAGGTATCGGCACCCGCGTGGTCTCGATGCCATGCTGGGAGTTGTTCGAGGAGCAGGATCAGGCTTACCGCCGGAAGGTGCTGCCGCCCGGTGCGGTGCGGGTGGCGATTGAAGCTGGCATCCGCTTTGGCTGGGACCGCTGGCTGTTCGGCGAAGGTGGCAAGCGCGAAAAATCGGGCTTCATCGGCATGCACGGCTTTGGCGCCTCGGCCCCGGCAGACCGGCTTTATGCCGAGTTCGGCATCACCGCCGAAGCCACGGTGGAAAAGGCCAAATCGCTGTTGAAGTGACCATCAGGCAATCGAAAACGGCGGCTTGAGTGGTCGCCGGTTTCGCATTCCGTGCTGTGTCTGCGTCAAGACTACCGAACTCGCCCGTCCCGGCCACCCTTCGGTTTGCGGGCGTGTGATGCGCGCAGGGCTGGCGATCACCCCCGCACCCCCTTGATGCCCCGCAACCTCAGGGCATTGGACAGCACGAACACCGACGACAGCGCCATCGCCCCGGCGGCCAGCATCGGCGAAAGCTGCGGCCCGCCGAACGGCACGAAGGCCCCCGCCGCCACCGGGATCAGCGCCGCGTTATAGCCAAAGGCCCAGATCAAATTCTGCTTGATGTTGCGCAAGGTGGCCCGGCCAACGCGGATTGCATCGACCACCGCCAGCGGGTCGCCCGACATCAGCACCACATCGCCGGCCTCGATGGCGACGTCGGTGCCAGTGCCCATGGCAATGCCCACGCCCGCCGCTGCAAGCGCCGGGGCATCGTTGATGCCATCCCCGACAAAGGCCGCCCGCGGCCCCAGCGCCTGAACCGACCGCATCTTGCCCTCGGGCAGCACCCCCGCCTCGACATCGTCAATCCCGATCGCTGCCGCGATCACCCGAGCCGCCGCCGGCGTATCGCCCGAGATCATCCGGGTCTTCAGCCCCATGCCTTGCAACGCTGCAACCGCCGACGCCGCATGGGGTTTGACCGGGTCCGCCACCGTGATCAGCCCGATCACCTTGACCTCGACCGCCACGAACAGCACCGACTGGCCTTGCCCCGCGGCTTCATCCGCCGCATGGCCCAGACGGATCGGCACCGCATCCATCATCCGCGCCGATCCAACGCTGACCGCCTTGTCGCCCACCATGGCGGATGCGCCAAAGCCCGGACGTGCGGCAAAGCCCGTGGCTTGCGTGACGCCAACCCCCTGCTGCCGCGCATGGTTCAGCACCGCTGCCGCCAGCGGATGTTCCGATGCGGCCTCGACCGCCGCGGCCATGGCCAAGGTCTCGCGTGCGCCCAGAACCTGCACCACGCGCGGGCGGCCTTCGGTCAGGGTGCCGGTCTTGTCGAAGGCCACGGTATCCGCCTCGGCCAGCCGCTGCATCGCCGCCCCGCGCCGGAACAGCACCCCCAGTTCCGCCGCGCGGCCCGACCCCACCAGAATCGACACCGGCGTGGCCAGCCCCATGGCGCAAGGACAGGCGATGATCAGCACCGATACCGCCGCCACCACCGCCGGCGCCAGCCCCGGCCCGAAGACCAGCCAGACCGCAAAGGTCAGCCCTGACAGCGCCATCACCACCGGCACGAACCACAGCGTCACCCGGTCCACCAGCGCCTGCACCGGCAGTTTGCCGCCCTGCGCCTGTGCCACCATCGCAGTGATGCGCGCCAGCACCGTGCCTGCGCCCACCTGCGCCACCCGCACCCGCAGCATTCCGGTGCCGTTGACGGTGCCGCCCGTCACCGCATCACCGGGTGCCTTGGCCACGGCCAAAGGTTCGCCCGTCAGCATGGCCTCATCCACCGCCGACGCGCCCTCCAGCACGATGCCGTCGACCGCCACCCTTTCGCCGGGGCGGATCTGCACCACCATGCCGGGCGTCAACTCGGCCACCGGGCGGACCACCACCGCCCCGCCGTCTTCGACCCAGGCCGTTTTCGGCTGCATCCCCACCAACCGCGCAATCGCCGCCCCGGCCTGCCCCCGCGCCCGCGCCTCCAGCGCCCGGCCCAGCAGGATCAGCGTCACGATCACCGCCGCCGCCTCGAAATACACCGCGCGCGAGGCCGCAGGGATCAGCCCCGGCGCCAGCACGACCACGCTCGAAAACGCCCAGGCCGACAGCGTTCCGACCGCGACAAGGCTGTTCATGTCCGGCCCGCCGCGCAGCAGCGCCGGTATCCCCTTGGTCAGGAACCGCCGCCCCGGCACCGCCAGAACCAGCGTGGTCAGCACCAGCTGCAGGGTCCAGATCGCCTGGGTGCCGAACAGCCCGTGCAGCCAATGATGAAACGCCGGGATCAGATGCCCGCCCATTTCGGACACGAACACCGGCAGCGTCAGCGCGCCCGCCAGCACCACATCGCGCCACAGCTTGCGGCGCTCGTCCTCGGGCGAGACCGGCCTTGCCTCGGCCAGGGGCAGTGCCACAAAACCCGCCCGCGTGACCGCCGCCGCAAGGGCGGCGGCATCGGCCCCCTCCAGCACCGTCACCCGCGCCTGCCGCAAGGCCAGATTGGCGGCGGCATCGGTCACGCCGGCTTGCGCGCGCAACACCCGTTCCACCCGCCCGGTGCAGGACGCACAGGTCATGCCCTCGACCGACAGCGTGACCTCGGACAGACGCGGCGGATACCCGGCATCGGTGAGCGCCTGTGCGATCTTGGCAGGCGTGGCGGGCGCATGGTAGTGGACCAGGGCGCTGTTGGTCGCCAGGTTCACCGCCACATCACGCACCCCCGGCACCGCCGACAGGGCGCGCTCGGCCCGTCCGACGCAGGACGCGCAACTCATGCCGTCCAGCGTCAGGCGCAGCGGGGTCAGGGCAGGATCATCTGTGGGGGGCATGCGATCTTCCATTCGGGCCGTGACTAAACCTGCGAGGCCTGTGAAGGTCAATGCCCTTGACCTCTGGCCCGTGATCAACTTTCCTCACGTCAAAAGGAGACTGCCCATGATCGTGCTCAGCGTTCCCGACATGACCTGCGGCCATTGCAAAGCCTCGGTCGAGGCGGCCCTTGCACCGCTGGCAACACAGGTCGTGGTCGATCTGGCGAAGGGTCAGGTCACGGTCGAAGGCAGCGATGATCCGGCCCGAGTGCTGTATGCGCTTGAGGGGGTGGGTTTTCCCGCCCGTGTCATCGGCTGACTTTGGCCGATTCCGCCCGGTTTCCGGGCAGATCATCCATCTGTGATCGCGTCACCTGTTGCTGCTCTTCCACAAGCCTCGTAATGCTTCATGAAATTGTCATCTTTTAGCCTTGCACCGGCCACCGGTCGTGCCAAGGTTGGGTGACAAGAACGCAACAGGTCAGATGGAGCATATGATGACCCAGAAACAAACCGCCACACCCAAGGATGGCGGGCAGCAACAGCAACAAGGCGGCAGCAAGCCTGCGCCACAACAGCAAGGCGGCGTGCCGGTGTTCAAGGATTGGGCAGCAATCTGACACCTGCGGCACGTCCCCCGGTCGGGATGGGTGGCTGCATCTGCGCAGCCTGATCTGTGCCGGGCCAGTTCCCGCACCGGGTTTGCGACGTTCGCCGGGCGCACCAGCCCGCAACAAGGCTTGATTGAAACGGGGTCAGCGGTCACGCTGGCCCTGTTTCCGTCTGGAAGGGGGCCCATGTCCGATCCGATTTCATCGATTCCCAACCTTGGCCCGGCCTCCGAAGCGGCCTTTGCCAAGGCAGGCATCCACTGCGCACAACAGGTTCGCGATCTGGGCGCGGATGAGGCCTATCGCCGCCTGCTTCTGGCGGGCACCCCGCCGCATTTCATTGGCTACTACGTTCTGGTCATGGGCCTGCAAGGCCGGCCGTGGAACGATTGCAAGGGCGGTGAAAAAGCCGCCCTGCGGGCGCGGTTTGATGCCATCAAGGCGGTGCATCAGGGCACAAAGGAAAAGGGCCGCTCCGATCTGGAAGCAGCCCTTCAATTCTTTGGCGTGATCGAAAAGCCCTAGCCTGTCTGGCCAAGCCCGGCTGGTTCAGCCAACCAGTTCAAGGCCCGAGAAGTAGAACGCGATTTCGCGCGCAGCCGACTCGGCGCTGTCCGAGCCGTGCACCGAGTTTTCACCCTTGGACAGCGCAAATTCCTTGCGGATGGTGCCATCGGCAGCGGCGGCCGGATCGGTCGCACCCATCACTTCGCGGTTCTTGGCAATGGCGCCCTCGCCTTCCAGAACCTGCACCACCACCGGTTCGGATGCCATGAAATCGCACAATTCGCCGTAAAAGCCGCGCTCGCTGTGCTCGGCATAGAACGCACCGGCCTGTGCCTTGGTCAAGTGGATGCGCTTGGACGCCACCACCCGCAACCCGGCCTCTTCGAACTTGGCAATGATCTTGCCGGTCAGATTGCGGCGGGTAGCATCAGGTTTGATGATGGAAAGCGTGCGTTCGGTGGCCATATCGGCGTCTCCTGTAAAGGGTCAAGGCCCCTGCCTTGCCCGCGTGATTTGCGGCGCGTGCCTAGCATGGGGCGCGGATGATGAAAACCCCGTGACGGGATTTGCTTATTTCTTGTCCATGTGCTTGCGCAGACGGCTGGGCGTATGGAATTTGCGTTCCCGAAACGGGTTGTCGTTGGCCTGAGACCGGAAAAACAGCCGGATCGGCGTGCCCGGCATCTCAAAATGTTCGCGCAAGCCATTGACCAGATAGCGTTTATAGCTTTCCGGCAATTCATCGGGGCGCGAGCATTTGATCACAAAACCCGGCGGACGGGTCTTGGCTTGGGTGATATAGCGCAGCTTGATCCGGTGGCCGCCCGGTGCCGGTGGCGGGTGCGCCTCGGTCATGGCCCCCAGCCATGAATTCAGCCGGTTGGTGGTGATGCGCTTGTTCCACACGTCATGCGCGCGGCGGATGGCGTCATGCAGGCGGTCCAGCCCCCGCCCGGTCTTGGCCGACACCGTGACCAGCGGCGCGCCGCGCAGTTGCGGCAGCAACCGGTCGAACATTTCCTTCAACTCGGCCAGCTTGTCTTGCTTGTCGTCTTCCAGATCCCATTTGTTGACCGCAACCACCACAGCTCGGCCTTCGGATTCTGCATAATCTGCAATCCGCAAGTCTTGGGATTCAAACGGAATCTCGACATCCAGAAGCACAACCACCACTTCGGCAAATCGCACCGCGCGCAGCCCGTCGGACACTGAAAGTTTTTCCAGCTTTTCAACGACTTTCGCGCGTTTCCTCATGCCAGCGGTATCAAAAATCCGGATCGGCGTGCCCAGCCAGTCGGCGCGCACCGAAATTGCATCGCGGGTGATACCGGCCTCGGGCCCGGTCAGCAGTCGGTCTTCGCCGATGATCTTGTTGATCAACGTCGATTTTCCGGCATTGGGCCGTCCGATCACGGCAATCTGCAACGGCTTTTTCACCGTGGGACGATGCGCGAGCTCATCGGCCTCTACGTCGGCATCCTCTTCCGGGATATCGACATCGGTCAGCGGTGTGTTTTCCTGCTCGCGTTCGGCAAACTCGCCCTCCAAAGGCTTGAGAAGGCGATACAAATCGTCCATCCCCTCACCATGTTCAGCCGAGATGCGCAACGGCTCGCCCAGACCCAGCGACCAGGCCTCCAGCGCACCCTCTTCGCCCGCGCGGCCTTCGGCCTTGTTGACGCCCAGGATCACCCGCGCGCCTTTCTTGCGCAGGATCTCGGCAAACACCTCATCGCTGGGGTTCACCCCGGCGCGACCGTCGATCAGGAACAGGCAGACATCGGCCATATCCACTGCGCGTTCGGTCAGCCGCCGCATCCGGCCTTGCAAGGAGTCGTCGGTGACTTCTTCCAGCCCGGCGGTGTCGATCACGGTAAAGCGCAAATCAAACAGCTTGGCATCGCCCTCGCGCAAGTCGCGCGTCACACCCGGCTGGTCATCGACCAAAGCCAGCTTGCGCCCGACAAGGCGGTTGAAAAGCGTGGATTTGCCCACATTCGGGCGGCCCACAATGGCGAGGGTAAAGCTCATGTCTTACGGGTCCGGTATCATTCAAGCCGTTCCCCTTACAGGGCTTTGGCCCTAACGGAAAGCGTGAAGTTGGCCGTTGCCCCCCACGACATACAGCGCACCGCCTGCAAGCGCCGGTGCCGCCGCCGCCCCGCCGGGGATTTCGGCCGTGGCCACCATGGTGCCATCGGTGGGGTTGAACAGCCGCAACAGACCGTCGCCCGACACCACAGCCACCCGGCCCCCGGCCAGAACCGGGCCAAAATGCGCGGTGATCGCCTTTTGTTTCTTGGGCTTGTCCTTGACGAAATACGGCATCTCGGCCTGCCAGATGACCGCGCCGGTGGCGGCGTCCAGACGCACAAGGCGGGCCTCGTCATTGACCACGAACACCGAGCCGCCCACCACCAAAGGCGGGTTCAGCGCGCCTTCGACAGCGGTCCAGATCCGGGTGCCGCTGCTGGCATCCAGCGCTGTCGTGCGCCCTGCCGCCGTGCCCGCATAAAGCGTGTTGCCCACAATGACCGGGTCGCCGGTGACATCGGTCAGGGCCTGATAGCCGCGACCGGGGCGCTGACCCGTGACGGGGGCACCGTAAACCTTGGCCCCGTTCAGCCGCAGTGCTGCCACCAACTGCCCGCTGGAGAATGGAAAGATCACGTTGCGATCAGTCACCGCCGGGGCTGCGGACCCCGCCATGGCCAGCCCGGTGGTGCCCGCAATGGTCCAGCGCACCTTGCCGTTCTTGGCATCCACCGCCCAACCGGCGCCGTCGCGAGTGGCCACATAGACCGTGCCGCCGTCATAGGCCGGGGCACCCGCAACCGGGCTTGCCAGCCGCTGCCGCCATGCCACAGCCCCGTTGGTGGCACTCAGCGCCACCAACTCGCCGTAACCGGTGGCGACAAACACCATGCCGCTGCCAAGCGCAAGACCACCGCCCGAAACCTCGCCGCCCCGGTCAAACCCGGCGTTCAGATCGGTCTGCCACAGGGTGCCGCCGTTGGTGCCGGTGGCCACCACCAGCGCCCGGCTGTCCATCGTGACAATCCGGCCCTCGGCCACCACCGGCGAGGCGGTGATGCGGTTCTTGCGGCTGGACCCGGCGCCGATATTTGCGCTCCACACCCGTTGCGGTGCGGCAGACAACTGTCCGTGCGGTGACGCATGCCGCGCCGAGCCGCCACGATGCGTCCACTCGGCGTTGGCCGTGGCAGAGGGCAGCGAAATCGCCACGCTTTGGTTGGCCGGACGCGCGGGCGGGGCGACCGGGGGCGATTCGCCTTCAACCTGCACCGAGGCCTCCAGCGGTGTGCGCACGGCAAAACGCTCGCCCGGCAGGATCAGCTCACGTTCGCAGGCCGACAGCGCCATGACGGCAGCCGCTGCCACCATCCAATGGCATCGCGTTTGTTTTTGCACCTGCATCACTCCCCTGCCCGTCCCGTCTTGTTCGGCCCCGTCTTTTCCGGGGCCGCTTTGTTCAACCGGCGTCGCCCGTCGCGGGGGCTTTGCCACCAAGTGCCACAATCATCTGTCCGGCGCGGCTGCGCAAGCCCGCAGGCGATTGCTGATCGGTTGTCAGTGCCTGCAACGCCACGATCGCCTCGTCGATCTTGCCGTCTTCGACCAGCAGATAGGCCATCTGTTCCAGTGCCAGCGGGCGGAAGGGCCGCCCCGGTGCGGCAATCGGGTCCAGCATGGCGCGGCGATCGGACAGCGGCAGATCGGCACCCGAGACAATGACCAGACGCAGCACCGCCAGATCACGATAGCTTTGCGGTTGCGTGGTATCCGCCACCAGCCCCTTCAGCGCGTCGATCGACGCGGCGCGGTCCTGCACCGGGTCTGAGGCGAGAAGCAGCGCCAGAACCGCCTTTTGCGGCCCATCCACCGGCGCCGCAGTCAGGGCGGCGCGGCGGTCCTCGGGCGCGCCCAGATCCAGCGCATCCAGCACCGCATCGCCAAAGGCCTGCGCACGGGCGCGGTCCTGCGCCTTGGCCCATTCGGTATAGGCAGTGCCGCCGACAACGCCCAGCACGATCAGAACCGGAACCCAACCCCACTTGCGCAACAGCGCAAACAGCCGGTCGCGGCGTACCTCTTCGGTGACTTCGTTGATGAAACTGTCGGGGTTGGTCACGTCAGACGGGCTTTCTTGCTTGGGCGGGCTGGCAAAGTCGGGCAGTCACGTCAGTTCGGCAAGGGATATCGTCTCCCCCGGCCTTTGCGCATTGTCTTACACGCAAGGACAAGGGCTTGCCAAGCCCCGGCCCCAAGCGACGCATCCCCTGTGGCCGCCCTTCATCTTGCGGCCAACCCGGCCAGGCCCTAAGTTTGACAAGGCCCGCGATTGGGCGAAAGGCACACCATGCGCATCCTGCCGCCCCTGACCGCCCTTGCCGTTGCAGCCACGCTTTATGTCGCTGTGTTCGAGAGGGACCGCCTGATGGCCGGGGCCGCGGGCGATACGCCCGATCCGACCGCCACCGCCACCACAGCCGGGGCCCCGGACCAGCCCGAGGTGCCGGTGCCGATGTCGGTGGTGGTGATGCCGTCACAAGCCACCGACGTCGAGGATGCCGTGATTGCACGCGGACGCACCGAAGCCGCGCGTCAGGTCGAGGTGCGCTCGGAAACCTCGGGTCTGGTGCGCTCGGTTCCCTTGCGCCGGGGGGCCTTTGTCACGGCCGGTCAGGTGCTGTGCGCGCTGGACCCCGGCACAAGGCTGGTGCAGCAATCCGAGGCCGAGGCCCGTCTGGCCCAGGCCCGCGCGCAGTTGCGCGTGGCGCAGGTCGAGGCCGATGCCGCAAAACGGCTGGGCGAAAGCGGCTTTGCCACGCAAACCCGCCGCATCAGCGCCGACGCCGGGGTAGAGGCGGCCCGCGCCGGCATTCAGGCAGCCGAAGCCGCGGTGGCCGCCGCCCGGACCGAGATCGACCGCCTGACCCTGACCGCGCCGTTTGAAGGCCTGCTGGAAAGCGATACCGCCGAATTGGGCAGCCTGTTGCAGCCGGGCAGCGCCTGCGCCACCGTCATCCAGCTTGACCCGATCAAGCTGGTGGGTTTCGTGCCCGAAGCCGAGGTCGACCGCATCAGCGTGGGGGCCATGGCCCGGGCGCGGCTGATTTCGGGGCGCGAGGTGGTGGGGCGGGTGACCTTCCTGTCACGCTCGGCCGATCCTATGACGCGCACCTTCCGGGTCGAGGTGACGGTGCCGAACACCGACCTTGCCATCCGCGACGGCCAGACCGCCGAGATGCTGATCAGCGCCCAGGGCGTGCGGGCGCATCTGCTGCCCGCCTCCAGCCTGACGCTGGATGACACGGGCCGTCTGGGCGTGCGCCTGGCCGATGGCCAGACCGCCCGATTTGCCCCAGTGCAGGTGCTGCGTGACACCGCGCAGGGGATATGGGTCACCGGCCTGCCCGACACGGTGCAGGTGATCGTGGTGGGGCAGGATTATGTCACCGATGGCAGCCCGATCACCGTAACCTTGCAAGGCGCGCAACCATGACCGGCCTGATCGACTGGGCCGCCGCCCGTGCCCGCATGGTGGTGGCGTTCATCCTCTTGTCGATCGCGGCCGGGGTGCTGGCCTATGTCAGCCTGCCAAAAGAGGGCGAGCCCGACATCGACATTCCGGCGCTGTTTGTCTCGGTCCCCTTCCCTGGCATTTCCGCCGCCGACTCCGAGACCCTTCTGGTCAAGGTGATGGAGCAGGAATTGTCCGGTCTGGACGGGCTGAAATCCATCTCGGGCACCGCGGTCGAAAACTATGGCGGCGTGGCGCTGGAGTTTGAATTCGGCTGGGACAAGACCAAGACGCTCGCCGATGTGCGCGACCGGATGAACACCGCCGAGGCCAAGTTTCCCGCCGGGGCCGACAAGTATTCGATCAACGAGATCAACTTTTCCGAGTTTCCCATTCTGGTGATCTCGCTGGCAGGAGACGTGCCTGAACGCACGCTGCTGCGGGCGGCGAAAGACCTGCAAAGCCGGATCGCCGCGCTGGAGCCGGTGCTCAAGGCCGAACTGGCCGGTCACCGCGATGAAATGCTTGAGGTGCTGATCGACCCGCTGAAGCTTGAGGCCTATAACGTCACCGCTGCCGAGTTGATCACCGTGGTCACCCGCAACAACCAGATGATCGCGGCGGGCGAGGTGGAAACCGCGAATGGTGCCTTTGCCGTCAAGATCCCGTCCAGCTTTACCGCGGCGGCACAGGTCTATGCGCTGCCGGTCAAGGTGAATGGCGACCGCACCATCACGCTGGGCGATCTGGCGCAGATCAACCTGACCTTTGAAGACCCGACGGGCACCGCGCGCTTCAACGCAGAGCCCACCGTGGCGATTCAGGTGGTCAAGCGCAAAGGCTTTAACCTGATCGACACCGCCGATCTGGTGCAGGCCACGGTCGACGACGAGGTGGCCAAATGGCCCGAGGCGTTGCGCCAGTCGGTGACTGTCACCGCCTCGCTGGACCAGTCGAACAGCGTCGAGGGCATGGTGCGGCAGTTGGAAGGCTCGGTCCTGACGGCGATTGCGCTGGTGATGGTTGTGGTGCTGGCCTCGCTTGGCACCCGCTCGGCGCTTCTGGTGGGGTTTTCGATCCCGACCACGTTCCTGCTGACCTTCGCACTGTTTGCGGTTCTGGGCATTTCGGTGTCCAACATCGTGATGTTCGGGTTGATCCTTGCGGTGGGGATGCTGGTCGATGGCGGCATCGTGGTGGTCGAATATGCCGATACCCGCATACAGGAGGGCTCGGGCCCGATGGCTGCCTATACCGAGGCGGCAAAACGGATGTTCTGGCCGATCATCAGTTCGACCGCGACCACGCTGTGCGCCTTTCTGCCGATGCTGTTCTGGCCCGGTGTGGCGGGGCAGTTCATGGGGATGCTGCCGGTCACGCTGATCTTCGTGCTGTCGGCGTCGCTCTTGGTGGCCTTGGTCTATGTGCCGGTGATGGGCGGGGTGGCGGGGCGCGTGACGCGCCAGTTGGAGGCTGTGGCCGCGCTGTTGCGCCCGCGCCCGCTGTGGCTGCGTCTGGCTTTGGTGGCGGCGGCCCTGGTGGTGCTGTTTGGCGGCGTGATCCTGACCCTTGCGCCCCGTGCAGGCGGGATCACCGGACTGCTGCCGGGGGTGGTGCTGATGATCTTCGGCGGGCTTGCGGCGTCGATCACGCTGGAGGCGGCCAAGCCGCCACGCCGCGAAAAGATCGTCGCAGGCTACCGCCGCAGCGGTTTTGGCCGGGTGATCCGCTTTCTGACCGGCAACCCGATCATGCCACTGGTCAGCATTGCCGCCGTGGTGGGCTTTGTGATCCTGACCTTCTCGGTCTATGCCAAGAACGGCAAGGGGGTCGAGTTCTTTGTCGCCACCGAACCCGAACAGGCGATTGTCTATGTCCGGGCGCGCGGCAACCTGTCGCTTTCGGAAAAGGATGCGCTGCTGCGGCAGGCCGAGGCGCTGGTGGTGGGCACGCCGGGGGTGAAATCGACGTTCTCCTTTGCCGGATCGGGGGGGCTGAACGCCAATACCGGCGGCGCGCGGGCACCTTTGGACAGCATCGGCCAGATCCAGCTTGAACTGGCACCTTGGGAAGACCGCGCAGGCAACCCTGCCCTTGGCGGCAAGCGCATCATCGAAGACTTGACCACGAAACTGCGCGCCCTGCCCGGCATAAGGATCGAGGTTCTCGCGGGCGAATCAGGTCCGGCCTCGGGCAAGCCGCTGCATCTGCGGCTGTCTGGCGAAGATTTCACCGCGATGGCGCAAGCGGTCGAGAGGGTCCGCGCCCGGATGGAAGCGACAGAGGGGATCAAGGACATCGACGACAGCCGCCCGCTGCCCGGCATCGACTGGGAAATCAGTGTCGATGTCGCCCGCGCCGGGCGCTTTGGCGCCGATGTCGCCACGGTGGGCGTCATGGTGCAACTGGTCACCCGCGGGGTGATGCTGGACACGATGCGGGTGCCGTCGTCGGACGAGGAAATCGAAATCCGCGTCCGCCTGCCCGAGGATGACCGGGTCTTGTCAACGCTGGACAGTCTCAAGGTGCGCACCTCGGATGGGCTGGTGCCGCTTTCGAACTTCATCACCCGCAAGCCAGTGGCCAAGCTGGGACGGATCGACCGGGTCGATGAGGCACGGGTCTATGAGGTGAAGGCCGATGTCGCCGAGGGGCTGACCCGCGCCGATGGCGTGCCGATCACCGCGACCGAACGGATCGAGACGCTGACCCAATGGCTGAACACCAACCCGCTGCCCGAAGGCGTGCGGTGGGAATGGACCGGCGATCAGGAAGATCAGGCCGAGTCGGGCGCGTTTCTGACCAAGGCCTTTGCCGGGGCGCTGGGGCTTATGTTCATCATCCTGCTGGCGCAGTTCAACTCGGTCTACAATTCAGTGCTGGTGCTTTTGGCGGTGGTGCTGTCCACCGTCGGCGTGCTGTGGGGCATGATGATCATGGGCCAGACTTTCTCGATCATCATGACCGGCACCGGGATCGTGGCCTTGGCCGGCATCGTGGTGAACAACAACATCATCCTGATCGATACCTATCAGGAGTTCAGCCGCTACATGCCGAAGTTGGAGGCGATTGCCCGCACGGCCGAGCAGCGCCTGCGCCCGGTGCTGTTGACCACCATCACCACCATGGCGGGCCTTTCGCCGATGATGTTTGGCCTGTCGGTCGATTTCATCGGTGGCGGCTATACCATCGACAGCCCTTCGGCGCTGTGGTGGAAGCAATTGGCCACGGCGGTGGTGTTCGGCCTTGGCACCGCCACCGTGCTGACACTGGTGCTGACGCCCGCCCTGCTGGCGCTGCGGGTCTGGTTCTGGACCGGGGCTTACCGGGGCTGGGCGCGGCTGTCGGCACTGGCGCATGGCGCAGACAGCGCTCAGGCCCGCGATCTGGCTCTGACCCGTGCGGCAAGGGGTGTCAAGGACCCGCTGATCCAGTGGACAGATGACACCAAAGTTGCACCGCGCCCGTTGCGCGACGCAGCAGAATAGGCGTCGTTCACGCCGCTTCGTCTTCTGCCGCTTCTTCTTCCGACGACTGCCGCGCCCACATCGCGGCATAGCGCCCGCCGTTGGCCAACAGCGCGTCATGCGTGCCGCGCTCGACGATTTCGCCCGCCTCAAGCACCAGAATTAGATCGGCATCGGCGATGGTCGACAGGCGGTGCGCCACGGTGATCACTGACCGCCCCTCGCCCATCCGCAGCAGGCTGTCTTGAATGTCGCGCTCGGTCTGGGTGTCCAGCGCAGAGGTCGCCTCGTCCAGAATCAGGATTGGCGGGTTTTTCAGCAAGGTGCGGGCAATGCCGACGCGCTGCTTTTCGCCCCCCGACAGTTTCAGCCCGCGCTCGCCCACCGTGGTGTCATAGCCATCGGGCAGCGACAGGATGAAATCATGGATCTTGGCCGCGCGTGCGGCCTCTTCGACCTCGGCGCGGCTGGCATCGGCGCGCCCGTAGGCGATGTTGTAATAGATGGTGTCGTTGAACAGCACGGTGTCTTGCGGCACCACGCCGATACTGGCGTGGACCGAGGTTTGCGTGACATCGCGCAGATCCTGCCCGTCGATGCGGATCGCGCCGCCGGTCACGTCGTAGAACCTGAACAACAGACGCCCGGTGGTTGATTTTCCAGAACCGGACGGCCCCACCAGCGCCACGCGCTGACCCGGCGCCACGGTAAAGCTGATGCCCTTCAGAATGGGGCGTGACGGGTCGTAGTCAAAGCGTACATTGTCAAATACCACCTCGCCGCCGGTGACCTTCAGCGCCGGCGCGCCGGGCTTGTCCACCACCTCGGCCGGTTGGCCCAGCAGACCGAACATCTCGCCCATATCGACCAGCGCCTGCCGGATCTCGCGGTAAACCGTGCCCAGAAAGTTCAACGGCAAGGTGATCTGGATCATGTAGGCATTGACCATCACGAAATCGCCCACGGTCAGCGTGCCCGCCTGCACGCCTTTGGCCGCCATCACCATCACGATCACCAACCCGCTGGTGATCAGCGCCGATTGCCCAAGGTTCAGCGCCGCCAGCGACAGCCCGGTCTTGACCGCCGCGACCTCATAGCGCTGCATCGCCTTGTCATAACGCGACGCCTCAAGCTGTTCGGCGTTGAAATACTTGACGGTTTCAAAGTTCAGCAGGCTGTCGATCGCCTTTTGGTTGGCGTCGGTGTCTTGCGCATTCATCTCGCGCCGGATTGCCACGCGCCATTCGGTGACCTTGAAGGTGAAGGCGACATAGGCCGAGATCACCACGATCACCACCGCCGCATATTGCCAACCGAACACCACCGCGAAGATGATCGCCACCATGGTCAGCTCAAGGATCAGCGGCCCGATGGAAAACAGCATGAAGCGCAGCAGGAAATCGACACCCTTGACCCCGCGTTCGATGATCCGGCTCAGTCCGCCGGTCTTGCGGGTGATGTGATAGCGCAAAGACAACTGGTGGATGTGGGTGAAGGTCTCCAGCGCCAACTGCCGCAGGGCACGCTGGCCCACGCGCACGAACACCGCATCGCGCGCTTCTTGGAACGCCACCGTCAGCAGCCGCGCCATGCCGTAAGCGATGGTCAACCCCACCGCCGCCAGCCCCAGCAACGTGCCGGCATCGGGCGCATCACCGGCCAGCGCATCCACCGCCTGCTTGTAGATCGCCGGGGTCGAGACCGACACCACCTTGGCCAAAAGCAACAGCGACAGCGAGATCACCACCCGACGCTTGACCCATGGCTTGTCCTTGGGCCACAGATAGGGAATGACGCGGGCAATGGTCTGCATGCCGCTGGCAGGAGCGTTGGTCACGGTGGGTTTGGTCATGGGGGCCTCGGTTTACCGAAGCGGTATCTAGGCCGTTCTTGCGGCAAAGACCAGATACCGCGCGCTATTGCCCGCCGGGCAGCGCGAAAACCTGCCCCGGATAGATCAGGTCAGGGAAGCGGATCTGGTCCCGGTTGGCCTCATAGACCTGCACATACAAGATGCCCTCGCCATAATTGTCGCGCGCGATGCGCCACAGGCTATAGCCCGGCTGCACGGTGATCGACACCGGCGCGGGCGTGGTGGGGGGGGCGCCGGGGTCGGGCAGTGCCGCCACAGTCTGCGGCGCAGGCGATACCCCGACTGTTTCTTCCGCGGTTGGCACGTCGGGCCGGGCATCCGGCGCGGCCTGTGCCACCGGCGCGGCAAGGGCGGCCAATGCCGCAACCGTTTCACGCTTGAACGGGGTTTCAAACCGCGCCGTCACCTTGCCCGCTGCATCAATCTGATCGACGCGCAGGGTGTAAAGTGCGGCGGCCGTGTCGCCCAAGGACACCTGCCATTGGCCATCGGCGCCGATCCCAGCCTCGGCCACCGCAACCCGGTCCAGATACAACCGCACCGCCTGCCCCGCTTGCCCCTTGCCTGCCAATTGCACAGCGCCATCGGCGGCATAGGAAATGGCGTCGATCAGAACGGGGGCGACCTGAACGCGCACCACGGCAGAGCCCGTGACCACCGGCGGGGCCTGTGCCGGGTCTGGCTGCACAACAGCGCCCGGCGCGCCCGGTTCGGCCAAGGCACCGGGCACGGACCCGCCGGGTCCGGCATCCACCGGGGCGGGCACAACCAAGGCGGCGCCGGTGTCAGACGTGTGCAACATGTCGCCGGGTGGCGCGCTTTGCACCACAACCGCCCCCGCCTCTGTCACCAGCAACGCGGCGGGTGGGGACGCGCCGACCGCTGCCTCTGCGATTTGCGGACCCGCAATCGGCGCAAGGGCCACCGTCTGCACCGAGGCCACCTTGCGCCCATCGGGCAGCGTGGAAAGCAGGCTCATCAAGCTGGGGCTGTCATTCGGGGCGAGCGTGAACAGTGCGGCAAAGCTGCCGTCGCGGCCGGCCTGTGCGGTGGCCACCGTCACCGCATCGACCAGCACGTCGATGCTCGCGCCCGGATCGGCCCGGCCCGCCACCACCGCCGCGCCATCCGCCTGCACCCGCCAATTGTCAAAACTGGGCACAATCGGACCGGCGGGCGCGACCTCGGTTGCCGTGGCAAGGGTGCCATCTGCGTCCTGTCGTGCCACTTCGACCGGCAGGGCCTCGGCCCTCGGCGCGGCAGCGGGCGCAGGGTCTTGCAAATGGGCCAGGGGCATTGCTGCGGGTAGCCGTGGCGTCTGCCCTTGCCAGACCAGCACCGCAACCACCGCCACAACCGCCCCGCCCGCCGCCAAAAGGCCGAGCAGGAACCCGTTGGCCCATTTCGCACCAAACGCCATCGCCTTCCCCGTATCCTCCCCCCGCGATCGCACGGGGTCAGGGCCTGTTGCCGACACCTGTTCCCTTCGCAGTGGAACCCCGATATCACTTGGCGTGCAACGAAAAAACCTATCAGGACCGCCGTCATGACCCCGATTCGTTCTGTATGTGTCTTTTGCGGATCACGCACCGGCCGCAATCCCGCCCATGCCGCCGCTGCCCGTGCGCTTGGCGCAGGCATTGCCGAACACGGCTGGCGTCTGGTGTACGGTGCAGGCGACGTCGGCCTGATGGGCGAGGTGGCGCGTGCCGCCATGGCGGCCGGTGCGCGCAGCATGGGGGTTATCCCGGTGCATCTGATGGGCCGCGAAAAAGGCAAGCGTGACCTTGGGCATTTGGTGGTCACCGAAGACATGCACGAACGCAAGAAGGTAATGTTCATGAACTCGGATGCCATCGTCGTCATGCCCGGTGGCGCAGGCAGTCTGGATGAGTTTTTCGAGGTGCTGACATGGCGCCAGATCGGACTGCACCGAAAGCCGATTTATCTTCTGGATACAGATGGCTACTGGCAGCCATTAATAGGCTTGATGAACCACGTCATCGCTGAGGGCTTTGCCGAGCAAGGCATGCACGACTATTACACCACCCTGCCCGATGTGCCGCAGGTTCTGGACCATATCCGCATGGCCTTTTCCTGACGCACCAAGGCATTACCCCGCAAATATCACCTATTACATGAAGAGGGCCGCGCCCTTGGGACGCGGCCTTTTGGTCAAGGCAGCGGTCGGTCTTACATCCGCGCGGCGACGGCTTCCCAATTCACCAGCTTGTCCAGAAAGTTGCTCAGATAGGCAGGACGCTTGTTGCGAAAGTCGATGTAGTAGGAATGTTCCCACACATCGCAGCCCAGCAGGGCGGTCTGGCCAAAGCACAGCGGGTTCACGCCGTTTTCGGTCTTGGTCACCTTCAGCGCCCCGTCCTTGTCCTTGACCAACCACGCCCAGCCCGAGCCGAACTGGCCCGCCCCGGCAGCGGCGAAATCTTCCTTGAACTTGGCGACCGAACCGAACGCCTCGGTCAACGCGGTCTCAACCTCACCCGGCATCTTCTTCTCGCCCGGCCCCATGATTTCCCAGAACAGGGCATGATTCCAATGCTGGCTGGCATTGTTGAAAATGCCGTTCTGCGCCACAGCGCCAGCCTGATAGGTGCCGGTAACCACGTCCTCGACCGACATCCCGTCCCATTCGGTGCCGGCAATCAGCTTGTTTACATTGTCGACATAGGCCTTGTGGTGCAGGTCGTGGTGATATTCCAGCGTCTCGCGCGACATGCCAAGATCGGCAAGCGCATCATGAGCATAGGGCAGATCGGGAAGCGTGAAAGCCATCGGGGTCATCCTTTGTCGGTTGTGGCGGGCGGCAAGCACCGTCTGCGCCAAATAGGTGGCTTTCCGCGCCGAAGGTCAAGGGTTGCGCCGCGAAAAGCTGCATTCAAGGCTCAACGTATCGCGGCGGGCATCGGTTCCATGGTGATCACTTCGCCGCCGTCGCGTACTGCAGTGTAAAAGCATGACCGCCGATTTGTGTGACAGGCAGGCCCGTCTTGCCGCACCCGCACCAGCAGGCAATCGCGGTCGCAATCGATGCGCATTTCCACCAGATGTTGCAGATGCCCCGAGGTTTCGCCCTTGACCCAGAATGCCGCGCGCGAGCGTGACCAATAGGTGACGCGCCCGGTTGCCAGCGTGCGCGCGACCGACGCGGCGTTCATCCAGGCCATCATCAGCACCTCACCCGTGGCGTCATCTTGCGCGATGCAGGGGATCAGGCCGTTGGCATCATAGGTCAAGCTTGCGGGATCGAACGGCATGCGGTTCTCCTTGGCGGATGCGGGCTTGAGGTCTATCTGAGTTGCAGACACAACGAAAGCCGAACGATGAGCGACACGGACCTGATCAAACTCTACTCGGGGCAGATTCTGGAACTGGCCGCAGATATTCCACACACCGGCCGCCTGCCCGCGCCGGGGGCCAGCGTGCGCAAACGCGCACCCTTGTGCGGGTCCAGCGTGACCGTTGATCTGGTGATGGAAGGCGGGCGCGTTGTGGCATTCGCGCAAGAGGTCAAGGCCTGCGCCTTGGGTCAGGCGGCGGCGGCGGTGCTGGGGGCGGCGGTGCTGGGGCGCACGGCGGCCGAACTTGCGGCGGCCCGCGATGCCCTGCGTGCCATGTTGCAAGACAACGCCCCGCCGCCGCCTGCCCCGTTTGACGGCTTTGCCGTGCTGACAGTGGCGCGGGATTTCAGGAATCGCCACGCGTCCATCCTGCTGGCGGTTGAGGCAGCGGCCGAGGCGGCAGGCGCGGCCTGAACCCCTGACGAATGCTAAAAAAAACCGCCGCGCGTCGGGATGACGGCGGCGGCAAGTGGCGTATCTGGGCGCGCTTGGGGCATCACTTGGGGACAGATGCAGCGCGTCGGGCAGACCGCAGGCAGTTAGAAAGCGGTGAAGGCAAGGCAGGCGTAAAGAGCTGCAAACAGGGCGACAACACCCACCACATCTTCGATCAGCGTGGCACGCGAGCGGGTGACGATTTCCTTGACCTGGGCAACCATGGCATCCTCCTGTTTGCTTGTTGCCATATTGTTCTCATATTGGTGGCTGCCTGTAAAGAACTTTTTAAGAACATTTCGGAACAAAGCGGAACACTGCCGTCAGCCGACGCCAATCAGCCGAATCGCCCGGTCTTGATCCAGCAGCCACAGCAGCCCGCGCGCCGCCAGGCCCCGCACACCCGTCAGCCCCGGATCAACCGCCAGAAGCGCGCGCGCGTCAGACTGCGCCACCGCCATCAGCGCCGCCTGCCGCTCCAGATCGGCCACCCGGAACCGTGGCAGGCCCGACTGCGCCGTTCCGATCAGATCGCCCGCGCCGCGCATCGCAAGGTCTTCTTCGGCGATGCGAAATCCGTCTTCGGTGTCACGGATGGTTTTCAACCGCCGCTCGCCCGCCTCGCTCAGCGGGGCCTGATAGAGCAGCAGGCAGGTCGAGTCTGCCGCCCCGCGCCCAACCCGGCCCCGCAACTGGTGCAACTGGGCAAGGCCAAAGATCTCGGCCCGTTCGATCACCATGATGCTGGCATTGGGCACGTTGACGCCAACCTCGATCACCGTGGTGGCGACCAGCACCCGGGTTTCGCCGCGTTCAAACCGTGCCATCGCGGCGTCTTTTTCCGCAGGGGGCAACTGGCCGTGCACCAGCCCCACCACATCTCCCAAAGCGGCGCGCAGATGGGCAAAGCGCGCCTCGGCGCTTGCATAATCCAACACCTCCGAATCCTCGACCAGCGGGCAGACCCAATAGCATTGCCGCCCTTCGGCCACCGCGCGGATCAGATGCGCCACCACCTCATCCATCCGGTTTGCCGCAATCATCGCGGTCTTGATCGGTTTGCGGCCGCTGGGCTTTTCATCCAGCACCGACACATCCATGTCGCCGTAACTCGCCAGCGCCAGAGAGCGCGGGATCGGTGTGGCCGTCATCACCAGCACATCGACCGCGCGGCCCTTGGCCCCCAGCTCCATCCGCTGCGCCACGCCGAAACGGTGCTGTTCGTCCACCACCGCCAGCCGCAGGTCGTGAAACGCCACGTCCTTTTGAAACACCGCATGGGTGCCAACCAGAATGTGAATGGCCCCAGAGGCCAGATCGGCCAGTTTCGCCGCACGCTCGCCCCCCTTGTCGCGCCCGGTCAGCAGAACCAGCCGCACGCCCGCCGCCTCGGCCAAGGGGGCAAGGCCGTGAAAATGCTGACGCGCAAGTATTTCCGTCGGGGCCATCATGACGCCCTGCCCCCCTGCCTCGACCGCGACCAGCAAGGCCATGAACGCCACAAGCGTCTTGCCTGCCCCGACATCGCCCTGAAGCAACCGGTTCATCCGTAGCGGCGAAGCCAAATCGGCAGCGATTTCGGCCACCGCCCGGCGTTGCGCCCCGGTTGGCGCATAGGGCAGGCTTTGCAACACCCGCGCCTGCAACGCGCCCGTTCCCACTGTCTGCACACCTTTTGATTTTCGCAACGAGGCCCGCGCAAGCGACAGCGTCACCTGATGCGCAAAAAGCTCATCATAGGCCAGCCGTTGCCTTGCCGGGTTGGTCAGGGCAAGGGCGCCTGCATCGGCCGGGCTATGCACCGCCATGACCGCCGCACGCCAGTCGGGCCAGCCTTCGCGGGCTTTCAGCGCAGGGTCAATCCACTCGGCCAGAGTGGGCGCGCGATGCAGTGCGCCCGCCACCGCCTTGGCCACCACGCGCTGTGTGAGGCCGGCCACCAGCGGATAGACCGGCTCAAAGCTGGGCAACTCCGCCGCCTCTTCGGGGCGCAGGACGTGGTCGGGGTGGACCATTTGGGCAATCCCGTCAAACAACTCGATCTTGCCCGAGACCAGCCGACGTTGCCCGGTCGGGAGCAACTTTTGCAAGTAATCGCCACGCGCGTGAAAGAACACCAGCGCCCATTCCAACTGGCTGTCGCGCACCAAGACGCGGTAGGGCTTGCCTTTGGTACGCGGCGGAAAATGCGCGCCAACCTCAACCTCGACCGTCAGGGTGGTGGGCGGGACGACATCACGCACGCTGTCGCGGCGGCTGCGATCCATGCCGGAATGGGGCAGCAGGAACAAAAGATCCTTGGGCCGCGTCACCCCCAGCCCCTCGAAGGCACGCGCCGATTTCGGCCCGACGCCCTCCAGCGTTTCCAGCCCGGCAAACAGCGGAAACAGGGCTTCGGGCCGGCTCATGTGGCACCGATCAGGGCAAGCCAGCCATCCTCGTCAATCGTCGTGACCCCCAGCCTGGCTGCCTCTTTCGCCTTCGACCCGGCCCCCGGCCCTGCCACCAGCAGGTCGGTCTTGGCGCTGACGCTGCCCGCCACCTTGGCCCCCAAAGCCTCGGCCCGCGCCTTGGCCTCGGCCCGCGTCATCTTTTCCAGCGTGCCGGTGAAGACCACGGTCTTGCCCGCCACAGGGCTGTCGCTCGCAGCTTTCCAGACCACCGGCTGCACCTCAAGCTGCGCCACCAGCGCATCAATGGCCGCGCGTTCGGCGGCATTCTGAAAGGCGGCGGTCAGGCTTTCGGCAAGGGTCTGGCCGACGCCGTCGATCGACAACAGGTCGTTCCATTCGGCTGTGCCGGGGGTGGCGTGGGTAACCGCAGCCTCGAACGCCTGCCATGTGCTGTAGTGCCGGGCAAGAATCTGGGCGGCCACCTCACCGACATGGCGGATACCAAGCGCAAACAGCAGACGGTCCAGCGGAATGCTGCGCCTGGCCTCAATGGCAGCAAACAGCTTGGCAGCAGAGGTCTCACCAAAACCATCTCGGTTTTTCAGCCGTTTCAACCCGTTGGCGGCGTCTCTTGACGCAAGCGTGAAGATGTCGGCGGGGGTTTTCACCGGCAGATCGGCGTCGTGAAAGAACATCTCGATCTGCTTTGCCCCGAGACCTTCGATGTCAAAGGCATGGCGGCTGACGAAATGCCTGAGCCGCTCTACCGCCTGCGCCGGGCAAATCAGCCCGCCGGTGCAGCGGCGCACGGCGTCGCCTTGCTCGCGGATGGCAGGGCTGCCGCATTCCGGGCATTCATGCGGAAAAACATACGGTTGCGCGTCGATCTTGCGGCGGTCAAGGTCTACATCTGCCACCTTGGGGATCACATCACCGGCGCGGTAGACCTGCACCCAGTCACCCACGCGAATGTCCTTGCCGCCGCGGATCGGCTGGCCCTTGGCGTCACGCCCGGCGATGTAGTCTTCATTGTGCAAGGTGGCGTTGCTGACCACGACCCCGCCCACCGTGACCGGGCGCAACCGCGCCACCGGCGACAAGGCACCGGTGCGGCCGACCTGAATGTCGATGCCCAGAAGCTCGGTCCAGGCCAGTTCGGCGGGAAACTTGTGCGCAATCGCCCAGCGGGGGGTGGCCGAGCGAAAGCCAAGCCGCGCCTGCAAGGCAAGGTCGTTGACCTTGTAGACCACGCCATCAATGTCATAGCCAAGGCTGGCGCGCTGTGCCTCGATCGCGCGATACTGTGCAAGCATGGCGTCGGGGCCTTCGCACCGCACGGTCAACGGGTTGGTCTGAAAGCCCAGAGCGGCCAGTCGGGCGATGGCGTCGAATTGTGTGGCAGCCAGAGGGTCTGACACGACACCCCAGCCATAGGCGAAAAACCGCAAGGGCCGCGACGCGGTGATGCGGGTATCCAGTTGCCGCAAAGACCCGGCGGCGGCGTTGCGCGGATTGGCAAAGGTCTTGTCACCGGCCTGTGCCTGCCGCTGGTTCAACGCGGCAAAATCGGCGTGTGACATGTAGACCTCGCCGCGCACCTCCAGCACCTCGGGCGCGCCGTGCAGGCTGTGCGGGATATCGGCAATGGTGCGGGCGTTGTCGGTGACGTTCTCGCCCACCTCACCATCGCCGCGGGTGGCGGCCTGCACCAATTGGCCGTGTTCATAGCGCAACGACAGCGACAACCCGTCGATCTTGGGTTCGGCGGTATAGGCCAAAACCCCGGAATGGTTCAGATATTTTCGCACACGGTCATCGAAATCGGCAACATCCGCGTCATCGAAGGCGTTTTCCAGGCTAAGCATGCGGACCTGATGCGCGATCTTGCCAAAGCCATCGGCCACCGGCGCCCCAACCTGTCGGCTGGGGCTGTCTTCGCGGATCAGCGCTGGAAACCGCGCCTCGATCGCTGCATTGCGGCGTTTCAGGGCGTCATATTCGGCATCCGAAATCTCGGGCGCATCCAGCGTATGATAGGCCCGGTTGGCATCGGCCAACACCGCGGACAGTCGGGCCAATTCGGCCCGGGCGTCTGCCTCGTTCAGATGCTCCACCGCTTTGTCCGACATCACACCCCTCCCCCGGTTCGCCCCTTTGGTTTAGGGGGGCACCGGGGCAAGGGCAAGCATCAGGCGCTGGCGGCGAGTTTGCGCAGGTCGGCCGGGCTTGGATCGCGCAGCACATAGCCGCGGCCCCAGACGGTTTCGATGTAACTCATCCCGCCCGTCGCCTCGGCCAGTTTCTTGCGCAGTTTGCAGATGAAGACGTCGATGATCTTCAATTCAGGCTCATCCATGCCGCCATAAAGATGGTTCAGGAACATTTCCTTGGTCAGCGTCGTGCCTTTGCGCAACGACAGCAGTTCCAGCATCTGATATTCCTTGCCGGTCAGATGCACGGTTTTGCTGTCAACCTCGACCGTCTTGGCATCAAGGTTGACGTTGACCTTGCCGGTCACGATCACCGATTGGCTGTGGCCCTTGGACCGGCGAATGATGGCATGAATGCGCGCCACCAGTTCTTCGCGGTGGAACGGTTTTGTCATGTAGTCGTCAGCGCCAAAGCCAAAGCCTTTGAGTTTGCTTTCCGTATCATCCGAGCCGGAGAGGATCAGGATCGGGGTTTCCACCCGGGCAAGGCGCAACTGACGCAACACCTCATGCCCAGACATGTCAGGCAGGTTCAGATCCAGCAGGATCAGGTCGTAATCATACAGTTTGGCAAGGTCGATGCCATCTTCGCCCAAGTCGGTGCAATACACGTTCAGGTTGGCATGGGTCAGCATCAATTCGATGCTGCGTGAGGTGGTTGGATCATCCTCAACCAAAAGAATTCGCATCTTCGAGACTCCGCATCTGGCCATGTTCGTTAACGACATTGGGCGTGAATGGTTAACCTTTGGTTACTCTGCCAGAGCGGGATCAAAACACAACCTAAAGTTGTCTATATTTTTGAATTGCGGTCACTTTCAGGGCCTTGTCGCCATGACGCTCCACCGCTTGACGCCACAAGGTGAACTCTTCTTCCGACAAGGCATAGCGCTGCAACGCCTCTGACTCGGCAATCAGACCATACAGCACCGCCCGCACCACAACCGCCTTGCGACTGGCAACCCAGCGCCGGGTGTCGGCCGGGGGCAAATCGGCGCGCGACAGGATGCTGCCATCGGGCAAGGTCACCTGTCGCGGACCGTCAACACGCTTCAAAAACATGGCCGTTACTTCCCACACTCCAACATGTCCTTTGACGACCCTGAACGATCGGACTTAAGCGATGGTGAAGCCAAGGCCGTGCAAGGGGTTGAGAGTGTCGCGCATTTTCTTATATTGTGGCCCATCCATGAAAGGGCTTGAAGATGCTGGACCACCCGCTCAATTCGCTGGGGCTGCCAAAGCCGCCGTCAGCCACGCGCGTCGTGGTGGCGATGTCGGGGGGGGTCGACAGCTCGGTCGTGGCCGCCATGCTGAAGGACGAAGGCTATGATGTGGTCGGCGTCACCTTGCAGCTTTACGACCATGGCGCGGCCTTGGCAAAGAAGGGCGCCTGCTGCGCGGGCCGTGATATTCACGATGCGCGCCGGGTGGCCGAGACCATGGGCTTTGCGCATTACGTGCTGGACTATGAGAACACCTTTCGCGAGGCGGTGATCGAGGAATTCGCCGATGCCTATCTGGCCGGGGCCACGCCGGTGCCCTGCATCCGCTGCAACGAGCGGGTGAAGTTCAAGGATCTGCTGGCCACCGCCCGCGATCTGGATGCCGATTGCATGGCCACCGGGCATTATATCCAGCGCAAGATGGGTCTGGCGGGGGCCGAGTTGCATTCGGCCGCAGATGCCATGCGCGACCAAAGCTATTTCCTGTTTTCAACCACGCCCGAGCAGCTTGCCTATCTGCGGTTTCCCCTGGGGCATCTGGCCAGCAAGCAAGAGACCCGCGCCCTGGCCGCGAAATACGGCCTGCCGGTGGCCGACAAACCCGACAGTCAGGACATCTGCTTTGTGCCGAATGGCAATTATGCTGCCGTTATCGAAAAGCTGCGCCCCGGCGCGGCAGACCCCGGTGACATTGTCGATCTGGAAGGCCGGGTGCTAGGCCAGCATCGCGGCGTGATCCATTACACCATCGGTCAGCGCAAGGGGCTTGGCATCGGCGGGCTTGACGACCCGCTTTACGTGTTGCGGCTGGACCCGGCCACGCGGCAGGTGATCGTCGGCCCGAAACAGGCGTTGGCGACCCGCCGCGTGCCGCTGCGCGAGGTGAACTGGCTGGGCGATGCGCCGTTCGAGTCGGTGCCGGAATGGCAGGTGCTGGTCAGGGTCCGCTCGACCCGCCCGCCGCGCCCGGCGGTGATCCGGCCCCTTTCAGCGACCGAGGCCGAGGTGGAATTGCTGGACCCCGAAGATGGGATCAGTGCCGGACAGGCCTGCGTGTTCTACGCCCCCGAAGGCAGCCGCGTGCTGGGTGGCGGCTGGATCTGGCGGGGCCGCTGATTATTCGGCGGCTTCGGTTGCCTTGGCGGCCTCTGCCGTCTCGATCTCGGCGGCCTTCTGCTCCACCAACTCGACGATGTGGTCGATCATCTGCTCGTTCGACATCCGGTGGCTTTGCTTGCCGGCCAGATAGATCATGCCATTGCCCGCGCCACCGCCGGTAAAGCCGATGTCGGTCATCAGCGCCTCACCCGGCCCGTTGACCACACAGCCGATGATCGACAGCGACAGGCTGGTGGTGACATGGGCCAGACGGTCTTCCAGCGCCGAGACGGTCTTGATCACGTCAAAGCCTTGCCGCGCGCAGGACGGGCAGGAAATGATCGTCACACCGCGATGCCGCAGCCCCAGCGACTTCAGAATCTCGAACCCGACCCTCACCTCTTCCACCGGATCAGCCGACAATGACACCCGGATGGTATCGCCGATCCCGGCCCAAAGCAGGTTGCCAAGGCCGATCGCCGATTTCACCGTGCCCGACACAAGGCCGCCCGCCTCGGTGATGCCAAGATGGATCGGCGCGTCGGTCACATCGGCCAACTGGCTGTAGGCGGCCGCGGCCATGAACACATCTGATGCCTTCACAGAAATCTTGAATTCGTGAAAATCGTTGTCCTGCAACAGCTTGATATGGTCCATGCCCGACTCGACCATGGCATCGGGGCAAGGCTCGCCGTATTTGTCCAGCAGGTGCTTTTCCAAAGACCCGGCGTTCACCCCGATGCGGATCGAACAGCCGTGGTCCTTGGCGGCACGCACCACCTCGGCCACGCGCCGGGCGTCACCGATATTGCCGGGGTTGATGCGCAAACAAGCAGCCCCCGCCTGTGCCGCCTCGATCGCGCGTTTGTAGTGGAAATGGATATCGGCCACGATCGGCACCGGGCTTTGCGCGCAAATCTGACGCAAGGCCAGCGTACTGTCTTCATCCGGCGTCGAGACCCGCACGATATCGGCCCCTGCATCGGCCGCGCGCTGGATCTGTGCCAGCGTGGCCGCGACATCGGGCGTCAGCGTGTTGGTCATCGTCTGCACCGAGATCGGCGCATCACCGCCCACCAGCACCTTGCCCACACGGATTTGCCGCGAGACGCGGCGGCTGATGTTGCGCCAGGGGCGGATCGGATTGTGGGTCATGGCATGGGTTCCTTGAGCGACGTTGCGTGCAGGATAAGCCGCAAATATCGCCCCGGCAATGCCAAGGCGATTGTGTCACAGGACAGATTGCAGGATTACGTCAACGCCGCCTGCCGACACCCGGTCAGGGCGCGGGGCACAGAGGCACCGAGGCCGGGTCAAGGGTGGCCGAGGCCATACGGCTGAGATCCGGGTCTTGGGTACAGTCGGCGACGGCGAACTTCTCGGTCACGGCCTCGGGCGACAGGGCGATGTTCTTCACCACCTGCGGGCCGGGGGCTGCCGGGCCATAGGTCTGGCCGTTCACTGCAAAATAGACCGAACCGGAATTGCCCGACCGCAACAGCGGCGGTTCTTCCAGCATCGGCACCGACCACCGCTCGCCGGCATCAAGGATCTTCTCGAACAGCACGGTGCCATCCGCCGTCTTGACCTGAACCCAGGACGGGCGCACGGCTATCAGCTCCACACCCGGTTTGGCCTCGGCCACAACCTGTACGTCAGGTTCCGACAGCGCCTCGGCCACGGCTGCCGTCACGGCGTCGGCCGTAGTTGGGGCCGTCACCACGCGCGGGTTTATCGCCGCAATCGGGCCATCGCGTGCCACCATCACCGGCACATCCAAAGCTTCCCGCCGGGTGATGCGGTCCATCTGATCCTGAGTCGGAACCGGGTCACCGCTTTGCATCGCCTGCGCGTCCGCAACCTGCGGCGCCGAGCGCACCAAGGGGGCAGCCCCGCTGACATTGCCCAATGGGTCGATCTCGGCCACCACGGTTGGGGCCTGATCCATCGGCGCCAGTTGCACGCGCTGCACCTCTTGCAACACCGACCAGCCACCATAGCCAAGCGCCGCGATCAGCGCGACCAGAACGACGAATGATCCCACCGCCCCCGGCTCGACCTGCGCAAACAGGCTTTCGCCGCGCGGCACAAACGACGCATTCGGGTTGGCCAGCGGGTCACGGAACTCTTGCGTGCTGCGGCTGCGCGCGGCAGTCACGACCGAGGACGAGGCCGCAGCACTCATGCCATGGGCGACTTCGAACTTGGCTTCCTTGCAGAACCGGGCAAAGGCGGCGTCCGGTTCCATCCCCAGATAGCGCGCATAGGACCGGACATAGCCGGCGACAAAGCCTTGGGTTTCAAAAGCCGACACATCGGCGTTTTCGATCGCGGCAATGTAGGCGGCCTTGATCTTCAACTCGCGCTGCACATCCAGCAGCGATTTCCCCATGGTGGCGCGTTCGCCCCGCATAAGATCGCCCAGACGCAAATCAAAGTCGTCAAAGCCCTTGGGGCCTTCAACTTCCGGCGGTGTTGGTTTTGTCCAACGCCCGATCATTTGCGCTGCCCCATGTGCTTACCGTGTCCCCAAAGCCGCGTTCTTCGCGACTCGTTTTTGCCCGTATCACGGAGTCGATACCACAGCACAAGAGCCTTTGCACCTGCGAGAGGGGCTTAAGCAGAGGCCTCGGCGCGATTCAGCGCACATTGCTTCCACAGGTGATCCATCGCATTCACCAGCGCATCAATTTCCTTCGGATCATGCACCGGCGACGGCGTCAGGCGCAGCCGTTCGGTGCCGCGCGGCACGGTGGGAAAGTTGATGGGCTGGACATAAACGCCAAAGCCATCCAGCAGCATGTCCGACAGCATCTTGCAATGGATGGGGTTGCCGACATGCACCGGCACAATATGTGACCCGTGGTCGATGATCGGCAGGCCAAGCCCCTTCAACCGCATCTTCAGGATACGGGCGTGAAGCTGTTGGGTGTCGCGCAGTTTCTGGCCTTCGGCGGTCTTCAGAAACTTGACGCTGGCAGCTGCACCGGCGGCAATGGCGGGCGGCAAGGAGGTGGTGAAAATGAACCCCGGCGCATAGCTGCGCACGGCATCCACCATCTTCGCACTTGCAGCAACATAGCCGCCGAACACACCGTAAGCCTTGCCCAATGTGGCGTTGATCATGTCGATCCGGTGCATCTGCCCGTCACGTTCGGCCACACCCGCCCCGCGCGGGCCATACATGCCCACGGCATGCACCTCGTCGATGTAGGTCAGGGCGCCAAACTCTTCGGCGACATCGCAGATCGCCTCGATCGGACCGAAATCGCCATCCATCGAATAGATCGATTCGAACGCGATCAGCTTGGGCGTCGCCGGGTCGTCAGCGGCAATCAACTGGCGCAGATGGGCCACGTCATTATGGCGGAAGATGCGCTTTTCGCCGCCACCGCGCCGCACGCCTTCGATCATCGAGGCATGGTTCAGCGCGTCGGAGTAAATGATCAGGCCGGGGAAAATCGCGCGCAGCGTCGACAGCGTGGCGTCATTGGCAATGTAGGCGCTGGAAAACACCAGGGCCGCTTCCTTGCCATGCAGATCGGCCAACTCGGCCTCAAGCCGTTTGTGGTAAACGGTGGTGCCGGAAATGTTGCGGGTGCCGCCTGACCCGGCGCCGGTGGCATCAAGCGCCTCGTGCATCGCTGCCAGAACCACCGGATGCTGGCCCATGCCAAGATAGTCATTGCCGCACCAGACGGTGATGTCTTTCTTGCTGCCATCGGGACGGGTCCAGACCGCGTGCGGGAACTGGCCCTTGATCCGTTCGATATCAATGAATGTCCGGTAGCGGCCTTCGTCATGCAAGCGCTGCAGGGCAGTATCGACGGCGGCTTCGTAGGTCATGTCATCTCTCCGTGACGGTCGGGGCCAGAGGTACCGGAACCTTGCCGGTTCGCAGCGTGCCCTGACTTTGGGCAGGACAGCTAGCGCGTGCTTTGATGTGCATCAAGAAAATATGTGCTGGGAAGGGGTCATTTTGACGCCCCATGACATCTGCATGGCACCGAAATGACAAAGCGATGTTTTTTTCATGGCGCTGTCCGCCCATGACCAACCTGCCACCGACCTGCCACCAACCTGCGCCGCGGGCCTTGCCATGGTGTCGCAGCCGCAATCGGCTCAGGGCGCGGGCGCGACCTCCAGCACAACGACGCAGGCGGGCTTGGCACGGCGCGCGGTGTCGCAGGCGCTCAGCGCGGCTTTGCGGGCCGCTGTCAGGTCAGGCAGATCGCCGATCGCCACGGCAGAGGGCACCGGCGTGCCATTGCGCACAAAGCCTTCGCCCGGCGCGACCGCCAAGGCCGCATGGCCCGTGCCGCGCGGCACAAACAGCGACAGGGCCTGCGCGTCGGTGGCGACCAGCCGCAGGGTGGCCAGTTCGGCCTCGGTCAGGAACGGGTGCCGATACAGCGTCACCGTGGCCGCGCCATTGATCGTGGTCTCGGCCGGCACGGTCTGCTGCGCCACGGCGGGCCGCGCTGCGCCCAACGACGCGCCCATGATCCCGGCGACAATAACTGCCGCTCTCATCGAAAGTGCCGCCGTCATCCGCATCGCGTCGCCCCCATCAAAGATTACAAGTGCGGATTTAGCGCAAAATCCGGCCACTGGACAGTGGCTTGCATCCTGTTACGGTCGGCTTCAACTTCACAATGTCAAAAGAAACGGAAGACCAACATGTCTCTGGACGCCGTCCTTGCCCGCATTGATGCCGATCTGCCAAACGCGCTGGACCGGCTGCTGGACCTTTTGCGCATCCCCTCGATCTCGACCGATCCGGCCTATGCCGCCGATTGTGCCCGCGCCGCCGATTGGCTGGTGGCCGAGTTGACGGCGCTGGGGTTTGATGCCTCTGCCCGCCCGACGCCGGGACACCCGATGGTGGTGGGGCATGGCGGCACCGGCGACAAGCACTTGCTGTTTTACGGCCATTACGATGTGCAGCCGGTCGATCCGCTGGCGCTGTGGGACCGCGACCCGTTCGACCCTCAGGTGCAAGACACGACCAAGGGCCGGGTGATCCGCGCGCGCGGGGCATCGGATGACAAGGGCCAGTTGATGACCTTTCTTGAGGCCTGCCGCGCCTGGAAAGCGGTGCATGGCACCTTGCCCGGCCGGCTGACGATCTTCTTCGAGGGCGAAGAGGAATCCGGCTCGCCCAGCCTGATTCCCTTCCTGCAGGACAATGCCGAAGAGTTGCGCGCCGATATCGCGCTGATCTGCGACACTGGCCTGTTCGAGGATGATACCCCCGCCATCGTCACCATGCTGCGCGGGCTTATGGGCGAAGAGCTGACCATTCGCGGCCCGGACAAGGATCTGCACTCGGGCAGCTATGGTGGGGCCGCGATCAACCCGATCCGGGTGCTGACGCGCATCCTTGCCGGTCTGCATGACGATCAGGGCCGCATCACGGTGCCGCATTTCTATGACGGCGTGCAGGAATTGCCCGATGCCATCCGCGCGCAATGGCAGGCGCTGGCCTTTGATCACGCCAGGTTTCTGGGCGATGTCGGCCTGTCGGTCCCGGCGGGCGAGGCAGACCGCACGCCGTTGGAAATGCTGTGGTCGCGCCCGACGGCCGAGGTGAACGGCATCTGGGGCGGCTACACAGGCGACGGCTTCAAGACCGTGCTGCCGGCAGAGGCGCATGCCAAGGTCAGCTTCCGGCTGGTCGCGGGGCAAGACCCCGATGTTTTGCGCGACCATTTCCGCGCCTGGGTTCAGGCGCAACTGCCTGCCGATTGCACGGTCACGTTTCACGGCCATGGCAACAGCCCGGCGGGCGTGATGTCGGTCGAGGCCCCGGCCTTTGACGCGGCACGCCGCGCGCTGTCGGACGAATGGGGCAAACCGGCGGCCTTTGTCGGCTGCGGTGGGTCGATCCCGATTGCAGGGTATTTCAAGACCTATCTGGGGATGGACGCCATGCTGATCGGCTTTGGCCGCGACGACGACCAGATCCATAGTCCGAATGAAAAATACGATCTGGAGTGTTTTCACAAGGGCATCCGGTCATGGGCGCGGATTTTGGCACGGCTGACCTGATGCTGTGCTTTGGTGGACGCGCCGGGGGGCTGTCTGCCCCCCGGACCCCCCGAGGGTATTTTGGCCAAGAGGAATGGACATGCGCCTGACACTGCGCGATGTCGAGGCAGGCGATGAGGTGGCATGGCGACGGCTGTGGGCGGCCTATCTGGCGTTCTACAAGGTCGATCTTGCGCCACAGATCACCACGGCAACTTGGGCGCGCATCCTTGACCCCCACCACCGGATGACCTGCCGGATGGCGTTTGACGAGGACCGCGCGCTTGGCTTTGCCCTTCACCATGCGCATTGCTCGACCTGGGTGCTGGGCGAGGATGTCTATCTGGAAGACCTGTTCGTGGACCCCGATGCCCGGGGGCAAGGCGTGGGTCGGGCGCTGATCGAGGATCTGATCGCGCTGGGTCGCGCGGCGGGCTGGCATCGGCTGTATTGGCATACCGACCGCGACAACGCAGAGGCACGGCGGCTTTATGACAGCTATTGCCAGGAAGATGGCCATATCCGCTATCGCTTGCGGCTGTGACTGGCTTGCCTCGGTTCCGCCTTGCCGCTAAGGCAGCCTGAATTTCCCTGTGCCGGAGGCCCCGATGATCCCGCGTTATTCCCGCCCCGAAATGGTTGCCCTGTGGTCGCCCGAAGCCAAGTTCCGGATCTGGTTCGAGATCGAGGCGCATGCCTGCGATGCCATGGCGGCCATCGGCGTGATCCCCAAGGCCAATGCCGAAGCGGTGTGGAAAGCCCGCGACGTGCCGTTTGACGTGGCCCGGATCGACGAGATCGAGGCCGTGACCAAGCATGACGTGATCGCCTTCCTGACCCATCTGGCCGAAATCGTGGGCGCCGATGCGGCGCGCTTCGTGCATCAGGGCATGACCAGTTCCGACGTGCTGGACACCACGCTGAACGTGCAACTGGTGCGCGCCTCTGATCTGTTGCTGGCCGGGATGGACCGGGTTCTGGCGGCGCTGAAGGCCCGCGCCCATGAGCACAAGGATACCGTGCGGATCGGGCGCAGCCATGGAATCCATGCCGAACCAACCACCATGGGCCTGACGTTCGCGCGGTTTTATGCCGAAATGAAGCGTGGCCGGGCGCGGCTTGTGGCGGCGCGGGCTGAGGTGGCAACGGGGGCAATTTCGGGCGCGGTCGGCACATTTGCCAATATCGACCCATCGGTGGAAGCGCATGTCTGTGCGCAACTGGGGCTGGAGCCCGAGCCGATCAGCACGCAAGTGATTCCGCGTGACCGGCATGCGATGTTCTTTGCCACGCTGGGGGTGATTGCCAGCAGCATCGAGAATATCGCCATCGAGATCCGCCACATGCAGCGCACAGAAGTGCTGGAGGCGGAGGAATATTTCAGCCCCGGCCAGAAGGGCAGTTCCGCCATGCCGCACAAGCGCAACCCGGTGCTAAGCGAAAACCTGACCGGGCTTGCACGGCTGGTGCGGATGGCGGTGATCCCGGCGATGGAAAATGTGGCGCTGTGGCACGAGCGTGACATCAGCCATTCCTCGGTCGAGCGCGCGATCGGCCCCGATGCCACCATCACGCTGGATTTCGCGCTGCACCGTTTGGCCGGTTTGATCGAAAAACTGGTGGTTTACCCGGAAAACATGATGCGCAACATGAACCAGTTCCGCGGTCTGGTGATGAGCCAGCGGGTGTTGCTGGCGCTGACGCAAGCCGGGGTTTCGCGCGAAGAGAGCTATCGACTGGTGCAGCGAAACGCCATGAAGGTCTGGGAGCAAGGCGCTGATTTCAAGACAGAATTGCTGAAGGATGCAGATGTGCTGGCCGCCCTGACCCCCGAGCAGATCGAAGAGAAGTTTGACCTTGGCTATCACACCAAGCATGTCGACACGATTTTTGCCCGCGTTTTCAGCAAATGACAAAAGCGTGATCTGGCCAGCGCGGCCGGCGTGCGATCTGCTTGCTTGACGCAGGAAAAACCGTGCTATCCTTTTAATGATGGTTGTTCCGCGGCCTGCCGGACGTCGAACTTCCTGATCGCCGAGACCGGAATGACAGTTCCGCACCGCGGCAAGGCAAGATTTGCCGACCCAAGGTGTTGTTGAAGCCTTTACCTAGGCTTTGCCACCAAGACGCCACTGACAACCATGTGAAAGGACGACCGATGAAGACCAAGATCACCGCCGCCGTCATTGCGCTTGTGCTGCTGCCGACCGTGTCGATGGCCATGTGCCAAGACCACAAGGAAATCACCGCCTCGACCTGCAAGGAAGGCATGGTCTGGGATGCGGCCAAGGGCCAGTGCATTCTGACGCCCACCACCTGATCCTTGGGTCTTGCGCGTCGTAAGGACGCGTTAACCGGGTTCTGCCATCGTTCCGCCATGGCCGGGAATGACCAAGGCGGGGCAACAACATGGCAGATCAGTTTGGACAGGCTTTGGCGCGCATCACGCCGGTGCCGCGCGCCATTTCTTTCGGGGGTCGGTCGGGCGAACGGCGCGATCCGACGCCGCGTGAAAAGGCAGCGATCATCGTACGGTTGATGCTGGCGGAAGGGGCCTCGGTGCCGGTGGCGGCACTGCCTGAACACATGCAGGCGTCCTTGACCGAACAGATGGGTCAGATGCGGCTGGTTGATCGCGCGACATTGTCTGCCGTGATCGAAGAATTCCTGACCGAGCTTGAAGAGGTCGGCCTGTCGTTTCCCGGTGGGATTGACGCTGCGCTGACGATGATGGACGGCCATATCAGCCCCACTGCCGCCAGCCGGTTGCGGCGGCTGGCGGGGGCCTCGGGCAAGGCCGACCCGTGGGACCGGCTGACTTCGCTGCCGTCGGACCGGATCCTGCCGGTGCTGCAGGCCGAAAGTGTTGAGGTGGCCGCCGTCATGCTGTCAAAACTGCCGGTGCCCAAGGCGGCCGAGCTGCTGGGCAAACTGCCCGGCGACAAGGCCCGCAAGGTGGCCTATGCGGTGTCGATGACCGGCAATGTCGATCCCGATACCGTGCGCCGGATCGGCTTTTCACTTTTGGCACAACTGGATGCCCAACCCGCGCGGGCCTTTGATGCCGGTCCGGTGGAACGGGTGGGCGCGATCCTGAACGTCTCGACCTCGGCCACGCGCGATGATGTGTTGCAAGGGCTAGATGCCGAAGACGCCGATTTTGCCGACCAGGTGCGGCGGGCGATCTTTACCTTTGCCCATATTCCCGCACGCATCATGCCGCGCGATGTGCCAAAGATCGTCCGCATGGTCGAAGCGCCGGTTCTGGTGACCGCCTTCACCGCCGCGCAGGCCCAGCCGCAACTGGCCGAGGTGGTGGCGTTTTTTCTCGACAACACGTCGCAACGCCTGGCGCAATCCTTGCGCGAAGAGATGGCCGAGCGCGGCGAGGTCAAGGAAAGGGACGCCGATGCGGCCATGTCGGCCGTCGTCGCCACCATCCGCCAGCTTGAAGGCGCCGGTGAAATCGTGTTGAACGGCGATCAGGACTAGGCCCCTGCCCTTGTGGCAGCCCCCGCCAAAGGCTAGCGTCCCGGCCAAAGGACCAAGCCATCATGCCCCTGCCCAGCCGAAAAGACACCAAAAGCGGCATCGGGCTGATGTTGCTGGCCATTTTCTGTTTTGCGGCCATGGATGCGGCGGCCAAGGGGGTGCTGACCCGCTATCCGGTGCCGCAGGTGGTCTGGGCGCGCTTTGCCGGGCAATTGCTGCTGGTCGTGCTGGTGCTGGGCCCGCGCTTGCCCGGCATGCTGCGCACCCGCTGGCCGCTGCTGCACCTGATCCGGTCGCTGTGCCAATTGGGCGCGATCGTGTGCTTTTTCAGCGCCTTGCCCTTCATCGGTCTGGCCGAGGCGACGGCTTTGGCCGATCTGAACCCGATCCTGATCACCCTTGGCGCGGCGCTTTTTCTGGGCGAGAAACTGGGGCCGCGGCGGATTGCCGGGGTGGCGGCGGCGATGATTGGTGCGTTGATCATCATCCGCCCCGGCCTGTCGGTGTTTTCACCCGCGGCGTTGCTGCCGCTGGCTTCGGCGGGGTTTTACACCATCAACGTGCTGCTGACCCGCCGCCTTGGCCCGATGGAAAGCGCCTGGACCCCGATGATCCTGGCCGCTCTGACCGGCACTTTGGCCACCAGCCTGACGCTGCCATGGGTGTGGCAGCCGGTTGCCACGGCCGATCTGTGGCAGTTCGCGCTGATCGCCGTACTTGGCACGGTGGCGCAACTGTTCCTGATCCGCGCCTTCACCCTGGCCGAGGCGGGCAGTGTCGCCCCCTTTGCCTATGCCGGCCTGCTGTTTGCGACATTCTGGGGCTTTGTGCTTTATGATGAAGTGCCCGATCTGGCCACGGTGATCGGGGCGCTTGT
>JAFGXY010000003.1 GCA_016936395.1 Paracoccaceae bacterium | reverse complement strand
TCCGGGGGCGGACCATCTGATCACCCCCGAGGTGACAACGGCCCTTGCCGAAGCGACCGATGTGGTGGGCTACATCCCCTATGTCGCGCGCGTGGCATCGCGGCCGGGGCTGACGCTGCACCCGTCTGACAACCGGGTCGAGCTGGACCGCGCCGCCGCTGCGCTGGCCATGGCTGCAGCAGGCCGGCGTGTCGTGATCGTGTCATCGGGTGATCCGGGGGTCTTTGCCATGGCATCGGCCCTGTTCGAGGCGCTGGAAACCCGGCCAGACCTGCATCATCTGGATATCCGGGTGCTGCCTGGCATCACGGCAATGCTGGCGGCGGCGGCGCGGGCCGGGGCGCCCTTGGGTCATGACTTTTGTGCCATCAACCTGTCGGACAACCTCAAACCGTTTGCCGAAGTGGAACGTCGGTTGCGTCACGCAGCGCGTGGCGGATTTGCCATGGCTTTCTATAACCCAAGGTCAAAGTCCCGCCCGCATCAGTTTGCCCAGGTTCTGGCCATCCTGCGTGCGGAATGCGGGCCCGATCGCCTGATGACCTTCGCGCGCGCCGTCTCGACCCCGGACGAGGCCTTGACCACCGTCACCTTGGCGCAGGCAACCCCCGACATGGCCGACATGCGCACCGTGGTGATCGTCGGCAATCCGGCGACGCGGCGCGTCGGACCCTGGATCTATACCCCGCGATCGGTTTCGGCATGACCCAGCCAGGCCATGATTTCGGGCACACTGGTCACAAGGGTGCGCAGGGGCATCTGCGGTCGGTCGATCATGACAACGGGCAAACCCAGCTTGCGGGCGGCAGCCAGCTTGGCCTCGGCCCCGACACCACCTGCGTTCTTGGCGACGATATGGCTGATGGCATGGGCCCGCAGCAGCGCCGTGTCACCGTCAACCGTGAAGGGGCCGGTGTCGATCACAACTTGCGCATCGACCAGCGGCAAAGCCTCGATCGGCGGATCCACAAGGCGCAACAGATAGCGGTTGGCGGGTTTGGCGGCGAAGGGCACCAGGCTCTGCTTGCCGATTGCCAGAAACACCTGCGCGCCGCCGTCGGGCAAGGCTGCGACCGCGGCCGCAACATCGGGCACCGGCATCCAGTGGTCACCCGCTTGGGCGCGCCACGCCGGACGTTCCAGTCCCAGAAGCGGCAGGCCGACGGCCTTGCAGGCCAGAACGGCGTTGCGGCTGATCTGCGCGGCAAAGGGATGGGTGGCATCGACCACATGGCTGATGCGCTGCGCCGTCAGATAGGTTGCCAGCCCCTCGGCCCCGCCAAAACCGCCGATCCGCGTGGGCAGGGGCTGCGGCCGTGGCGCGTCGGTGCGCCCGGCATAGGAAAACACCGCCTCCAGCCCGGCGATGGCGATGGCGCGGGCCAGTTGGCTTGCTTCTGTGGTGCCGCCAAGGATCAGGATGCGCGTCATGGATAGGCCGTGGCTGTGGATCATCGGGATAGGCGAGGATGGCCTGACCGGCTTGTCAGATGCAAGTCTTGCCGCCCTCGCCGCGGCCGAGATCGTGTTTGGCGGCCCGCGGCATCTGGCCCTGGCGCGGGTCGGGGCGCGCGGGCAGGCCTGGCCGGTGCCGTTCTCGGTGGCCCCGGTGCTGGCGTGCAGGGGGCGGGCGGTGGCGGTGCTGACCTCGGGCGATCCGTTCTGGCACGGGGCCGGTGGGTCACTGGCAGGCCATCTGACACGTGAAGAATGGGAGTCCTATCCGGTGCCCTCCAGCTTTGCGCTGGCGGCGAACCGGCTGGGTTGGCCGCTCGAGGCGACGACCTGCCTTGGCCTGCACGCAAATGCCTTTGCCATGCTGCGCCCGCATCTGTGGCGCGGGCAGCGACTGATATGCACACTGCGCGATGCGGCCGCGCTGGCCGAGCTTGCGGCATGGCTGACCGCGCAGGGTGCCGAGGCACAGCTGCATGCGCTGGAACGGCTTGGCGGCCAGGCGGAACGCATCCGCACGGTGCTGGCCAGCGGTTATGCCCTGACGGATGTGCAAGCCCCGGTTCTGGTCGGCATCGAGATGCACAACAGCATGGGCCTGCCCAGCACGCCGGGTTTGCCCGACCGGTTATTCCAGACTGACGGGCAGATCACCAAACAGCCGGTCCGCGCGCTGACGCTGTCGGCGCTGGCCCCGCGCACCGGCGCACTGCTGTGGGATATCGGTGCGGGGTCTGGTTCCATCGCGGTCGAATGGGGGCTGCAAGGCGGACGCGCCATCGCGGTCGAGACGCGGGCCGACCGGCTGGCCAATATCGCCGCCAATATCGCACAATTCGGCCTGCAGAGCCGGATCGATCTGGTGCAGGCCGATGTGTCTGGCGGCCAGTTGCCCGCGGTCCTGACCGCCACGCAGCCCGATGCGGTTTTCATCGGGGGTGGGGCAGATGAGGCCTTGCTATCGGCCCTGTTTGCCATCCTGCCGCCTGGGGTGCGCCTGGTTCTCAATACCGTCACGCTGGAAAGCGAAAGCCTGGTGCTGCGCTGGCAAGCCGCGCGGGGCGGCAGCCTGCTGCGGATCGACCTGGCACAAGCCGCGCCGCTGGGGCGGCTGCATGGCTGGCAGCCCGCGCGCCCCGTAGTGCAATGGAACGTGCTGACATGATCGTGGCCGGATTCGGCCTGCGGGCCAGCGCAAGCGAAGACAGTCTGCGCGCCGCGCTGGCCGCGACGGGGGCGATGGGCCTGACGGCGATCGCGGTCCCGGCGGACAAGGCCGATCATCCGGCCCTCGCGGCGCTTGCGGCGTCGCTGAAGCTGCCGCTTCTGGCGGTGCCGCTGGCGCAGTTGGTCGCCGAGCGCACGCCCACACAATCGGCCCGGCAACCCCGGCGCTATGGCTGCGGGTCGGTCTGCGAGGCGGCGGCGTTATCTGCCTGCGGCCCCGGCGCGCGGCTGATCCGGCCCCGCCAGATTTCTCCATGCGGCACCGTTACCGTGGCCGTTGCAACCGTCTCTGCACAAGGCTTTCTGCCATGACCGTTCATTTCATCGGCGCCGGCCCCGGTGCGGCCGACCTGATTACCGTGCGCGGGCGCGATCTTATCGCGGCCTGCCCAGTCTGCCTGTATGCCGGATCGCTGGTGCCAGAGGCGCTGCTGGCCCATTGCCCGCCGGGCGCACGGATCGTGAACACCGCGCCGCTAAGCCTTGACCAGATCATATCCGAAATCATCGACGCACATGCCATTGGCCATGACGTTGCACGGCTGCATTCAGGCGATCTGTCGATCTGGTCGGCCATGGGCGAACAGTTGCGCCGCCTGCGTGCGGCTGGCATTCCCTTTGACGTGACACCTGGGGTGCCGTCTTTTGCCGCCGCCGCCGCCGCGCTGGACTCCGAGCTGACCCTGCCGGGTGTGGCGCAGTCCGTGGTGCTGACCCGAACGTCGGGCCGGGCAAGCGCGATGCCCGCGAGTGAAAACCTTGAAGCCTTTGCCGCCACGGGGGCCACATTGGCCATCCATCTGTCGGTGCATGTGCTTGATGATGTTCAGCGCCGCCTGATCCCGCACTATGGTGCCGATTGCCCTGTGGCGGTGGTGTTTCGCGCGTCCTGGCCAGAGCAGCGGGTGATCCGCGCGACGCTTTCGACACTGGATGCCAGCATCGGCAGCAGCGAGCGCACGGCGCTGATCCTGGTGGGCCGTGCGCTTGGCACCCCCGATTTTGACGAAAGCCGGCTTTATGCCGGTGATTACGACCGCCGCTATCGCCCCGTGGGCAGCGCGCCACGCTTTCCCGAAAGCCAATCATGACACCTGGGCTTCTGATCTCGGCACCGGCGTCGGGCACCGGCAAGACCACGGTTGCGCTTGGGCTGATGGCGGCGTTCCGCGCCATGGGTCTGGCGGTGCAACCATTCAAGAGCGGGCCCGATTACATCGACCCCGCCTTTCACGCAGCAGCCTGCGGGCGGGCCTCGGTCAACCTCGATACCTGGGCGATGGGCCGCGACCGGATCACGGCGCAGGCCGGGACAGGGGCGGATCTGATCCTGACCGAAGGGTCGATGGGCCTGTTCGATGGCGTCGCCACCCAGGGTGAGGTTGGGACCGGAGCCAGTGCCGAGTTGGCGGCGCTGATGGGCTGGCCGGTGGTTCTGGTGCTGGATGTCTCGGGGCAAGCGCAGACGGCTGCGGCTGTGGCACAGGGCCTTGCGCGGTTTTCACCGGGCGTGACCATTGCCGGGGTGATCTTGAACAAGGTCGGCTCGCCGCGCCATGAACGTCTGGTCCGCGCCGGGATGGAGGCTGCCGGTCTGCGGGTGTTCGGCGCCCTGCCGCGCAAAGCCGATATCTCCCTGCCCGAGCGGCATCTGGGCCTTGTCCAGGCGGGGGAATTGCCGCGCCTTGATCGTATCCTGGCCGAGGCTGCGGCCTTTGTGACGGCGCATTGCGATCTGGCAGGGCTGCGGGCTGCGGCACGATCGGCGCAGCACGGCCCGCCAGCAGCGTACAGCCGATTGCCCGCCCCGGCCGAGCGGATCGCACTGGCGCGGGATGCCGCGTTTTCCTTCATTTACCCTCACCTTTTGAATGAATGGCGCGCGCAGGGCGCGACCATCCTGCCCTTTTCGCCGCTGGCCGACGAAGGCCCCGACCCTTCTGCCGGTGTTTGCTGGCTACCGGGGGGGTATCCAGAGCTGCATGCACCGCGTCTGGCTGGATGCCACGGCTTTCGTGACGCCATGATCCGCTTTGCCCAGACCCGCGCGGTGCATGGTGAATGCGGGGGCTATATGGTGCTGGGTCAAGGGCTGGTTGCGGCCGATGGCACCCGGCATGCGATGCTTGGGCTGTTGGGGCTGGAAACCAGCTTTGCCAAACGCCGGATGCACCTGGGCTACCGGCTGGCGCATCTGGCCACCGAGATGCCAGGCGCGGTCGCAAAAGCTGCGCTGCGCGGGCACGAGTTTCACTATGCCAGCATCACCGCGCAACCCGATGCGCCGCTGGCCGACGTCGTCGATGCCCAAGGCGAAACGGTGGCCGAGACCGGCTCGTGGCGTCGCCACGGCGCAAGCGGGCGGGTCAGCGGCACGTTCTTCCATCTCATCGGCCCGGCATCAGCGGGTTCTGCGGCATGACCGGATTTGTCAGCTTTGTATCATCCGGGCCTGGCGACCCGGATCTGCTGACGCTCAAGGCCGCGCGGCGGCTGGCCGAGGCAGATGTGGTGTTGTTCGACGATCTCTCGGCGGGACCAATCCTGTCGCACGCAAGACCCGGTGCGGATCTGGTGGCGGTGGGCAAACGCGCGGGCCGGCCTTCGCCAAAGCAGGATCATGTCAGCCAGTTGCTGGTGGATCATGCGCTGACCGGCGCGCGGGTGGTCCGGCTGAAATCGGGCGACAGCGGGATTTTCGGGCGGCTTGAAGAAGAAGTGCAGGCACTGCGGACGGCCGGGGTGCCCCATGAGATCGTCCCGGGGGTGCCATCGGCCTGTGCGGCGGCGGCGGCGGCGGGCATCCCGCTGACCCGTCGGCTGACCGCGCGGCGGGTGCAGTTCATCACCGGGGCCGATGTGACAGGCGATCTGCCCGAGGGGATGAATTGGCCCGCCTTGGCAGATGCGGGGGCGACGACGGTGGTCTTCATGGGCAAGCGTACGTTCCCCGCGCTGGTCGAAATCCTGCTGCGGCATGGACTGCCGCCCGAAACGCCCGCCCTGCTTGCTGAAGCGGTGGGCCACCCGCAGCAATCCCTGCAGCGCAGCACGATCCGGACGCTTGGCGATGTTTTGGCAAAGAGCCGGTCGAATCAGCCTGCACTGATACTTTACGGCCCATTGGCCGAAACGTTTTTGTCTTGACCTGCTTGACCCATGTGTCAAGCAAGTGCACGATGATACACTAGGGTGTCCAAGGCAGATGTCGCCAAGGACTCAAACGGGAATGAGGAAGGGCGAACCAAATCGCGGCGCCCCCACCTCAGCCGCCCCCGCGACTGTCAGCGGCGAGCGCCCATCCATACGGCCACTGTCCCGAAGTTGCGGGATGGGAAGGCGGGTGGGGGCCATGACCCGCAAGCCAGGAGACCGGCCTTGGTGGATGATGACAAAACGCTGTCGGGTGTGACGGCAAGGAGAAATACATGCATATCGAACCGGGCCTCGTTGATGGGGCAAAAATCGTACTGAGCTATGGCACGGCCGCTGCCGCTTGTGCTGTCGGGGTAGCTTACCTTCGGCAGGCAGCGCAACAGCAGGGCGTCGCCTCTGTGGCGCTGCGCAGCATGATCGCTGCTGTCGGGACCTTCTTCTTCTTCGAAGTGCTGCCGCACGTTGCTGTCGGGGTCTCGGAGGTTCATCTGATCCTCGGCTCGACATTGTTTCTGCTGCTGGGTGTCGGACCTGCAGCCCTTGGGCTGGCACTGGGGCTTTTGGTGCAGGGGCTGTTTTTTGCCCCGTCGGACCTGCCGCAATATGCCATGAACCTGACAACATTGCTGGTGCCGCTTTTTGCGATGATGGGCCTTTCAAAGCGGATCATCGCGCCCGACACGGCCTATGTTGACCTGGCCTATGAACAGGTCTTGAAGCTGTCGCTCTGCTATCAGGGTGGGATCGTGGCTTGGGTGGCGTTCTGGGCCTTCTATGGTCAGGGTTTTGCGGTGGCGTCGGCCGTTGGAACCTTTGGTGCGGCATACATGACCGTTGTCCTGCTTGAGCCTCTTGTCGATCTGGCGATTCTTGCTGTGGCAAAGGCCCTGCGTGGCAAGACACCGAACGGCATCGTTTCGCAGCGCCTTTATTCGGCGCACTGAAGACGACCTGACGAAACGACAGAGGCGCGGGCCATCATGGTCCGCGTCTTTTGCTGAAAGAGGCCCTGATGATAGAGCTTTTCCTGATTGGCATTGGCACGGGCAACCCCGATCACCTGACCGTTCAGGCCAGCAAGGCGATTGCTGCCGCCGACCTGATCCTCGTCCCGCTCAAGGGTGAGGACAAGGCCGATCTTGCCGACCTGCGCTACCAGATCTGTCAGGGCTGCATGATCAATCCCGCCGCCCGGATCGAAACCTTCGACCTGCCCAGCCGCAACCCCGACACGGCCGATTACCTGACGCGGGTGATCGACTGGCACGATGAGATCGCCCAGATATGGAGCGCGCGCATCACGGCACATCTGCAGGCGGGGGGTGGACAACGGGTGGCGCTGTTGGTCTGGGGCGACCCGTCGCTGTATGACAGCACATTACGCATCGCTGATCGTGTTGCACGCCACTTGCCGCTACGTCGCACGGTCATCCCGGGGATCACGTCGATCCAGGCATTGTGCGCCGCTCATGCGATTCCGCTGAACGCTCTGGCGGCACCCGTGGTCATCACCACGGGCCGCACGCTGCGTGATCACGGCTGGCCAGAGGCGGCCGACACGATCGTCGTCATGCTGGATGGCGGTTGCGCTTTTGCCCAAATGGGCCTGAACGAGGCGCAGATCTGGTGGGGCGCCTATCTGGGTCTGCCCCAGCAAGTGCTGATCACAGGTCGTGTTGGCGATGTCGCAGAGCAGATTATCGCGACCCGCGCACAAGCACGGGCGTCGCATGGTTGGATCATGGACACCTACCTGCTGCGACGCTGAGCCTTCTCAGGATCGGTGGCATATTTGTTTTGCCTATCGCACCGAAGACGTTGACGTATATCGCCGCAAATTGAGGCCCGCCTGCCCGTCAACCTCGCTTCTTGCCTTCTTGGGTTCAGATAGAAAAATCGTTTCAATCATCCCCTGAACACCTGTGATGGCCACCGGGTTGAAATGATCGTCAAAGACATGTCTGACGCGCATATCGATACGGACTTGCGTCACAAGGGAGCAGGGTTGAGCCGGTCGCTGCCGACGGTGGAACGCGAAGGCAGCATGAAGGGCACCCTTCGCAAGCTGCGCTCGGGCACTGTCAGGGTGACTGCGGGCTTGATATGAAGCGATCGTGGTCCCGGCACCCAGTATCACCTTGCCGCAGCTTGTGCTGGCGTCACACCGCACGACGCCCTCATGCTTTTCAATGTCGCAATCTCTCGCGAGGCGCTTTGATCGGGCAAGGACTGCAGGTACCTTATCCAATGGATGAACCGGTGTATTGACTTATCCAGTAAATCCGCATTTCACTTCTTTCGCGACAGGGGCGTCCGGGGATCCGGGCTGAGAAGCACCCTTTGAACCTGAACCAGATAATGCTGGCGTAGGGAGTCTGCGGTAGGTGCGCCTTTCGGCCTGTCATGGTCACTTGGTGCCCGCCACTGGCCCCTTGCGTATAGCGGGGGAGCCTTATGAAAGATACTGGAACCTATCTTGCCGCCATGCGCGCCACCGCGCCCCTCGTGCACAACATCACCAATTACGTCGCCATGAACATCGCCGCCAACGTGGCTTTGGCTGCGGGTGCGTCGCCCGCCATGGTGCATGCCCGCGAGGAGGTGGTGGAATTCGCAGGCCTCGCGCAAGCCTTATGCGTGAACATTGGCACGCTGGATCCGGCGTGGGCCGAGGCTATGGAGATGGCCGCGCAGGTGATGGCGGCGAACGGTCGGCCTTGGGTGCTGGACCCGGTTGGCGTGGGGGCCACGCGGTTTCGCCAGGATGTCTGCGCGCGGCTGATGAGCCTGCGGCCAACGGTCATTCGCGGCAATGCGTCCGAGATTCTGGCGCTGGCGGGACTGGGCTGCGCGGGGCGCGGGGCCGACAGCGCAGATCCGGTCGCCACTGCCGAGGCGAGTGCGTGCGACCTTGCCTTGCGGACGGGCGCAGTGGTCGCGGTGTCTGGCCCTGTGGACTATGTCACCGATGGCACGCAAGGTTTCCGCGTGGCGAATGGCGAAGCGCTGATGCCGCGCGTCACCGCCTTGGGCTGTTCGCTGAACTCGGTGATCGCTGCGTTCCTGGTGAACCAAACCGCGCTGCCTGCAACCGTCGCAGCGCTGGCGTATTACGGACTGGCCGGGGAACGCGCAGCACAGGGGGCCACTGGTCCCGGCAGTTTTCAGGTGGCGTTTCTGGACGCGCTTTACACACTGTCACCACAGGATGTGACCGCAGGCGCACGGGTCAACCGCGCATGAGGGGGCCGATTTATGTGATCACCGACCCGGATGCCGCCCTTTGCGTGGCCGAACAGGCGCGCGCGGCGGCGCGGGGTGGTGCGGCATGGGTGCAACTGCGCGACAAGACTGCGTCCGACGATGATCTGGCAGCCCTGGTGCGGCAGCTGCTCCCGGAAATGGCCGCACTGGGTGCGCGTCTGATCGTGAATGACCGGGTTGAGGTTGCGCTGACCGCTGGCGCGCATGGGCTGCAAATCGGCCAAGGCGACGGCGATGCCTTGGCAATCCGCCAGCGGATGCCCCTCGGCATGATCCTTGGCCTCTCGATCGAGACGGTGGCGCAAGCCCGCCTGATCCCGTCCGGTGTGGACTACATCGGTGCGGGTCCGGTGCGGGCCACTCCGACCAAGCCCGACCACGCCACCCCCATCGGTTTCAACGGCCTCGCGCAGATTGTGGCCGCTGCGGCCTTGCCCACCTTTGCCATCGGCGGCCTCAAGCCCGGCGATGCGAGCGCAGTGCGCACTACAGGTGCCATCGGCATGGCGGTGGTCAGCGCTGTGACCCGTTCAGCCGACCCCGAGGCTGCAACCCGCGCCCTGCTGGCAGAATGGGGGGCGTCATGATCCCCAACATCTTGTCGATTGCGGGGTCTGATCCATCGGGTGGCGCAGGAATACAGGCCGATATCAAGACGATCTCAGCCAATGGCGGCTATGCCATGGCTGCAATCACCGCGCTTACGGCGCAGAACACCCAAGGTGTCACTGGCGTTCAGATGATCGCGCCGGATTTCGTTGCAGCACAGATTGCAGCAATCCGCGCTGATATCAGGGTGGATGCCGTCAAGATCGGGATGTTGGGCACCGCCGCGATCATCCGGGCGGTTCTGGAAGGGCTGTCCGGCCTGACGGTGCCCATCGTCCTCGATCCGGTGATGGTCGCCAAGAGCGGCGATCGATTGTTGCAGGCCGAGGCGGTTGCCGCCTTGCGCGCAGGTTTGCCCATCGCGTCCGTCGTCACGCCCAACCTGCCAGAAGCCGCCGACTTGCTGGGCGGTCCCGAGGCGATGACCCGTGCCGAAATGCAGGCGCAAGCGCAGGCGCTGTTGGAGTTGGGGGCGCAGGCGGTGCTGCTGAAAGGCGGCCATCTGCCGGGGGACGATTGCCCCGATCTATTGTTCAGTGCGGCGGTTGCAGTCTGGCTGCCCGGCACGCGCCATGCAACCCGCAAGACCCATGGTACCGGCTGCACGTTGTCTTCCGCGCTGGCAACATTCCTGGGCCATGGCCTGCCACTGCCCGAGGCAGCTGCCCGCGCGAAAGCCTATGTCGCCCGCGCCATCGCCACGGCTGATGCCCTGACGGTGGGCATGGGCTACGGGCCGACCCACCACTTTCACGACATCTTCAAAGGAAACACCCCATGACGCGCCCAATCTCTGATCTGACCGTTCTTGTCACCGGCGCTGGACGTGGCCTTGGGGCCGCCATCGTCCGAGCGTTCCACCGCGAAGGCGCACGCGTCGCTATCAACTATCGCAACAGCCAAGCGGCGGCCGAGGCGCTGGCTGCTGAGCTTGGCCCGCGCGCCGCCGCGTTTCGCGCGGATGTGACTGACGTCACACAGGTGGCGGCAATGTTCGGTCAGATCACTGACCGCCTTGGCGCACCGGATGTGCTTGTCCATAACGCCCTCGCGGATTTCGCGTTCAACGGCGATGCGCGAACACATCTCGACAGGCTGTGTTGGGCCGATATCGCGCGGCAGACCGAAACAGCGGTGGGCGGCGCGCTGAACTGCCTTGCTGCAATGCGAGAGCATTGCGCAGCCATCGGCTTTGGCCGCATCATCATGATCGGCACCAACCTGATGCAAAATCCCGTGGTGCCCTACCATGACTACACCGCCGCCAAGGGCGCGGCTCTGGCTTTTACTCGCACTGCGGCAAAGGAATTGGGGCCATTGGGCATCACGGTCAACATGGTGTCGGGGGGCCTTTTGCGCACGACAGATGCCAGTGCGGCCACGCCCGATGCGGCGTTCGACATCATTGCATCCCAAACCCCGTTGGGCCGCGTGACGACGCCGAACGAAATGGCCGATGCGGTGCTGTTCTTTGCATCGCCATGGGCGCGGGCTGTGACGGGGCAAAACCTGATCGTCGATGGTGGGCTGGTGTTCGGGTAAGGAATTGCATTGTGAACACGATGGTTCTGAGAGGCAGGCACCGGACCCTTCATCCAGTTTACGCAAAAGCCATCTGTGCCGACACACACTTTTATGACTTGATACCAGTCACTTCATGGCTTGCCACATCCGATACCGCCCCTGCCCGGTCATTTCGCGGACCAGACCCCGCGCTTCCATCCAGGCAAGGTTACGTTGGACGGCGGCGCGGCTGGCGCCGGTCAGCGCCTCGGCCATCGGGGCGGAGATGAGTGGCCATTCCATTAGGGCGGCACGCAAGGCAGGGGGCGTCCTGCCCGAGAGGGGGGTCATTGCGATCTCTGCCCGCGCGGACCACGCCTCGATATCATCAAGGTGCCGCATCGCCGTCAGGCATGCAGCCTCCATCTCCTCAAGCCAGCGCGCCAGACGGACAGTCGGTGGCCCCCCGGCGCGCAGCCCCCCTGCCCCGCCCATAGCCAGCGGCGCAAAGATTGCGCCGCTCCCTTCACTGGCGGCCATTCGGGCGGCCGTCACCGCGGCTTCCATTCGGTCGCCGTATTGCCCAAGACCGGCCAGGTTCCAAAGATGGAAACCCATGCCCGCCCGGGTGATCGGATGCAGATCGGTGGCGTGCTCCATGAGATCGAGCCAACCTCCCGCGCGATCCGCAAAGGGCTCGGCCTGATGCGCCATGTTCTCGGGGTCACGGCGACCCAGGAAGGCAGACAGGTCCACATCTGGCCCCGGCCCTCCCGTCAGCCGGCGCACCGCCCATCCGACGCGTGCGAGGGCGGCAGTGTCGTCCTGGACACCGGAAAGGCGCAAGGAGGTCCACAGTGCCAACCTGTCCGGCGCGACTCGGTCGCCGACAAGCCAGCTCAGATCGGCCGCCTCAATCAGGGCCAGCCTGTGCAGCCAACCCTGCGGCCCGCGCTTCAGCCGTTCATCCAGCGCGCCAAGCCGACCTGCTGCGCGGGCGAGGCGCGCGGCATGGCCTGCCTCGGCCCTGCGCCAGTCATCGAGAACGACGGTTTCACGCGGCTGCGCCCATCGCCCGGGCGGCGCGTCGTCGGGCTCGTCTTCGATTGGGCCGGGAAGGAACCACAGATCGTCATCGGTTCTCTCCTCGGCCGCTTCGACACCACCGGGAGGATTGCCAAAATCACTCTTGAGGGCAGAGGCCTGTTGCTTCATATGTTCAGAATAGGAAGTTTTTGACGCCTACCCAAGAGTTTTGTCGGAATGAATCCGAACACTCGTTATAGAGCACGCGCGCAACGATCTGCGAGACCGCTCTGATCGCGGTCAGTTCATGGAAACCAAGGGCTTTCTGCTCAACATCGCCACACAGAGCATCCTTGTATTCGTCTGCAATCAGTAGATTGTCCACGTAGTCAATCGCAAGGGCAATAGTCATATAATCCACGCATCAGCAGACGGTCTTTTACGGCATCGTCCATGTGATCTGGATGGCATGAGGGAATGCAGCAACGGTGTACACCGCATCAATCGAGAAGAGCGCATCCGTCACTGACGATCTTTTGCTGTCCGCTGTCACGCCGCCGTTTTGACCCGCTACGGAAATGGCCGTTGGCTGATCACTGTTGCCGCGCGACGCTTTTGCAGGCCAGCCACGCGGCGCTGTATGTCCGCGTCGCAACCCGCGCCGAGCAGGATCAGCCGCGACCCGGCAAGCCGGACCCGCACGAGGCTGATCGCCTGCCGTTCGCCGGGCGTCAGGTTGCGGCCACCCTCGCGCACAGTGGCGTTCAGCCCGCCGAGCCGGTCGAACATCGGCCCCAGCCCCTCCTGTCGGGCCAGGTCATCGAGCGCATCATCCGCAGGTCTGTCCGAACAGCCCAGTGTCAGGGCACGCCGGATCGACCCTTGCAGCATTTCCGGCGCTGTTCCGACCAGGGCGACTCCGCGGCGCAGACTACCCCGGCTGAGGTCGCGCAGGTCGATGCCCGACATCAATATGCGGCCCGACGGTGGAGCAGCGAGGCCCAGAAGCATTTCAATCACGGCTTCGGCGTCCAAGTCATCCAGCGGCAGGTTGACCGTGTCCCCTGCCGCGACCTGATAGTTGAATGCCTGCCCCGAGGGCAGCATGACGTCTTCGAATGATACTGCGACCGGCCCCTTGGGCAGGCTTTGCCGCCCCCGATACAGATCGCGCTGCCCGCGCGACAGCGCCGCGTTGGCCTTGACGCTTGCTGCAAGGAACGCGGCGCGATGGTTCCAGACGCCGCCAAGGTCCCGCAAGGGCGCGAGCAAAAGCCCCAGCACCGCCAGCGCCGCCGCGATGGTGCCGGGGGTCAGTCCGTCCCTGTGACCGAAGAAGATCACCAGCGCCGCCGCGACACCAGCGGCAACGTCGGGCAACGCGCGCAGCGCTTCGGCCACCCGACGATGGCGCAGGGCAGCCCGGATCATCGCATCGGTCCGCTTGTTCAACTGTGCCAACTCCGTGTTGCGCCGCCCGAGCCGGTCGAGCCAGGGCGCAAGCGGCATCCTCTCGGCCATCTCGGCGGCGATCCGCGCCCTGCGCAACCGCAGGCGACGCTGCAAAGGAACCAGCCGCAGCCCCCCTGCTGCGATCGCCGCCAGGGTCAGGGCGATGACTGGCGCTGCGACCCAGGCGAAGACCGGGTCCAGCAGCCACAGCACTCCCAGCATGGCGGGGATCAGGACCGCGCCCGTGACCAGACGGGGCAGGCCAAGGCCTACCCAGTTACGGAAGGCGGTCATGTCGCCGACAAACCGCAGCGACATATAGCCCGCCCGGCGGTTGGCCACATCCCGCGCGGGCATCCGTGCGGCGTGCTCGAACAGCGCCGCGCGGATTTCGCGCGCGTAGTCCTGCCCCAGGCGTTCGCCCATGACCCGCGAGGCGATGCGTGTGGCCGCGATGACAAGACCCGCGACCACCAGCATCGCCAGTGGCAGGATCGGCAGCGAGAGGGCCGTCTCGCCATGCATCGCCTCGAATAGCGTGCGGGTGGCAAAGGCAGCGGCCCCCACCGCCCCGGCCTGGATCAGCGTCACCGCCGCCACGGCGGCAAGCCTGCGCCCGCGCCGGTTTCCGAGCAAGTCAGGCAGGGCCATCACGCGGCCCGCACCCGCCCAGCAAAGGCGCGCAGGGCAAAGACGTTCGCCTCGGCCGGGTCCGCCAGATCGCTTTTGCGCAGCACGGTCACTCCAGTTGCGGCCTCGGCTTCCGCCGCTGCCATGGGCGAACAGCTGAGGATACCGGTCAATGCATCGGGGCGCAGCCCGTGGCGCGCCAGTTCCGCCACACCGCCCGACGCTGCCACCGCATCGCCGCAGGCAAAGACCAGCCCGGCTATGCGGTCCTTCAACCACGGGTCGGCCACCAGCGCCCCGGTTTCACGCTGGAAGATGCCGTCGGCGATCTCCATGACCGCGATCTCGCAACCGCGCTCGGCGGCATGGGCCAGCAGCAGGTCGATCCCCGCCTTCACCCGGTCCAGTGGTTCGCGGTAGGTGGTGACCATGCCCGCATCGGTGAAATCGGCCACCCAGTGCGCGCCAGTGTCGGCATATTCGTTGACATCGCCGAAGGCGCCGGTGCCGGTGCCCTTGATCGCCGCCACCCTGTAGCCGGCGCGCCGCAAACCCAGCGACAGTTGCGCGGTGGCCAGCGTCTTGCCGGAATTCATCGCCGTGCCCAGCACAAAAATCACGGGGATCCTGCCTGCTTGCGCCACGGGCGCCAGGGCGAAGCGGTCAAGGTTCATGGCACGCCCCTCGGCGTCCAGCAGACGGGCCATCGGCAACAGGCGCGTTGCGGGCTTGATCCGCTCGTTGCGGGCGACCATGCGGCCGATGCAGCCACCGCCTGCCAGAAGGTCGGCGCCCCCGGGTTCGATCTCTGCCAGACCTTCGAACTGATCCGGGGCATAGCGTGCCCCGCAGGCCAGCACGATCAAGTCACCGGGATAGATGTTCGACGGCCGCCCCGAGGCCAGTTGCACCCGCGCGTGCTGCCCGAGGCTTTCAACCTGCGCCAGGATCAGGTCGCCCGCCCGGGCGGCGGTGAAGTCCCGGTCGGTGCCGGCGACAAAGGCCCGGTCCACGCGGCGGGTTGAAAAGGTCCATTTCGCATCGGCAAGCGCAGCAAGGTGGGTGGTTTGCATGATCATTGTCCTGTCGGTGAATAGGGGAGGTCAGATTGCGGGGGCAAGACGCGGGGTGGGGTCCTGAGTGACAAAGGTAGCAAGGCTGCCGTGCCGGATGGCCTGCGCCACGTCATGGGCTACGCCCGGCAGGCGGGTCAGGGTGACGTCCGGCATGGCTCCGCAAGCTTCCGCCGCCGCGCGAAACCGCGCGACATAGGTCTCCGCCCGTGCGATCCGCGTCGGTCCCTGCCCGCGGTCAAGCTGCGGGCTTTGCCGAAGCGCGTCGTCACGCTGATCGTCGGCGGCTCCGACATAGACCCGCACCGAGAGGCGCAGGAAGGCCGGTAGGGCCTGCTGGTGGCGCCGGGCCCATGTCAGGCTAACTTTGGTCGCATCCACGCCCAGACCATAGGGATAGGCCATGCTGCTATCGGGCAGGCAGTACCAGCCGGCCGCCGCGAGATGCAGCCGCCCCAGCTTATGCGGATAGAGCATGGCGAAGCGGTGGGCGAGCTGCGCGCCCCCCGAATGGCCGAACAGGTCCGCCGGGCCCGCCAAAAGGGGGTCGATCGCCGCTAGATGCGCCAAAAGCGCTAAAAGCGCCTGATCGGGCCGCGCCGCGCGGCTGGGACGCTGGAAATGCGGCCAGGTCGCCTGCGCGAAATGCGGCACAATGACGATGCGCCCGCTGCGCTCGGCCTCGGGCTGGAACAGAGCCACCAGTTCATCTGCGTTACGCGAAATGCCATGCAGGACGACCAGCGGCGGCAGGCCGGAGAGGCCAGCGGGTCTGATGACACGCGTGGGCAGGCTTCCTGCTGACGATCCGACGGCGTGGGATGTGATCATGGTCTTGAAATCCTGTTGCAGCATACCTGCCTCCTCTAGGTCGGTCTGCTTGGAAAACGGGCATCAAGGCGCCTTATTCCGCTGTCACGAAACTTTCGTACTTGTGACTGTGTTGCGGAGAAGGATCAGGTCGCACGCGCACGATCGGTCACGCGAACAGATGTGATCTTCATGCGAAGGCGACGCGTCGCATAAATAGCTAAATATATCCGATAGAGAATGATCGTAACGCGCAAAATTCTGCATGAATGCGCGCTACTGGGAGACTTTGCTTTCCTGATCAATACACGCGATAAGTTTTCCTTATCGTGGGTGTTTAAGTTGGCGCAGAAAGTGGGCATTCTGGCCCAAGAAACCCTTGGGAAATGCCTCAGATCAATGGTCGGTCACCGCCCCCAGCAACGACATCCCCGGGAGGCCAGCCGCTTTGCGGTCGAAGGTGACCGTCGCTTGGCAGCCGGCCCCCTCCCCTGCCAGTGCAATCATCTGGTCGGCAAAGCCGGGACCGCCCTTGCGATAGCGGTCCACGGCAATCGCGGCCCTATCTGCGGCCTCGATCACCAACTCACGCGCCTCAAGCAAGCCATCCAGCGCCTGGGCAATATCCGCACGCGGCAAGGCGTAAGCGCGTTCCAGCACCCAAACCAATTCGACCAGAACTTCGCGGCAGACAAAACCAGGTGCTGTTTCAGTGAAGGTCGCGAAAAGGCCCTGCGCGGCCTTCGCCTGCTCGGCATCATCCTGCACCAGAAACCGCACCAGTACATTGGTGTCGAGCCCGGTCCTGCCCTTCGCGATTGGGGGCATCACTCGCCCACCGCGCCCTTGGCAATCGCCTCGTCCATTTCTTCAAGGCTCGCCCGCTTGTCGGTCCGGTCCTTTAGCAATCCTGCCAATTGTATCACTGGCCTGCTCCGCACCAGTCGGACCTCCCCACCGTCGAGGATCATGTACCGAACCCGGTCACCCGGGTGGAGTTGGAGTGCCGCACGCACATCCTTCGGCAGCGTGGTCTGGCCCTTGGTCGTTACGGTCGATTCCTGCATTGAAACCTCCAAGGGAATTTGCATGATCTCCTTACATATATCGTTTTCTACTTACCATCTCAAGCCATCGCCATGACCACCTTAGCCCTTCCCGCCTATGCGCACCTGTCTGATGCGGATGAGGCGGCGCTGACCGATCTGTACCGCCGCGGCACGCCGCCCAATACCTTGCGGGCCTGGGAGCGCGATCTGGCCTATATCGCGGCATGGAAGATGGCGTCCTTTGGCAGGCCGCTGGATTGGCCCGAGGACGAAAAGGTGGCGCTGCGCTTCATTCTCGATCACGCGCAGGATCTCTCGGAAAAGCCGGGCACGGCACAGGATGTGGCGATGGAGCTGATCGCCATCGGGTTGCGGCGAACGCTTTCTTGCCCTGCGCCGGCGACGCTCGACCGCCGGATTGCAAGTTGGCAGGCATTTCACCGCATGCGCAACCTGCCCTCGCCCTTCTCGGCCCCCCTTGTCCAACAGGCCCGGCAGAAAGCCCGCCGGGCCAATGCTCGGCCCCGGGCACCCAAGTCGCCCAAGCCCGTAACGCGAGACATTCTGGAAGCGCTGCTGGCCACCTGCGATGACAGCCATCGCGGCATCCGCGACCGCGCCATGCTGATGCTGGCCTTTGCCAGCGGCGGACGGCGGCGTTCGGAAATCACCGCGCTGAATGTCGACGATATTGGCATCGATGACTTCAGGGCAAAGGGTCTGGTCTGGATCCGCCTGTTGGAAACCAAGACCACGAAGAAGGATCAGGCCCCGCGCCTACCGATGAAGGGCCGGGCCGCCCGCGCGCTGGTGCATTGGCTGGAGGTGACGAAGATCACCGAGGGCCCCGTGTTCCGCCCGATCTCTCTGTCAGACCGCCCCCTGCCCCGCCGCCTCGCCACAGACGCGATGCGCACGATCCTGCGGCACCGCTTGGTGCTTGCCGGCCTTCCGGTGGATTTCGCCACCCCACACGGGTTGCGCGCGGGCTTCCTGACCCAAGCCGCACTGGACGGCGCCGCCCTTGCCGCCGCCATGAAGCTGTCGCTCCACCGCTCTGCCGTGCAGGCCCAGAAATACTATGCCGATGTCGAGATCACCGAAAACCCGGCAACCGATCTATTAGGGGACTGATCAATCCGGATCTGGGCGAATTTGGTCGGGTCGGTCCGACTGTGTTGACGGACATGGTGGGTCAGCGCTTGATGAAAGCAATCGACACACTATATGATGCGTGATGATAGATGCACTGAGGTTTGACGATGCGAACGACGCTTTCTCTGGACGATGATGTCTTGCTTGCCGCCAAGGCCATTGCGGGCCAACAAGGGCGGAGCTTAGGTGAAGTCGTGTCCGACCTTGCACGGCGCTCCTTGCAGCGTCCCGTCGCCCAATCCGAACGCAACGGCATTCCATTGCTGGTGTCGCGCCCAGACGCTCCTCCCGTCACCATGGACTTTGTAAACGCCCTTCGGGATGAGGCCCCTTGACGTATCTCCTCGACGTTAACGTCTTGATTGCCCTGATTGATCCAGCCCATGTCGCCCATGAGGATGCGCACATCTGGTTCGCGTCAAAGGGGCATATATCCTGGGCCACTTGTCCGATCACCGAGAACGGGGTTCTGCGAATTCTAAGCAACCCGAAGTACCCAAACTCCCCTGGATCTCCTGCCGTTGTCGCCGAAATCATCAGAAAACTGCGTGGTTTGCGCGGTCACTGCTTTTGGGCCGAAGACTTCAGTCTTATCGAATCGAGCGCCATCAACGTGAGCCGGATTCTGACCGCAGCGCAGGTCACAGACACGTATTTGCTGGGTCTGGCAAAGTTGCGTGCCGGTGAACTGGCGACCTTCGACCGGCGTCTTTCCGTTGATGGGGTGAATGGTGGCAAGGCGGCACTTCATATGATTCCAGCAAGTAAATCTGTATGACCAAGCTGTGGAAAGCCGGAGGGAATAATGACAGAGACGGCGGACACAAGTTGGCCCGCTAAGGACATGGAAGACTGGGCCAAGCAGCAAGTCCAAAGTATTCGTGATGCCGCATCAGACGGCGGCCTTCGGTTTCAGGCTTATTTGCCGCCTGCACTCGCGCTTTGGCTGCTGGACCGGATCGAAAACGGCATATTTGTCGACCCCTCCGAAGCTGTCTTTGTGCTCTTCGAGCAGGCTCGAGAGCTGGAGCCACACGTCGACCTTCAACAGGATTTGTTGCGCCGACAGATTTCGAGAGCAATCAATGATCCAAGACCAAGCATAAGCGCCGATGAACTACAAGCAAGGTTCAAGGCTGCGAGAGAAAAACCACGTCCTGATCCGGCAGTATGGCAAACGAAGCCCGAAAGCTGAGGTTCGCCTATCCGTATATCTTTGGAAAGCCTTTTGAAATCGGTCGTTTATTGACGGTACCTGAAACTGCAAACGGCCTGTTTTGATGCCCCCGATTGGCTACGCGCGTGTCTCGACCGAAGATCAGACCCCCCTGCCCCAGTCGCAGGCCCTGAAATCTGCGGGCTGCGTCGAGATCCATGAAGAACAAGCCTCGGGCGGAAATCGTGCCCGACCCGCGCTGGCCCGTGTGCTGGAGCGGATAAGCAAAGGCGACACGCTTGTCGTCGTGCGCATCGACCGCCTGGCGCGGTCTCTGTCGCACCTGCTGGAGGTGATCGAGCGGCTGGAGGCCAAAGGCGCTTTCTTCCGCTCGCTGACCGATCCGATCGACACATCCTCACCGCAGGGCAAGTTCACCCTGCAAGTCCTGGGCGCCGCGGCGGAGTTCGAGCGCGCTCTAATCCGCGAACGCACGAAGGCGGGGCTGGCCTCGGCGCGCAGCAAGGGGCGGGTCGGTGGCAACCCGGGTCTGCGCGCTCGCGATCCCGCGGCGCTGCGCAAGGTGCGGCTGGCGAGGCAAGACGGTTACATGGATCGCCTGAACGAGACGGCGCAGGACTGGGTGCCGCATGTGCGCCGCCTGCGGCCCGACATGCCCTGGGAAGACTTGCTTCGCATCATCAACGCCCCCCTACCCCGCGAGCGCCAGTGGACACAGAGCCGATTGCTCCGCGCGGTGAACGCTTATGTCCGCGACGGCTTCCTGCCGGAAACCGTGCTGGGCCGTGCCGGTCGCCGCGATACCGACGACCGCTTGCCCGCCATCGTGGCCGGCATCAAGGGCGCAAACCCGGAAGTTACGCTGCAAGAAATCTGCAACCGGCTTGAGAAGATGCGGGAGCGGACGCCGCGTGGACGGACCAGCTGGCAGCCCTCGTCGGTAAAGATGCTGCTGGAGCGGGCCGAGAGGCTGGGGCTGCTTGATTGAAGTCGCGGGAATCGGCCGTGCGATTCTTAAGATCTGCAGTCCGTAGGTGTCCACAATACATGTTGTGGCCACGACGTCACGACCCACGAGCTGTTGAAGTGCGTTGCGAACAAGGCCGCCCAACGCACTGATACTTAATGGTTTTCTTTCGTCAAAAATCGGCCCCTTCAACGCGCATACGTCGCTCAACGGTTTGGGTTGGATTTACTCACCAAAACTGTTAAGGTCTATAAAACAATAAAGACTTGAGGGCAGTGATGAGCGGGATACGAGCCTCTCAAAGATTCGACGTCATGTCCAAGCGGCTTGGTAGCCGGTTGCGTGAACATGCGCAGGAGACCTTTCCACCGGATGCCCAGAAGGGTCTCCGTCGCTTCGCGATGCGGGAAGCAGCCGATCTCCTACGGCTCAACCAGAACACCTTCCGCCACCATGTGTCAAACCTTGACGGCTTTCCCGAAGGCATCCTCGAGGGTGGCAACCGCCGCAGTTTCTCTGCCGAGGAAATGGTCGAGGCCCAACGCGTCCTTCTTGAGACGGGCAGGATCAAGCCCGATGAGCACCCTCACAGAAGAGCCGGCGAACCGTGCCAGGTCATGACGATCTTCAACTTGAAGGGCGGGTCCGCAAAAACGTCAACCGTAGCTCATGTTGGTCAGCTTCTGGGTCTTCGCGGCTATCGGGTCCTGCTGATCGACCTCGACAGCCAGGCAAGTCTGACAAACCTGTTCGGGGTGACCCCTGAACTCGATCCGGACATGCCGACCTCCTACGATCTGATCCGGTCGGAAGGTCCCCTGCCCGCCTCCGATATCATTCGAAAGACGAACTTCCCGACAGTGGATCTGATCCCGGCCTCCATGGACATCATGGAGTACGAGTTCGAGGTCGCTTTGAGCTTCAGACACGGCGCCACCACCTTCCACAGTCGGATCCGTGAAGCGCTTGAGCCTGTCTTGAGCCGATATGATGTGGTGATCTTCGACACCCCGCCGCAGCTGAACTTCTCGGTGATCTCCGCCCTCTTTGCTTCCACCGGGGTCCTGATCCCGCTCAACGCGTCCATGCTTGATGTCATGTCCCTGGCGAGCTTCCTCGGTATGGCGAGCAATCTGATGGGTGTCGTCGAGGCGCATGCTCCCGAACACGGTCTGAACTTCGTTCGGGTGCTGATCACCCGGTATGAGAACACCGATGGTCCACAGGTCCAGATCTCGTCTCTGCTTCGGACGGTCCTTGGCGATGCGGTCCTCCCGGCCGAGTTCCTGAAGTCGACAGCGGTAGGTGATGCCGCCAATACG
>JAFGXY010000029.1 GCA_016936395.1 Paracoccaceae bacterium | reverse complement strand
TAGGGCAAGGGCAAGGGCAAGGGTGCGCATCGCGCCAAGGTGACGCCAAGGCGGCTGCCGATCAAGTCACATCGGGCGAAGACCCGGCGCGCTCGCGCGCCATGGCGCACCGCGTGACCCAGCCGACAGACGCCATGGAAGGGGGGAAGGTGCAGGTTTCTGTTGCCAGGTACCTGCGAACCCCGCCTTACGCGGCTAAGCGCAAGGACTTAGTTTTCGATACCTCGAACTGCTTACGCAGCCAGAGCCATCGGAGCACGGTTGTCATTGGCAACTGTACATTTGCACCGATAACGGTGGTAGCTCACCGAGCGAAAGCTGGCCTCTTTGAACGTTCGTCGATCCTATTTCGACCCCGAACCCCCGCAATGCCGGGTGGAATGGTGGAGCCGCCGGGTACCGCCCCCGGGTCCGAGCCGTCTATTACAGGTGCGTTTATCGCCATAGTCCGGGTTGCCCCGCACGCAGCCAACATAAGCGCAGTGCGGGCGGGTCACAAGGTCGGATTGGACGCGGGCGGCAAGGCCGGGCTTTGCAGGAAAATCCGCTCTTCCGTCATCTCGGCGACCCGCAGCCCCTCGCGCTCATAAAACGCTAGGGCGCGGGTGTTGGGGCGCAGCACGCTGAGGCGCAAGGGCAGGCCAAGGGCATCGGCCTCGCGTTGAACCTGATGCAACAGGCGGCGGCCCAGACCCTGGCCCTGATGGGCGGAGCACAGATAGAGTTTGCGCAGCCGAAGATGATCACTGGTCTGTTCGGTCATCACATAGCCGATGGCCTGACCGTCAACCTCGACAATGCGGGTGTTGCGCAGATCAAAATCGCTGATGTGCTCGCCCGGACGAAACGCCCCCCACAGCGCGCGGGCATGGCTCTCCATCACCTCGCGTTCAAGGCTGCTGAGAAACGTCACGTCGGTGGGTTGGGCTGGTCGGAGTGTATACATGTCAAAATCGTGGCAAAACGATGTGACAGGGGTATGACAGGCAGCCGCGCCCAAAGGGTTCAACCTTCGGACGCGGCAATGGGGCAGATCAGAAGCCCGATTTGATCAGCTCGAACTCGTTGATCATCTTTTCGCGGAACTCGGCCGAAACCGGGGTCTGTGCCAGCAGCGTGGTGGTGACCGGATCGACAAAGGCGGCCTTCAGCGCCTCTTCCGAGATGGTCTTCATTGCCTCGTTGTTGGAATGGGCATATCCCAGCTCGTCCAGCAGGGCCTGCGCCGAACCATGTGCCAACAGCGAATTCATGAAGTCATAGGCCTTGTCTTCCGAACCCGGCTGGTCCTTCATGTTGACAAAGCCGCAGAACCAGGTGGCGGCACCCTCGGCGGGGCTGCGCTGGAAACCGATCGGGAAGCCCTCGGCCTGCAACAGGGCCACGCCGTCGTTCCACGACCAGGCCACCTGCACCTCGCCCGTCGCCATCAGCTGCGACATTTCCGACGGGTCCGACCAATAGGCGCGGACGTTCTTGTGCGCCTCGCGCAGCCATGCGGCGGCAGCGGCGAACTGCTCATCTGTCACGGTGGACCAATCAGAGACCCCGGTGGCAAGGAAGGCCAGCGACCACACATCATCCGAACTGTCAGGCAGCGAGATGCGGCCGGCATATTTCGGGTTGGTGAAAACCGACAGCGAGGCCACGTCTTCGGCGGGCACGTCTTTGGTGTTGTAGGCGACGGCGGTATAGGCGTAATCGGTCGGGATGAACCAGACGCCCTGGTCGTTCTGGATCAGCGGCGAGTCCAGCAGTTGCGGTGCAAGGTTCGCGAATTCGGGGATCTTGCTGACATCCCACGGCTCGATCAGCCCGGCGTCGTGATAGCGCGGCAAAGAGGCCACGCAAGGGTGCGTCACATCGGCCTTGAAGCCGGACGACACTTTCTGGAACGCCTCATCGTCATCGCCAAAGAAGCTGTAGGTCGGCTTGTCGCCATGTTTGGCAACATAGTCGGTCAGCACGCCGTCGATTTCCCATCCGGCCCAGTCAAAAACCAAAAGCTCGCGGTCGGCGGCTTTTGCAGCGGAGGTCAGGGCAAGCGCAGATGCGGCGCAGGCAAGGATCAGTCTGGAGTGATTCATGGTCTTTCCTCGGTGTTGGCTTGGGCCTGTGTTGTCCCCACGCGGCCTTTTTGGTTTCGGCTCGGCTGTCGATCTGCCCGGCGTCACCGGACAGCACGGCCGGACAGGCCGCACGGGCAGACAGACAGAAAAGAAGTGGAACCGCTTTGACCGCTTGGCAAGAGGGAAAACGATCACATCCGGGGGGTTGACCTTCGCCGCATGGCATTGCCTGTTGCTGGGCAGAGCGGGCAAGACGTGCTGCGGCTTTGGGCATTGGAACAAGCGGGAAGGGGAATGCGACATGCGGGCCATCGTGATGGAAAAGGCCGACGACGGGCAGGCGGTGGCCCGGCTGGCAGATTTGCCCGACAGCGCCCTGCCGCCCGGCGATGTGACGGTGCGGGTGGAATTCTCGACGCTGAACTACAAGGATGGGCTGTGTCTTTCCGGCAGTGGCGGCGGGCTGGTGCGGACCTATCCGCATGTGCCGGGGATCGACTTTGCCGGGGTGGTCGAGGCCTCTGACGACGCCTGCTATGCCCCCGGAGACCGGGTGGTGCTGACCGGCTGGCGGGTGGGCGAGGCGCATTGGGGCGGCTATGCGACCAAGGCCCGGGTAAAGGCCGACTGGCTTGTGCCGTTGCCCGAGGGCCTGAGCGCGCGGTCGGCGATGGCGGTGGGCACGGCGGGCTTTACCGCGATGCTGGCCCTGATGGCGCTGGAGGAACACGGGCTTGCCCCCGATGCGGGCGAGGTGCTGGTCACGGGTGCGGCTGGTGGCGTTGGGTCCGTCGCGGTCGCGCTTTTGGCAAGGTTGGGCTATTCGGTTGCGGCCGTGACCGGCCGGCCCGAAACCGAAGGCTATCTGCGCGATCTGGGGGCGTCGCGCATCGTGCCGCGCGCTGATCTTGCCGAAGCGATCAAGCGCCCGATGGAAAGCGAGACATGGGCTGGCTGCATTGATGCGGTCGGCGGGCAGATGCTGGCGCGGGTGCTGGGGCAGTTGAAGGCCGGGGCTTGCGCGGCCGCCGTCGGCAATGCCGGGGGGCTGCTGGTGCCCGCCAACATCATCCCGTTCCTGTTGCGCGGGGTGAGCCTGTTGGGGATCAATTCGGTGACGGTGCCTTATGCCCGCCGGGTGGTGGCCTGGGACCGGATTGCCAGCGATCTGCCGATGGACAAGCTGGAGGCGATGATCCGGCCCGCCACCCTTGCCGAAGTGCCGGCCTTGGGGGCGGCAATCCTGCGCGGCGAGGTGCAGGGCCGGGTTGTGGTGGATGTAAGCGCCTGAGTTCGGGTTTCGGGGCGCGGGCGGTGCTGGGGCGCTGCCCCCCGCCTTTGGCCCCCCCGGGATATTTTTCGAAAGAGAAAGAACGGCGCAGGGCAGGCGTGTCAGCGTGGCTTGCCTTTCGGTCTGCGGCCCGACAAGCATGGGGGTCGCCACTTCGGGAGGTTCCATGGCCCTTGATCTTGACTTTGTCCGCGCGCAGTTTCCGGCCTTTGCAAGCCCGGTTCTGTCTACGTATGCGTTTTTTGAAAATGCCGGCGGCAGCTTTCCTTGCCGTCAGGTGGTGGACCGGCTGACGCGGTTCTACACCGATCGCAAGGTGCAGCCCTATGCGCCCTATCCGGCGTCGCAGTTGGGCGGGGACGAGATGGACGAGGCCCGCACCCGGCTGGCGGCGCTGCTGAGTGTCGCGCGGGCCGAGGTGTCCTTCGGCCCGTCGACCAGCGCCAATACCTATGTGCTGGCGCAGGCTGTGCGGGTCTGGCTGCGCGGCCAGAACGCGGCGATTGTGGTGACCAATCAGGATCATGAGGCGAACACCGGGGTCTGGCGGCGGCTGGCCGATGAGGGCATCGAGGTGCGCGAGTGGCAGATCGACCCTGACACCGGGGCACTTGATCCGGCTGATCTGGCGGCATTGCTGGCGGATGGCCGGGTGCGGCTGGTGGCGTTTCCGCACTGTTCCAACGTGGTGGCGCAGATCAACGATGTGGCGGTGGTCGCGGCCATGGCGCGGGCGGCGGGCGCGCGGACGGTGGTGGATGGCGTCAGCTACGCGCCACATGGCTTTCCCGATGTTGCCGCGCTTGGCTGCGATGCCTATCTGTTTTCGGCCTACAAGACCTATGGCCCGCATCAGGGCATCATGGTGCTGCGCGAAGCCTTTGGCATGGAATTGCCGGGGCAGGCGCATTTCTTCAACCAGTCGGTGCTTTACAAGCGCCACACGCCCGCCGGGCCGGATCATGCCCAGGTTGCGGCCTGTGCCGGAATGGCGGATTACATCGACGATCTGGCAGCACATCACGGACTGGCAGGCGATGCCGCCGGCCGCAACCGCAGTGTGCATGACCTGATGCGCGCGCAAGAGGTGGCGGTGATCGCGCCCTTGCTGGACTATCTGGCCGCGCGCAACGATCTGCGCCTGATCGGTCCGCGCCGGGCCGAGGACCGGGCGCCCACCGTGGCGGTGGCACTGGACCGCGACGCCGGTCCGGTGGCCGAGGCTTTGGGGCGGGACGGCATCGCCTGCGGGGCCGGGGATTTCTATGCGGTCCGCCCGCTGGCCGCGATGCGGGTGGACCCGGCCAAAGGCGTGCTGCGGTTGAGTGCCGTGCATTACACCAGCCCCGAAGACGTCAGCCGGCTGATTGCAGCCCTGGACCGGGTGCTTTAGGCACGCAAGCGGGCGTCGGTGCGCCGTCGCACCCTGCCTGGCAAAAAGTGAGGATGCGCCGGGAAACCATTGATCCAATCGGATTTCCCGCCCGTAGGACACAGGCACGCAGACAAGAAAGCGCACGCTCCTGATGACCGATGCCCCCCTGATCCTTTGGCTGCGCCGCGACTTGCGCCTGTCGGATGCGCCGATGGTGCAGGCGGCGGTGGCTTTGGGGCGTCCGCTGATCCCGGTCTTCGTGCTGGACCCGGAAACCGAAACTCTGGGGGCGGCGCCGAAGTGGCGGCTGGGCCTGGGGATCGAGGCGTTTGCCAAGGTTTTACAAGGGGTTGGATCGAAATTGACCCTGCGCAGGGGCGCTGCCCTGCCGGTGCTGCAAGGTCTGATCAGCCAGACCGGGGCGACCGGGGTCTGGTGGCACCGGCTGTATGATCCGGCATCGGTGGCGCGCGACACAGGGGTAAAATCTGCGCTGAAGGCGCAAGGAATCGACGCGCGCAGTTTCAGCGGACATCTGCTGTTCGAGCCATGGGAGGTCGAAACCGGCTCGGGCGGGTTTTATCGGGTGTACACGCCGTTCTGGAAAGCGCTGCGCGACCGGACCGTGACCGATGCCCTGACCGCGCCGAAGCGGCTGGTGGCGCCCGCGACATGGCCCCAGAGCGATGCCTTGCAGGACTGGCAGCTTGGCCATGCCATGCAGCGCGGGGCGGTGATCGTTGCCCCGCATCTGCGCGTGGGTGAAGCCGCGGCCCATGCCCGCCTGACCGACTTTCTGGCAACCCGCGTTGATGCCTATGCCGAGGCGCGTGATCTGCCTGCTGTCGATGGCACCTCGGGCCTGTCGGAAAACCTCGCCTATGGCGAGATCGGGCCGCGCACGATCTGGCATGCCGGGTGGCGTGCGATGCACGAAGGCGCAAAGGGGGCCGAAACTTTCCTGAAAGAGTTGGTCTGGCGCGAGTTCGCCTATCACCTGATGCACCACACGCCGCAGATCACCGCTGCCAACTGGAAGCCTGAATGGGACAGTTTCCCTTGGCGCGAAGACAATGAAGACGCCGAATACTGGCGGCGTGGCCTGACCGGCGAGCCGTTTGTCGATGCCGCGATGCGCGAGATGTATGTGACCGGCCGGATGCACAACCGCGCCCGGATGATTGTGGCAAGTTACCTGACCAAGCATCTGATGACGCATTGGAAGGTGGGCCTTGACTGGTTTGCCGACTGTCTTGTGGACTGGGATCCGGCGGCCAACGCCATGGGCTGGCAGTGGGCGGCGGGGTCGGGGCCGGATGCGGCACCGTTCTTTCGCATCTTCAACCCGGCGACGCAGGTCGAAAAGTTTGACCCCAAGGCCGACTACCGCCATCGTTTCATCGCCGAGATGTCACGCACGCCCGGCCCGGAGGCGCTGTCTTACTTTCAGGCGGTGCCGAAATCATGGGCACTTGACCCCAAGCGACCCTATCCCAAGCCGCTGGTCGATCTGGCGACTGGCCGGGCGCGCGCACTGGCGGCCTATGGGGCGCGACACTCTTGAGTGACGATTGCGTATCTGAAATATCCAAAGAAACACGACGGTTCCCAACGGGAGACAAGATGGACTTTCTGACGACGACCAAAGGCCAGACCGGCCTGCCGCGCTATTTCTCGCAAGCCTATGCCGTGGCAAGCAAGCTGGGCGAAGGCCGGCTGGATTTCGTGATGCCCGATGGCCGCCGCTTTCGGATCGAAGCCGATAAACCGGGGCCGGTGGCGGAAATCGCCATACACAACAACGACCTGTTCGCCCGGATGATCCGCGAGGGCGATCTGGGGTTTTGTGACGCCTATCTGGATGGCTGGTGGACCAGCCCTGACTTGCAGGCGTTCCTTGACCTGGTGCAACTGCCGCTCAATCAGGTGGTCAGCGACGGCTATCCGGCGATGGGCCTGTTGCGCCGGTTTGAATGGTTCCGCTTCTGGCTGCATTCCAATTCAAAGCGTCAGGCCAAGAAGAACATCCACGCCCATTACGATCTGGGCAATGATTTCTATCGGTTGTGGCTGGACGACAGCATGACCTATTCCAGCGCAATGTTTCACGGCGGGCAGGAAAGTCTGGAAGCGGCGCAAGAGCAGAAATACGCCAGCATGGTGGACCAGATCGGCGCCCAACCGGGCGAACATGTGCTGGAAATTGGCTGTGGTTGGGGCGGTTTTGCCGAATACGCCGCCCGCGTGCGTGGCCTGCGAGTCACGGCGCTGACGATTTCTCAGGCACAGTATGATTTTGCCGTCGATCGTATGGCGCGGCTTGGCCTGTCGGACCAGGTCGAGATCAAGTTGCAAGATTACCGCGACGAGCGCGGCCATTACGACGGCATCGCCAGCATCGAAATGTTCGAAGCGGTGGGTGAGCAGTATTGGCCGACCTATTTTGCCACCGTGCGCGAGCGGTTGAAGCCCGGCCGCCATGCCACCTTGCAGATCATCACGGTGCCTGATCACCGCTGGGCCATGTACAAGCGGGGCGTTGATTTCATTCAGAAATACATCTTCCCGGGGGGCATGCTGCCCGCGCCCTTCCGCCTGAAGGAAGAAGTGGACCGCGCCGGGTTGCGGGTCAAGGGCTCGGTCGAGTTTGGCGAAAGTTACAGCCTGACCCTGCGCCGCTGGCATGAAACCTTTACCGAACGCTGGGACGAGATCGCGCGGCTTGGCTTTGATGACCGCTTTCGACGGATGTGGGACTTTTACCTTACCTCTTGCGCGGGCGCGTTTCGCGGCGGAAACTGCGATGTGACACAGATCACCATCACACGCCCGGCCTGAGGCACCGGCAGGGCGAGAAGGGAGCGCGATGCCGACCGCCGCCAAACTTGCTGCCGCGATTGCCTTTGGCATCGTTGCCGTGCTTGCTGCCTTTGCCTATATCGCGGCAATGCCAGAGGGCCGCCCCTCTGGCGGCGTGATCGAGGTCAGTGGCGTGATCGGTGTGCTGTGTGGCTGGTTCATCATGGGGCCCTTCGCTCACCGGACCCAAAGCCGGATTGACGCCATGGGCACCGGGCTGCGCACCTCGCTGACCATCGTGGTGCTCGTTCTGGTGATCTTTGCCAGCGTCGAGATGATGAAGCGCGCGGTCAAGGGGCGCTATGACACGCCTCTGGAAGCGATCCTGTCGATCTTTGAACTGGCGATCGACTTGTCACGGCCTTTGGCATCGCCCCAGGTTGTTGGGGTATTGCTGCTGGGCGGACTTCTGGGCGGTGCCGTTTCGCACTGGTCCGGGCGCAAATGGCCCTGAGGGTTTGAACAAGGCGACAGCGATGACAGTGTTTTTCTGCGGGGTCCTTACCCACGCCCCGCTGCGTGACGTTGTGCTGGGTCAAGCGGTTGCCGTCTGGCCGGGCAGTGCCGAGGGGGTGCGCGAAGGCTGGGCCGAGGGCGCCTTTCAGGTCAGCCTTGTGCCTGCAGACCCTGACGCGCGGGTTGCGGGCCTGTGCGCCGTGGACCTGAGCCCGGAACCGGCGGCGCGCTTGCAGTTTTATGCCGAAGCGACCGGTCTGGTCAGCCAGACGGTCGAGGTGACCGATGGGGCAGAGCTGGTGCCGGTGCAGTGCCTTGCGGCCCCGGTGTCAGAGGCCTGCCCCCCATGGGATGCGGCGGCGTGGCTGGGCCGGGACGCGGCGCTTGCGGTGGCGACCGCCGCCGAGATCATGGCGACCTGCCGCACCTTGCCCGCCGGTCAGGTCCGCGCCCGGCTTGGTGCCCTTCAGGTGCGCGCGTCCAGCCGGTTGCGCGCTATGGCCGGGGCGGGGAGCGACAGCCCAGACTGTCCGGCTGCACGGGTGCAGGTCTCGGCGCTGCGACACCCCTATGCCAATTTCTTTGCGGTCGAGGAATATGATCTGCAATTTCAGCGCTTTGATGGCCAGTTGAGCGATACGATCACCCGTGCGGCCTTTGTGTCGGGCGATGCGGTGACGGTGTTGCCCTATGACCCGGTGCGCGACCGGGTGCTGCTGGTGGAACAGTTCCGCATGGGCCCCTATGCACGCGGCGACACCTCACCCTGGCAGCTAGAAGCGATTGCCGGCCGGATCGACCCCGGTGAGTCGCCTGAAGACTGCGCCCGCCGCGAGGCGATGGAAGAGGCGGGGCTGACCCTTGCCACGCTGCATCCGGTGGCCAGCTATTACCCGTCGCCGGGGGCCAAGACCGAATACCTGTATTCCTTCGTGGCTAGTGCCGACCTGCCCGATGGCGTGGCGGGCGTGTTCGGAGTGGCCGACGAGTCCGAGGATATTCGCGGCCATCTGGTTGCGTTTTCGACCCTCATAGAGATGGTCGCCTCGGGTGCTGTCAGCAATGCACCGCTGATCCTGACCGCGCTGTGGTTGCAGCGGGAAAAGGGCCGCTTTTCGCTTTGATGCCGCGCGCGCCGGGGGAAGGGCAGGTGCCTCCGGCGGGAGTATTTGGCAAGCAGCAATGCCATCAGGGGCGCGCTTGGGATGACGTTGGGTCATTGTGCCGGAGATCAAACGAAGAGGCGATCTTGGCTGGGCCTGCCAGAGAGAGGGCCTGCCGCAGGATGCACCGGAATTTGATCAGATCTTGATCAGGCCTGCCTTCCCGGCGTAACTGACGACAAGGCAAAAGGGCGGCAGCACCATGGACGCACGAAAGATACCGACCCACGAGATCACCTATGCGCGGTTGCGTGACATGATCCTGTTTGGTCATCTTGAGCCGGGTGCCGCGGTCACCATTCAGGGGTTGATCACCGAATTGGCGGCCGGAATGACCCCGGTGCGCGAAGCCATCCGCCGCCTGACCGCCGAAGGCGCGCTGGAGCCGCAGGGCAACCGCCGGGTCTCGGTCCCGATCCTGAGCCAGGCGATGCTGGAACAGGTGGCCTTTGCCCGGCTGACGATAGAACCCAAGCTGGCGGAAATGGCCGCGCAGCACATGACGCCCGCGTTGATCGATCGTTTGCAGGCGATTGACACCCGGGTGGATGCGGCGATCCGGGCGGGCGATGTTCCGGGCTATCTGGAAAGCAACCATGCGTTTCACTTTTGCCTGTATGAGGCATCGGGGGCCCCGGTTCTGGTGGATATCGCCCGGTCGATGTGGCTGCGGTTCGGTCCGTCCTTGCGGGTGGTCTGTGTCCGGTTTGGCAGCGATGTGCTGCCCGACATCCATTCCGAGGCGCTTGCCGCCATGCGGTCAGGCGATGCGATCGCCTTGCGCGGTGCCATCGCGCGCGACATCGGCCAAGGGATCGAACAGGTGCAACTGGCCTTGGCGCAGGGCGGGATCTGACTTTCCGGGGGGGCGGGATCATGGGGGCGCTGCCCCCGTCGCTGCGCGACTCCCCCGGGGTATTTTTGCCAAGAGGAAAGCGGCAGGCCGGTCAGGTTAGGGCTGAGGTGAATAATTTGATCAAATTGCTTGAGCCTGCGCCGGTTTGATCATATCCTGAGCAAAAGCCGGGGCTGTTGGCCCTGCCGATCCGGAAAGGGCCACCCGATGACCATCCTTACCAATCACCTGCCGACGGCAGAGTTGCAGGCGCTGGACGCGGCACATCACATGCATCCGTTCACCGATGCCAACGGTCTGGCGGCCAAGGGGGCGCGGATCATGACGCGGGGCAAGGGGGTCTGGCTGACCGACAGCGAGGGCCAGGAGGTGCTGGATGGCATGGCAGGGCTGTGGTGCGTGAACATCGGCTATGGTCGCCGCGAAATGGCCGAGGTTGCGGCGCGTCAGATGGAAGAGTTGTCGTATTACAACACGTTTTTCCAGACCAGCCATGTGCCCGCCATTGCCCTTGCCGCCAAGATTGCCGAACTGGCACCGGGCGATCTGAACCATGTGTTCTTTGCCGGGTCTGGCTCGGAAGCCAATGACACCAACCTGCGGCTGGTGCGGCGCTATTGGCAGGTCAAGGGCAAGCCGTGGCGCAACATCGTGATCGCGCGCTGGAACGGTTATCATGGCTCGACCATGGGCGGCGGTAGTCTGGGCGGCATGAAGCCGATCCATGCTCATGGCGGCAAGATCGACGGCATCGCCCATATCGACCAGCCCTATTGGTGGGGCGAGGGTGGCGAGATGACCGAGGCGGAGTTCGGTCTGGCCCGCGCCCGGCAGTTGGAGGAAAAGATCCTTGAATTGGGGCCGGACAACGTGGCCGCCTTCATCGGCGAGCCGGTGCAGGGCGCGGGCGGCGTGATCATCCCGCCCGAGACCTATTGGCCCGAGATCCAGCGGATCTGCGATGCCTATGGCATCTTGCTGATCGCCGATGAGGTGATCACCGGCTTTGGCCGCACCGGCAATTGGTTCGGGTCGGAAACCTTTGGCATCCGCCCGCATATCATGACCATCGCCAAGGGCCTGTCGTCGGGCTATCAGCCGATTGGTGGCTCGATCGTCTGTGACGAGGTGGCGGCGACGATTGCCGAAGGCGGCGAGTTCTTCCACGGCTACACCTACAGCGGCCATCCGGTGGCGGCGGCGGTGGCGCTGGAGAACCTGCGCATCCTGCAAGAAGAGCACATCGTCGAGCATGTTCGTGATGTGGCGCACCCCTATCTGAAACAACGCTGGGATGCGCTGACCGATCATCCGCTGGTGGGCGAGGCCAAACTGGTGGGGCTGATGGGGTCGATCGCGCTGACGCCCGACAAGGCGCGGCGGGCGAAGTTTTCCGATGAGGCCAACGTCGGCTATCGCTGCCGCGAGCGCTGCTTTGCCAACAATCTGATCATGCGGGCGGTGGGGGACCGGATGATCATCGCGCCGCCCTTGGTGATCACACCGGCCGAGATTGACGTGCTGATCGAGCGGGCGGTCTTGAGTCTGGATGAGTGTTATGCCGGGCTGAAGGCGGATGGGATCAAGGTGGGCTGACCGGGGACTTCCCCCTGTGAGACAATTTTTTTATGGTCTTGAAACAAAGGGTTAGGGTGTTCATTTTCATGAATCCTTAACCTTTTTCCGGTTTCGAAGGCGGGCGTTTGGCTTGGTGGGTCAGGTGTGTTTCTCGGGGGGCTGGCGGGTTTGCGGACGGAGCGGACGATTGCCTTTCCTGTCTTCGCCCGGAATCAAGGCGCTTCAGCGCCGCCGGGCAGCGCCCGACCGCCCCCTCGGGCGGGCGCTTTTGTATCGTCTCCAGCAGAACTTCGGTGGGGGTTGGTTGAACCATAAAGTGCTCAGAACTTCTGGTGCTGCGCCCACCCGGCGGTCAGGCACTGCCCTCGGTCGGTGTGGCCGTCGGTCCGATCCGGGCTCAAGGTGTTGCCCCGATGGGGCCGCTCTTTGCCTGCCATGCCCCCCCCCTCCCGGTCCCTTGAGTTTGCGCCGCACTTTGCCTACACCTGAAGGCCACACAAAAAGGAAACACCCCATGCGGATTTGCGGCGATCTGGCCGAAGCCATCGGCAACACCCCGCTGATCCGGTTGCGGCGGGCGTCGGAGATGACCGGCTGCACCATTCTGGGCAAGTGTGAGTTCATGAATCCCGGCCAATCGGTCAAGGACCGGGCGGCGCTGTATATCATCCGCGATGCGGTGGCGCGAGGGGCGCTGAAACCGGGGGGCACGATTGTGGAAGGCACGGCGGGCAACACCGGCATCGGGCTGGCGCTGGTGGGGGCCAGCATGGGGTTCAAGACCGTGATCGTGATCCCCGAGACGCAAAGTCAGGAAAAAAAGGACATGCTGCGTCTGGCCGGGGCCGAGTTGGTGCAAGTGCCGGCCGCCCCTTACAAAGACCCCAACAATTATGTGCGCTATTCGGGCCGTCTTGCCGAGGTCTTGGCGCAGACCGAGGCCAATGGCGCGATCTGGGCCAACCAGTTTGACAATATTGCCAATCGTCAGGCGCATATCGAGACCACCGGGCCGGAAATCTGGCAGCAGACCGGGGGCCGCGTTGATGGCTTCATCTGTGCGGTGGGGTCGGGGGGCACGCTTGCCGGGGTGGGCATGGCGTTGCAGCCAAAGGGCGTCAAGATCGGGCTTGCCGATCCCGAAGGGGCGGCGCTGCATGCGTTTTACACCACCGGCAGGCTGGACAGCCCCGGATCGTCGATCACCGAAGGCATTGGGCAGGGGCGGATCACCGCCAATCTGGAAGGTTTCGTGCCAGACATGTCCTATCGCATTCCAGACGCCGAGGCGCTGCCGCTGGTGTTTGACCTGCTGGCCGAGGAGGGGCTGTGTCTGGGCGGGTCGTCTGGCATCAATGTCGCAGGGGCCATGCGGATGGCGCGCGATCTGGGGCCGGGGCACACCATCGTCACCATCCTGTGCGATTACGGCACGCGCTATCAGTCGAAATTGTTCAACCCGGCATTTCTGAAGGAAAAGGGCCTGCCGGTTCCGGGCTGGCTGGACCGTGCGCCGCAAGACCTGCCAAGCGTGTTTCAAGACGCATGACCATGTGCCGTCCCTTGCTTGCGCTGCTGCTGGCGGTTGTGATGGCCGTCTGCCTGCCCGGCGGATTGTGGGCGCAGGTGGCTGAGGGCCCGATGCAGCCCGTGCCGTCATCGCCAGCGGTGCAAGGCGACGGCACGGTGGCAGAGCCGGGCCGCGTCCCCACGCCTGCCCCGGCCAAAGAGACGCCAACCACGGCCGAACTGGATTATGCCGCATGGGAAGCGCTGGCCGAGCGTGCCGAGGCGACGCTGGAAAACCCGGACGCCACCGACGGGTCGCTGGAGGGGTTGCGCACGGAACTGGTCGGGTGGCGCGAGAGCCTGCTGGCGGCGCAAAGCACGAACGCGGCGCGCATCGCCACGCTGCGCCAGCAGATTGCAGCCCTTGGTCCGGCCCCCGAAGAGGGCCAGACCGAGGCCGAAGAGATCGCCAGCCGGCGCACGACGCTGACCGAGCAATTGGCCCGCTTGCAGGCACCGGGCCTTGCCGCCGAGGAAGCCTATCGCCGGGCCGATGGCCTGATCTCGGAAATCGACCGCGCGCTGCGGGAACGCCAGACGGACGAGCTGTTGCAGCTTTACCCCTCGCCGGTCAATCCGGTCAACTGGCCCGATGCCTATCGCGCCGTCAGCGGGGCCATGGCGACGATCCTGCGGGAAACCGGGCAACGCTGGGCTCTGCCAACCGGGCGCGAGACGCTGTTTGACAACCTGCCCGCCATTCTGGCCTATCTGCTGCTGGCGCTGGGGCTGATCTGGCGCGGGCGCGGGCTGGTCGAGCAGTTGGTACAAAAGATGACTCAGCGCTGGTCGGCGCGCGGGGTGCGGGTCGCGGCGCTTGGCCTGTCGCTGGGCCAGATCGTGTTGCCGATGATCGGTCTTCTGGCGCTGTCGTATGCGATGCTGCTGACGGGGCTGTTCGGGATTGTGGGCACGGTCGTTCTGGGCATGCTGCCCGCGGCGGGGTTTGTGATGTTTGCCGCGCGCTGGCTGGGCGGCAGGGTGTTTCCCAAAACGCCGGATGCACTGCCTTTGACCCTGACGGCAGAGGCGCGCACCGAAGGGCGGTTGCTGACCACGCTCTATGGTGCGGTGCTGGGACTTGATATCTTGCGCCTGTCGCTGCTGGATCATCAAGACCTGTCCGAGGCGGCGCGGGCGGTGTTGGCCTATCCGACGCTGATCGTGGCGGCGGTTCTGCTGGTGCGCTTTGGCCGTCTGCTGCGGCTGAGTGCGACCAATGAGGGCGGGACCGAGGACGAGGTCAGCTTCCGGCAGAGGGCGCTGTCGTGGCTGGGGAAAGGCGTGGTTGCGGTCGGGATTGTCGGCCCGGTTCTGGCAACGGTCGGCTATATCCCCGCGGCGTCGGCGATGATCTTTCCGGCGGCAACCTCGCTGGGGGTCATGGGGCTTTTGCTGCTGTTGCAGGCCCTGGTCACCGATATCTATGCGGCGATCACCCGCAACGAGGATGGCGCGCGCAACGCGCTGGTGCCGGTCTTGCTTGGGTTTGCGATGGTGATCATGTCATTGCCGCTGTTTGCGCTGATCTGGGGCGCGCGCATGGCCGACCTGACCGAGCTGTGGGCCCGGCTGCGGGAAGGCTTTACGCTGGGTGATACCAAAATCTCGCCGACCGCATTCCTGATGTTTGCCGCGTTTTTCAGCGTGGGCGTCATGTTGACCCGGCTGTTTCAGGGCGCGCTGAAAGGTTCGATCCTGCCACGCACCAATCTGGATCAGGGTGCGCGCAACGCGCTGGTGTCGGGCGTGGGCTATGTCGGTTACTTTCTGGCCGGGCTGATTGCCATCAACTCGGCCGGGATCGATCTGTCGGGCCTTGCCATTGTGGCTGGTGCGCTGTCGGTGGGCATCGGCTTTGGCATGCAGAACATCGTGTCGAACTTTGTCTCGGGCATCATCTTGCTGATTGAACGCCCGGTGTCGGAAGGCGACTGGATCGAGGTGGGCGGGGTGCAGGGGATCGTCAAGTCGATCTCGGTGCGCTCCACCCGTATCCAGACCTTTGACCGGACCGATGTGATCGTGCCCAACACCGATCTGGTGGCGGGGCAGGTGACGAACTGGACCCGGTTCAACATGTCGGGGCGGCTGATCGTGCCGGTGGGGGTGGCTTACGGGTCAGACACCCGCAAGGTCGAGCAGATCCTGCGCGACATTGCCGAGGCACAGCCGCTGGCCATCCTGAACCCGCCGCCGCTGGTGATCTTCACCGGGTTCGGCGCGGATTCGATCAACTTCGAAATCAGGGTGATCTTGCGGGACGTGAACTTTTCGCTGACGGTGCGCAGCGAGATCAACCACCAGATCTATGAGCGGTTCCGGGCCGAGGGCATCGAGATTCCGTTTGCGCAGGCCGATGTGACCCTGCGCAACGTGACCGAGATTGCCGACCTGCTGCGGGCCTTGCCTGCGGCGGTGGCCGCCACACAACCGGCAGCGGGCGCGTCTGGCGATCGCGGGCCGGCAGCACCGTTGCCGCGTGACCATGCCCCCGGTGAAGGGCTTGATCTGCCCGAACAGACCGCAAAGGAAGACGATCCGTGACCACCGACCTGCTGTTTCGCACCGATCCCTATCTGCAACAGGCCGAGGCACAGGTGATTGGCCACACGCGAGAGGGCGGTATCTTGATCGACCGCACGGTGTTTTACGCCACGGGCGGCGGACAGCCGGGCGACAGTGGCATGATCGACTGGCCGGGTGGGCGGCTGATGATTGCGACCGCGGTCAAGGTGGAAGGCGGGCTGATCGCGCTGGTGCCGGCCGAACCGGTGCCGATGCCGCCGGTGGGCACGGTCATCGCGCAACGGCTGGACTGGACCCGGCGCTATCGCCACATGCGGATGCACACGGCGCTTCACCTCTTGTCGGCGCTGATCCCGCTGCCGGTGACCGGCGGCCAGATCGGGGCCGACCGGGGGCGGCTTGATTTCGACATGCCCGAGCCGCCCAGTGGTCTGGATGCGCTGAACGCCGGGCTGGAAGCGCTGGTCAACCGCGATCTGCCGGTGACGGACGACTGGATTTCGGATGCGGAACTGCTGGCCAACCCCGGTCTGGTGAAAACCCTGTCGGTGATGCCGCCGATGGGGCAGGGCAAGGTGCGGCTGGTGCGGATCGGACAGGGCGAGGCGCAGGTGGACCTGCAACCCTGCGGTGGCACGCATGTTGCGCGCACCGGCGAGGTGGGGCATGTCGAGATCACCAAGATCGAAAACAAGGGCCGCCAGAACCGCCGGATGATCTTGTCGCTGATGGATTAGCGCGCGGGCCGGTTACAGCCGGTCGGGAACCCGGTTCAGGGCGGTCTGAACCGGGTGCGACAGCGACTCCAGCGGCAGTGTGCCGCACTGCCGTGCCGCGCGCAGCCAGATGCTGCACTTCGGCTCCAGCCGCTGCATGACGATGGCACTCAGTCGGTTGGCCTCTGCGAGGCGGCGCCGCGTGACAAGGGAAATGGCGCTGAAATAATCGGGCAGGGCGTCCAGACCATATTCGAAATAGGTCATGTTCATCTGATCGTTGTAGGGGGTGCGCGACATCAGGACAAAGCCATCGAACTGCTGGATCAGTTGCCCGTCATAGCTGGTTGACCTTGCATGGCGCCGGGTGCCGGGACGGATGGCGACATCGTGAATGTCATAGCCTTTCCAGAGCTTTGCCCCGGCCTTTGTATGGATCATCGCCATCCCGCAATAGGCAAGCCCCGGCTGGCGAAACGACTTGCGCCAATAGCGGTAAAGCCCATCTGGCAGCAGGTAATGGTCAAACGGTCGTTGGGTGTCGATCACCAGCCGCCCGGCGGGCTGGGCTGTTGCCGGGGCGGGGCAGGGCGCATCCAGCCGGGTCAGCAGGATATTGGCATCGACCCCGAAATGTCGGCAGATGCGAAACAGCACATCCGGCCGCGGGAAGGCAGACCCCGTCAGGTAGCGATTGAACTGGGTGCGGTTCACGCCGATTGTGCGACAGACCGCGCTGATCGACGTTACATCCGCGCAAAGCTGACGCAGGTTATCGCCCAGAATCATCCGCAGATCGGCGGGATTTGGCGCTGGACTTTGGGTCATCGTGGTCTTCCGCGGGCATTCGCCCTGTTTGCTGGACTTTGCGCGGCCGCTGTAACTCTGATTCGGAACAGCGTCAAGTCTTGCGGCGCTTGATGCTATATGGCGTCAGCCGTGACACAGAACACCCTCTTTGACCAGGCGGTTGGCAGGCCTACACTTGGCAGGCGTGGGGACGGGAAAGCGGAGTAACGCTAAGGAGGCAGGCCGATGTCGATGAGCGGTGTTGTGATCTGGTATTCGCGCAAAGACTTTCGCGCCATCATCTGGTGCGAAGATGGTGAAGACCTTGGCGTTGCCACAGGTCGTTCGGCGTGGCGCAACCCGTTGACCGATGTCTCGATTGGCGACTACGTGATGTTTCGCCCGCAAACCATCGGCCGGGACCGCCAGTGCCGGGACATCGAGCTGGTCGAGCACGGCGTGGCCCCTTCGCTGCCCGCCACGCTTCGGCATTTTTCTCAAGGGGTCGCCCGCCCGAAAGTTTCGAGAAATCCCCCCTTGCATCTTTGCGCCAGTCGCGATTAACACACGCGCACGGACAGGTGGCCGAGTGGTCGAAGGCGCACGCCTGGAAAGTGTGTAGGCGGGGAACCGTCTCGAGGGTTCGAATCCCTCTCTGTCCGCCACATTCAGATACAGAATCCGTCCAAGGGCCCCGATCGGGGCCTTTTTTCTTTTTGTTTCAAAGGGCGTTGGCAAGGTCATG
>JAFGXY010000028.1 GCA_016936395.1 Paracoccaceae bacterium | reverse complement strand
GTCATTGGATCGTCGGCCACCGGGTTGGTGACCACCACGCGCGGCTCATGCAGCCAGACATGGCCTTCGGCGGCGCCTTCCTGCCCCGTGCTGCCCCGAAACATCACCGGCTGGCGGTGCAGGGCGCGCATGCCGTCTTCGTCCGAGGTGAAGGCGCCCAACTCGGTCATCTCGGCCAGCACCATGGCCACCACTTCCAGCGCATAGATCTCGTCGTCGGAATACTGGCGCGCGGTTTTCGACTGCACCACCAGCACGCCCAGCTTTTCGCCAACCCGCTGGATCGGCACGCCAAGGAAGCTGGAAAACAGTTCCTCGCCAGTTTCTGGCATGTAGCGGAAACCCTTTTCGCCCGGCGCATCGGCGGTGTTGACCGGCGTGTTGGTGCGCGCGACACGGCCCACCAGGCCTTCGCCCAGCTTCACTCGGGTCTGGTGCACGGCCTCGGGCTTCAGCCCTTGGGTGGCGCACAGCTCCAGCGTTTCGGGGTCGCGGAACAGGTAGATCGAGCACACTTCGGTGCGCATCGAATCGGCGATCAGATGGGTGATGCGGTCCAGCCGTTCCTGGCCCTTGGACTGCGCGCCCAGCACATCACGCAGGCGGCGCAAAAGCTTGCGGCTGTCACTTTCCGACCGTTCTGGCATGGCGTGCTGTCCCCTCTCCTGCTCCCTCTATAGGCGAGGCTGCGTGGCGGGGAAAGGGCACTGCGCAGCAGGCTGAAACCGCCAGGAACGCGCATCGGGCGCGCTTGGTGCCCGATCAGCATGCGGGGTGCCCGCGATTTGCTCAGGCCGCAAACGCATGGCCCGGGTGGCGGGCGGTGGGGTCAGGCCTTGTCCAGCTCGAACGCATCGTGCAGGGCCTGCACCGCCAGTTCCATATACTTGCGGTCGATCAGCACCGAAATCTTGATCTCGGACGTGGCGATGACCTTGATGTTGATGTTTTCCGACGACAGGGCCTGAAACATCTTGGCGGCAACCCCGACCTGACTGCGCATGCCGATGCCGACGACCGAAACCTTGGCCACTTCGGTATCGGCGATCAGCTCGTCATAGTTGATCAGGCCTGCGCTGCGGGCATCTTCCATCGCCTTTTGCGCGCGAGCGACCTGATTGACCGGAACCGAAAACGTCATGTCGGTCACGGCGCCGGGGTGGCTGCCGTAGTTCCGCTCAGAGATGTTCTGGACGATCATGTCCACGTTCACCCCGGCCTCGGCCAGGGGGCCAAAGATGGCGGATGCCACGCCCGGGCGGTCCTCGACGGTGACGAGGGTCATTTTCGCTTCATCGCGGCTGTAGGCCACACCAGAGACGACTTTCGATTCCATGATTTCTTCCTCGTCGCAGACCAGGGTTCCAGAGTTCTCGTCGGTATCCTCAAACGAGGACAGCACCCGCAGCCGCACCTTGTAGCGCATCGCCAGCTCGACCGAGCGGGTTTGCAAGACCTTGGCGCCCAGCGAGGCCAGTTCCAGCATTTCCTCAAACGCGATCTTTTCCAGTTTGCGCGCCTTGGAGGCGATGCGCGGGTCGGTGGTATAGATGCCATCGACATCGGTGTAGATGTCGCAACGCTCGGCCCCGAAAGCGGCGGCAAAGGCAACGGCTGTGGTGTCCGACCCGCCCCGGCCCAGCGTGGTCAGCCGGCCCTCGGCCGACACGCCCTGAAAGCCCGCCACCACGGCCACCTTGAAGCCTTCGGCGAATTTCTGGTCGATGTGGTCGCGCGGGATGCTGACAAAGCGTGCCGAGCCATGCGCCGATGTGGTGTTGATCGGCACCTGCCAGCCCTGCCAAGACCGGGCGGGGATGCCCATTTCCTGCAGGCGCAGCGCCATCAGCCCGGCTGTCACATTCTCGCCCGCGGTCACCACCGCGTCATATTCGCGGGCGTCATACAACTTGGATGTGCCTTCGACAAAGCCGACCAGCTTGTTGGTTTCGCCCGACATCGCGCTGACGATGACGATCACGTCATAGCCGCGCGCGACCTCGGCCTGCACCTTCTTGGCGGCGTTTTCGATCCGCGACAGGTCGGCCACGGATGTGCCGCCGAATTTCATCACCAGAAGCGGCATAACTCAGTCCTCCCCCCGGTCACGGGTCACGCGCCGACCGCGCGCTTCTTTATGCGCCGCCGCTGGCAGGTGCAAGCCCCCCCTCTGAACCAGCGTCTGATCCTGAACCTGCGGCCATGACGCACCCGCCGGGGGGCTGTCTGCCCCCCGGACCCCCCGAGGGTATTTTCGCCAAGAGGAAACCCGGATGTCCTTGCGATTTCCTCTTGGCACAAATACCCCCGCCGGAGGCATCCGCGGTCGAAGCCGGGCGCTGTGGTCTCAGATCAGAGCGCGCGCCAGCCGATGTCGCGGCGGCAGAAGCCTTCGGGCCAGTCGATGGCATCGACCAGGGCATAGGCGCGGCTGCGGGCTTCGGCCAGAGTGGCACCGCGGGCGGTGACGTTCAGCACCCGGCCGCCGCTGGCGGTCAGGGTGCCGTCGACCGCAGTGGTGCCGGCATGGAACACCATCTGGGACGAGGTTTCGGGCAAGGCGGCCAAGCCCCGGATCACGCTGCCCCGGCTGTAGGTGCCGGGATAGCCGCGGCTGGCCATCACCACCGTCAGCGCGTGATCGTCCGCCCAATGGACTTTGGCCTTATCCAGTTGGCCCGTGGCGCATGCCAGAAGCAGGTCCAGCGCCTGTGCGCCCAGCCGCATCATCAAAACCTGCGTTTCGGGATCGCCGAAACGGGCGTTGTATTCCACCAGACGGCACTGGCCATCCTTGATCATCAGCCCGGCGTAGAGCACACCCTGATAGGGGGTGCCGCGGCGGGCCATTTCGCGGATGGTGGGCAAGATGATCTGCGCCATCGCCTGCTCTTGCAGCACGGGCGTCAGCACCGGGGCCGGGGAATAGGCGCCCATGCCGCCGGTGTTGGGGCCGGTGTCGCCGTCATCACGGCGCTTGTGATCTTGCGCGGTGCCGATCGGCAGGGCGTGGGTGCCATCGGTCAGCACAAAGAAGCTGGCCTCTTCGCCGGACATGAATTCTTCGATCACCACCTCGGCCCCGGCGGCACCGTAGGCACCGTCGAACATGTCGTCGATGGCGGCAAGGGCCTGATCGAGCGTCTCGGCCACAATCACCCCCTTGCCTGCGGCCAGACCATCGGCCTTGACCACGATCGGCGCGCCATTTGCCTGAACATAGGCGCGGGCGGCGGCCGCTTCGGTAAACCGGGCGTAGGCGGCGGTGGGGGCGGCGCAGGCGTCGCAGACCTCTTTGGTAAAGGCCTTTGACGCCTCCAGCCGAGCAGCGGCGGCCGAGGGGCCGAAGGTCAGGATGCCGGCCGCGCGGGTGGCATCAGCCACGCCGGCGGCCAGCGGAGCCTCGGGCCCGATGATCACGAAATCAATGGTGTTTTCGGCGCAAAAGTCGACAACCGCCGCGCCGTCCAGAATGTCGATATCGGCGCAATCGGCCAGGGTCGCGATGCCCGCATTGCCGGGGGCCACGATCAGGCGGCCGGTCTTGGGGTTTTGCTTGACCGCCCAGGCCAGCGCATGTTCGCGCCCGCCAGACCCGAGGATAAGGATGTTCATGGGCCGTGTCCCCTGTTGGCGATATCAATGGGCAGGGGCTTAGCCCGCGCCCCGATGCCGGACAAGGGGTGAGGCGGGGGGTGAGGCGGGCAAATCGTCGCCAAAGCGGACGCATCCCGTCATGGTTGTGCCATACTTAACGATTCAACATCGACAGGTGTTTCGTTTTGGAGTTTTGATCATGACTCGTCGTGACTTGCTTGCCGCACTTGCCTCGGGCGACATGGCGGTCTGGCTTTATGGCGAAGGCGAAGAAAACGACATGTAAGCCCGGTTGCACCCGTGGCTGCGGGCTGGCACAACATCGGGGATGGACCTGATCGAAGACACAGCACCCAGCCCGGGCAATCAGCCCGAATACACCGTGTCCGAGCTTTCGGGCGCGGTGAAGCGGGTGATCGAGGGCGAGTTTGGCCTTGTCCGGGTGCGCGGCGAGGTGGGGCGGGTGTCGCGCCCGGCCTCGGGGCATTTGTATTTCGACCTCAAGGACGATCGCAGCGTGATTGCCGCGATTTCGTGGAAGGGTCAGGCGGCCAGGATGCAGGTCCGCCCGGAAGAGGGGATGGAGGTCGTAGCGACCGGGCGCCTGACCACCTTTCCGGGGCAGTCGAAATACCAGTTGATCGTCGAGGATGTGGCCCCCGCAGGCGCAGGCGCCCTGATGGCGATGCTGGAAAAGCGCCGGGCGGCGTTGCAGGCCGAAGGGCTGTTTGACGCCGCCCGCAAGCAGCCGCTGCCCTATCTGCCGTCGGTGATCGGGGTGATCACCTCGCCCTCGGGGGCGGTGATCCGCGATATCCTGCACCGTCTGCGCGACCGCTTTCCGCGTCCTGTGCTGATCTGGCCGGTGGCGGTGCAGGGGCAGTCTTGTGCTGCCGAAGTGGCGGCGGCGATCCGGGGGTTCAACGCCTTGCCGGCAGGCGGGGCTGTGCCGCGCCCGGACCTGCTGATCGTGGCGCGCGGCGGCGGCAGTCTGGAAGACCTGTGGGGCTTCAATGAGGAAATCGTGGTCCGGGCGGCGGCAGAGTCGGACATCCCGCTGATTTCGGCGGTCGGGCACGAGACCGACACCACGCTGATCGACCATGCGGCAGACCGGCGCGCGCCGACCCCCACGGCGGCAGCGGAAATGGCGGTGCCGGTGCGGCTGGAGCTTTTGGCCGCGGTCGATGCCCATGGCGCGCGGCTGAGCCGGGCCTTGGCGCAGGGCGTCGGGCTGCGCGGGCAGCGGTTGCGCGATCTGGCCCGCGCCTTGCCCCGGCCCGAGGGCTTGCTTGCCACCCCGGCCCAGCGGCTGGATGCGGCCATGGGGCGGTTGTCGGGCGGGCTGTCGCTGGCGGTCAGCCGCAAGCGCGGGCTGTATGAGCGGCAGGCGGGCCGGGTGTCGCCCGCCGCACTGATCGCCATGCTGCGGCTGCGGCGCGACCGCAGCGCGCATCTGGCCAGCCGGCTGGATGCGGCGGTGGCACGGCGGGTTGAGCGGGCGCGCGATCTGGCGCAGGCCCGGGCCGCGCGTCTGGCCCCGGCGCTGTCACGGCTGATCGGTGATGCCGCGCGCGCCAGTGCCGAGCGGCGCGGCAAGGTCGCGGCCTTGGCGCAGCGGCTGGACGCCGCCCCCGCGCAGCGGTTGGCCGGTCTGGCACGGCGGCTGGAGGCGCTGGAGCGCACGCGCCAGAGCTTGGGTCATGCCCAGACGCTGAAACGCGGCTTTGCCATTGTGCGGGGCGATGGTGCGGTGGTCACGGCCAAGGCGGCGGCAGAAAAGGCCATGCTGCTGGAGATCGAGTTTGCCGATGGCAGGCTGACGGTGGGGGGCAAGGCTCAGCCAAGAAAACCGGGGGGGGGAAAGCCGCCCGAGCAGGGCAGTTTGTTCTGACCCTGCGATCAGACCGGCACGGGGCGCAACTCCGGCGGGACATAGCCGAATGCAGAACCCCCTAGGCCCCGACATCCGGCCCGGCGCAGACCAGAGGATCGGGCGACTGCGTCACTTCCGAAAGCTCGGCGCCGGGGGCGTCGCCGGTGAAAAGCCCGGTCAGCCGCCCATCCTTGCGCCAGAAGGTCCAGCATTGCGGGTTGGGGTCGTAATCATAGACAAAGCAGATCAGCCCGGCATCTTCGTACCAGTCGCCATAGCGGCAGATATCGCCCTTGAAGGCCCAGCGCACCTTGCGCCCCGGCAGATATTGCTCGGCCCCGTAGACGGTGCCAAGCTGCGTGAAGGTCAGGGTTTTGCCGGTGGTATAGGCCTCAAACTCGGCCCCGGTCAGCGGGGCTGACGATTCTGCAGCCGCCAGAGCACAGGGAAACAAAATCAGGCAAATGCCAAGCGCGCGCATCCGGTCACCTTGAATGTTGTGGAAAGGATCATGCCACGACCGGGGGCGTCGCACCAGTAACAATGTCTGTGACAAGAAAACCGTGGCACAAGAAAACGCTGTCACAGCACGTGATCCTGGGCGTGCAGCGCCCGCCAGCGCGCCAGATGCGGGCGCATCAGGCGTTTCCACAGCCGGGGTGCCATGGCCATGGCACAGGCCAGCGGCAGCGGCCAGGGCAGCAGTGGGGCCTCGGCGCTCAGCCGCAGGGCGGGGTAGGGCCGGCTGGGGTGGGCGTGGTGGTCGGAATGGCGCGGCGCGTTCAGCATCAGCGCCGAGGAAAACCAATGCGGCGTGTTCCAGGAATGGCGGTCGCTGACCGGCTCATACTTGCCATCAGGCAGGCGGGCGCGGGCAAGGCCATAGTGCTGGACATAATCGGCCAGAAGCTGCTGCAACTGGGTATGGGCCGCCAGCGCCACCCAGACCAGCACGCCGGCAAACCCCCCGATCGCTGCCGCCAGCCCCAGCGAGGCCAGCGCCAGCCCCAGATACCAGACATAGGGGTGAAGCCCCAAGGCTGTCGCCCGCCGGGCGCGCAGCGCGTCTTCGGCGGCCTTGCCCTGCCAAAAGCCACCGAGCCAAGCCCGTGGTGCGAAGCGCCAGAAGCTTTCACCGGGGCGGGCGGAATTGGGGTCATCAGGGGTGGCCACCGCCCGGTGATGCACCAGACGGTGCGCCGAGGCATGGTGGCCGTAAAGCACCATGGCATAGATCAGCGCCCCCAGCCGGAACAGCCCGCGCGAGGAGCGATGGATCAGCTCATGCGCGGCCGGGTGGGCGACATGGCCAAGGAAATAGCCGGTGCCAAGGAACAGCAGGATCTTCTCGCCCGCAGCCAGATGGTCCGAGGTGATGCCCCAGACCGTCAGCGGCAGCACCACCACCGCGCCAAGGCCAACCGCCACCAGCACCGCATCGGCGGCAGGAAACTCGGCCCCCTCGGGCGCATTTCCCGCAACGTAGGGAATAAGCTGGTCCAGCACGATGACCAGCACGGCCATATAGAGAAACGCCGCCCACAGCCAGCCGCCCCCCAGCCAGACGCCAAGCGCGATCAGCAGGATCGGCGACAGCGACGCTGCGGCAAAGGCCGCCATGGGCAAGGGTTTGTCGATCATGTGGGGCAGCTTAGCACGGGATTTGGCCCTTACCATGGCGGCAAAGGCGCGCGGGCAGACGGGCTTGGACCAAAGCCAAGGCGCTCACGCTCACAAGCGTTTCCGGGTTGCACCTGGGGGCGCAGCGCGTTGCGGCAGAGCGCGCGGGCTGTTGACCGCGTCCCCGGGGCGGCGTGCCCAACGCGCCATGGGAGGGTCTGGCAGCCGGCGCCCCGTGTCGGCAGGTCTGTGGCCAAGCCGCGCAGTGGGCCAAGCGTCGCAAGTCCTTCCCTCTGGCGCGCAAAGCCCTTAGATAAACTCAACCGCGCTGTTTCAGCCATGAGGCCCCGATGTCGTTCTTCAAGAAAATGCGCGAGAAGATGTTCCGCTCTTCCGACAAGATCGGTGAAGGGCTTGAGGCTCTGGTTGCGGATGCGCCCGCCGAGACACCTGCCGAGACGCCACCACCGCCCGCCCCCCCCATCGCTGCCGAGCCGCCCGCGCCGTCGCCTCTCGTTCTTGGCGCCCCGGTCTTTGTGCCCCCCCCCGACGTCCCCCCCCCCCCCCCGCCCCCCCCCCCCCCCCCCCCCGGC
>JAFGXY010000027.1 GCA_016936395.1 Paracoccaceae bacterium | reverse complement strand
CTGCCGGGGTCGAGCGGGCCCGAGCCTTCAACCATGCTCCGCACCCACTCGGCCCCGGCCCGCGTCTTGCCCGCCCCACGCCCACCCATGATGACCCATGTCTTCCATGCGCCTTCGGGGGGCAATTGGTGCGGCAGCGCCCAGAACTCGAACATCCAGGGCAGCGCAATCAGCGCCGCGTCGGACAAGCCACCCAGAAACGCGTCAATATCCTCCGGCGTCGCGGAGGAGAGCCAGACGGCGCCCGATTTCATCGCGCGCGGCGTCAAAGTCGAGGGCACCTGCCCCGACAGCCCCGACAACCGATTTGCGGAGTTTGTCAACTTTGTTCCTCTCTTCCATAAGCAGCCGGACAAACCCCAGCAGCATGTCGGTGGCCTTCTTGGCCTCCGTCACCTGCTCGAACTTCCCGGCCTCGACCTCGTCAATCACCTGGCTCAGCTTCAACGCCGCCCGCTCCAGGTGCCTCTCGGCCACCTCCAGCAGGTCGTTCGGCGCCTCGGTCTTGTCTGCGTTCGTTGCAGTGAAGTTGATTGTCATGCTGTGCTGCCACCCGCCTCGTAGTCCCTCCGGACGAGTTGACATGGAAAAAGCGGCGAAGGGTAAGGCCCCCGCCGCTCTCGACACGTCTTCTAGCATGTCACAAGGTATAGGCTGGACCGCGCGGCAAGTCAAGAAGAAAATGCTTCTACGCCAATGGGTTACAGATCGCCCTGTTTACCGGTTGTTAACCGCGGTCACTCGCCCTGCACCGCGGTTGGTGCGGATTGGCCCTGTTGGCGCTCGATCTCGCGCCAGCGCGCCACGTTGGCATTGTGCTCTTCCAGCGTTTCGGCAAAGGCATGACCGCCGCTGCCATCGGCCACGAAAAACACATATCTGGTGCTGGCCGGGTTCAAGGCGGCCTCTATGCTCAGCCGTCCGGGATTGGCAATCGGGGTGGGCGGCATGCCGTCGATGACATAGGTGTTATAGGGCGTCTCTCGCCGCAACTCGCTTTGGCGCAGGCCACGCCCCAGAATGCCTTGGCCCTTGGTGATGCCGTAGATCACCGTAGGGTCGGTTTGCAGCCGCATCCCGCGCTCCAGCCGGTTGACGAACACGCTGGCCACCTCGGGGCGCTCTTCGGCGATCCCGGTTTCCTTTTCGACGATCGACGCCATGATCAACGCCTCTTGTGGCGTGTCATAGGGCAGACCATCGGCGCGACTGGCCCAAAGGGCGGCCAGGATCTGGCTCTGCGCCTCGGTCATCCGTGCGATCAACGCGGCACGGTCCGAGCCGCGCTCCACCTCATAGCTGTCGGGGGCCAAAGACCCCTCGGGCGGCACAGCAGCAATCTCGCCGGCCAGAAACTCTGCCCGCTTCAAGGCCTCGACCACCTGCCAGCTGGTCACCCCCTCGGCAAGGGTCACGCGAAACCGCAAATCGGGCTCGTTGGCCACGTTGACATATACCTCGGGTGCCGGTTCCTCGCCGGGCACAAACTTCACCACCTCTTCATAGCGGTTGCTGGCCGCGTCCAGCTCGCGCAATACCACATCAGCGGTGTTGATCCCGATACGGAAGTTGACCTCGCGGCCACAGGTCGATTGCCCGCCCGCTGTCAACGCCTCCAACACCTCGCGCATGCTGGCACCGGGCGGGATCCGATAGGACCCGAATTTCAGCAAGTCGGCCTTGTCAGAATAATCCGCCCCGATGCGAAATACCCGCGCATCAGACACAACGCCCTGCGCCTCCAGCGCCCGGCTCACCGCACTCAGCGACGCCCCCCGCTCCACCCGGAAACAGATCGCATCGCTCAGCGGCCCCGGCCCCTTGAATTCCTCGCGACCCCAGGCCAGCAACCCTGCGGCCACCACAAGGATCAGTATGAACAGCGTCAACGCGTTCGAGGCCAGGGACCGCCACATGGCTTAACGCACCTTTCCGATAATCAGGCTGGCGTTGGTGCCGCCAAAGCCGAAACTGTTCGACAGCGCCACGTCAATCTTGCGCTTGCGCGCCACCTTCGGCGCCAGATCGATTCTGGTGCCTTCGGGCGGGGTATCCAGGTTCAGCGTCGGTGGGGCCACCTGATCGCGGATCGCCAGAATGCAGAAGATCGCCTCGACCGCGCCCGCCGCGCCCAACAGATGCCCGATGCTGGACTTGGTCGATGACATTGTCGCCGTGGCCACCGCATCGCCCATCAACCGCTCCACCGCGCCCAATTCGATGGCATCGGCCATCGTGCTGGTGCCATGCGCATTGATATAGTCGATATCCGCCGGCACCATTCCAGCCCGCTGCAACGCCGCCGCCATGCTGCGATAGCCGCCGTTGCCGTCCTCGGCCGGGGCCGTGATGTGATAGGCATCACCCGACATGCCATAGCCCAGCACCTCGGCATAGATCTTTGCCCCGCGCGCCCGGGCATGCTCATATTCTTCCAGCACCACGACGCCCGCGCCTTCGCCCATGACAAAACCATCGCGGTCGGCGTCAAACGGCCGGCTGGCCTTGGTCGGGTCATCGGCGCGTTTGCTGGACAGCGCCTTCAGCGCGTTGAACCCGGCAATGCCGATCTCGGACACCGGGCTTTCAGCACCGCCCGCCACCATCACATCCGCGTCGCCCCACATGATCAGCCGCGCCGCATCGCCGATCGCATGCGCACCTGTCGAACAGGCCGTCACCACCGCATGGTTCGGCCCCTTGAACCCGAAACGGATCGACACCTGCCCCGACACCAGGTTGATCAGTGCGCCGGGTATAAAGAACGGCGACACCCGTTTGGCGCCCTTTTCCTTGATCAGCACGGCCGTCTCGGCAATCGTCGAAAGCCCGCCGATGCCCGAGCCGATCATCACCCCGGTCCGGCAGCGGTCTTCTTCCGTCGCAGGTTCCCAGCCACTGTCATGCACGGCTTGGGTAGCCGCCGCCATGCCATACAGGATGAAGTCATCCACCTTGCGCTGGTCTTTCGGCAGCATCCAGTCATCGGCGTCGAACGTGCCACCGCTGCCATCGCCACGCGGCACCTCGCAGGCATAGGACGTGACCACATTGCTGGCATCAAACCGGGTGATCGGCCCCGCCCCTGACTGCCCCGCCACCAGCCGGCTCCAGGTCGGCTCTACCCCGCAGGCCAAAGGGGTGACCATGCCAAGACCGGTGACAACAACGCGACGCATAGGGCAAACTCCTGCTGCTAGGGCTTTTGCGCCTGATACACGCGGGGGCAGTCCGGCGCAACATCCCGGCACCGGTGGCAAGGTCTGGCGGCAAGGTCTGGCGGCACGAGCCCGAAAGCCGATGATCCGCGCGCATTGCGTGCCCGGCTATGCTTCCAAGGCAACGCCTCCGAACAAAAGCAAACGCCCAGAGCGAAGATTTGACCGGCCTCTTGCATTTCGTCCGGTCAACCCAAAGTCCATGGCTCGGGCCACACTGGAGAGCGCACCTTGACCTACCTTCTGTTCTGCATCGGGCTTGTGGCCCTGTTTTTCGGTGGCGAATATCTGGTGCGGGGGGCGTCGAACATTGCCCGGCATTTCAACCTGTCGCCCATGGTCATCGGTCTGACCATCGTCGGCTTCGGCACCTCGGCGCCTGAACTTCTGGTGTCCGTCCAAGCCGCATTGGCCGGGCAACCCGCCATTGCCATCGGCAACGTGCTGGGGTCCAACGTGGCCAATATCCTGCTGATCCTTGGCGCGGCCGCCGCCATCGCCCCGCTGCTCATTCCGCTGCAAAAGGTCCGCCGTGACCTTACCATCATGCTGGCCGCCACGGCGGCGCTGTGGCTGATGCTGCTGGATGGCACGATTTCCCGGCTGGAAGGCGGGCTGCTGGTCCTGGGTCTGGCAGGCTTTCTGACCTCGGCCTTGATGCTGGGCAAGCAAGACCCCGATCTGGACGCGCCAGCGCCGTCTTCGATGCCCATCGCCATTGCCCAAACCGTCGGCGGGCTGATCGTTCTGGTCATCGGCGCGCGGCTGTTGGTCGACAGCGCCACCGACATTGCCCGCACTTTCGGCATATCCGAGGCG
>JAFGXY010000026.1 GCA_016936395.1 Paracoccaceae bacterium | reverse complement strand
GGGCACTGCATGCCGAATTCGTGGTGAACTGACCGGCCGTGCAGGGGCCAGATCTAGCCCCAGGTCGGGTGGAACTTGCCCGCGGGCGACAGCGTGAAAATCTCGCAGCCCGTCGCGGTGACACCCACCGAATGTTCGAACTGCGCCGACAGGGATTTGTCGCGGGTCACGGCGGTCCAGTCATCGGCAAGCACCTTGGTTTCGGGCCTGCCAAGGTTGACCATCGGTTCTATGGTGAAGAACATGCCCTCTTCCAGCACCGGCCCGCCACCCGGACGGCCATAGTGCAGCACATTGGGCGGCGCGTGGAACACGCGCCCCAGGCCATGGCCGCAAAAATCCCGCACCACTGACATCTTGTTGGCTTCAACATAGGTCTGGATAGCATGGCCGATGTCGCCAAAGGTGTTCCCCGGCTTGACCGCCGCGATGCCGCGCATCAGGCCTTCATGGGTCACGTCGATCAGCCGCGCGGCCTTGCGCCCCAAAGATCCGGCCACATACATCCGGCTGGTATCGCCAAACCAGCCGTCCACGATCACCGTGACGTCGATGTTCAGGATATCGCCATCGGTCAGAACTTTTGGCCCCGGAATCCCGTGGCAGACCACGTGGTTCACCGAAATGCACGAGGCGTGCCTATAGCCCTTGTAGCCGATGGTGGCCGACACAACGCCACGGCGGGCAATGTCCTCGCGAATGAAATCGTCGAGCATCGCCGTCGTGGCCCCCGGTTTCACCAAGGTGGCGACCTCGTCCAGTATTTCGGCGGCAACCTTGCCCGCGGCGCGCATCCCGTCAAAATCTGCCGAACCGTAAATCCGGATCCCGTCCCGCGTGGTCTGCCCGGTTTTGTCGTGCATGTACAAATCCTCTTTCATGCAGACTAAATAGGGAAACCCGACCGGCTTGACCAGAGGCACAGGCCAAGGGCTTTGAAAGCTGGTTCCGAGCACCTATACCCGGCAAGACATATCGTGAAAGGGCACGAAAGAATGGCAAATCCTACCGCTGCGATGCTGGTGATCGGCGATGAAATCCTGTCGGGGCGCACGCGCGATTCCAACATGCACTTTCTGGCGGGCGAACTGACGCGCCACGGCATCCGCCTGACCGAAGCGCGGGTGGTGGCGGACGATGCTGCCGCCATCATCTGCGCCGTGAACGCGTTGCGCACCGCGCATGATCATGTCTTTACCAGTGGCGGCATCGGCCCGACGCATGATGACATCACCGCCGACGCCATTGCTGCGGCCTTCGGGGTGCCGATCAGCTGTCGCGCCGATGCGATGGCGCTGTTGCGGGCGCATTATGATCGTGCGGGGCTGGAGTTCAACGCGGCCCGGCAGCGCATGGCGCGCATCCCGGACGGCGCCAGTCTGATCGACAATCCGGTCAGCGCAGCACCCGGGTTCACCTTGGGAAATGTGAATGTGATGGCCGGGGTGCCGCGGGTCTTTGAGGCCATGGTGGCCAGCGTCTTGCCGACGCTGACAGGGGGCGAGCCGTTGCTGAGCCAGACCCTGCGCGTGTTGCGCGGCGAGGGTGAGATTGCGACAGGTTTCGGGGCCCTGGCCGCCGACTTCCCGGATCTGGCCATGGGGTCGTATCCCTTTGTCCAGAACGGGGCGCATGGCACAAATCTTGTGGTCCGGGGCACCGATCCTGCGCGCATTGATGCCGCGATGACGCGGCTTGCCGCCCTGTTCGGATGACGCCGGAAACCCTGTCGCAGGTGATGGAGGCGACATGGCCGCCCGCCCGGAGGCAGAGGCTGGGGTGCTGGTGCATTCGCGACGGGCAAGGCGGCGGCAAGCGGGTGTCGGCGGCCACCGCGCTGCCCGGTTGGCAAGATGAGGCCGTGCCGCAGGCCGAAGCGGCCATGGCAGCCTTGGGGCAGGACGCGCTGTTCCTGATCCGCCACGGCGATGACCTGCTGGATCAAGCGCTGCAATCGCGCGGCTACCGGGTGGTGGACCCGGTGGTGGCCTATGTCGCGGATGCAAGGCAGCTTGCGCAGCCACCCGTTCCGCCACTGGCCGCCTTTGCACATTGGCCGCCCCTTTCGATCTGCGCCGAGATCTGGGCCGAAGGCGGGGTGGGGCCCGCGCGGCTTGCGGTCATGCAGCGCGCGACGGGGCCGAAATGCGCGATCCTTGCGCGCAGCAATGACCATGCCAGCGGTGCCGCATTCGTGGCGATCCATGGCCGCGATGCGATGCTGCACGCGCTTGAGGTGCGGCCTGCTGCCCGTCGGCAAGGTTCCGCGCACAACATCCTGCGGGCAGCCGCCGGCTGGGCGCTAGAAAACGGGGCCGACCGGCTGTCTTTGGTGGTCACGGTGGCCAATGTCGCGGCGCGCCGCCTCTATGCTTCCATGGGAATGGAAGTTGTGGGACATTACCATTACCGACAACGATAGCCAAAAAGGCACAAAGCAGGTGAAACGCACACGACCACCGCTTCAGATGGCACTGCTGGTGTGGCTGGCGGCCCCGGTGGGGGTTGCCCAGGCGATTACCCTTGATTTGCCACTGACGGCACGGCTGAGCGTCGGAAAATCCGAAACCCTTACGTCTTATGCGGTGCCGATCGGCCCGTTTTCCAACGGTGCGATTCCGACCCGGCGGGTGGAGGGGGCCTTGCAGCAGACAGCGTGGCGCGTGGAAAGCCCCGGTGCCACGACGCTGGAACTGCTGGCCCCGTTGCGGGCGCAGGTCATCGCGGCCGGGTTTCGTCCGCTGCTGGATTGCGATCACGCCGAATGTGGCGGGTTCGACTTTCGCTACGGCACAACCGTGCTGCCAGAGCCTGAAATGCATGTCGATCTGGGCGATTACCGGTTTTTTGCGGCCGAGCGCGGGGCAGAGGTCATCAGCCTGATCGTCAGCCGCACTGCTGTTGCTGGATTTGTGCAGATGATCCACGTCGGCGGCGCGGCGCCGGACCCGGTTCTGACCGCCTCGACCAAGGCCAGCCCGACGCAATCCATGGGGCCAGCCGCACCAGTGAGTGAGGCGGGGATCACGCCGTCAGACCTTGGCGCGCGGTTGCTGGCCGAGGGGGCGGTGACGCTGGACGATCTGGTGTTTGCATCAGGAACATCGTCGCTGTCTGACGCCGACTATCCATCGCTGCGGGCCTTGGCGGCGCTGCTGCAAGACAGGCCTGACCTGACCATTGCCTTTGTCGGCCATACCGATGCTTCGGGCGGGCTGGAGGGCAACATCGCCTTGTCGCGGCAACGCGCCGATGCCGCGCGGGCGGTTCTGCTGTCTGCCCATGGTGTGGCGGCGGATCGGGTGGACGCCCGCGGTGTCGGCTATCTGGCGCCAAGGGCCAGCAACCTGACAGAAGCAGGCCGCGAGAAGAACCGCCGTGTCGAAGTTATCGTGACCTCGACGCGTTAGAGTTCAGCGCCCTACCACTTGTCGGGGCCTTTGTCAGAATAGCGCCTTGCCAGAAAGTCGATGAAGGCCCGGACCTTGGGCTGGGTAAAGCGACCCGGCGGGTAGACGGCATAGATGCCAAGAACCTCGGTTGGCAAGCCGGGCAAAGCCTCTTCGACCAGACCCTCTTTCATCGCGTCGGCGTAAAGAAAGCTGGGCAGATAGGCGATGCCAAGCCCGGAAATGGCGGCGTTCAGCAGCGATTGGCCGTCGTTCACCGTCAGCCAGCCTGCTGTGCGCACCTGCCGCTTTTCGCCCGAAGGCGCGGTCAGCTTCCAGACGTTGCCATTGGCCTGATTGGAATAATGCAACAGCTTGTGATCGTTCAAATCATCAATCTTCAGCGGCCGTCCATACCGCTGGAAATAGCTGGGCGAGGCGATCATGCGTTTGGTCGTATCGGTCAATTTGCGGGCGCGCAGGGTGGAATCCTCCAGATCGCCCACCCGAATGGCCATGTCAAAGCCTTCGCTGATCAACTCGACATAGCGGTTGTTCAAGACCATGTTCACGGTGATATCGGGGTATTCCAGCAGGAAGTCGCCCAGTATGGGTGACAACAGGTTTACCCCAAAGTCGGTGGCGACGCTGATGCGCAACAGGCCCGACGGCGCGCTTTGCATCGAGGTGACCAGTGCATCAGCCTCGCCCGCGTCATTCAGGACGCGACGCGCGCGATCATAATAGGCAAGGCCAATCTCGGTCGGGCTGACGCGGCGGGTGGTGCGGTTCAACAGACGTGCGCCCAGCCGGGCCTCAAGCGCGGAGACGTGCTTTGAGACGGCAGATTTCGAAATACCCATCTTCTTGGCCGCATCGGTAAAGCCGCCCTGATCCACAACCGTGGCAAAGGCTTCCATTTCAGTCAGACGATCCATTTTTCCCCCAACAGACGCGATACGGGTGTGTCAGGTCGTAATGATCCCGAATTCGGGCAGGATAGCGGCGGCGTTGCGTCCTATCCGGGGAATTGTGGGGCATCGTAGCAGTCAAGGAAACAAGCGGCCGCATCGCGGGGCAGCCGTCCGGAGTTGCCGCAGCCTGGTTCACGGAAACTGGACATTCCCGGCGCAGTTGGCGAAAGCTGACAGGAACGGCGGCCGTGCCGCGCCCAACCCGGACATATCAGACATGACACCGCTGCCGCGCATTGCCCTTGGCCTGTTGATCGGGGCGGCAGGAGGCTTTGTGTTTGCCCTGCTGCATCTGCCGCTGCCGTGGATGCTGGGCGCGCTGTTTGCCACAATGATCGCGGCCGTGTTGCAGGTGCCGGTTCTGCCACCGGCGCGCATCCGGCCGGTGGTTGTGGCGGTCATCGGGGTGTTGTTGGGGGCACGGTTCACCCCGGACATTGTGGCGCAGGCCGGGGCCTGGTCGCTGACGGTGGCGATCTTGATGGCCTATGTGGTGGCGGTAGCCTTGGTGGTGGTGCCGTTCTACCGCTTTGCCGGGCGCTTTGATTGGGTCACCGCCTATTTTGCCGGCATGCCCGGCGGATTGACCGAGATGATCGAGATCGGCGAGGCCAAGGGGGCCCGGGTCGCCCCGGTCATTCTGGCGCACAGTTTGCGCATCGTGGTGACCATCGCCCTGATCGCGTTCTGGTTTCGCTTCGTGATGGGCCATCAGGTCGGCACAGGCGCTGTTGTGCCTCAGGCACCGCTTACCCTGATCGATGTCGCGGTGATGTTGGGATGCGCCGGGTTTGGCAGTGTACTGGGGCGGGTGTTGCACTTTCCGGCCCCCACGTTCCTTGGCCCTCTGGCCATCTCGGCGGCGCTGCACATGGGCGGTCTGACCCAAAGCGTGCCGCCCGCCTGGATCGTGAACACCGCGCAGGTGATCCTGGGGTCGGTGCTGGGGTGCCGCTTTCTGGGGATCTTGCCGCGCGAACTGGTTCAGGCCGGGGTTCTGGCCATCGGGGCCACGGTTCTGACGCTGAGCCTGGCTTTTCTTGGCGCGCTGGCGATGCAATCGGTGGCGGGTGTGGGGGTCGAACAGGCAATCCTGGCCCTTGCCCCCGGTGGGTTGACCGAAATGGGGCTGATCGCTCTCGCCATCCACGCCGATGTTGCGTTTGTTGCGTTACACCATGTGGTGCGAATTCTCTTTGTCATCGTGATAGCGCCGCTGTTGTTCCGGATGGTGGAACGCTAGGTCGACTTTTACCCCGCGTTCTGGCAAAATTCGCCGCAATGCAGCAAAACTGTCACGAAACCGTGTCGATAAAAAAGGAAATATGTGTTCGACGCATCCGTAACGGAGCAATACCTTGGGACAACCCGCATCGCTTGGTTCTTTTGTGAAACATCATCGGACACTGTTCCTGTCCGACCTGCATCTTGGGGCATTGGGCTGCCGCAGCGATCTTATCCTTGCCTTTCTGGCCGAGAACCGGGCCGACACTTATGTGTTGGTGGGTGATATCCTTGATCTTTGGCAGCCGATGTTGCCGCACTGGACCGCGCGCGATCAGGCAGTGGTCGATCATCTGGCCGCACGGCAGGCCGATGGTGCGCGGCTGATCTATCTGCGCGGCAACCATGACCCGGCACCGGAAACCGCCCCCGAAAAATACCGCGTCCCGGTCACGCCCTGCGACGAAATCATTCACGAAACGGCCAGCGGCCGCCGGTTTCTGGTGCTGCATGGGGACAGTTGCGACGTGCGGGCGGTGCGTGCCCACATGATGACGCGACTGGGCAGCCGGATTGACCATATGTTGCGCGTGTTGGACCGCAATCTGTGGCGCTTGCGTCGCCAAAGCCGGCCCGAAGCACGCAGCACGATCGAAGCCCTGTTGTCTTCGGTCAACACGCTGTTGCATCTGCGCCGCGGACATGAACGGCGTCTGATCGCGCTGGCGCGGGCAAAGAACTTGGATGGCGTGATTTGTGGCCACTTCCACATTGCCGACTTGCATGACGACCATGGCCTGATCTACGCTAATTGTGGTGACTGGGTGGACAGCTTCACCGCGCTTGGCGAAACCGCAGACGGGCATTTGCAGATGTTGGGAGGTCGTGGCGTCGTCGAGCAAGACCGGCAGGCCGAACCCGAATTCGGGCAGATCAACGCATGATTGCCATGGTGCTTCTTGCCGCTGCGACGGCGTTCTTGCTGTTTCACCTTGCCACGGTGGCGCTGTTTCTGGACCGGTTGCGCGGACGCACCCGCCCGGTTGGTGTGATCGGCCAACCGCATGTCACGCTGTTGCGCCCGGTGTGCGGGCTTGACCCGTTTGACGAAGAAACCCTGCGCAGTTCCTTTGTCCAAGCCTACCCGCGGTATGAAATCATCTTCTGCGCGCAGACGGCGACAGACCCGGTGCTGCCGCTGGTGCGCCGCCTGATGGCCGAGCACCCGCAGGTTCCGGCGCGGCTTCTGGTCGGTTATGATGCCGTGACCGGCAATCCCAAGCTGAACAATGTCTGGAAGGGTTGGCACGCGGCCAGCGGTGACTGGATCTGCATGACCGACAGCAACCTGATCTTGCCGCCCGATTATCTGGCGACGGTGGTGGCAAGCTGGGGTCCGGCGACCGGGCTGGTGTCTTGCCCGCCGGTGGGCATTCGCCCTGATGGTTTTGGCGGCGATCTGGAATGTGCGTTTCTGAACGGCAATCAGGCGCGGCTGCAATTTGCCGCCGACAGCATCGGGCCCGCCTATGCGCAGGGCAAGACGCTGTTTTTCAACAAGCCGCTGCTGGAACATGCGGGCGGTCTGCGCGCGCTGGGCCAGAACCTTGCCGAAGATGTCAGCGCCACCCGCCTCATCCGCGACATGGGCCGTCAGGTGACCCTGACGCCGCTGCCCTATGCCCAGCCCATCGGCAAGCGCCGTCTGAAACAAGTCTGGGACCGGCAGTTGCGCTGGAGCCGCGTGCGCCGGGATGGGTTCCCGTTCATGTTTGCCTTCGAATGGACCAATGGGGCGGTGGCCCCTGCGGCCCTCGCCTTTGCCGGGCTTCTGGCGTACGGGGCCGATCTGTCGCTGGGCTTTGGCTTTGTGGGTCTGTGGTATCTGGCCGAGGCGCAGATGGTGCGCGCCGCTGGGCTGCCGTTGGGCTGGCGCGGGTTGTCCGCGATGATCGTGCGCGATCTGATGATCCCGGCGCTGTGGATTGCAACCTTTGCCCGCCGCGGCTTTGAATGGCGCGGCACCGCGATGAACACCGCCAAGGACGCCGCGGCCCCGCGTCTGGCCCCGGCCATTCCGACACATTAGGGTCAATGCAGGAATGACCGAGGCAGACCTGACGGCGCTGGTCCAGACCCACGGCCTTGCAATCATCGCACCGCTTGCCCTGATCGAAGGTCCGGTCATTTCCGTGATCGCGGGCTATCTGGCCAGACTGTCGCTGATCGGCTTGCCGCAGGTTTTTGCCTGTCTGGTGCTGGCCGATCTGGTGGGCGATGCGCTGATGTATCTTGTTGGGCGGCGTGCAAGCGCGCGTGGCGTGGCACCGTGGTTGGGGTCGCTGGGGCTGTCGCGCAAGCGGATGGTCCTGCTGCGGCAAAAGTTCCGGGTGCACGGCGACAAGCTGCTTGTGCTTGGCAAGCTGACCCATTCTGCCGGTTTCGCGGTGCTGATGGCGGCTGGAATGGCGCGGATGCCTTTCGGCCGGTTTCTGGCGCTCAATCTGCTTGCCACATTGCCAAAGACCGGCTTTTTTCTCGCGCTTGGCTGGATTTTTGGTGCTATCAATTCCAATGTCGAGGACTGGTTGATTGGCCTGTCCGCCCTTGTGATCGGGGGCCTGATCCTGTTCGCCGCGATAAGCATTTACCGTTATAGAAAGGAGCGCCGATGACCTTGCCGCGTTTTTCCTGCCTGATCCCCGCCTATAATGAGGCCGCCCGGATTGGCGGCGTGTTGGCCGCCGCAGTCGGCCATCCGTTGCTGGACGACGTGATCGTGATCGACGATGGATCGACCGACGGCACGGTGGATGTTGCGCGCAAGGCTGGTGCCAGTGTTCTGGCGCTGGAGGCCAATAACGGCAAGACCGGCGCCTTGGCGCAAGGGCTGGCTTCGGTGGCGACCAGTCACGTCGTGCTGCTGGACGCCGATCTGGAAGGGTTGACCGCGGCTGATATCACCGCCCTGATCATGCCGGTGCACAGCGGCAAACGCGATGCCACGGTGTCATTGCGCGGCAATGCCCCGCGCCTGTGGCATTGGCTGGGCGTTGATTACATCTCGGGCGAACGGGTGCTGCCGATTGACCTGCTGCGCCCGCATCTGGACAGCTTTCAGGCCCTGCCGCGCTTTGGGTTCGAGGTGTTTGTGAACGGCCTTATGGAATCCTCGGGTATCCGGGTGGAAGTCGTGCAATGGCCCGGCGTCGCCAGCCCAAGCAAATGGGCCAAGCGCGGGCACGTTCAGGGCTTGATCGAAGACATCCGCATGATGCAGGATATCCGCCAGACCGTGCCCCTGCGTGAGGTGGTGCATCAGGTCCAGTATCTGCGCGGTAAGGGCTCTGCCGCGCGCCCCCGGCGACAGTTGGAAAACTCGGGCAGCCCGGCTTAACCCTTGGCAGCTTGCGCCCAAGGCCCGTGCGGCTGCGCGATCCCGTCCAGCCGCTCAAACCCGTGCAGGCCAAAGAAATCGCGCTGCGCCTGAATCATGTTGGCGGTGCCACGGGCGATGCGCATCATGTCAAACCAGGCCAGGCCCGCTGACAGCGCTGGAACGGCAAGGCCTTGCAGCGCCGCTGTCGCCACCACGCGGCGCAATCCGGGAAGGCTGCGGCGCAGCGTGTCGGCAAAATACGGCGCCAATATCAGGTTGCGGGTCGGGTCTTCGGCCAGCGCGTCGGCCATATCGTTCAGCATCGCGGACCGGATGATGCAACCCGCCCGCCAGACCCGCGCGATAGCCGGCATGTCCAGCGCCCAGTCAAACTCGGCCACCGCTGCGGTCATCATGGCAAAGCCCTGCGCATAACACAGGATCTTGCCCGCAATCAGCGCCTGTTCCAGATCGGCCAGCGTGACCAATGCGCCATCCTGATTTGGCAGCGCGCCAAACACCGCCTGCCCCAGGGCGCGTTCGCCGCGACGGGCCGAGACGTTGCGCGCGGTCACCGCCGCTTCGATCACCGGGATCGGTGCGCCAAGGTTCTGCGCCTCGATCACGGTCCAGCGCCCGGTGCCCTTTTGTCCGGCGGCATCGACGATGATATCCAACAGCGGGCCGCCACTGATCGGGTCGCGGGTCAAAGCAACCGCAGCCGAGATCTCGATCAGATAGGACCGCAGCACGCCACCATTCCATGCGCCAAAGGTCTGGCCGATGCGGGCGGCGTCAAGACCCAGCCCGTCGCGCATCACGCCATAGGTTTCGGCGATCATCTGCATGTCGGCGTATTCGATACCGTTGTGCACGGCCTTGACAAAGTGCCCGGCACCGGCGGGGCCCATGTGATCGGCGCAGGGGCTGCCGTCTTCGGCGCGTGCGGCAATGGCCTGCAACATCGGGGCCATGCGCGCCCAGTCTGCGGACTCACCCCCCGCCATGATCGCCGGGCCGTGCCGTGCGCCCTCTTCCCCGCCCGACACACCCATCCCCATGAAGCGGAACGGCAACCCCGCCGATTGCCGCCGGTTGGTGTCATGGAAATTGGCGTTCCCGGCGTCAATCACCAGATCATCGGGGTCCAGAAGCAGGGCAAGGGCGGCAAGCTGGTCATCCACGGCCTTGCCTGCGGGCACCATCAGGATGATCGACCGGGGCCGCGCCATGACCGCCACAAATTCGGCCAGCGTTGCGGTTGGCGTGATCCGGTCCGCCAGATCGCCCGCCGCTGCGTGAAAGGCTTCTGTCACCGCCCCGGTCCGGTTCCAGACCGCCAGCGGAAAGCCCTTTTCGGCAATGTTCAGCGCCAGCGCCGATCCCATTGTGCCCAGACCCATCAGGCCGAAATGTGGTTCTTTCATGCGCTTGCATCCCTTTATGGTCTTGTCAAAGCGTGCGGCCAACCACCCTGCCCGGCGCCAGTGCGCTGAGCGCGCGGTGGCAGCGCCTTTTGGTCCTCCGTCAGCCAGACCCTGAACCTCCGTTGATTGACAAAGGACCAGAGATTGCCGTTGCTGTCCATGCCCAAGCACGGTGCCATAGTGCCGCAAACGGGCGATCGGGCACGGGACAGGCTTTATGAACACTTGTTTTTCCAATGCCCGCCGGTCGATACAGGCGCTGCGATGACCCTGCGGCTGGTGATCATGGGCGTGTCAGGCTGCGGCAAAAGCTCGGTCGGTCTGGCTTTGTCTTACCGGTTGGGCATGGCCTGGTGCGACGGCGATGACCTGCACCCGACCGAGAATGTGGAAAAGATGCGCGCCGGTCAACCGCTGACCGATGCGGACCGCTGGCCTTGGCTGGACCGCGTGGCCGCCGAACTGCGGGTGCGGGCGCCGCTGATCATCGGCTGTTCGGCGCTGAAGCGGGGCTACCGTGATCGGCTGCGCGCCGGCGCGGGCGGACCGCTGCAGTTTGTCCACCTGACGGGTGACCGCGCGCTGATCGCGGCCCGCCTGGCACAGCGTCAGGACCATTTCATGCCCTTCGCCCTGCTGGACAGCCAGTTAGCCGCGCTGGAACCGCCGGGGCCAGACGAGGCGTGGACCGTGCCCATCGACCAGCCGCTTGCGCAACAGATCAACCGGATCGTCGCCGCCTTGCAGACGCTGCCGGGATAGCCCCACGGGGCACTTGCCTTTGCCCTTGCCATGGCAGGCCAGACATCTAACTGTCGGTCGCAAAGGGGGAATGCGATGTCGATCAACACCATGCCAGTCACCACCGGCGAGGCGCTGCGCGTGCTGTGGCAAGGGTATCAGGCCCAGCGCGCCGGCCAGATGACCGCATCGTGGATGCTGCATGGCCGCCCCGGCATCGGCAAGACCGAGATCGTGCAGCAGCTTGCCGCCCGCGCGGGGGCCATGCTGTTCGACCTGCGCCTGACCACGATCGAACCGCAGGATCTGCGCGGCCTGCCCTATTACGACCACGACGCCAAACGCACCGTCTGGTATCGCCCCGAAGACCTGCCGGATGATCCGGCCCGGCCCTCGGTGCTGTTTCTGGACGAACTGACGGCGGCCCCCCCGTCGTTGCAGCCGACGGTTTACGGCCTGTTGCAGGAACGTCGGATCGGCCGCCACCTGTTGCCCGACACCTGCTTTGTGGTGGCCGCTGGCAATGGCCCCGAGGATGGCGCGATTGCCTATGAGATGGGAACCGCGCTGTCGGACCGGCTGATTCATCTGTCGTTGCAGGCCACCGCGACCGATTGGGTGCAAAGCTATGCCTTGCCGCAGCGGTTGCACCCTGCCGTGCCCGCGCTGATCCGCACCCGGCCTGACCTGCTGGAAAACACGTCCGACACCTTGCAGCGCGGCCAGATGATCGCCTGCACCCCGCGCAGCTGGGCGCGGGTCAGTGCGATCATGCAGGCGGCGCCCGACCGGCGCTTGCGCGATGTGATGGTGGCGGGCACGGTGGGCGAGGCTGCGGGGGCCGAGTTCGCGCTGATCGCCGACGAGATTGCCGCGACCGTGCGGGTGGACGAGATGATCGCCGCCGCGCCTGCCGAGCGTTGGGCGATGTATCCGGTCACGCTGCATGGGTTGACGGCGCTGGCCTATGCGCTGGTCGGCGCGGCCGATGAGGCGACGATCGCCCCGGTCATTGCGCTGATGGCCGGGATCGGCCAGTTGCACCGGCACCGCGACGACGCGGCCTTGCGCGCCGTGCCCTTGGCCGAGTTGTGCACTCACGGCTTTGAGGTGTTGTTGCAAAAGGCGCTGGACCGGGGGTGGGAGGCGCAGTTCGCCGCCTCGCCTGACTGGCGGGCCTATGCGCAGGCGCGGGCGGATCAGGGGCTGTGATCGCGGCGGGGGTTCATTCGGCGCGGGCGCGGCGGGCGCTGGTCACGCTGGCGACCGATGACCCTGCGATGGCAGCGCTGTCGCTCTGGTGCGCGCATCGTGACGTTGCCGACGGGCCAGCGGCCCAAACCCAAGGCAATACCATCCTTTACGGTCCGGAGTTTGAGGCTTTGGCCGCGCATGAACAGGTGGGGCTGGCGGCCCACCACGTCCTGCACATTGCGCTGCGGCATGGTGCGCGCATGGGGGCGATGGCGGCTCGGTTGGGCGGATCATTTGACGAGGCGTTGTATGGCTTGGCCGCCGATGCGCTGGTGAACGAGGCGCTTCTGGCCGCAGGCTACGGCCTGCCGCGCCCGGCGGTCACGCTGACCGGGTTGCTGGTTGCGGTGGGTCTTGCCCCCGGCAGCGATGCCTTGGCCGAATGGGATGTGGACCGGCTGTATCTGCGCATCACCGGTCAGGGCGGCGGCACGTCCGGGGCCGAACAGGTCCCGGCGGGCAAGACCAAGGCCCCGTCAGATGCCGCTCGCGCCTATGCGTTCGAGGTGGGCTTCAACCCCGATCTGATGCGCGAAATCCCCGATGATGCCAACCCCGAAGGCGCCGAACAGGCCGCCGAGTGGCGTCAGCACGTCTCGCGCGCGATGGAGGGCGGGCGGGCAGCCGGGCGCGGCATCGGCGTGCTGGGCCACCGGATTGCCGACATTCCGCAGCCGCGCACGCCATGGGAACAGGTGTTGCGCCGCCTGCTGTCACGCGCGCTGCTGCCGGGGCGGGTGGAGACCCACCGCCGCCCGGCCCGCGACTGGATCGCCGCCGAGGCCCATGCCCGCGCCACCCATGCCCCGACCCCGACCTTTCGCCCCGCCATCCGCCGCACGGTCGATGCGCCACGCGTGGCCTTGGCGGTAGATGCCTCGGGGTCGATCGAAGGGGCGCTGTTGCAGCGGTTCCTGACCGAGGTTTGCGGCATTGCCCGGCGGGTGGCGGCCGAGATCACCCTGATCGCCTTTGACGACGGGGTGCGGTGGCAGGTGCGGCTGGACCCGTCGCGCTGGCAGGGTCAGATCGAAGCGCTGGACTGGCCACGCGGCGGCGGCACCGATTTCGCGCCCCCCTTGGCGGCCGCGCAGGCCATGGGCGCGTCGGTGGCGCTGATCCTGACCGATCTGGATGGCCCCTTTGGCCCGGCCCCGCGCGGCCTGCCGGTGATCTGGGCCACGCCCGAGGATGCCCCCAGCCCGCCGTTTGGTCATGTGGTGTCGCTGGCGCGTTAGGCCACGCCCGTCAGCGCCGCCATACGGGCATGGGCAGGAATCGCGCGCACCTCAAGCTCGACACTGTGCAGCGGTTCCTTGCGCGCCAGCGACAGCTTGTGCATCGCGCGTTCGGTCAGCGGCGCGGCAAACAGCCCTTCGCTGATCAGCTTGCGTTCCTCGGGCGTCAGGTCAAGCACCGCCGGCCCTTCGCTCCATTGCACAGATACCAGCGTCAGGGGCGGCACGCGGGCCAGTTCGGACTGTTCCACCACCAGATGCAGCGTGCCTTGCGTCATCTTCCGCCCTGCCGCGATCCGGGTCAGAATCTGCCGCCCGCGCTGGGTGAACAGGTCAAGGGCACGGTCGCGCTCGGCCGGTGTCAGAAGGCTGTCGCGTTTGGTTTGCGTCAGGCCCAGCAGGCGGATTTCCACCGCATAGACCACCAGCACCATCAGCAGCGGGGCCTGCGCGATCGCCAGTGCGTTTTCGCGCCAGACCAGCGCCGCCAAGGCAAACGGGAACAGCGCCGCCAGATAGCGCAGAAACTCGACCTCAAAAATCAGCCGCGCCTTCAGCCGCCACGTGCCCTCGATACGCGGCCAGATGAAGCGGCGGCCCAGAAACCGGCGCGGAAGCTGGCAAAACTCCAGCGCGGTGCGGTTTGTCAGGGTGGCGGGGGAGACGATGAACATGGACGGGAATTTAGCACGCGTTCAGCGATGGCAACAGGCGCGACAGCCCGGGCACCAGCGGCAGCAGATCGGCTTGCAGCGCGTGATAGATGTCGGGCTTGCCGATGAATTGCCGCGCGGTGGGCTTGCCTTCGCGGTCAATCTCGGGATACCAGCCGCCCCGCGCGTGGTCGATGAAATGCGCATCGGCAAACCGCCACAGCCTGCGATACCAGTCTTCGTCCCCCGGCTGCGGCGCGGCTTTCATCAGGGCCTGAAGCGCGCCGATGGCTTCGGTCACCGGCCACCAATAACGGTCGGGAATGGCGATATGGCCCTGCGGGTCAAGCGTATAGGCAAGGCCACCGTCGGGCAGCCATGCCTGCAAGGCGGTGTCGGCCAGATGTCGCGCGCGGGCCGGGGCACCCGTATCGGGCCTGCCGCACAGATCCCAATGCTGCAAGGTCAGGCGGGCCAGTTCGAACGCATGGCCGGGCGTTGTGCCTGCCGGGCGAAACATCGGATTGCCGCTGTAGCCGGGATCAATCTGCCAGCTTTCCGTGTAATGCTCGGGGATACGCCAACCATGCGCCGGGGCGATCTGGCCCACGAAGAAATCAAGAATGCGCCCGGCGCGGTGCAGCCATGTGTCCTGCCCCGTCGCCTCATACGCGGCCAGCATCGCCTCGACCCCGTGCATGTTGGCGTTCATGCCGCGATAGGTGGAAAACGGCTGCCAGTCGCGGGTGAATTCGTCGCGCAAAAGGCCACGGTCTTCGTCCCAATAGTGCCGGTCGATCACCGCCGTGATATCGTTCAGCAGCCGGTCGGCGTCGGGGTGGCCTGCCAGTCTGGCGCTGGAGGCGGCCAGCAACACGAAGACATGGCCATAAGCCAGCTTCACCCCATCGGCCACCTTGCCGCCCAGCACCGACCAGACATAGCCGCCATGGTCGCCGTCGCGGTGCCGCGTCCACAGATACGCCATCCCGGCATCAATGATCGCATCCGCCTGCGCATCGCCAAGGGCTTTGCCAAGCGCATAGGCATGGATCAGCCGTGTCGTGGTGTGCAATTCCTGCGGACCACAGGGCAAGGGCGTGCCGTCAAGACCCAGAACATCAAACCCGCCATCGCTGCGCAGGCTGGGGCGGAAGAACGTCAACTGCCGCGCGGCATCGGCCCGCAGGTATGACTGATGCACCGGGTCTTGCAGCCATGATCCGGCGCAGTCTTCTGGGCCGGGGGAAAGGTGGTGCGGCATGGGCTGGTCTCCGGTCAAGGGCCTCGCGCACAGCAAATCAGTCTTTTCGGGTCGCGCCAAGTCGATTGCCGCCAGCCTTGGAATCGCGCTAGATGGTCACATCGCAAATGCAGCATTTGTTGTATAGCAATCCCGCTTGGCACCTCGCCCTTTAGCAAGAACGGTCCCATGACCCTTGATCCGAACAACGACCTGCCGTTGGCCATCCCGCATCCGCAGACGGAGGCCGGGCGGTTGCGCTTGCGGTTCCGCAAGAGATGGCTGCTGGTGCTGCTGATCCCGGTTTTCATGTTTTCCGGCGCGGTGATCGGCATGTATTACCAGCCACCGGGGTTGCAGAAGTTCTATGCCCTGACCGGGCTGCAACCGGGGGGCGGGGCAAAGGCCCCCATCGCCTTGCCGCCCGAGATCGAATTGCCCAAGGCCATGGCCGAAACCATGCGCGCCACCGATGTGGTGGGGCTGGCCCGGCTGTTGCCGCGCGGCGATATCTCGGTGGTGGCCCCGCCCTATGGTGCTGGCGATGCGCGGGTGGCCGAACTGCTGGTGGCCGAAGGCCAGCGGGTGGAAAAGGGCACGCCGGTGGCGCGGCTGGACAACCAGTCGGTGCTGCAAAACGCGGTGCTGTCTGCCGAAGCGGCCGTTGCCATCCGCGAGGCCACATTGATGCAAACCCGCGCCACCGTGCAAAACAGCCGCGATGAGGCGCAGGCCGCGCTGGAGCAGGCGCAAAGCCAGGCCGCCGAGGCACGGGTCGATCTGGAACGCACGCGCGAGTTGTTCTCTCGCAACGTCGCCACCCGTGCAACGCTGGACGCGGTCACAGCGGCCGAGCAGCAAGCCACGCTGGCGGTGGCCAAGGCCGAGGCGACGCTGGCCCGCTTTGCGTCCGTTCAGGTCGAGGCGCAGCCCGATGTGATTGTCGCCCTGCGCAACCTCGATGCCGCCAAGGCCGATCTGACACGCGCCTTGTCGGACCAGACCCGCGCCGATGTGCTGGCCCCGATCACCGGCACGGTGCTGGACATTCACGCAACCCCCGGCCAACGCCCGCCTGCCGAGGGGATCATGGACATGGGCAACATTGATCAGATGATGGCCGAAGCCGAGATCTACCAAGACCGCGTGTCGCAGGTGCAGCCGGGCCAGCCGGTCGAGTTGGTGGCCACCGCCTTGGGCAAGACGCTGCAAGGAAAGGTCGAGTTCATCGGGCTGACCGTGGGCCGCCAAGGTCTGATGTCGGACGACAGTGCCGCCAACACCGATGCGCGGGTGGTGCGGGTGATGGTGGCGCTGGACGAAGCATCATCCGCCGTTGCCGCACGCTTTACCAACCTTGAGGTGATTGCCCGGATCGACACCAACGGCCCTGCCAGACCCGAACCCAAGGCCGCCCCATGAGCCGATTTCTGGCCCTGTTGTTCGGTCGCCTGCCGATCGGCTGGCTGCAACTGACCCATTCGCGCACCCGCTTTGCCGCGGCCTTGGCGGGGGTGGCCTTTGCCAATGTGCTGGTGTTCGTGCAACTGGGCATCATGAACTCGATGGCCACGGCAACGGTAAAGCCCTATCTGTTTTTCGACGCCGACATCATGATTTCCGCCCCCGATGCCAATTCGATGACCGAAGGCGGCAACGTCGCGCGGCAGTGGTTGCTGCAAGCCTTGGCCGACCCCGAAGTGGCAACAGGGACCGGCCTGTTCATCGCCAATGTCACCTGGCAACGACCCACCAAAGCTCTGGCGCTGACCACCTATGGCGTCGACCCAGTGCAGCCCGAATTCTTGACCGGCGAGATCAAGGCCAAATCCGGCACGCTGCAATTGCAAAATGCGGGCCTTTTGGACCGGTTCAGCCGGGGCCTGCCCCGTGATGAAGCGGCGGCAATCCGCCCGCAAACGCCGCTGTCTTTTGAGGCTTCGGGCACGACACTGACGCTGTATGACACCTTCGCCGGTGGCGGCGGCTTTGGCGGCGATGGCTATATGGTGGTGTCGGACCAGACCTTCCTGAACCTGTTCCCGGCCCGAACCTCGGGCGCGCCCGACCATATCCTGCTGAAGGTGGTTCCCGGCGCCGACCCCGATGCGGTGGCGCTGCGCTTGCGCGACCTGATCTCGGACAAGACCCTGCGCATCCGCAGCTATGCCGCCGCCGCACAAGAAGACCTGACCTATCAGCAGACCAAGCGCCCGACCGGCATCATCTTTGGCTTTGGGGTCATCATCGGCGTCTTGGTCGGCATCGTCATCGTCTATCAGGTGCTGTCCACCGACGTGGCTGATCACCTGCGCGAATATGCGACCTTCAAGGCGATGGGCTATGGCCAGTGGTTCTTTCTGGGCATCGTGTTTGAAGAGGCGCTGATCCTGGGGGTGCTGGGCTTTGTGCCGGGGTTCATTGTGGCAACCGGCCTGCTGACCCTGATGGCCAAAGCCACCACCCTGCCGCTGCTGATGACCGGCCAGATGGCGATGATGGTGTTTTTCGGCACCGTGGCGGCCTGTGCGCTGTCGGGGGCGATTGCCACGCGGCGGCTGGCCGCGGCCGATCCGGCGGATCTGTTCTGACATGGCAGCCGATGACGATTTTCCGATTGTGGCCCAAGGCCTGAACCATTGGTTCGGCAGCGGCGAGGCGCGCAAGCAGGCGCTGTTTGACATCAACCTGCGCGTCCGGCGCGGCAGTCTGACCGTGCTGGTCGGGCCATCGGGGTCGGGCAAGACCACGGTGCTGACACTGCTGGGCTGCCTGCGCGATGTGCAGGAAGGCTCGGTGCACCTGCTGGGACACGAGGTGCATGGCGCGAAAAGCGATCTGCTGATCGCCTTGCGCAAGCGGCTTGGCTTCATCTTTCAGGCGCACAACCTGCATGTCAGCCTGACCGCGCGGCAGAATGTGATGATGGGCTTGCAGGTGCATGGCCGGATTGACCCGGCGCTGGCCGACCGCGCCGCCGCCCATGCCCTGACACTGGTGGGCTTGGGCGACCGGCTGGATTACCTGCCCGACAATCTGTCGGGCGGGCAAAAGCAGCGCGTCGCCGTGGCGCGCGCCATGGTCGGCAACCCGGACGTGATCTTTGCCGACGAACCCACCGCTGCCCTTGATCGCGACTCGGGGTCAAACGTGGTGGACATGATCAAGCGTCTGGGGCGAGAGCGCGGCACCACCACAGTGATGGTCACGCATGACAACCGCATCCTTGACCGCGCCGACCGTGTCATCACGCTGGAAGACGGGCGCATCGTTGCCGATACCGAAGCGGCACCCGCCTGACGCCAGCGCCCCCCGCTAGTGCCCCCGTGGCGGGTCACTTCATCCCCAGCATGCCGGGAAACCACAGCGTAAGGGCGGGCACATAGGTGATCAGCATCAGAAAGCTCAGCGCCGTCAGCAGCCATGGCCATGTGGCACGCGTCACCTCGGTTAGCCCCAGCTTGGACAGCGAAGACGCGACATACAGGTTCAACCCCACAGGTGGCGTGCACAGCCCGATTTCCATGTTGACCACCAGCATGATGCCGAAATGCACCGGATGCACCCCAAGCGCCACGGCAACCGGATACAGGATCGGGGCCATGATCAGCACAATCGCAGACGGTTCCATCACCATGCCGATGATCAGAAGCAGCACGTTGACCACCATCAGAAAGCCGATCTTGCCCAGACCGAGATCGACGATCCAGGCCGACAGCGCCTGCGGGATCTGCTCGGACGTCAGGATGAAGGCAAACATCACGGCGTTGGTGATGATGTAGAGCAACATCGCAGACATGGCGGCCGAGGTCAGCAGCACCCGCGGCACATCGCGCAGCTTGATGTCCTTGTAGACAAACACCGCAATGACAAAGGCATAGACCGCCGACACCGCCGCCGCCTCGGTGGGCGTGAAGATGCCGCCATAGATACCGCCCATGATGATGACGATCAGCATCAGGCCCCAGACGCTTTCGCGGAACGCAAGGATGCGCTCCCGCCACGGCGCGCGCGGCAGGCGCGGGTAGCCGTTCTTCCAGGCGCGATAGGTGGTGGTTGTGCCCAGCATGGTGGCAAGGATCAGCCCCGGAATGACCCCCGCCATGAACAAGGTGCCGATCGAGGCCGACATCACCGCCTCGCCATTCGGGCCGGTCACCACCATGCCGCTGGTCGCCACTGCATACATCACCATCACGATCGACGGCGGGATCAGAATGCCCAGACCCCCGGCAGTGGCGACAGTGCCCACACCAAATTGCGCCGGATAGCCCTGCTTGACCATGGCCGGGATCAGGATAGACCCCACCGCCATCACCGTGGCCGGGCTGGAGCCCGAGATCGCCGCAAACAGCGCGCAGGCAACCACGGCGGCAAGCCCCATGCCGCCATACCAATGCCCGACCATCGAGGTGGCAAAGCGGATCATCCGCCGGGCAACCCCGCCATGTGTCAGGAAGTTGCCGGCCAGAATGAAGAACGGGATCGCCATGATCTCGAATTTCTCGATCCCGGTGAACAGCTTCAGCGCGATGGCATCCAGCGGCACGTCGGAAAAGCCGAACAGAAAGCTGAACACCGTCAGCCCCAGCGCAATCGAGACCGGCATGCCGGTGATCAACAGCACCGCCAGAATGGCAAAGATGATCAGGGGCGTCATGCATGGCCCCCTTTGGCCAGATCTTCGGCCTCTTCGTCCAGTCCATCGACCGCGCCGTGGTCATGGTGGGCAATCTGGCCGGTGGTGACATAAAGGTGCAGCGCCTGAATGAAGCGGAAACACATCAGCGCCGAGCCCAGCGGCACCGCCAGATAGATGATCCACATCTTCAACTCCAGATCGGGCGAGGTCTGGCCACCCTTGTAGACATGCCAGACGAAATCGGTGCCGATCCAGACCAGAATGGCGGTGAACACCACCCCGCCCGACATGGCAATGATGGTGATCGCGCGCCGTTGCGCGCCATGCAGCCGCTCGGCCAGAATATCGACGCCGACGTGAATCCCGGTGCGCACGCCATAGGCCGCGCCGAACTTGGCCATCCAGACGAACAGATAGATGCAGGCCTCTTGCGCCCAGGTCAGCCGGATTGCGTTGATCGACTTGAACAGCGACCGCGCCCAGGCCTGCAATTCGGGCATGTCATGACTGCGGGCATAGCCGACAAGATCAGCGGCGAAACCGATGGAAAAACGATGCACGACGGCGACGAAGATCAGCACCACGGCCACCGCCATGAGGGCAGAGATCAGGATTTCTTCGAAGCGGTCGAGGATGCGCAGGATCATGGCAAACCTCGGATGTGAAAAGGGGGCGCAGGGATACACCCCCGCGCCCCCGGTTTCAGGCGGTCAGTTGGTCAGGCCAAGCGCGCCGTAAACCTGCGCGATCAGATCGGCCCCGATGCGGTCAGCCATCTGCGCATGAACCGGCTTCAGCGTTTCGACGAACACCGCACGTTCTTCGGCGGTCAGCTCGTGCCACTCGGTCGTGCCAGCGGCCTGCATCGCGGCCAGGGCGTTGTCATTTTCTTCCTTGGCGATCGAGTTGGCGTAAGCCGTGGCTTCGGCCATGGCCTTGTCCAACTGCTCGCGCACCGCCGGGTCAAGCCCTTCCCAGAACGCCTTGTTCACGATCACCGCATAGCCCAGATAGCCATGGTTCGACAGCGTGGCGTGCTTTTGAACCTCGTGCATCTTCTGGGTATACATGTTGGACGGCGGGTTTTCGGTGCCGTCAACCACACCGGTCTGCAGCGCCTGATAGACTTCCGAGAACGCCATGACCTGCGGCACAGCGCCCAAAGCCTGCATCTGCGCCTCAAGGATCTTCGACGACTGGATGCGCATCTTCAGGCCAAGGAAATCATCCGGCGATTTCAGCGGGCTGTTGGCCGAGAAAATCTTGAAGCCGTTGTCCCAATAGGCAAGACCCTTGATGCCCTTGTCGTCCAGCAAACCCAGAAAACCCTGACCGATTTCACCATCGGTGATTTTCCGCAGATCGTCATAGCCGTTCATCAGGAACGGCAGGTCGAACACCTCGAACTGCTGCACGCCCAAGGGGCCGAACTTGGCCAAGGACGGGGCCAGGATCTGCACCGCGCCCAGTTGCAGCGCCTCAAGCTCTTCCTTGTCCTTGTAAAGCTGGCTGTTGGGATAGACCTCAACCGTCACCGCGCCATTGGTATAGGCTTCGGCCAGTTCCTTGAACTTGTCGGCACCTTTGCCCTTGGGCGTGCCGGGGGCAACCACATGGCTGAACTTGATGACAATGGGTTCGGCATAAGCAGGCAGCGCCACCGACAGGGCAAGTGCGGCCGCGCCCGCAATGCGGGCGAATGTGCGACGTGTCAGCATTTTTTTCTCCTCCAAAGACTCACCTCTCCCAAGGTGATTCTGCTTGTCTTGCCAGCGAATGCCGCGCAGCGCTATTGTGGGTTTCCGCAATAGACGGATCGCGGGGCGCTGTGTCGCATCAGCCATCGCGCCGTCAGGGAGGGCAGGCCGCTGCAAGAGCCGGACAAGCACAGGGAGGCGGGCAAGACCGCATCCGGGGGCGACCCTTGGGCCAGCACCAGCGGGCATCCGTCCCGCGGCATCGACATTCTGTCGCTGATCCCTCTGGTCGCCATCGTGGCCCTGATCGCCCTTGTGGCGGCACTGGTCTGGGCCGTCACCCGGTCCGAGGCGGAACAGGCCCGCACCAAGCTGGCCACCGATGCGCTTTGGGTCGAACAGACGCTGCGGTTTCAGCTTTCGGTCGATGAAGACATGCTGGTGCGCCTTGCACTGGATCAGGCCAGCGGTGCCGCGCCCGAGGTGCTGGCCGCCCGCGCCCGCCTGCATGTGGCCACCAACCCCGAGGTGCTGTCGATTGTCTGGCATGATGCAACTGGCGCGCCCGTGCGCGGGGTGCCGGGGCTGGCTGCGCCACGCGATCCGGCGCTGGTGGCGTTGATGCTGCGGACGGGATCGGTCTCGTCGCGCCCTGTCTATGGCGATGTGACCGGCGACACCGTGACCATTGCGGTGCGCAGCGAACAGGGGGCGGGCGTGCTGACCGCGACAGTGGCGCTGCCGCTGATGCTGGAACGGCACGTCCCGTGGTGGATCGCCGAGCAATATGCCGTCACCCTGACCGACACCGGCGGCACGGTTCTGGCCAGCCGGGTGCGCCGCACGCCCGACCCGGTCAACCCGACGCATGGGATCAGCTTTGATCCGCCCTTGCGTGGCACGGTGTTGCGGATCACCGCCTACGCCGCCCCCACCGCCTTTGCCAATGTGCTGCTGCTGGCAGCGATCGCGGGCTTTGCCGCCTTTGCCATTCTGGCACTTCTGGCACTTTATCGCAGCGCCCAGCGCCGGCGTCAGGCCGAGGCGCGGTTGCGCGGCGAGATCGCCTTTCGCCGGTCGATGGAAGACAGCCTGACCGTGGGTCTGCGCGCCAAGGATCATCATGGCCGCGTGCTTTACGTGAACTCCGCGTTTTGCCATCTGGTCGGCTTTGCCGCCGATGACCTGATCGGTCGCCCCCCCCCGATGCCCTATTGGTCGCCAGACCGCCTGGAAGAAACCCTGACCCGCCAGCAGGCCCTGTCCAACAGTGGTGCTGCGCCACAAGCCTTTGAAACCCGGTTTCGCCGCGCCGATGGCACCGAAATTGACGTGCAGGTCTATGAGGCCCCGCTGATCGACGCCACCGGCGCGCATCGCGGCTGGATGGGCTCGGTGATCGATATTACCCAGGCCAAGACCGCCGCCCGGCTGGCCCGGGCACAGGATGAAAACCTGGCCCGCACCGGGCGGCTGGTGACACTGGGGGAAATGGCCTCGACCTTGGCGCATGAGTTGAACCAGCCGCTTGGCGCGATTGCCAGCTATGCGGCGGGCTTGCAAAACCTGCTGGAAGGCGGTCGCGCCGACCCGGCGGTGCTGCACCCGGCGGTGGCGAAATTGTCGGTGCAAGCCAGTCGCGCCGGGCAGATCATCCGCCGGATTCAAGATCTGGTGAAGAAACGCGAACCCAGCTTTGACGATGTGTCGCTGGCCGAGGTGATTGCCGAAACGGTGGGCTTTCTGGCGGCGGACGCGCGCGAAAACCGGGTGAAGATCGTGACAGACCTTGCCGATCTGCCAGCGGTTCCGGCCGACCGGATCTTGCTGCAACAGGTGCTGATCAACCTGATCCGCAACGGCATGGAGGCGATGGCCAACCAACCGACCCGCAGGCTGGATGTGGCCTTGCGCGCCGGGCCGGATGGAAGCGCCATCATCGACGTGGCCGACCGCGGCGATGGCATCCCTGCCGCATTGGAAGGGCGGTTGTTCGATGCCTTCACCTCGACCAAACCGCAGGGCATGGGGATGGGGCTGAACATCTGCCGGTCGATCATGGAATTGCATCGCGGTCATTTGACCCACGCCCCGCGGGACGGCGGCGGCACAGTGTTTCGCATCACCCTGCCGGGTCAGATGTCACGCAAGGTTGCCGCCGAATGACCGGAACCATCCATATTGTCGACGACGAAGAAACAATCCGCGACGCGCTGACATTTCTGTTCGCGTCGCGCGGGGTGCAGGCCCAAGGCTGGCCCTCGGGCGAGGCGTTTCTGGCGGCCTTGCCGCGTGAGGGTTGCGACTGCCTCATCCTGGATGTGCGGATGGCGGGCCTGTCCGGGCCGGAAGTGTTTGACCGCCTGCGCGCCGCCGATTTTCGGGCGCCGGTGATCTTTCTGACCGGCCATGCCGATGTGCCAGTGGCGGTGCAAAGCCTGAAGGCCGGCGCCTTCGATTTTGTCGAAAAGCCGTTCAACGACAACCTGATTGTCGAACGCGCGCTCGAGGCGATTGCCCGCCACCGGGCGGCTGCGGCCGAAGCCGACACCCGCCGCGACATCGCCAGCCGTCTGGCCACCCTGTCGGCGCGCGAGGATGAGGTCATGCACCTGATGCTGCAAGGCCAGTTGAACAAGCAGATCGCCGAGACCCTGGGCATCGCCATCCGCACGGTCGAGGTGCATCGCAGCCGCATCCTGTCAAAAACCGGGGTGCGCAATGCGATGGAACTGGCGCGTCTGGTGGCGGAGTTTCGGCCCGTGGCCTGACCCCGATCCGCAAGGCCGCCGAGGCCGCATGGTCGGCTCTGGGTCTAGGGCAGCAAAAGCTCTGCGATATCGACCTGATGGCTGCCATGCTGGCTGCCGTCCAGCCGCAGCATTCCGGTCACCGGGGCGACATCGCCGTAATCGCGGCCAAAGCCGACGTCGATATGGTCAGCGCGGGCAAAGCAGGCGTTGGTCGGGTCATAGTCGATCCAGCCCATTTCCTCACCGGCCCAGGCCCGCACCCAGGCATGCATCGCATCGGCCCCGGCCAGACGGGCCTTGCCGGGCGGCGGGTCGGTGCGCAGATAGCCCGCAACATAGGCGGCAGGCACCCCAAGGCTGCGCAGGCCACCGACCATGATCTGCGCAAAATCCTGACAGACCCCGCGCTGCAGCGTGAACGCATCCTCGGGCGAGGTATCGACGCTGGTGGCCTTGGCATCAAAGGTCATGTGGTGGTGCAGGCCTTCGCCAAAGGTTTGCACCACCTCTTGCACCGTCACACAGCCCGCAACCGCCGCTTGCGCAAAACCCGCCACGTCCGGCATCTGCGGTATCCGCCGCGACGGGGCGCGGAAATGGTGCGGCGAAGCCGGGCCGATGTCACGCCAGGCGGTCAATTCCTGCGACAGCCGTGCCAGCGGTGGCGAGATGTCCAAAAACCCCTCGGACGCGACCCGATCGACAACCGCCTCCAGCATCAGTTCCAGATGGGTCAGGCCGGGGGGCATCGCCACTTCGATCACGCGGGTGCCGAAGAAATCGCTGAATTCGCTGCGGTCGGTCGGGTCGGGCGTCAGGCGAACCCATGCCCCGCGCACCGTTTGCACCCCCGCCACATCGGCCGGCAGAATACGAAACAACTGCCGCCCCGCGCCGATGGGTCGGTCAAAGTCATAGGTGATGGCAAGGCGCAGGGAATAGCTTGTCATTGCAGATACGCCTCGGTCAGCAGGCTGGACAGGTCGGCGATCCGGCGATGGAAGTCGATCAGCGCCTCGGTCGTAAGGGTTTCGGGCGTGGCGGTGGCACTATCGGCCTGACAGCGCAGCATGGCGCGGCCAAGGTCGGAGAGTTGCCCATGCACCGACGCGCCCGGCAGCACCTGCACCTGCTCGCTCAGGCCATCCACCAGATGCCGCACGGATCGCGGGTTCATCGGGTCCAGCGCCAACAGGTCGACGACCGTCTGCCGCGACGACGCCGCGGTAAAGCGGCGGCGGTGGGTCAGCACAGAGTCACCCAACTCGATGCACAGATCCAGCGCCCCGGGCGGGGCATCGGCATCGGCAAGGATGGCCAGCAGGTTGGTCATGCCCAAGGCGCGCTCAAGCTGACGCCCGATCGACAAGAAGCGCCAGCCAAAGAAGCGATACATGTTTTCATGCACAAGGCCGGAAAAGCCCGCCAGTTTGCGCAACAGCGCCGACAACGCCCGCGCAGCATCATCGCCCGGCGTGACCCGGCTGGCCATCCGCCGCGCGCTTTTGTCCAGATCGTTCAGCGCCGACCAGCCGTCGGGCGAAAACCTGTCGCGCACCTGACCGGCCGCCATCACCGCCGAACCCAAGGTCTCCAGCAGCCCCTGCGGAATGCCGTCGCGCCCCTCGACCCCATAGCTGGCAAGGATCCTGTCCACCACCTTTTGCAAAGGCAGCGCCGCGTGCCCGCCTTCGGCCAGCCGGATATGCCGCGCCCGCAACAGCCGCACAATGCCTTCGGTGCGCTCGACATTGCGGCCCAGCCAGAACAGGTTGTCGGCCGCCCGCGCCGGCAAGGCCCCCGGCGCCGCCCGGCGATAGGGGCCATCGGGCGGCGTCACCATGGTGATGCTGGGCACATCGTCCTTGCTGACAATCCAGACATCCGCCGCCGTGCCACCCTGCTGCATGGCAAGGGCGGTGGCATCGGCTGCCGCCCCGATCCGGGCAAAGCCGCCCTGCATCACCTGCCAGCCGCGCGGGGTGCGCGCCAGAAACACCCGCAGGCTCATCGGGCGCGGCACGATGCGGCCCTCTACCAGCGCGGGCGTGGTGGACAAGCTGACCGCCTCTTGCGCCACAAGCAAGGCTCCGTCGCGGGCAAGGCGCTCTGTCAGATCGCTGGCAGACAGGCTGGCCGCCAGAATGGCCTCGTCCTGCCGGTCAAACGGCAGACCGGTGCCAAACGCCGCCCCCAGCACCAGACGCGACGGGTCTGCCATGACCCGCGTACGTTGTCTTGCCCCCCCACACCACCAGGTCGCGATGTTCGGCATCGCCAGCGGTGCCCCCAGCAGTTGCCGCGCCAAGGCGGGCATGAAGGCCATGAATGCCCGCGTCTCCAGCACACCCGAGCCAAGGCAGTTGACCATGGTCAGCCCACCCTGCCGCAGCGCCGACACCATGCCCGGCGTGCCGATGCGCGAGGCGGGGTCCAACTCCAGCGGATCGGCATAGCTGGCATCCAGCCGTCGCCACAACACATCCAGCGGGCGCAGGCCCGACACGGTGCGCAGCATCAGGCGGCCGCCTTCCATTGTCAGATCCTCGCCCTGAACCAGCGCAAAACCCAGATAACGGGCAATCCACGCCTGTTCGAAGTAGGTCTCGTTCATCGGGCCGGGCGTCAGAATGGCAACCCTGCCATCACGCTCATTGCGCAGACCCACCAGCGCATCGCGAAAATCACGAAAGAACCCGGCAAGGCGGTGGACGTTCTGGCCCTCGAACACGCTGGAAAACGCCCGGCTGGTGGCCACCCGGTTTTCCAGCGCATAGCCCGCACCCGATGGGGCCTGCGTGCGGTCGGCCAGCACCCACCACTTGCCATCCGGACCACGGCCAATTTCAAACGCCACGAAATGCAGAAAGTGGCCAGACCGGGGCTGCACCCCCACCATCGGCCGCAGCCATTCGGGGTTGCCTGCCACCAAGGACGGCGGCAGATGCCCGTCAGCCACCAGCCGGTTGGGGCCATAAAGATCGGCCATCAAGGCTTCCAGCAGATCGGCGCGCTGGATCAGCGCGGCGGACAGGTCGTTCCAATCGGCCTCGTCGATCAGCACCGGAATATGGCTCAGAGGCCAGGCCCGTTCAACCGACTGGCCGGCCCCGTATTGCCGGTAGAACACGCCGGAATCGCGCAGGTATTGATCGGCGCGTCCGGTGGCACGGGTCAGCCCGTCGTCGGTCAGGCTGCGCAAATGGTCGATCAGCGGCTGCCACAGCGGGCGGATCGTGCCGTTCACCAGCATCTCGTCGGGGGCGCCGCGCAGCGGGGTATAGCTGCGCAGACCAAGATCGCGCCCAGCGCCCTGATCTGCCTTTGCCGCGCCTGCGTCTGCCACCCTGTCCATCGCAGGACTACAGCCCGACCGGACGCCGCAGGTCAAGGGTCAGCGGAAACTCGGGGTGCACCCGCTCGGGCCGCGGGCGCATCCCATGGCCGGGGGTGTGGCCATGCGCTTCGAACCGCGCCAGACGCCGGGCCTCGGCCTCATTGCCGTTGACCGGAAAGGTATCATAGTTGCGCCCGCCCGGATGGGCGACGTGATAGACGCACCCGCCCAGCGCCCGGGCCGACCATGTGTCGAAGATGTCCAACGTCAGCGGCGCATCGACCCGCAACACCGGATGCAACGCCGACGCGGGCTGCCACGCCTTGTAGCGCACCCCCGCCACCGCCTGCCCTGACCCGGCCTCGTGCAAGGGCACCACGCGGCCATTGCACAAGACCTGATAGCGTGACGGATCGGGGGCCGACAGTTTCACCTGCAAGCGCTCGGTCGAGCTGTCGGTATAGCGCACCGTGCCGCCGATCGCCCCGGTTTCGCCCAGCACATGCCAAGGCTCCAGCGCCTGGCGTAATTCCAGATGCACGCCCTCGTAACTCACCTCGCCGCAGAACGGAAAGCGGAACTCAGCTTGCGCGGTGAACCATTCCTCGCGCAGCACAAAGCCATGCTGGGCCAGATCGGCCAGCACATCGCGGAAATCCTGCCAGACATGATGCGGCAGCATGAAGCGGTCATGCAGCGCCGTGCCCCAGCGCGTCAGCTCACCTTGCGCCGGATTGGCCCAGAACCGCGCGATCAGCGCCCGGATCAGCAGTTGCTGCGCAAGGCTCATCCGGGCATCGGGTGGCATCTCAAAGCCGCGAAACTCGACCAGCCCCAACCGCCCCGTGGGGCCATCGGGGGAATAGAGCTTGTCGATGCAAATCTCGGCCCGGTGGGTGTTGCCGGTCACATCGGTCAGCAGGTTGCGCAACAGCCTGTCCACCAGCCACGGCATCGGCGCCGCCCCTTGGCCCGGCGCGGGGATCTGCGACAGGGCGATTTCCATCTCATACAGGCTGTCATGCCGCGCCTCGTCGATGCGCGGGGCCTGAGAGGTCGGGCCGATGAACAGGCCGGAAAACAGGTAAGACAGCGACGGGTGCCGGTTCCAGTGCAGGATCAGGCTGGCCAGCAGATCGGGGCGGCGCAGGAACGGGCTGTCGTTCGGCGTGGCCCCGCCGACCACCACGTGATTGCCGCCGCCTGTGCCGCAATGCTTGCCGTCGATCATGAACTTGTCGGCCCCCAGACGGGTTTGCCGCGCCTCTTCATAAACCGCCGTGGTGATATCGACGCAGTCTTGCCAAGTGCGCGACGGGTGCACGTTCACCTCGATCACGCCGGGGTCGGGGGCGACGCGGATCACGTTCAGGCGCGGGTCATGCGGCGGGGCATAGCCTTCGATATGGACCTGAAGCCCCAGTTTTTTCGCCGCAGCCTCGGCGGCACGCAACAGGTCAAGGTAGTCTTCGACCGACACCACCGGCGGCATGAACACGCACAGCCGCCCGTCGCGCGGTTCCACCGACAGCGCGGTGCGGATATGGCCGTCCACCTCATGCAGCGGCGAGCCTTGCGCCACCTGCGCGCCCTGCGCACTGGCTGCGGTAAAGCTGGCCGGCGCCTGTGGCCGCGCCTCGGTCACGGCGGGGGCGTTTGGCACCGGCCCCGGGACTGGCAGCAGCGGGCGGTCCACGGTGGGATCGGTCGGGTTAATATAGGGGTATTGCGATGCAGGCACCCAAGGCAGGCTTTCCAGCGGCAGACGATAACCCACAGGGCTGTCACCCGGCACCAGGAACATATGGCCCCGACGCAGACGCCATTTTTTCCGTGCGCCAGCGCCGCCCGGCGGCCTGCGACTGCCAGCTTTGCACCGGCAGCACAAAGCCCGACGGGTTGGTCAGGCCGCGGTTGAACACGGTGGCAAGGCGGTGGCGTTCCTCGGGGTCTTTCAGCTTGGAATTGGCCGGGGTCACATTGTCGGGCAGATTGGCCTCTTTCACCAGCCATTGCGCCGGGTCTTCAAACGCGGGCAGGATGCACTCGGTATCCAGGGCAAGGTCTTCGGCAATCTGCACCAGCAGGTTTTGCGCATCGGCCGTGGTCACGCCGGTTTGCGCGCCTTCCTGCGCGATCAGCGCCGCATCCGACCAGATCGGATGCCCGTCATTGCGCCAATAGAGCGAGAAGGTCCAGCGCGGCAGCGTTTCGCCCGGATACCACTTGCCCTGCCCGTAGTGCAGAAAACCACCGGGCGCGAAACGGTCGCGCAGGCGGCGGATCAACTGGTCGGCCAGCGTGCGCTTGGTCGGGCCGACAGCGGCGGTGTTCCACTCTTCGGCCTCGAAATCGTCAATCGACACAAAGGTCGGCTCGCCCCCCATCGTCAGCCGCACATCGCCCGCCGCCAAAGCTGCATCAACCTTGTGGCCAAGCGCGTTCAACGCCTCCCACGCCTCATCGCTGAACGGCTTGGTGATGCGCGGATGCTCGGCGACGCGGGTCACCGACATGTCAAACGAAAAGTCCACCTCGGCAAAACTCGCCCGCCCGCTGATCGGGGCTGCACTGCGGTAATGCGGGGTGGCGGCCAGCGGGATGTGGCTTTCCCCGGCCAAAAGACCACTGGTCGGGTCCAGCCCGATCCAGCCCGCGCCGGGCAAGAACACCTCGCACCAGGCATGCAGATCGGTGAAATCCACCTCGGTCCCCGACGGCCCATCCAGCGCCTTCAGGTCGGGTTTCAACTGGATCAGATAGCCCGACACAAACCGCGCGGCAAAGCCCAGGTGGCGCAACGCCTGCACCAAAAGCCAGGTGGAATCGCGGCACGATCCGCTTTTCACGCCCAGCGTTTCCTCGGGGGTCTGCACGCCGGGTTCCATGCGGATGGTGTATTGCAAGGTATTGGCCACCTTGGCGTTCAGGGCCACGATGAAATCAACCGTGCGCAAGGTCTCTTTCGGCACGCTGTCCAGAAACGCCTGCAACAACGGCCCCGCAGGCTCGCACCGGCGGTAGATCGCGAGATCTTCCTCCATATCCAGCGCATATTCAAAGGGCCAGGTGTCGGCGCTTTCCTCGACGAAGAAATCGAACGGGTTATACACCGTCATGTCGGCCACCAGATCGACCTCGATCTTGAACTCGGTCACCGGTTCGGGAAACACGAACCGCGCCTGCCAGTTGCCGAACGGGTCTTGCTGGTGGTTCACGAAATGCCCACCCGGGCTGACCTTCAACGAATGCGAGATCACTCGGGTCCGGCTGTGCGGTGCCGGGCGCAGACGGATGATCTGCGGGCCAAGCGTGACCGGGCGATCATATTTGTAATGGGTCAGGTGGTGAATCGCGGCTTTGATCGACATGGGCACTTTTTCTTTCGCTGGATGCCCCTGCATAACAGGCACACGGATCAGAAGGCTGCGCGCACCGGAACCGGATCGCATATCCCGGGATCTAAGCCCATTTCACTGGCATCAAGACGCGAACCGCCCACTATTTCCGCAATCAGAAAAATGCCGCTGCGCGCAACGGCCGATCACCGGCCTTCGCTCCGCGCCGCCAGCCTGTGGGACCAAGACTATCCCCATGCTTCGGCAAACAACAGCCCCAAGGCAGGGCTGTCTTGAACGCCGGTGTCGATGGCTCAGGCACGGCCATCGGCGGGCGGGCAGGCCGCCGAGTCAAGTCCCTGACGGCGGCAGGCGGCAAGGCGCTTGCGATTGGCCTTTTCAGCCTCACGCTCCAGTCGGGCCTGCTCGGCAGCCTGTTCCTTGGCTTGGCGCTGCTGGAACGCAAGCACCTCTTTCGCCTCACGCTCTTTTTGCCGGATCGCTTCGGGCGTTTCCGGAATGGCCCGGCCATAGGCGTCATCCATGTAGGGCCCTTCGGCGGCAAGGCTTTCTTCCTGCGTGCGCACCTTGACCGGCGTGCCAAGGGTCACGTTTTCAAACAGATGAATGGCATCCTGGTTGAACAGGCGGATACAGCCCGCGCTGGTGGCCCGCCCGATCGAGGCGTTGTCGATGGTGCCGTGGATGCGGAAATAGGTGTCGCGGTTGCCACGATACAGATACAGCGCCCGCGCGCCCAACGGGTTGTTCAACCCGCCCGGAAGACCACCGGCATAATCGGCATACATCTCGGGCTGGGTGCGGATCATGTTGGCGGTTGGCGTCCAGCTTGGCCATTCCTGCTTGCGCCCGACGGTGGCGTTGCCCTGAAACGACAGCCCTTCGCGTCCGACGGCGATGCCATAGCGGGTGGCGCGACCGCCTTCCATGACGTGATACAGCTTGCGCGCGTAGATATCGACCACAATGCTTCCGGGCGCCTCATCCCCCGCATAGGCGACCTCGGTGCGCACGGTCTGCGGGGTCAGATGTTTGGCATCGACTGGCGCGATGTAAAACTCGCCATCCTGAAACCCTTCATACCCCGGCGTGGTGGTGGGCGGGGTTTGCGTCGATGGCGCGCCGCAAGCGGCAAGCGTGCAAACCAGGGCGAGGGCAGAAAGGCGATGCAACAGATGATTCACGGCAGACCCGGCGTTAGGACGTTTCGTGCACCATGCGCCGGGTAAGCCCCCGTCCGTCAAGTGCTTTGGCCTGTTCGAAAATGAAAAGACCCCCGGCGGTGTGCCGGGGGCCACATTCTTTCGGGTCTGCCCGCGTTTGGGCTTAGTTGACCGTGCCAATCGACCAGAACAGGGTTTCACCCGACGAGTCGTCTACGCCGTCATTGTCGGTCACCACCCAGCCGGTGCCGGCCGCGTCGATGGCAAAGCCTTCGACCTTGTCCACCACATAGCCGTTCAGCGATTTCAGGTCGGGCAGGAAGTCATGCACCAGCTCCTTGGTCACCACCGGCAGCGTGCCACCCAGTTCGGCGGGCTGCATTTCGGCGGCCTTCACGCGATACAGTTTCTTGACGGCAGCCTTGCCCGCGATCTGGTTGTCACGCTCGATGATATAGACATGCTCACCGTGCAGGGTGATTTCTGACAGGCCCATCCATGCGCCTTCGGCCTTGGCGTCCAGCGGGTAATGCACCGCACCCCAGGTCTTTTCCTTGGTGTTATAGGCCACCAGCTTGACCATGCCCTTGGGGTCATCCTTCCACTCGCGCTGCACGGCCATCCACAGCCAGTCACCGGCAACGGTGATGCCTTCAAAGCCGAAGCGGGTTTCGGTTGCCAGCAGTTCCGGCGGCAGGGCGATTTCCGTCTTGATCTCGCCCTTGTCGTTGACGTTGTAAATCGCGTGCGGGATCAGACGGTCGCTGCGGCCTTCCGAAGCAATCCAGAAGCCGCCCTTGCCGTCAGTCGCAATGCCTTCGATGTCCAGCTTCTGTGCTGCGTCCCCACCACGGGTGATGTCCAGTGCGGCAGTAATTTTTGCCGGGGTCTGGGTCGCGTCGATGGTATAGATGCGCGGCATCGCGCCATAGACGCTGTCCGAGGCAGCAAACAACTGGCCCGGTTCCGCGCCAGCGGTCAGCGCCGACAACGCCCCCCAGCCGATCAGCGGGTCAGACCCTTCGCTGGTGATCATCGGATAGGCCGCGGTTCCCTCGGCCAGTTCGTAGACCATCACATGCGCCGGGGCGAGGCCGTCTTCACGCAGGTCAACCTCGTTGGCGGTGGCAAACAGGTTGCGCGATGGGATGGCAACCAGACCTTCGGGCGACACCCCCGACGGCAAGAGTTGCTTCAGCACCGGGGCGGCGGGATCGGTCAGGTCATAGACGCCGACGATCGACGCACGCTCGGAGGCAACAAACAGCATGCGCGTATCGCCATAGGTACCCACTTCAACCGACTCGAGTTCGGCGCCTTTCGAGCCCGAGCGATGCTCGGGGTAATGGCCGAGGGCGGCAATCGCACGCTCCAGCGAGGCGCCGGATTCGTAAACGACGGTGCCGTCCTTCTTGAAGATGGTAAAGCTGCGCGATCCGCCCTCGTAATCGCCTTCGTTGGCGACGACGAAATGATCGGCGTCGATCCACTTCACGGCGTCGGGTTCACGCAGAACGCCCTCTTTCTTGCTGGTGAAGTCCAGCTTGCCATTGCGCTTGGTGTCGATGCCGTCCAGATCAATCGCGCCTGCGTTGAAGTGGCTGACAACGGTGCCATCGGCCCCGATCACCGCGATATGGTTGTTTTCCTGCATCGTGACGACGATCTCGCCCGCCTCGTTCACATCCAGGAACTCGGGCTCTGGATCGTCACCGCCCACTGCGGCCAGCCCGGTCATTTCGATCTTTTGCAGACCGGCGCAATCGACCATGCCGTCCTTGACCGGCAGCTTCACCACAAAGCCCGCGGGCATCTGCGGGATCACGCCATCGTTCAGGTCTTCGTCGCGCTCGTTTTCAATCGCCACGGCGATAAAGCTGCCGTCCTTGGCCTTGGCCACCGAGTCCGGCTGGCCGCCCAGTTCGCACTCGGCCACCACCGACTTGGCGGCGATATCGACCGTCACCAGCTTGCCCGAGGTGTTGATGAAATCGGCCGAGGTATTGACGCCGACAAAGGCCATGCCGCCGATGATCTGCGTCGTTGTCGGCTCGCCGCCCATGGCGATGTTGCCCAGCGGCTTGGGGGCCTTCGGGTCCGTGATATCGACCATGCCGATCACGCCCAGCGGGCTGTCGGAATAGATCAGCGTCATGCCATCTTCGGTGGCCGCAATGATCTCGGCGCTGGTTTCGCGCGCCAGGTCTTCACCCGCAGCCATGTTGCCCGGCGTGGCAAAACTAGAGATGCGGTTGAACACCATCTCGGCGCTTGCGGGCAGCGCGGTGGCAAGGGCGAGGGCAGAAGTCAGACAGACATGACGAAGGATCATCGGGCCATTCCTGTTGAAGGGTTGCACTGTCACGCAGCAATGGCGGCAAGTTATGACGCCTTGGCGACAGGCGTGTGACGGTTTGATCAAGGGTGAATGGCGCGCCCGGTGCGACAACGGCAGGCGATCAAAGAGGAAAGCTGCACGCCAGCACTGCCGGACAAGAATCGTTTGACCACGGCCGCAGGCAACGCGATCAGCCCGACACCAAACCGCACGGCCGGAAATCGGGAAAATCAGCGGTTAATCTGTCGAAAATTCGAACCGCGGCGCCAACAGCCGCATTCTCACCGCATTTCAGGGCTATCGCTTGCCCGTCGTTTATGGTGGCTCCATCCGCGCAGGCTTCTGGTGTTGCGGATGAAAAAACTCGAAAAGTGGAATATGAACATGAAATTAAAGTCTTTCCTGATTGCCGGCGCTGCTCTCGTCGCCTCGACATTGTCCAGCTCTGCCGCGACCTACAATCTTGGCGATGCAACCGGCGGCGCAACCTTCGCCAATGTCTTGAAGGTTCGGACCGTGGATCTCATCCAGTTCTCGCTTGATGCGCCGTCAAGCTATGCGCTGTCAGGTCTGGATATTTCCATGACCAGCAAAGCGGGCAGCAACCTGCGCGAGTCCATCGGGCTCTACTTCGGCTCCACCTTGCTTGCGACCGCGACATCCAGCGTGGCTGGCAATGCGGCAACCCTGTCATTCAGCGGCATCGGCACCTTGGCCGAGGGCAGCTACACGCTTGGCGTCGCGGGATGGAAAGCCAGCTTTACCCCGGACCTTGCAAATGTCTCGTCATCGGCATTTTTCGGCAATGGCTCCTATACTGTAAGCATCACGCCCAGCATCAGCGTCGTGCCGCTGCCCGCCGGAGGCATGCTGTTGCTGACAGCATTGGGCGCCCTCGGCCTTGCGCGCCGCACCAAACGGGCCGCTTAAGCCAGAGCTTCAACCAAAACATGCCGCAAACGGTGGACGGCAGTCCGCCGTTTGTTGCATCATTGGCGTTCAGCGGCGCGCCACCGCTGCACTCCCGCGCGCCGTCGCAGCCTGCCTCAGCCCACCACGTTGAACGCAGGCCCATAAGGATAGCAGGTGATATCTTCCGGCGCGTCTTCGGTGACGATGCAGATGTCATGCTCACGATAGCCGCCCGCGCCGGGTTGGCCGTGCGGGATGGTCAGCATCGGCTCCATCGAAATCACCATGCCGGGTTCCAGCACGGTGTCGATATCTTCGCGCAACTCCAGCGCGGCCTCGCGGCCATAGTAATGCGACAAGATGCCAAAGCTGTGGCCATAGCCAAACGTGCGGTATTGCAGCATGTCACGTTCGGCCAGAAAGGCGTTGATCTTGGCCGTGATATCGGCGCACGAGGCACCGGGGCGCAGCAGGGTCATGCCGTATTCATGCGCTGCGATGTTGTGCTGCCAGATGGTCAGGCTGGCATCATCGACCTCGCCCAGAAACAGCGTGCGTTCCAGTGCGGTATAGTAGCCACTGATCATCGGAAAGCAGTTCAGCGACAGGATATCGCCCCTTGCCAGTTTGCGGTTGGTCAACGGATTGTGCGCGCCGTCGGTGTTGATCCCCGACTGGAACCACACCCAGGTGTCGCGGTATTCGGCATCGGGAAAGCGCTTGGCAATCTCGCGCTCCATCGCATCGCGGCCCACCATGGCAATCTCAAGCTCGGTCGCGCCCACCCTGATCGCCTCGCGGATGGCATAGCCCCCGACATCAGCCACAGCCGCGCCCTGCGTGATCAACGCAATCTCGGCCTCTGATTTCATCATGCGCTGCTGCATGGTGGCAGGGGCGATATCCATCCCGCGTTTGGGTTTCAGATAGGTGTTCAGCTTTTCGGCGCGCTCCATCGTCAGATGATCGGCCTCGCAGCCGATGGCGCGGCCAGTGCCGGTGACCGACGCCACCACACGCCAGAAATTGTCGCGCTGCCAGTCGGTATAGGTGATGGTGTCCCCAACCGACCGCCGCCAGGGCTGGCCTGCATCAATGCCGGCACTGACGGTGACGCAATCGCTGCGCGTCACCACGCAGGCATAGGGCCGCCCAAAGCTGCAATACAAGAACCCCGAATAATACGCGACGTTGTGCATCGAGGTCAGCACCACGGCGTCAAGGCTGTGCAACTCCATGATGTCGCGCAGACCGGCCAGACGGTCTTCGTATTCGGCAACGGCAAACGGCAGCGCATCCTTGGCGCCGCCGTTGGGAAAACGATAATGTTCAGGACGGATCAGTTCCATGTCAGACCTGTTGCTTGGGGCCGGACGCATGGACCGAGACCCCGAAAGATCCCGGCGTGCAGGACGAAAGCGGCGCGTCGCCGCAAGCAGCGGAGGCTGGGCCCCCTGTGACGACGCCATCGCCACGGCTTGCTTGTCATGGTGCCCGAAGCCTGACCCCGCCGCAAGACCCCGCGCCAGTTACAGCCGGTCGAAATCGGCCGCCGAATGGCGCTCGGGCAGTTGGTCCTGCGCCTCGCCCCAGTTGCGGTTGACCTTGCGCGCCCGGATCACCGCAGGCCGCGCGTCGATCTTCTTCGCCCAGGCCATGACATGGGTATAGGACGCCGCATCCAGAAACTCGGCCGCGTTGTAGGCCCGATTCAGAACGACACCGCCATACCACGGCCAGATCGCCATGTCGGCAATCGAATAGTCTTCACCCGCCACGTAAGGATGCAGCGCCAACTGCTTGTCCAGCACGTCAAGCTGGCGTTTGGTCTCCATCGCATAGCGGTTGATCGGGTATTCGTATTTCTCGGGCGCATAGGCGTAGAAATGGCCAAAGCCACCACCCAGAAACGGCGCAGACCCCATCTGCCACATCAGCCAGTTGATCACCTCGGTCCGCTCGGGGCCTGATGCGGGCAGGAAGGCTTCGAACTTTTCCGCCAGATGCAGCAGGATCGACCCGGATTCGAACACCCGCAGCGGATGGGTGCCGGTGTAATCGACCAGCGCCGGGATCTTCTGGTTCGGGTTGATCTCGGTAAAGCCCGACCCGAACTGATCCCCCGCGCCGATCCTGATCAGCCAGGCGTCATATTCCGCGCCGCTGTGGCCGGCCTCCAGCAATTCCTCGAACATCATCGTGACCTTCACCCCATTGGGCGTGGCCATCGAATACAGCTGGAACGCATGTTCGCCGCGTGGCAAGGGCGCCTCATGCGTGACCCCCGAGATCGGTCGGTTGGTGCCGGCAAACTGCCCGCCGTTTTCCTTGTCCCAGATCCAGACTTTCGGCGGAACGTATGCGGCTGTTTCGGTCATGCTGTGTCACCTGTGCTGTGTTGGCGGCCACGATAAGGCCCTGATGCGGCGCCGACAATGGGGCTGCCCGCGCGTGCCCTGTGCAAAAATGTCTGGCCCGGTGCCCGCCCCACCCGGCCTTGCGCCTTGCTGCTTGCCAAATACTCCCGCCGGAGGCCCCGGCCAACCGCAGGTGCCACGCCAGTCAATCCCGGGCTAGCGCAGCCTCTGCAATATCTCCAGACTGGCATAGCCATCGGGCACAAGGTTGTTGGCCTTCTGAAATGCCTTTACAGCGGCGATGGTGTTTGGCCCGATCCGGCCGTCAATGCCTTGCGGATCGAACCCCGCGGTGCCAAGCCGCGTTTGCAACTCGATCCGCTCCTCCAGCGTCAGCGCGCGCAACTCGCGCGGCCAGGCGGCGGCAATCGGCGGGCCGCCGCGCAGGCGGTCGGCCAGATGGCCCACGGCCACCACATAGGCATCGGCGGTGTTGTAGCGCTCAATGACCTGAAAGTTGGAAAAGATCAGGAACGCCGCCCCGCGCGCGCCCCCCGGCAGCAGGACCGAGGCAAGGCCGTGGTCGGGCAAAGCGCCCCCGGCCACGGGCGCAACCCCCAAGGCGGCCCAGTCAGCCACCGGTTTGCGCACCCGCTCGGTCGTCTGCTCATAGTCAAAGCCCGCGGGCAGCGTCACCTCCAGCCCCCACAGCGCGCCCTTGGCCCAGCCCCAATGCCGCAGGTAATGGGCGGTTGACGCAAGCGCATCGGCGGGATCATCACCCCAGATGTCGCGCTTGCCGTCCCCGGTGAAATCCACCGCAAACTCCCACCAGCTTGTCGGCATGAACTGGGTGTGCCCCATCGCCCCGGCCCAACTGCCGCGCATCGCATCAAGGGTCACATCGCCTTGCGCCAGGATTTTCAGCGCCGCAAGCAACTGCGCCTCAAAGAACGCCGTGCGACGGGCGTCATAGGCAAGGGTGGCCAAAGCCTCGATCGTCGGCGTGTCGCCGCGCACCGCGCCATAGGCCGATTCAAGCCCCCAGATCGCGGCCACCACATGGCGGTCGACCCCATACTCCGCCTCGATCCGCGCCAGCAGCGCGGCATGCGTGTCCAAAGCCTTGCGGCCATGCGCCACCCGGTCATCAGACACCGCCGTATCCAGATAATCCCAGATCGTCTTGGTGAACTCATTCTGATTGCGGTCGCGCTCGATGATCTTGGGGTTGAAACGCGCGGCCTTCAGCGCCCCGGACAAGGCGGCCTCGGGGATGCCCGCAGCAAGGGCGCGGCTGCGAAAGCCTGCCAGCCAGTCGGAAAAACTGGCCTCTGTGCCGATGGGTTTCATCAAGGTCACTCCTGCCGCGGGCTCGGTTTCACTTGTGTTCAGCGATTGCGCCGCCACCGGCCGCGCGCCCGCCAAAATCACCAGAACCACCAACGCCCGTATCATGCCAGCCTCGTTTTGCCCAAAGACTAGCCGGGCTGCACGCCATGCGCAAACCGACAGGGCGGGCGCCAACGCGAAATTGCAAGCAAGAGGTTGCCTTTTTGCCGAGCACAGCCGCGGCCACGGCGGCGCGGACCTGCCCGGCCGGTCGCCGGGGGAAACTGGCCCGGCACAGCGGCATCGGCGGCGATGGCAAGACCCCGGTTCCGTGCTGTGGCTTTGCCACTGCTGTATTTCCAACCGCACCAACACCGGCAGCCGGCGATCGCCCGGTATGACCCACGCCCTTCCCACCCCAAAGAACGATTCGGCCTTGACGCGCTTGGGCGCGCACAATACCACGCGCCCTATGGCTAGGTAGCTCAGCTGGTTAGAGCACGTGACTCATAATCACGGGGTCGGGGGTTCGAGTCCCCCCCTAGCCACCACTTTCTGACATTTGTCCACTCTTGCCGCCGGGGCTTTTGCCGTGGGACATGGTGGCGCAGCTATGCCCTGCGGCGGCATGGCAACGCAGGTCCAAGCCCCGGTTCATCGTGCTGACCCGCAAAGCAGGATGGGTGCTGCGACATCGGCCCCCCACCCCAGCCCTGTCGTGATCAGCGAGTCTGAGGTGCGTTGATCCGCAATTTGCAATTGGCGCGGGTGCAATCGCCATTCGGCTAGACTGAGGAAACGGTCAGCCCGCCCTTGGCTTGCAAGAACGCAAAGCCGTTGGGGCCCAACACCAGCCGACCTGCCTCCAGATGCGCGGCATGGCGTGGGGCTGCGTCCAGCATTGCCCCCGTCGCGGCCAATGTCACCGGGCGCGGCGACAGGTTGAACACGCAGGCCAAGGCATCGCCGCGCGCAAAGGCCAGAACCGGCTCTGGCACGTCAAAGAATCGCGTCCTGCCCGCGCGCAGCGCCGGGGTCGCGCGCCGAAACGCCAACATCTCGCGATAGAACTCCAGCACTGACCCGGCAACCCCGTCTTGTGCTGCCGCATTGCGCGCCAGTTGCGCCGGCTTGACCGGCAACCACGGCGTTCCCGTGGTGAACCCGCCCTGCGCGGTCGCATCCCAGACCATCGGCGTGCGACAGCCGTCACGCCCCTTGTAGTCGGGCCAGAACCGTAGCCCCGGCGGATCGGTCAACTCGTCAAACGCGATATCCGTCTCGACCTGCCCCAGTTCTTCGCCCTGATACAGGCAGATCGAGCCTTCGAACGACAACAGCATCACCGCTGCCAGCTTGGCCACGGCATCGGGGGTGCCATGCTCGGCCCAGCGTGACGCATGGCGGATCACGTCATGGTTGGAAAACGCCCACATCGGCCAGCCATCGGGGGCACCCTGAAAGAACCCTTCGATCTTGTCGCGAAAATGCGCCGCCGTGAACTCGGGCTCCAGCATGTCAAAGCTGTAGGCCATGTGCAGACGCCCGGGCCGCGTGTAATCGGCCATGATCTGCACATTGCGCCACGGCGCATCGCCGACCTCGCCCACCATGGTGCGATCGGGGTAGGCGTCGGTCAAGGCCCGCATCTTCTGCAGCCAGTCCAGATTTTCGGGCCGCGATTTGGAAAACCTGTGATCCTGCATCTCATACGGGTTGACCGGCGGCCATTTCTCCTTGGGCGGCATCGGGCCGTTCGGGCGCAGCGCCGCATCGTGGAAATAGTAATTCACCGTATCCAGCCGAAAGCCATCCACCCCGCGATCCAGCCAGAGCCGCAACACCGACAGCAGCCACTCCTGCACCGCCGGGTTGTGAAAATTGAAATCCGGCTGGCTGGGCAGGAAGTTGTGCAGGTAATATTGCCGCCGGCGCGAATCCCATTCCCATGCGCTGCCGCCAAACACCGACAGCCAGTTGTTCGGCGGGCTGCCATCGGCCTGTGCATCGGCCCAGACATACCAGTCGGCATGCGCGGCATCGCGGCTGGTGCGGCTGTCCTTGAAAAACGGGTGCTGGTCGGAACTGTGCGAAATCACCTGATCAATGATCACCTTCAGCCCCAGATCATGCGCCCGCGCCACCATGGCATCAAAGGCCGCCAGATCGCCAAACAGCGGGTCCACATCGGTATAGTCAGATACGTCATAGCCCATGTCCGCCATCGGGCTGCGAAACACCGGCGACAGCCAGACCGCTTCCACCCCCAGCCCCGCCAGATGCGGCAAGCGCGCGGTGATCCCGGCCAGATCACCGATCCCGTCGCCGTCCGAATCCTGAAACGACCGTGGATAAACCTGATAGGTCACCGATCCGCGCCACCATTCCGCCATGTCTGCCCCCAAAGCGTTGCGACCCAACCAAACCCGTTTTGAAATCGCCCCACAAGGCGTATTCAACACCATGCCACGCTTGCCCGCCAATCGCATACCGATGTATACCAAACCATGCGCCAGACCCTGACCGAATTGTATGAGGCCCGCGTCGCAGACGGCAGCCTGCGCCCCGATCCGGGCCAGCATGCGGTTCTGCCAGCGCTCGAAGACTTGCGCCGTTGGCTGGAAGACCACGCCACCCGCCGCACCGGCCTGTTTGCCGGGATGTTCGCCAAACCGCTGATGCCGCCCAAGGGCCTGTATCTGTGGGGCGGGGTCGGGCGCGGCAAATCCATGCTGATGGATCTCTTTGCCGAGGCGACGGCGATTCCGCAAAAGCGCCGCGTGCATTTTCATGCCTTCATGCAAGACATCCACCGTGGCCTGCACGCCGCGCGCAAGACCGGCGTGGACGACCCGCTTGCCCCAGTGGCCGAGGCGGTGATCAAGGACACCCGCCTGCTGGCCTTTGACGAAATGCAGATCACCGACATCACCGATGCCATGATCGTGGGGCGCCTGTTTGAAAAGCTGTTTGCTGCCGGTGTGGTGATCGTCACCACCTCGAACCGCCCCCCCGAAGACCTGTACAAGACCGGCCTGAACCGCGCGCTGTTCTTGCCCTTCATCGCCATGCTGCGCGAGCGCATGCAGGTGTGCGAGCTGGAAAGCCCCACCGATTTTCGCCAGCACCGGCTTGCCGGGGCACAGGTCTATTTCCACCCCGCAGGCAAGGCACATGGCGAGATCACCGCGATCTGGAAGGATCTGACCGGCGGGGCGCCATCGGCACCGCTGAAACTGCCGGTCAACGGGCGCACGATCGACATTCCCAGCTATGCCAACGGCATCGGCCGCGCCACGTTCTGGGATTTTTGCGCCCGCCCGCTGGGCCCGGCCGATTTTCTGGCCATCGCTGCCGCCCTGCGCGTGCTCATCCTCGAAGACATCCCGCAGCTTTCCGCCAGCAACTACAACGAAGCCAAGCGCTTCGTCACCCTGATCGACGCGCTGTATGAAGCCCGCGTCCGCCTGATCTGCACCGCCGCCGACGAACCCGAACGGTTGTATATCGAAGGCACCGGATCGTTCGAATTCGAACGCACCGCCAGCCGTTTGCGCGAAATGCAGGGCGCGGATTGGGGGCTATAGCGGCGCTGAAAAGCGGCCGACTGTGTCAATCGACCGTCATGGATCGGAAAACCGCAGGCTCGGCGCTGCCCTTGGCCCCGGCCTTTCAGACTGCGGAAGCGCCAATGTCTTGCTTGCCCGATGGCGGTTTTCGTTATATGCCAAATACGGAATATATAACCTTTGGGGGGCGTTCATGGCCTATTCGGAACAGTTTCAGGCCATGGCCGACGCGGCACGCGCCAAGGTGGACGAAGTCACCCCCGACGCGGTTGATGTACTTGTCGCCAACGGCGCGGTTCTGGTCGATATCCGCGACCCCGACGAACATGCTGCAGGCCACATTCCCGGCTCGCTCAACATCAGCCGGGGCAAGCTGGAAATGAATGTGGAAGCCATGATTGCCGACCGTCAGGCCGTGATCCTGTGCTATTGCAACGCCTTCAATCGCGGCGCGCTGTCCGCCGCAACCCTGCACAGCATGGGCTATGAAAATGCCCACTTCATCGCCGGTGGCTTGGGCGCCTATCGCAAACTGGGCCAGACGGCCTGACCCCGGGGAAAGGACAAGCTCGTCCCGCAGTCGTTAAGAAACGCTTAAGTCAGAAAACCAAGTCATTGATATTAAACAGCCTCGCCCAATGCCCCCTGTGTTACATCAGCCCCAGACCTGCCACAGCAACCGCGCGGCCATCAGGGTGGATGTGGTTACCAGCAAGGGCTTGATCAGCCGCGCCCCCACCCGCATCGCCAGCCGCGCCCCCAAGGCCGCGCCCGCAATCTGGGCCACCGCCATCGCTGCCCCAACCCCCCACCACATCGCCCCGGAAAAGGCAAAAACCGTCAGCCCGCCAAGGTTCGAGGCAAAGTTCAACAGCTTGGTATGGGCTGTCGCCTTCAGCACCCCATAGCCTGCCAGCAGGATGAAGCCGAGCATGAAAAAGCTGCCCGTCCCCGGCCCAAAAAAGCCGTCATAGGCCCCGATCAACGGCACGGCGGTAAAGGTGAACACCCCCGGTGCCATTCGCTGCACCCGGTCCTGGTCGGTCAGCCCCGGCTTGACCGCAAAGAACACCGCCACGGCCACCAGCACCACCGGCATGATCACCCGCAGCACCGCCGCCGGGATCAGATGCGCCACCAGCGCCCCCGCCGCCCCCGCCGTCGCACTGACCAGCGCCATGAGAAGTTGTTCGCGCAACCGCACATGCCCGGCACGGGCATAGCTGGCCATCGCCGTCCCCGCCCCGAAACTGCCCTGCAATTTGTTGGTGGCCAGGGTTTCAACCGGCGAGGCCCCGGCCAGCAACAGCGCCGGAACCGTGATCAAGCCGCCGCCGCCCGCAATCGCATCGACAAACCCGGCCAGAAACGCGGCAACCATCAGCAAGGCAACAAGATCTGCGGCAACTTCAAACATTTTGGCTCCACGGCGGTGTGCCGGCCTGTGTGCCGGGCCGCCACGCCGAAGTAAAGCAGATCGGATGAACAGCGCATCGCCGCCACATGCCCCGCAGCACCCTGCAACGGTCGCCAAATCCGATGTCAGAACATGTCCAGCAAGCGCTTCAGATAATCACGTTCAGCCTCGGGGCGAAGCTGGTCGCCGGTGCGGCGGCGAATCTCGTCCAGCAGGTCTTGGGCCCGTCGGTAAACGTCCTCGCCCTGCAACATGTTGCGGTCTGACCCGATCCGCGCCGACTCTCCCGGTTCACGTCCCAGCGGGTCACGCTGGCTGTTCGGGTCGGCGCGGCCAAAAGCTTCGCCTTGCTGGTTGCCGTTCTGCTGCTGCTGGTCGCGCTGCTCTTCGGCCAAAGCCTCGCCCAGATTGCGCATCCCTTCGCGCAAGGCTTCCATCGCTTCGGCCTGACGGTCCAGCGCGCCGGGCAGATCGCCGTTGCGCAAGGCATCTTCGGCGTCACGCATCGCCCGGCCGGCGCGGTCCAGCTCCTGCCGCCCGGCCTCGCCCTGTTCGCTGCCTTCGCCCGGCAACGGGCTGCGGCCAAGCTGGCCCAGACGATCGCGCAATTCCCGCTGACGTTCTGCAAGCCCACGGCCGGCACCTTGACCGGGTTGGTCTTGACCCTCGCCCTGCTGCCCCTCGCCCTGCTGCTGACCCGGTTGCTGGCCACCCTGCTGGCCCTCCTGCAAGTCGCGGAAAGCATCGTCCGACAGGCCCTGCTGGTCGCGCAAGGTTTGGCCCAGATCGCGCATCGCCTGATTGCCCTGACCCTGCCCGCCCTGGCCCTGGCCTTGGGTCACCTGCATGTTTTCCATCAGCTGCCGCAGCATTTCCATCAGCTCTTGTGCCTCGGCGGTGCGGCCTTCTTCCATCAGCTTTTTCAGCTCGTCCAGCATCTGCTGCAACTGATCGGCCGACATTTCCATGCCAGGCATGTTTTCGGAAAGCTGGCTGTCGGGGTTGCGCTGCGCTTCTTCGGCCAGTTGACGCATGTAGTCGTTCAGCGCCTGACGCAATTCCTGCATCAGCTTGTCAATTTCTTCCGGGCTGGCGCCATTCTTGATCGCCTCGTCCAGCCGGTCCTGCGCGCGCTGCAACCGCTCCATCGCGCTGGCAAGATCACCCTCTTCCACCATCAGGGCGATCTGCCACAACTCCTCGGCAATCTCGTCGCGCCGCTCAGGCGTCAGGCTGGCTTTCTCGGCATCCAACTGCCGCATCACCACCCGCAACCGCAGGTAGGCGCGCTTGTTGCGGATGAACTCATCCGGCTTGTGCGTCACGGCCTTCAGCACCTGCGCCGCCTGCACGGCATTGCTCCTGTTCCAGAGCAGATCGCGCCGCATCTCGATCAGCGCGGCAGCCAGCGGGTCAAAGAACCGCTTGCCCGGCAGCACGACGGGCAGGGGCGCAGCCGTGCCGACCTGCCCCGCTGCATCGGTGGCGGCAAAGGTCATCGTGACCGGCAGATTGGCAAACGGGTGCTGTGACAGATCGTCGATCAGGGTTTCGGAAAACTCGGCGCGGTTGCCGGTTACCGGCAGCGGCAGGTCCAGCGTCACCGCCTCGCGCGCCTCGGGCTCGGCGGTCAGACCAAAGCGGCGGTCTACGGCTGGCAGGTCCAGCGCAATCGTCACCTGCCCGGCGACCACGCCATAATCATCCTTGGTGGCAAAAGCCTGACGGAACCGGCCATCCGCCTCACGCCCGATCTCGCCCTCGGGCACAATCGTCGGCGCGCTGTCGGGTGTTGCACTAAAGGCCCAGGCACGGCCGCCGGCACCTTCGATTGCGACGCTGCCGGACTGGGTCAGCACGAAATCGCGGGCAACGCTTTGGGCCGCCGCAACCGGGGCATCGGGGTCCACGCCCGACACGGTTTCGGTCAGGGTCAGCGCCCCCACCTCGCCATACAGGCGAAATTGCAACCGGCTGCCCACCGGAAGCTCCAAAGCCTCGGCCGTCACATCATTCAGGTAAATCGTTGGCTTGCCGGTGTAGGCGGGCGGTTGTGCCCAGCCTTCCCATGTCGGCCCCGCCGCAAGGCCCGCCGCCCCGCCGGGGGCAAGGGCCGCCACCGATGTCACCCGCCACAGCGAGCCGAACATCAGCGCCAGCACGAAGGCGGTCAGCGCGACATAGCGCAGGGCGAACGGGTCACGGCTGGACAGGCGCAGGTCAGGCTGCACGGTCTTGGCCTGCGCCGCGCGGTCGGCCATCCGCACCAGATGCGCGCGCCACACCGCCAAGGATGCCGGATCATCGCCGCCAATCGCCTGCACATCGCCAAGTGCGGCAATCGGCCGACCGGGCAGCCGCGAATCAAGTCGCACCAGCGCCTCGGCCCGCGACGGCGCCCGAAACGCCCGCAGGCCCTGCACAAGCGCAGCCAACATGCCGACCAGAACGCTGCCGCCGGCAGCCCAGACAACGTCAAGCGAAACAAGGTCTTGCAGACCAAACACCAAAGCCGCCAAGGTGGCCAGCATAATCACCCAGAGCGGCCAGAACGCCCGCGTCAGCCGTTCGGCCCAAAGCCCGGCCTGCGTCAGCCGCAGCGGAAGGACAATGCGCTTCAGCGCCTCTTGGGGATCGTGAACCGCCATGCCAGCCTTTTCCAAGGCCGGACGACAGTCACAGCCATTCGGGGATGGTATCGCGAGAAAGGATTTCGTCAAAGGTTGGTCGCGCCCGAATGACGGCGAAGTGATCCCCCTTGACCAGAACCTCGGGCACCAGAGGCCTTGTGTTGTATTCCGACGCCATCACCGCGCCATAGGCCCCGGCGCTGCGAAACGCCACCAGATCGCCCTCGGCCAGATGCGGCAGGGCGCGGGCCTTGGCAAAGGTGTCGCCGGTCTCACACACCGGGCCGACCACGTCGAACGCCTGCACCGGGCTTGCTGCTGCGGGTTCCACCACCGGGATGATATCGTGATGCGCGCCATACATCGACGGGCGCACCAGATCGTTCATCGCCGCGTCAAGGATCAGGAAATCGCGGCCCTCACCGTTTTTCACGTAAACAACCTGCGACACCAGCACGCCCGAGTTGCCCGAGATCAGCCGCCCCGGTTCAATCTCGATCTCACAGCCCAGATCGCCCAGAACGCGGCGGATCATCGCGCCATATTCGGTGGGCAGGGGCGGGGCCTCGTTCGACCTCGTGTAGGGGATGCCCAGCCCGCCGCCCAGATCAAGTCTGCGGATATTGTGGCCATCGGCGCGCAAGGCTTCGGTAAGCTCGCGCACCTTGGTGAACGCCGCCTCGAACGGTGCCAGTTCGGTCAACTGGCTGCCGATATGGACATCAATCCCCACCACGTCGATGCCGGGCAGTCTGGCCGCCTCGGCATAGACCGCGCGGGCCTTGGCGATGGGCACGCCGAACTTGTTTTCCGATTTGCCGGTGGCGATCTTCTCATGCGTCCTGGCATCGACATCGGGGTTGACGCGCAGCGCAATCGGCGCGGTCACCCCCAGCGATACCGCCACATCGGACAGCGCCCGCAATTCCGGCTCTGACTCCACGTTGAACTGCCGGATGCCGCCGTTCAGCGCCAGACGCATTTCCTCGCGCGTCTTGCCCACGCCGGAAAACACGATCCGATCGCCCGGCACGCCAGCGGCCCGGGCGCGCCGATATTCGCCGCCCGACACCACATCCATCCCGGCACCCAGATCGCCCAGCAGTTTCAGCACCGCCACATTCGACAGCGATTTGATGGCAAAACACACCAGATGCGGCAGCGGCGAAAGCGCCTCGGTGAACAACTGATAGTGCCGGGTCAGCGTGGCTGCCGAATAGCAATAGAACGGCGTCCCGACCGTGGCGGCAATGTCGGCAAGGGCCACATCTTCGGCATGCAAGATGCCGTCGCGATACAGAAAATGGTCCATGACCCGGCATCCCCGAATGATCTGCGCCAGCACCTAGCGGCGGATGCCGCCGATTTCAACCAACCTTGGCCTGGCGCGACCGCAGGAACAGATAAAGCGGCAAGCCGCAACTGACGCCGATGCAAAACGTGGCCGGTATCGCCACCAGATTGACCCAAGCCTTGCGCGATACGGTTTCCGCCACGATCCACACCGTCAGCGCGACAGCCGCAATCGTCAGATCCCAGGTCAAGCCGGTGGTCGAGGCATTGACATACCAGGCATCAATCAGCCCCGACAGGCCGGTGCCGGTTTGCTGCATGTAGGTCACGAACCAATACATCGGGTGAACCGCACCCCACAGGGCAAGCGCCAGATAGACAAACCGCATCGCCGCAACCCTTTCCTTGCCCCGCCCCGAACCGGCTAGTTCAGCACAACCCCGATCCCGACCTCGCCCGAGACACGCACGCCGGGTTCGGGCCGCTCTGGCGCACCATCTGCCCCGCAAGACGCCAGCAAACCCGCCGCCAGAACAAGAAATATCCGCATCGGAACCCCTTTCAAGGACGGATCGCCACGCCAACACTGCCCACGCGCCCATAAAGTGACGGCACCACAGACACCCCGCCCGGCCCGACCGAAAGCCCGGCGTTCAGTCGCGGATCGGTGCAGGCCGGCACGACACCTAACAGAAAGATCAAACCAACCCGTATCATCACGCCAGTGCCTGCTGCCAACGCGCCACCTGTGCCCGCACCTGATCGGGCGCCGTACCACCATAGGATTGCCGTGACCGCACCGAGTTTTCAACGCCCAGCACCGAATAAACCGACGGGTTGATCCCTGCATGCACCGACCGCATCTCGGTGATCGACAATTCCGGCAGATCACAACCCTTGGCCTCGGCCATCGCCACCAACGTGCCCGTCACATGATGCGCGTCGCGGAACGGCAGCCCCAAGTCGCGCACCAGCCAATCGGCCAGATCGGTGGCCGTGGAAAAGCCGCTGGCCGCCGCTGCCGCCAGACCCTCACGGTTGGCGGTCATGTCGCCCACCATGCCGGTCATCGCGGCCAGTGCCAGCATCAGCGTATCGGCGGCATCGAACACCTGTTCCTTGTCTTCCTGCATGTCCTTGGAATAGGTCAGCGGCAGGCCCTTCATCACGGTAAACAGCGCCACCGTCGCCCCCAGAATCCGCCCGATCTTGGCACGCAACAACTCGGCCGCATCGGGGTTTTTCTTTTGCGGCATGATGCTGCTGCCGGTCGTCCATTTGTCCGACAGCCGCACAAAGCGGAACTGCGCCGAAGACCATATCACCAATTCCTCGGCAAAGCGGCTCAGATGCATGGCGCAAATGCTGCTGGCGGCCAGAAACTCCAGCGCGAAATCGCGGTCGGACACCGAATCAAGGCTGTTTGCCGTTGGCCGGTCAAAGCCCAGCGCAGCGGCGGTCATCTGCCGGTCAATCGCAAAGCCCGTGCCCGCCAAGGCCGCCGCCCCCAAAGGGCATTCGTTCATCCGCCGCCGCGCATCTTCAAACCGGCTGCGGTCACGCGCAAACATCTCGACATAGGCCAGCATGTGATGCCCCCAGGTCACTGGCTGCGCGGTTTGCAGATGGGTAAAGCCTGGCATCACCCAGTCGGCCCCGGCCTCGGCCTGTGCCACAAAGGCCCGCATCAGAACCGTCAGCCCTGCAATCGCCGCATCGCATTGATCGCGCACCCAAAGCCGGAAATCGACCGCGACCTGATCATTGCGGCTGCGCGCCGTGTGCAGGCGGCCCGCTGGCGCGCCAATGATCTCTTTCAGCCGGTTTTCCACATTCATGTGAATGTCTTCCAGATCAACCCGGAACGCGAACGCCCCGGTTTCAATCTCTGACAACACGGTGAGCAGGCCTTCCCCGATCGCCTCGGCATCGCTAGGTGTAAGAATACCCGTCGCGGCCAGCATCGCCGCATGGGCGCGCGACCCGGCAATATCCTGCGCGTAAAGCCGCTTGTCGAACCCGATCGAGGCGTTGATCGCCTGCATGATCGCGTCCGGCCCTTCGGCAAAACGCCCGCCCCACATCTGGTTGGCGGAATTGATATCGGGGGAAGCGGTCATGGATGCGGCTTTCGGAGGTGTCATGGTCAGGAAATCACTTGCCGTTCTGTATACGGCCTTGGCGCTTGGTGCAAACCCGGTGCTGGCCGACGATGGCGCGGCCGCGCTGCGTGAGGGCGACATGAAAAAGCTGGCCTTTCACGCGGCCCCGGTGACCTTGGCGCAGGCGGCGCTGGTCGATGGTGCCGATACTGCGGTGTCGCTGGCGGACTATCGCGGCAAATGGGTGGTGCTGAACTTCTGGGCCACGTGGTGTGCGCCCTGCCGCCATGAGATGCCCTCGCTTGACCGGCTTCAGGCCGCGATGCCCGACCTTGCCGTGCTGCCAGTCGCCACCGGACGAAATGCAGTGCCCGCCATCCAACGGTTCTTTGCCGAGGCACAGATTGCCAACCTGCCCATTCTGCGCGACCCGTCGTCCGAGCTGGCCCGCGCGTCCAGTGTCATGGCGCTGCCGGTCACGCTGATCCTGAACCCCGAAGGCCAGGAAGTGGCGCGGCTGATCGGCGATGCCGCTTGGGACAGCGACAGCGCCAAGGCCATACTTGCCGCCCTTTCCGCGCAGTAACACCCTGCGCGCGGTGCGTCAGGGCCGCCGAGGCCGCTAAAGATAAGACCGCACCAGCGCCGAGGCGATCAGGCTCCAGCCATCGGCCACCACGAAAAACGCCAGCTTGAACGGCAAGGACACCACCGCCGGGGGCACCATCATCATGCCCATCGACATCAGCACCGCCGCCACCACCAGATCAATGATCAAGAACGGCAGGAACACCAGAAACCCGATCTCGAAGGCCAGCTTGATCTCGCTCAGCATGAAGGCGGGCACCAGAACCGACAGCGGCGCGTCGGGCAAGGATGCGGGCATCACCTCGGCGCGCAATTCGGCCAGATGGGCAAAGGTGGCCGGGTCCAGCCGCGCAGCCATGAAGGCCCGGAACGGCGCCATCGTGCGCGCAATCGCCGGGCCGATCTCAAGTTCTTCGCGGCTGAGCGGGCCAAGACCATTCACCCAGGCTTCGGTGAACACCGGGTCCATCACATACCATGTCAGGAACAGCGCGAGGCTGACGATCAGCATGTTGGGCGGGGCCTGTTGCAGCCCGATGGCCTGACGCAAGATCGACAGGACGGTGACCACGAAGGGAAAGCAGGTCACCATCACCGCCAATCCCGGCGCAAGGCTGAGCACCGTCAACAGCAGGATAAGCTGCACCGAACGGGCCGACAGCGAGGCACCGTCGCCAAGGTTCAGCGTCATGTCCTGCGCCATGGCCGGGCCAGCCAGCAAGATCAGCAGGAACGGGGCGACGCGCCAGACCGACATGGCGCGCCTACAGCCCGCCACGCAGGTTTGCCACCTCGATCAGCCGCACCGCCAGTTGACCGGCCTGCTCGCCCTCCAACTCCTGCAACTCACCGCGCGCAATCAGCCGGTCGCCGATATACAGTTCCACCGGGTCTTCGACGCGGCGGTCCAGGGCCAAGACGGCATCCTGCCCCAGCTTGAGCAGATCACGCACCAGGGGCCGCGCCTTGCCCACCGAAATCGTGATCTCGATCGGCACCTGGGCAAAGGGGTTGGTATCTGCGGGATTATCCATCGACAGCATCCTTTTCTGAAGACTCGAAGAAATCATGCACGGCACGGGTCAGTTCGGAAATTGCGGCATCCAGATCGATACGGTGTTCCACCGCGCCAAGCCGCAGATAGACCTGACCTTCGCCCAGCGTCGGCTCTTCCTGAATGATCAGCGGCAGACCGGCGGCCTGCGACACCAGCCGCTCGACTGCCGGGCGTGCGACCGGGTTCAGCACCACATGAATAGGCGTATCGGCCAGATCGTCGATCAGTGGCATGATCGTATCCAGCACCACCGGGGCCAGCACATCCTGCGCCAAAGGGGGCAGCAGCCGGGTGCACAGGTCGATCAGAACCGGCTGAATCGCCTTGATCAGATGCGCCCGCGCCTCTTGAAAGGTAAAGGCAAGACCTTGCAGGTTGTTGGCCAGTTCCGACCCGATCCGTGACTGGTCATCCTTGGCAGATGCCGCTGCATCCTCCCAACCTGCAGAATACCCCGCCTCATAGGATTGCAGCCGCGCCTCTTCGACATCGGCACTGTCGAGCACCACAGTCTGTGCCCTGCTCCGCGCGCCCGGCGTCTCGAAGACTTCCAGCTTCAAAGGCGGCATCAGCTGCGCTCCTCTTCTTTTTCCATCCAGTTGCGAAGGATCTCGACCGATTCGGTCTGGCGCTCGTCGATCAGGCGCCGCAGCCGGGACACCGGATCGTTCGGCTGATCGGTGAACGCCCCGGCATGATCAAGATTGACGACGGGCATTGAAGGCAGATCAAAGCCGTCAGATATTTCCCCGGTCAGGCCCGGTCCGGCATCGCTTTGCTGCGGCCCCGGCAAGGCCATTGCGGCAGGCCCAGCAGGCAGTGCCGCGGCCTGCGCCGATGGCAGCAACAAGGGCCGGACAACAAATACCCCCAAGGCCACGGACACCAGCCCCAGAACCACGATTTGCAGGGCTGACATCAGATCAATCGGGCCGAACATCGACGCAACCCCGGCCTCGGCAAGGGTGCCTTCCAGCGGCGCATCCACAAACTCCATGGATTTCAGCGTCAGCACATCACCGCGCGCATCGTCCAATCCGGCGGCCGAGCTGACCAGTTCGCGCAGGTCTGCCAGTTCCTGTTCAGACCGGGGTTCCAGCGTCACCGCACCGTCGGCCCCGCTTGACCGCTTGCCATCCACCAGCACGGCAACCGTCACCCGCCGGATCGCACCCGGCTCGCGCAGCACCTCGCGCTGGGTTTGCGACACTTCATAATTCACCCGCTCGCGACTTTGCGACGACTGGCTTTTGCCGCCGGCCCCTTCGGCGCCATCACCATCCGGCAGGTTGGACGCAACGGTCACGCCCGAGGCCGTATCGCTGGAAGTGTCGCTGGTTTGCTCGGTGTCGGACGAAATCGCGACACGCTGTTGCGGGTCGATGGTCTTTTCGGTGATGGCTTCCCGCTCGCGCAGCGTCTCGACCGAGACTTCGACGATCGCACGCCCCGGCCCGACGCGCGCCGCCAGCAACCGCTCGACATTGCGCTTGATCTCGACCGCCCGCGCATCGCCCGACAGCGCCGCCCCGTCACCAGCGGCGGGGATCAGCCCGGAAACCGAATCAATGACCGACACATCGTCGGCCACCATGTTGCCGGCAGCGCTTGCAACAAGATGCCGCAGGGCATTGGCCTGATCCGCCGTCAGCGACCCGGTGGTGGTGGTGACGGTCACACTGGCAGTGCTGCGCTGATCACGCAGAAAGCGGCCGGAATTGCTCTGCGCGATATGCACCCGCGCCGCCTTGATCTGCGGCATGGCAAGGGCGGTGCGGGCCAGTTCGCCTTCCTTGGCACGCCGATAGGCGGCGTCAAACATCTGCGATGTCGTGCCGAAACCCGACAGACCATCCAGCAGTTCATAGCCAGCGGCGCCCGAGGCAGGCAAACCCTGACTTGCAAGCTGCATCCGCAAGCCGTCACGGGCCGCCGTTGGCACATAAATCGACTCACCGCGCACCGTATAGGCAACCCCGGCCTGATCCAGCGCCGCGATCACATCGCCCGAGGTGCGCGGCTCCAGCCCGGCATAAAGCAGGCTTTCGCCGGTGGACTGGCCCATCCGCGCCAGGCCCAGAACCGCAAGAAACATCCCAACGGTGGCCGCAACCAGAACCACCCGCTTGGCCAGTGTCAGGCCCAGCCACAAGGAAACCAGATTGTTCACGCCAAGCCTCCGTCCTGCAGACTTTTGCCTGCCTTGGGCCATCAATGAAGGATGCGGCTTAACAATCGGTTAGTGACCTTTGGTCTATTTTCAGAGGTGCCGAAGAAAGGTGATCCCACAATGACCAAACCCGATGTTCCTGCCGACGTGCCGTCGAAAAAGAAAGGCAAACTCCCCTTGCTGATCGGGGTGCTGGGGGCGCTTGCCCTTGGGGGGGGCGGGTTCTACGCCACCTATTCCGGTCTGATCGCGGGGGGCGATTCGGCCCCGCATGCGCCAGACACCGCCCACGGGTCGCTGGCCGATGTGGCTTTCGTCGCGGTGGCACCGATCACCATCAGCCTTGGGCCGCAATCCACCGCACGTCACCTGCGCTTCGCCTCTCAGCTTGAGGTCAGCCCCGCCCATGCCGAAGAGGTGCGGCAGTTGCTGCCGCGCATCAGCGATGTGCTCAACAGCTATCTGCGCGCGGTGGAACTGACCCAGTTGCATGACCCGTCCGCGCTGATGCGCCTGAAGGCACAGATGCTGCGCCGCATCCAGATCGTCACCGGGCAAGACCGGGTGCGCGACCTGCTGATTTCCGAATTTGTCCTGAACTGAAGGGGTTTGCGATGAACCTGATTGCTGATTTCCTGCTTGCGGCCGGGGCCTTCGCCACCGCGCTTTACTGCCTGGTTCTGGCCAACCGGCTGAAACGCTTTACCGCGCTGGAAACCGGCATGGGCGGCGCAATTGCGGTGCTGTCGGCGCAGGTGGATGACATGACACAGGCGCTGGAGCGCGCGCGCGCTTCGGCGTCTTCGTCGTCGTCGGGGCTGGAAGATCAGGTCCGGCGGGCCGAGGCCGCGGCGGCAAAGCTGGAACTGATGCTGGCGGCCTTGCATGATTTGCCCGACGCGGTGCCACGCACCGATTCCCCCGACCCGGATGAGCGCCGCCTGCGCTTTGTCCGGCGTCGCTCAGGCGTGAGTGCGGCGGAATGACCCGGCTGCGCTTGCCCACCGGACGCGGCACTTTGGCCATCCTTGCGCTGACCCTGGCCGCGGCCGGGGCGTTGCGGTTTGGCCATGGGCTTGGCGCGGCCATGGCGTTGCAGGCTGCAGACAGTGTGGCTGGCGGGGGCGGACCTTTGCAATGCCCCGAACCGCCCGCCGCCCTGGCCGAGGCGCTGAAGACCCGCGATGCCGCCGTGACCGCCCGCGAAGCGGCCCTTCAGGACCGGCTGGCCGCGTTGGCCCTGGCAGATGCGGCGCTGGCCCAACGGCTTGCCGAGCTACAGGCATCCGAGGCCAGCCTGCGCGCGACCCTCGCCATCGCCGATGGTGCCGCAGAAAATGATCTGGCACGTCTGACCGCGGTCTATGAGGCGATGAAACCCGCCGAGGCCGCCGCCCTGTTTGCCGCCATGGCCCCCGAATTCGCCGCCGGGTTTCTGGCCCGGATGCGCCCCGATGCCGCAGCTGCCGTGCTGTCGGGCATGCCGTCGGAAACCGCCTACACGATCAGCGTGCTGATTGCCGGACGAAATGCACTGGCGCCACGGGAATGAGGTCAGCCTTTCTTTACGGTTCGATGCGACGCTGCTGTTCAGACGGAAGATGAGGGAACCATGTTCGGATTTATTGGCATCGGCGTGATTTTCGCCATGGTGTTCGGCGGCTACATTCTGGCGGGCGGAAAACTTGGCATCATCCTGAAATCGCTGCCGTTCGAGATGATGATGATCGGTGGTGCCGCCATCGGCGCCTTCCTGATTTCAAACGATATCGGCGTGGTCAAGCATACCGCCAAGGATATCGGCAAGGTTTTCAAAGGCCCGCATTGGAAACCGTCTGATTATCGCGACATGCTGTGCCTGTTGTTCGAGCTGATCCGGCTGTCGCGCGCCAACCCTGTCGGGCTTGAGGAACATATCGAAAACCCCGGTTCTTCCACCATTTTCGGTCGGTACCCGAAGATCCGCAAGGACCATGAAGCGGTTGACCTGATCTGCGACACGTTTCGGGCGGCCTCGATGAATTATGACGACCCACATCAGGTGGAAGAGGTGATCGACAAGCGCATGGAAGCCACCCAGAATCACGCCTTGCATTCCAGCCACGCCCTGCAATCCATGGCCGATGCCCTGCCCGCCCTTGGCATTGTCGCGGCGGTTCTGGGGGTGATCAAGACCATGGGGTCGATTGACCAACCGCCCGAGATTTTGGGCAAGATGATCGGCGGCGCGCTGGTCGGCACCTTTCTGGGGGTGTTTCTGGCCTATGGCCTGATCGGCCCCTTTGCCAGCCGGGTCAAGGCGGTCGTCGATGATGATGCCCATTTCTACCAGCTGATCCGTGAGGTGCTGATCGCAAATCTGCACAACCACCCGGCCAATATCTGTATCGAAGTCGGGCGCCAGAACGTGCCGCACGGCGTCCGGCCCAGTTTCAGCGATCTGGAAGAGGCGCTGCGCAGCCTCAAGCAGGAGGCCGCATGAAACGCTTGATCTTGCTGTTCCTTCTGGCCGCCAGCGGGGTGCAGGCGCAAGACATCGTGGTCAGATCGGGCGACCATGCCGGGTTCACAAGGCTGGTCTTGCAAGGCACCACAGTGACAGACTGGACGCTTGGCAGAACACAGACCGGCTATGGCCTGCGCTTTGATCTGGAAACCATCCGCTATGATCTTGCCTCGGCGTTTGACCTTATCAGTCGTGACAGGATCAGGGGTTTGTCGGTCGATGCCGCGACCGGGGGGCTCGACATCACGCTGGGATGCGACTGCCACGCCATCCCGTTCGAGTTTGCGCCGAATGTGCTGGTCATCGACATCAAGGATGGCCCTGCCCCGCCACAATCAGTGTTTGAGGCCCGGCTTGACGGGGCGGCAAACACCCCGCCTGACGCAACCGCCAATCTCACAGGTCCGGCATCTGCCCGCTACGACTGGTTGGCACTGAACGGCGCCGCTGCTGCCGCAGCCGCGCCCCCCACCCCCCGCGCCGACGCCCGGCGCCTGGCTGCCGAAGTCGATCAAAACGCCTTCCGATCCCTGCTTGCCGAGGAACTTGGCCGCGGTGCGACCGCGGGTGTGGTCAAGATGCAGCCAGTCGCCGGGCCACGGCCGCAGCCCGGTGCGCTTCCGGCCGAACCCGCACAGGCCCGCGCCGCGCTGGAAGGCTTGCCCGGCATCGCCATTGCCGCGCCGGGGCAACCGGCAGCCGATCTGACATCCGATGGCGCGATCTGCCCCAGCGACGATGCGCTGGACCCGACCAGATGGGGCATGACCGACGATGCCAACGCCGATCTGTTGCGCGCAAGGCAGGCGCTTCTGGCCGAGTTCGACATTCCGAATGCCGATCAAGTCACCCTCGCAGCGCGCACCTATCTTTACTATGGTTTCGGGGCCGAGGCGCGCGCGGTCCGGCGTGCTTTTCCCACCGCGGCCATGCCGGGTGATGCCGAAACGGCCCTGTCCTTCATCATCGACGGCGCGCCTCCGCCCGACGACCCGTTCCAGTCCATGCAGGGTTGCGACACCACCGTTGCGCTCTGGGCTGCGCTGTCGCGATCCGAAAGCAGCGCCAACGCCCCTGTCAACGGCGCGGCGGCCAGCCGGTCTTTCCTCGCCTTGCCGGGGCATTTGCGGCTTTTGCTCGGGCCAAGACTGCATGCCGCGCTGCTCAGGTCCGGCGACACCACAAACGCCGAGGTTGTCAAGCAATCCCTGGGCCGGGTGGCGATGCCAGACACGGCGACGATACCCCTGCTTGACGCCCGTCAGGCGCTGCACCACAGCGATCCGGATCAGGCCGAAGCAGCCCTTGACCAGATCAAGGACGGCCAGGACGCGATGGAAGCTTTGCTCGCCCGGGTCGAGGCACGGTTTCAAAGCCGCACACCGCTGGAGGGCAGCGATCTTGTCGCCCTCGAAGCCTTTGCCTTCGAACAGGCGGGGGGGCCGCGCAAGGCTGACCTGAGCCGCGCGCTGGCGCATGCCTACGCCTTGGGTGACAACTATCCAGCGGCCTTTCAGCAGGCCGCCGGCTCGGCCGATCTTGCAACCGATGTCTGGTCGGTTCTGGCAGCGCAAGGCCCGGATGCAGCTTTGTTGGAGGTTGCCGTCGGCGCACCCGAGGCGACCATATCCCGGCTTGGCAAATCCCTGCGTGCGGCCATCGCCGCCCGGCTGGTCGGGGCCGGGCTGCCGAATGCGGCACTTGCCTGGGTCGCCGCCCCTGACAGCGATCTGCGCATCGTGGCGCAGGTTCACCTTGCCAACGCCGATGCACGCTCGGCCCTGCGCACGCTGGCGGCCCTGCCCGCACCGGAAACCGCAGATCTGCTGGCCGAGGCCTACCAGAGTTTGCAAGCCTATGATCAGGCTTCGGCCCTGTATCTGGCCGCCGGAAACACGGATGCCGCCGACCGGCTGAACCGCTGGCAAGGCCGCTGGCCCGATGCCGACGAAGGGTCCGACACGCCTTGGGCCGTCGCCGCGGCCAGCCTTGCCCCCAGTGTGCCGCCGGGCGCGTTGCCGCCTTTGCAGGCCAGTGCGGCCCAGCTTGAGGCAAGCGCCGCCACGCGCGCAGCAATACAGTCGCTGTTGGCCGCGGCGCCGTCAGACCCGGTCGCCACGCCGCCTTGACCCTGGCATCACGCGCAAACGGCGCAAGCCGCAAACCGTTGGCCGCTGCATGACAGCAAACCGCTGTCGACCGCCGCTATCGTCGTGGCCACCGCCTGTCGCGCATTTTTGCCGCCTGTCAGCACCCCGAAGGCGTCTGAAAGACGAGACACCGCGCCGGGTCGCGGTCTGAGGCCGCGCCACCCACCAAAGGCACTTTGTCTTAAAGACCCATCACCCCGTGGCACCACCTCAGGATGTCCGTCTCACACGGCGCTATCTGCTCGGCGATCCCTTCTGCAAAGGCCGCAAATCCGGTGCGGTTGCGGGCCGAAACCGAGGTCAGCACCGGCACGCCCAGGATCATCGCCTTGCCGATCAGCGGCCGAAACCCGCGCCCGTCGATTTCGTGCTTGCCGAACTTGTTCAGGATCAGCAGGCGCGGGGCGGCGCTGTCCAGCATGGCCTCGACCTGCGCCACCGCGGTCTCAAGACCTGACGGGTCCAGCCGACACCCCCGGGCCGCGGGACCAAGATCCTGGCTGATGCGGACCGTCGCACCCGAAGGCAACAGCCGCAGGTCCATCTGGCAGGGGCGGCTTGGGTCGGTCTCGGTGTTGATCTGCACCACGCCGGCCACCGCAACCCCCTGGGCCAGCAACCGCGCACCAACCGCTGCCAACAAGCGATCACCGGCACCCTGTTCGGGCGCTGACACAAACCCCAGCATCTTCCCCCCTTGCGTTCGCCGCTTGCAACCCCGCAGCCCTGCCTACATCGTCGGCCCTCAGGCGCAAGGCAACCGGCAAAGGCACCGATCCATGACCCATCGCCCGATCGGCATCATCCTTGCGGGCGGGCGCGCCACCCGGATGGGCGGTGCCGACAAGGCCCTGCTTGACCTTGGCGGCAAGACCCTGATGCATCATTGTCTGGCACGACTTGGGCCGCAGGTCTGCCGCATGGCGATCAATTCCAACGGCGATCCGGCGGATTTTGCGCAGTTCGGCCTTCCCGTGATCAGCGATTCGCTGCCCGGACATCTCGGGCCTCTCGCCGGGGTGCTGGCGGGAATGGCGTGGGCGGCACAGCAAGATGCCGGCGCGATCGTCACCGTCGCGGTGGATACGCCGCATTTCCCGGCCGATCTGGTTGACCGGCTGCTGGCCCATGCAGGCCCGGGCGGCATCTGCATCGCGGCCAGCCGTTCACCCTCAGGGCCTGTCCGCCAACACCCGACCTTTGGCCTTTGGCCGCTCAGGCTGCGCCATGATCTGAGCCATGACCTCGCGCAAGGCACCCGCAAACTCGGGCTTTGGGCCGACAGTCAGGCGGCGGCAACCGCCGTGTTCGACGCGGATCCGTCCGACCCGTTCTTCAACATCAACACGCCCGGTGACCTGCGGGCAGCCCAGGACCGGATCACCGCCGGATGATGTTTGACCGGGTTGCCATCCTTGACTGGTCCGCCGCCAAGGGGCCGCGTCTGGGCAAGGATTCGATCTGGCTGGCCGAGGCATGCGGGCCCAGCCAGACCGCCCGCACGCTGACCGCCCGCAATCTGCCCACCCGCCTGGCCGCCGAGGCCGCCCTGTGCGACCTTGTTCACACCAGTCTGGGCCGGGGCCACCGCCTGCTGATCGGCGCGGATTTCGCCTTTGGCACCCCGTCCGGCTTTTGTGCCCACCTGACCGGCACCCCGCAGGCACTGAACCTCTGGGCCTGGCTGGCGGCGCGGGTGACCGATACAGAGGCGAATGTCACGAACTACCGGCATGTCGCCGCCCAGATGAACCGGCATTTCCCCGGCGATGGGCCGTTCTGGGGCAATGGCGAAAAGCAGCAAATCCCCGGCCTGCCCCGCCTGAAACCCGCGCTGCCGCCCGGTCTGGCGCTGCACCGCGCCACCGATCTGGCGGCGCGCGGGCCGGGTGCCGCGCCCAAACCGGTGTGGCAACTGGCCGGGGCCGGTGCGGTGGGGGCGCAGGTCCTGACCGGGTTGCCAATGCTGCACCGGCTGCGCACCCGCTTTGCCAGCCAGATCGCCGTCTGGCCGTTTCAGCCCGCCACCGCGCCGGTCGTGCTGGCCGAGGTCTATCCTTCGCTGCTGGCGGCCGAGGTGCGCCACCTGACCGCCACCACCGGCATGGTCACTGATCAGGCGCAGGTGCGGCTGCTGGCGCAATCGCTGGCAGGTCTGCCCGCTGCCGCCCTTGGCCGGATCATGGCCGTCAGTGCGCCGGCCTTGTCCGAGGAAGGCTGGATCCTGGGTGCAGGCCACACCGGCCTGTTGCGTCAGGCCTTGGGCTGACCCTTGCGGATGAAGAACACCCGCGCGTCGCCATCGTCATGGCTGTCGATCAGCGTGTCCCCCGACTGGCTGCAAAAATGCGGCACGTCAAGGATCGAGGCCGGATCGCTGGCCACCAGCCGCAACACCTGCCCCGGTGCCATCGCCAGCAGCCGCTTGCGCGCCTTCAGCACCGGCAGCGGGCACAGCAAGCCCAGCGCGTCAATCTCTTGATCCCACTTCATGCAGTTGACTTAGGGGATCGCGGCCCGCCTGTCCATGCTGACAAAGCCTGCCTACCAATGCGGCGGCCTCTGGTTTGCGGCCGGGCTTTCACCCCCCTGCGCCTCGCGCTCGGCCTCCCGCTCCACCAGCAGACCGACCAGCCGGGTCAGCCGGTCCAGCTCCTTGCGCTGTGCGGCGACCACGTCCGACAGGTCATCGACCGCCCGCATCAGATGCGCGATCCGCTCTTCCAACTGGTCGTCTTGATCCATCGCTTGCCCGCCTTCCCTGTGACCACGCCTGCACCACGGCCTGCACACACGCCGCACACAGGATACGCACGCCCCGCACCGCTTGCCGCCCCGCCGCCCATCGGTTACAGCAACCGCGCAACAGATCGAAGGGCCAACCGCCATGTCCGAAGCAAAAATCCGCCGCCCAAGGGCCGAGACGCCCAAAGGCTTTCGCGATTATTTCGGCGCCGAAGTGACCGAGCGCAAAGCCATGCTGGACAAGATCGCTGAAGTGTATCACCGCTACGGCTTTGACCCACTGGAAACCAGCGCGGTGGAAACCGTTGAATCGCTTGGAAAATTCCTGCCCGACGTGGACCGCCCGAATGAAGGCGTCTTCGCTTGGCAGGACGAAGATGCCGATTGGCTGGCGCTCCGCTATGACCTGACCGCCCCCTTGGCCCGCGTCGCCGCGCAATACCGCAACGACCTGCCCAGCCCCTACCGCCGCTATGCCATGGGCCCGGTCTGGCGCAACGAAAAGCCGGGTCCGGGCAGATTTCGGCAGTTTTATCAATGCGATGCCGATACCGTAGGTGCGCCCTCGGTGGCGGCAGACGCCGAGATCTGCATGATGCTGGCCGATGCCTTGGAGGCCGTAGGGATCGAACGCGGCGACTATGTGATCAAGGTGAACAACCGGAAGGTTTTGAATGGTGTGATGGAGGTCGCGGGCGTCCTAGATCCCACTGATCCCGAACGCTTTTCCACCGAACGCGGCATCGTCTTGCGCGCGATCGACAAGATGGATCGTCTGGGTGTGGAGGGAGTGCGTGCCTTGCTCGGCGAAGGTCGCAAGGATGAATCCGGCGATTTCACCAAGGGGGCGGGGCTGTCGGACGTGCAGGCCGAGGTGGTGATGGGGTTTATGACTGCAAACATCACCATCGCGGCGGAACTAGCGAATTTGGTTTTCGAGCGTTTCGGGGACGATAGTCCGCCCAGCCGGATCACACGCGCCATGTTTTCATTTGATGAGAAGACTGGTCAGCCGCTTACAACAGACGAGGAGGCAGTGGTCTATCGAAACGCGGTGACCTTCAAACACCTGAGGGCCATTGTAGGTGCATCACCAGTTGGATTGCAGGGAGTCGAAGAGTTGGAGGAAATCGCCTCTCTCCTTGCCGCCCAAGGCTACGGCCCCGACCGTATCGTGATCGACCCCGGCGTGGTGCGTGGCCTTGGCTACTACACCGGCCCGGTCTTTGAGGCCGAACTCACCTTTGAAATCCTTGACGAAAAGGGCCGCAAGCGGCAATTCGGCAGCGTGGCCGGGGGGGGCCGCTACGATGATCTGGTGAAGCGCTTCACCGGCCAATCTGTCCCCGCCACAGGTGTCTCCATCGGCGTCGACCGCCTGCTTGCCGCCCTGCGCGCCAAGGGGCGCAGCGGTGCCGATACCGCGGGCCCGGTGGTGGTGACGGTGATGGACCGCGACCGGATGGCCGATTACATGGGCATGGTCGCCGATCTGCGCCGCGCCGGCATTCGCGCCGAGGTTTACCTTGGCAACCCGAAGAACTTTGGCAACCAGTTGAAATACGCCGACAAACGCGCAAGCCCGGTGGCGGTGATCCAAGGCGGGAACGAAGCCGAACAGGGCACGGTCATCCTGAAAGACCTGATCCTTGGTGCAAAGATCGCCCAGAACGCCACGCTGGAGGAATGGAAAGACCGACCCGCTCAGGTTGAAATCGCCCGTGCCGATCTGGTAGCGCGGGTGCAGCAGATGCTGGGCGGCCAGTGATGCAGACCCCCGGCCCGGAACGCGCAAGATCAGACCGGCTGGCCGATTGGTTCGTGGCCAAAGGAGCCACGCGCATCGAGGCCGATATCCTGCAACCCGCTGAAACGCTTCTGGATTTGTATGGCGAGGATATCCGCGCCCGGGCCTATATCACCGCCGATCCGCTGCGCGGTGAAATGATGCTGCGCCCCGATTTTACGGTTCCGGTGGTTCAGCAGCATATGACGGGCGGGGCCGAGCCCGCGATCTATGCCTATTCCGGCCCGGTGTTCCGCAAACAGGACCGCGCCGGCGACCGCCCGTCGGAATACCATCAGGCGGGGATCGAGGTTTTCCGTCGCGACATGCCCGAACAGTCGGATGCGCTGGTTTTTTCATTGATCAATCAGGTGCTTGCCGAAAATGGCCTGCACCTGCGCCCGGTCATTGGCGACATCGGCATTCTGATGGCTGCCGTGCGCGGGCTTGCCACGACGGACCGCCGCAAACAGGCGCTGCTGCGCCATATCTGGCGGCCCCACCGCTTTCGCGCGCTGCTGGACCGGTTTTCTGGCCGCGCGCCGATGCCCGCCGCCCGCAAGCAGGTGCTGGACCGGCTTGGACAGGGATCACCCGCCGATCTGATCGCGCAAGCGGGTGCCTTCACCGGCCTGCGCAGCGCCGACGAAATCACCGCCCGCGCCGAGGCGCTGATCGAAGATGCCCGCACCCGACCGCTGGCAGCCCCGGAAGCCGCATTGCTGTATGACCTTCTGTCGCTGCAAGCCCCGTCGCGCGCGGCCTTGGACCATCTTCGCGGCATCACCCCCCTGCTGCCCGCCATCACCCCCGCCGTTGACCGGTTTGCGGCGCGTCTGACGGCGCTTTCCAGCCATGGCATCGACGTGGAAACCCTGCCGTTCGAGGCCAGCCATGGCCGCACCAGCCTTGAGTATTACGATGGTTTTGTCTTCAGCTTTCTGGCCGATGACCCCAGCCTTCCCCCCGTTGCCAGCGGTGGGCGCTATGACGCGCTGACCGCGGTGCTGGGGCAGGGCAAATCCATTCCCGCGGTCGGGGGCGTGATCCGCGCCGGGCTTTTCGCGTGCCTGCAAGGGGGCAAGCCATGATCAAGATCGGCGTGCCGTCCAAAGGGCGGCTGATGGAGAAAACCTTCGACTGGTTCGGCGCGCGCGGCATCACCCTGCGCCTTGCCGGTGCCGAGCGGGAATATGCAGGCGCGGTCGATGGCATCGAAGGTGTTGAACTGGTTCTGCTTTCCGCCGGAGAGATCCCGCGAGAACTGGCGGCGGGGCGTATCCATCTTGGCGTCACCGGGTCAGACCTTGTGCGCGACAAGCTCGCGGATTGGTCGGCGCAAGTGACCGAATGGGCGCTGCTTGGGTTTGGCCAGGCTGACCTGATCCTTGCGGTGCCCACCTGTTGGGTTGATGTCGACACCCTGGATGATCTGGATGCGGCGGCGGCAGCCTTTCGCCGCGCGCATGGCTTTCGGCTGCGGATTGCCACCAAATACCACCGTCTTGTGCGCGAATTTCTGACCGCGCAGGGCGTGGCGGATTATCAACTGGTCGACAGTCAGGGCGCCACCGAAGGCACGGTCAAGAACCTGACCGCCGAGGCGATTGCCGACATCACCTCATCGGGTGAAACGCTGCGGGCGAACCATCTGAAAATCCTGTCCGATGCGCTGATCCATTCCAGCCAGGCGGTGCTGTTTGCGTCCCACGCCGCCTGCTGGGACGCCGGGCATCGCGCCACGCTGGCGCGGCTGGCCTCGGTGCTGGGCCTGACGATTCCAGAACACCTGACCGGGCCAACGGTTTGACACCGCCCCCCTTTGCGTTACTCTGATTGCAACAGGAGCATCAAGATGACGCCGTTTCGCCTGATCCTTGGCTTTGCCATGCTCACCGCCCTGCCTGCATCTGCGCAAGACACCGCGTCTGCCCGCGAAATCAGCGCGGCGATTGCCGGAAATACCGTGCGCGGGGCGATGGTGGCATCGGGCGGGTTTGAGGAATATTACGCCCCCGACGGGTCCATTCGCGGCGCCGATTATGCCGGCGCGTGGAGCGTGGCAGGCAACCGCCTGTGCCTTGCCTATGATGGCAACCCGGCAAGCTGTTGGGCGGTTCGGCTCAGCGGGCCCAATCTGGTCTGGGTCGGGGCCTCGGGCGATGAAGGCACCGGCACCATCCTGCCGGGAAATCCGAACAACTTCTGAACCGCCGCGCAATCCAGTCACCTGACACAAGGATTTCCCCGCCGCATCAGCCCGCCGCGCCCCTGATAACCAGTTGATCTGCGGCACCTGCAGCCGGGCTATTCGACCGTCATCTTCTGCAACTGCCAGACACTGGTGGCAAAACTCACTTCAGACCGATATCGTTCATCCAGATCATAGGGATACACGATCCACAACGGCCCTTTGTCGCGGCGGCTGAACTCGACCCCGTCAATCTGATAAGCGATGATCGGAAATTCGGGATGAAGCTCGGGTATGTTCATTTCGACCTGATAGCCGTTCAGGGCTTCGGCCCAGACCGTGTTACCGGAGGCCCCCGCCATTTCCAGCAGCCGCCTCAGCGATACGCCGGTGAAGGTCTTTGCACCATCCGTCCAGATCGTCCGGGTGGTGAAACTGGTCGCAGGCAGGGCTTTCAATCCGGACAAATCAAGGGCGATCCCGCCGGCTGGTGTGTCCGGTCCCAGCTTGCCGTCGATGGTCAGGATCACCTCTTCGGTCGGCGCTGGAAACGGTTCGGCAAGGGATGAAACGGGTTGCCAGCACAAGCCAAGCAAGAATGTGGCGGTCATCAGTCGTCGAGATAATCTCATCGCAGGTCTCTCCGCATGATTGGCGCAAGGGTTCCATGCCCTTTCGCCGTTGTCCACGGTCAATTCTGTTCCGAAGTGACGCCTATTCCGATGGATATGGCCGCATCCCCCGATCGGTGCGAGGCTTGGCACTTTGCCAAGGGGCAGAACGGACATGAACCCCAGACTGCCCGGGTCGGGGGACAGATCACAGTGCTGCCGCCAGCCGCGCGCCCTGATCAATGGCGCGCTTGGCATCCAGTTCGGCCGCGACATCGGCCCCGCCGATCACATGATGCGCAACCCCCGCCGCGGTCAGCGCATCGACAAGGCTGCGGTCCGGCACCTGTCCTGCACACAGCACAACCGTATCAACCGGCAGCACCTCGGGCTGGCCGTCACGGGTGATGCACAGGCCCTGATCGACAAGCGCATCATAACCCACGCCCCCCAGCATCGTGACCCCCTTCGCTGCAAGGGCCGCCCGGTGAATCCAACCCGTCGTCTTGCCCAACCGTCGCCCCGGTTTTTCGGCCTTGCGCTGTAACAGCCAGACCTGCCGCGCGGGGGCGTGGGGCTGTGGTTCCGCCAGACCGCCGGCTGTCTGATCCGGATCGCCCACACCCCACTCCTGCCGCCACAGATCAAAGTCCAGCGTCGGGCTGGCCCCCGATTGCACCAGAAACTCTGCGACATCAAAACCGATGCCGCCCGCGCCAACGATTGCCACGCGCTTGCCCACCGGCGCACCGCGCAGCACTTGCGCATAGCCCAAAGCGCGCTCTTGCCCGGCAATCCCCGGATCGCGTGGCAAGACACCCGTGGCCACAATCACCTCGTCATAGCCGCGCAAATCCTCAACCTCTGGCGCGGTGCTCAGCCGCATATCGACGCCCGCCTGTGCCAGGCCATGCGCGAACCACGCCACCAGCCCGTGAAATTCTTCCTTGCCCGGCACCTGCCTGGCCAGATTCAACTGCCCGCCCACCTCGGGCGCCTTTTCAAACAGGGTCACCGCGTGGCCGCGCCCCGCCGCCACCAGCGCCGCCATCATGCCGCCCGCGCCTGCCCCCACCACCGCCACCCGTTTGGGCGCGTCAGTGGGGGCATAGACCAGTTCCGTCTCATGGCAGGCGCGCGGGTTGACCAGACACGAGGTCAGCTTGCCGCTGAAAGTGTGGTCCAGACAGGCCTGATTGCAGGCGATGCAGGGCGCGATATCGGCCGCGCGCCCCGCTGCCGCCTTGGCGACAAAGTCGGCATCCGCCAGAAAGGGCCGCGCCATGCTGACCATGTCGGCCTGCCCTGCCGCCAACACCGCCTCGCCCACCTCGGGCGTGTTGATGCGGTTTGACGTGATGACCGGGATCGACACGTGGGGCCGCAACCGTGCCGTCAGCCAGGTGAACGCCGCACGTGGCACCGAGGTGGCAATCGTCGGCACCCGCGCCTCGTGCCAACCGATGCCGGTGTTCAGCAGGCTGGCCCCCGCCGCCTGCACCGCGCGGGCCAGCGTCACCACCTCATCCCAGCTTGATCCGTCGGGGATCAAGTCGATCAGGCTGATCCGATAGATCACGATGAAATCTGGCCCCACCGCGGCGCGCACCCGGCGCACCACGTCGACCGGCAGGCGCATCCGGTTGTCATAACTTCCGCCCCAGCGGTCGGTGCGCCGGTTGGTATGGCGCACAAGGAACTGGTTCAGGAAGTATCCCTCGGACCCCATCACCTCGACCCCGTCATAGCCCGCGGCTTGCGCCCGCTGCGCCGCAATCACCATGTCGCTGATCTGCTTTTCAATGCCGTCTTCGTCCAGTTCGCGCGGCACAAAGGGCGAGATCGGCGATTTCAGCGCCGAGGGGGCGACACAGTCCTTGCCATAGGCATAGCGCCCGGCGTGCAGGATCTGCATGGCAATCCGCCCGCCCGCGCCATGCACAGCATCGGTCACGCCGCGATGGTTGGCGATATCCGCATCGGAAAAAAGCCCCGCCGCGCCGGGAAACACCCCGCCCTCTCGGTTGGGGGCCATGCCGCCGGTCACGATCAGCCCGACGCCACCCGCCGCCCGCGCGGCATAAAACGCAGCAACGCGGCCCCAGTCGCCGGTTTCTTCCAACCCTGTATGCATCGACCCCATCAGCACCCGGTTGGGCAGCACGATATGCCCAAGGTCAAGCGGGGCAAGCAAATGGGGATAATGGTTCATGGCGTCCTCTGGCAATCGCCGCCAGCATGGACGCAGGTTTCGGGCTTGTCATCCCGGACGCCACGTCACGCCGATGTCAGCCGCCGCTCAGGCCGTTCATCGCGCCTGTCGCCTTTTGCATCAACGCGTCCAAGGCCGCGCGGGCCGCGTCCACCGCCGAGACATAGGCCGTCATCGCCTTGGCCGCTGCCGGGATCTGGGCCGAGATTTGCGGCGCCATCAGATACAGCACCACCGCAAACAGCGCGACCAATAGCATCAGCACAAAACCCGACCTGAAACCCGAAGCTTGCCCGCTTGACACTTCCATGGTCGAACCCTGATCGGCAACGCGGGTTTCGCTGGGCCGCAGGGTCGAATTGATTTCTTCAATGTCCGGCAGCAGATCGCGGCGCGCGGCGGGGCGCGGTGCGGCGACATGCTCGCCCTTCATGGCTGCGATGCGCTTTTCGGCATTGCTTGCACCGATGGCCGCAGGGGCCGCACCCACGCCAGTGGGCACTGGTGGGGGCAGTCCAAGGTCGCCTTGCAACTCGATGCCCTGTGCCTCGGCCCGTCGGGCAGCAGTTTCGCGCTCGGCCTCTTCGCGCAAGACTGCCAGCACGCTGTCGTCCAGCGTGCGCTGCACCGGGGCCGCGCCGATTGCGGGCGGCGGCTCCGGGTCGGCACCACCGGCGTCGGTATCGGCATCAAAGGCATCGCCTTGCGCCAGGGCCTCAGGCAGCGGCGGCACCTCGGCTGCGTCGGGCTCACGATACAACGCGGCACTCGGGTCTTCCGGCTCGGCATCGCGCTTTTGAAACCACGCATGGCCGCAGTTTGAACATTGCACGTCACGCCCAGCCTCGGGAATGGCGCTGGCGTCCACCTCATACTGGGCATCACAGTTCGGACAAATCAGACGCATGAACACGTAACCCTTTCCGGTTTTCCCGGCTTTTCACGTGACTGTAGCAACGATACCGATCCACGCCAAGGGTTTGTGCCCGTTTTCGTGACAACCTGTGCCGCCGCGATTGTATCCGACCCCGCTTTGGGCAATTCTGCCGGCGGTCCAACCGGGGGCACTGCGGGTGATCTTGTTCGAAAACGTCGGCTACAATTACGGTGGGGGAGAGCTGCTGTCGGACGTCGCGCTGCGCCTTGCGCCCGGTTCGTTCCACTTTCTGACCGGGCCATCGGGGGCGGGCAAGACCACGTTCCTCAAGCTGGCCTATGCCGAATTGCGCCCCACGGCGGGTCAGGTGACGCTGTTTGGCCGCGATGCCCGCCGCCTGACGCGCGATGATGTGGCGCTGACCCGGCGGCGCATCGGCGTGGTGCATCAGGACTGCCAGTTTCTGGATCACCTGCCGCTGGCCACCAATGTCACGCTGCCGCTGACGGTCTGTGGCAAGCCCGGCAACGCCCAAGACCTCACGTCGCTGCTCGATTGGGTCGGTTTGGGCAAACTGGCCGATGCCCTGCCGCCGTCGCTGTCGGGGGGCGAGCGTCAGCGTGCGGCGCTGGCCCGCGCCGTGATCATGGACCCCGATGTCATTCTGGCCGATGAACCCACCGGCAACCTGGATTGGGAAATGTCGCTGCGCCTGCTGACGCTGCTGGTCGAGTTGAACCGGATGGGCAAGACCATTCTGGTGGCGACCCATGACATGAACCTGATCCGGCAGGCAAAATCCCAGCTTGCCGCGCGGGTTCTGCGGATCGCAAACCGCCGGGTGCAGCTTGCGGGGGCCGATTTGTGAAAAACGCTTTCACCGCCCTGCTGAGTGCCGACCGTCAGGCCGACCGCGTGGTGCCGCCTTCGGGCTTTACCGCGCAACTGACCCTGTTCACCGCCGGGGCGATGGCGTTTCTGGCGGTGTTTGCGCTGGCGCTGTCGCTGGCGTCTGGCCGTCTGGCCGAGCGCTGGGCTTCGGCGCTTGCGGGCACTGCGACCATCCGCATTTCGGCTCCTCCCGAACAAATGGACACGCAAGTTGCCATTGTGTTGTCGGTGCTGTCCACCACGCCCGGCATCGCAAGCGCCCGCGCGATGGATGCCGCCGAACAGCGCGCCCTGCTGGAGCCGTGGTTCGGGCCTGACCTGCCGGTCGATGCCCTGCCGCTGCCCCGGCTGATCGAGATCACCGAAGCCAGCCCCGGCTATGATGGCACGGGACTGCGCCAACGTCTTGCCGCCGAGGCCCCCGGCGCTGTGCTGGATGACCATACGCGCTGGCGCCGCCCGATGGCACAGGCGGCCGAGCGGTTGCGTCTGCTGGGCCTGCTGTCGCTGTTGCTGATCGCCGGGGCAACCGGGGCGATGATCACGCTGGCCGCCAATTCCGCGCTTGCCGCCAATCTGTCGGTGATCCGCGTGCTGCGGCTGGTGGGGGCCAAGGACACCTACATTGTCCGCGCCTTCGTGCGCCGTTTTACCCTGCGCGCCCTTGCCGGGGCGTCGGTCGGCACTGTTCTTGCGATGATCGGCGTGGCGCTTTTGCCCCGCGCCGATGAGGCGGGGGCCTTTCTGACCGGCCTTGGCTTTCAGGGTGCGGGCTGGCTTTTGCCGTTGCTCTTGCCGCCCCTTGCCGCCATCGTCGCATTCGCGGCGACCCGCTTTGCCGCCTTCCGCACCCTGAAAGGGCTGACCTGATGCTTGCCGTCCGCTGGACCCTGTCGCTGCTGTTCAACATCCAGATGTATCTGGCGATGGCGGTCATTTCGATCCTGTTTGCCCCTTGGGCGCTGTTTTCGCGCGAAGGTGCCTATGCTGCCTGCCACGCCTATTGCCGCTGGGTGATCATCACCGCCCGTATCATGGTGGGCCTGAAAACCGAGGTCCGCGGCACCCCGCCAACGGATGAGGTGATGGTCGCCGCCAAACACCAAAGCTTTTTCGACATTCTGGTGATCTTTGACTCGGTGCCCCGCGGCAAGTTCATCATGAAGAAAGAGCTGATGTATACGCCGTTTCTGGGCCAATACGCCAAACGCATCGGCTGTGTCTTTGTCGACCGGGGCAAGCGCGGCGCGGCGATTGCCAAGATGAAGGCCGATGTCGCCAAATCCACCGCCGATGCAGGGCAGTTGATCATCTACCCGCAAGGCACCCGCGTCGCCCCCGGCGTGGACCGGCCCTACAAGGTGGGCACCGGGCTGCTTTATGAACAACTCGGCCAGCCTTGCGTGCCGGTCGCCACCAACATCGGGGTGTTCTGGCCCAAACGCGCGGTCTTGCGCAAGCCCGGCACCTGTGTGGTCACCTTCCTGCCCCGGATCGAGCCGGGTTTGCCGTTGCCCGAGTTCATGAAGCGGCTGGAAGCCCAGATCGAAACGGCGTCAGACGCCTTGCTGGATGAGGCGGGCTTCCAACGCCCGACGCCCGAAATCTAGCCAAGCCGGCATTCACGGCCCCTGCAATCCGGCGCAAGTGTTGCCTCCGGCCCATACCCTCCACATGGCGAGGCCTGCAAGGATGAATTGGGCATGTGTCTGCGGGCACCGGGCCGAACCCGCAGCCCCTGCCTGAGGCCAAAGCCGTCAGGCGTCTGCCAGTTTCAAGGCAATGATCCCGGCCAGAATGGCGACAATGCCCAGCACCCGCAGCAGATTGACCGGCTCGTCAAACAGCATCACCGCCACCACCGCCGTGCCCACCGTCCCGATGCCGACCCAGACGGCATAAGCCGTGCCCACCGGCAAATCCTTCATCGCCATCGACAACAGCCAGAAGCTGGCCAAGGCCCCGGCAATTGTCAGCGCCGTTGGCAGCGGTCGTGTGAAGCCTGCCGAATACTTCAGGCCAATCGCCCAGCCGGTTTCCAACAGCCCGGCGACAATGACCAGAAGCCAAGGACTCATGCGGCAAGTCCCTTGGACCCCATGTCGAGGAACTTGGTGCGCCGGTCCCGGATCAGCGCCTCGGGCTTCTTGCCCGACAGGTCTTTCAGCATCGCGTCCAGCGCCTTGCCGACGGCCGCAATGGTATCTTTCGGTGCGCGTTGCGCCCCGCCCATCGGTTCCTTGATGATCCGGTCGATCACCCCCAGCTTTTGCAGGTCTTGCGCGGTCAGGCGCAACGCCTCGGCGGCTTCGCGCATCTTTTCGGCGTCCTTCCACAGGATCGACGCACAGCCTTCGGGGCTGATCACCGAATAGACCGAATGCTCCAGCATTGCCACGCGGTTGGCGGTGGCAAAGGCCACCGCGCCGCCCGACCCGCCCTCGCCGATGATGACGCTGATCAGCGGCACCCCGATTTCAAGGCATTTCTGCGTGCTGCGGGCAATCGCCTCGGCCTGCCCGCGTTCTTCGGCGCCCTTGCCGGGATAGGCACCGGGGGTATCGACCAGCGTGATCACCGGCAGCCGGAACCGGTTCGCCAGATCCATCAGCCGAATTGCCTTGCGATAGCCTTCGGGCCGCGCCATGCCAAAGTTGCGCTCGATCCGGGACTTGGTGTCGTTGCCCTTTTCATGGCCGATCACCATCACCGGAAGATCGTTGAACCGCGCCAGCCCGCCCATCACGGCATGATCTTCGGCAAAGTTCCGGTCCCCGGCCAAGGGCGTATAGTCGCTGAACAGCGCCTCGATGTAATCCTTGCAATGCGGCCGGTCCGGGTGGCGGGCCACCTGACATTTCCGCCAGGGCGACAGGTCCTTGTAGAGGTCTATCAGCATGACCTCGGCCTTCTTGTCCAGCGCCTCGGCCTCTTTGGCGACATCCATGCCCGGATTGCTGCGCGCCATGGCACGCAGCTCTTCCGCCTTGCCTTCGATCTCGGCCAGCGGTTTTTCGAACTCAAGGTAATTCATGGGCGGCCCCTGCGACTGTGCAACGCTATATGCCGCCACGGGGCTGCAATTGCAACTCGCTCTGCCACGCAGGTCTGTCGCAAAGCGGCCCGCCCCACGAACCGGTCGAAAGGCGGGCCAATCGTCTTTGTGCCGATTACTTCGGCTCTGCCAGAACCAGCAGTTGGGCAAACTGGTCGGGGGTCAGCAGCTTGCGCCAGTTGTCGGCGCAATTTGACCGCATCATCAGCAGCGCGGTTTCATTGGCGCCGATCTTGGCGGCCAAGGCTTCGCGGTCGGCCACCGGCGCACCGGCCACGATGGCCGCATGCAATTGGCTGCGCAGGGCGGCGGTTTCGTCTTCAAACGCCATGCGCTTGGCGGGCATCACGTCAAGAAAGGCCTTCACTTCGGCCTTTTGGGCATCGTCCAGCTTCAGTGCGTCAGCATTCTTTGCCAGCACGGGCGTCAGCGCGATGATCGGGGCCGACAGCCCCTTTTCCTGCGGGCTGAGCGGCTGTTGCGCAAAAGCCGAAACCGGCAGAATCAGCGCAAGGGCGGCAGACAGCATGAGTTTTTTCAAGATCGACTCCTCTTTGAAAGCCAGATATGGCATATCTCTTTTGTGATAAAATAACACATCAATCATTGATCCAAGTCAAAGTCGTATCCCGAATCAGATTTATCCCGGATCGGATGCTTGCTTGCGACTTCGGCCCCTAGCTGACAGGATATGATCAAATCATCCAAGGGAGGCCGCGATGCTGACGAAACGGCAGTTCTATATCAACGGTGCATGGGTGAACCCCATCAGGCCGCGCGATCACGAGGTGATCAACTCCTCGACCGAGGAACCCTGCGCCGTGATCAGCCTTGGCGATCAGGCCGATACCGATGCTGCCGTCGCCGCCGCGAAGGCCGCCTTTCCAGCCTGGGCTGCAACCCCGCCCGCCGAACGCGCGCGACTGGTGGCGGCCATCCTTGACCAGTACAACGCCCGCCTGCAAGAGTTTGCCGAATCGATCAGCATGGAAATGGGCGCGCCGATCGACTTTGCCCTGTCGGATCAGGCCCCCTGCCTGCCGTGGCATACCCGCAATTTCCTGAAGGCGTTCAGCCAGATCGAATGGCTCCGCCCGCTGGGTCCGCAGGCCCCCGGTTCGGCGGTGATGATGGAACCGATCGGCGTCGTCGGTCTGATCACGCCGTGGAACTGGCCGGTCAACCAGATTGCGTTGAAGGCGATTCCGGCCATGCTGGCGGGCTGCACCTGTGTGCTGAAGCCGTCGGAAGAAAGCCCACTGAACGCGATGCTGTTCGCCAAGTTCTGCCATGACGCGGGCATCCCGCCGGGGGTGTTCAACCTTGTGAACGGCGATGGCGCGGGCGTCGGAACCCAGCTTTCCACCCATGCGGATGTCGAGATGATCTCGTTCACCGGCTCGACCCGCGCAGGCCGCGCGATCTCGAAGGCCGCCGCCGAGACGCTGAAGCGCGTCACGCTGGAACTGGGTGGCAAGGGCGCAAACCTGCTGTTTGCCGATGCCGATGCCAAGGCGGTGGAACGTTCGGTGCGCCGGATGATGGAAAACACCGGCCAGTCGTGCAACGCCCCGTCACGTCTTCTGGTGGAACGCAGCGTTTATGACCAGACGGTTGTAAAGGCGGTTCAGGTGGCTGAAAGCATCAAGGTCGGCCCGGCGCATGAGCCTGGCCCGCATATCGGCCCGGTGGTGAACAAGCGGCAATGGGACCAGATTCAGGCCTATATCCAAAAGGGCATCGACGAAGGCGCCCGCCTTGTCACCGGCGGCACGGGCCTGCCCGAAGGCTTCAACCGCGGCTTCTATGTCAAACCGACGATCTTTGCCGATGTGACCCCCGGCATGACCATCGAACGCGAGGAAATCTTCGGCCCGGTGCTGTGCATCATCCCGTTTGACAGCGAGGCAGACGCGATCCGCATCGCCAATGACACGCCTTACGGACTGACCAACTATGTCCAGACCGGTGACCCGGCCCGCGCCAACCGCCTTGGCCACGCGCTGCGCTCGGGCATGGTGGAAATGAACGGCAAACCGCGGGGTGCGGGGTCGTTCTTTGGCGGGGTCAAACAATCGGGCCGCGCCCGCGAGGGCGGCATCTGGGGGCTGGAAGAGTTTCTCGAGGCCAAGGCCATCTCGGGTTACGACTTTGGGCTGGAAGATGCCGCGGAATAGCCACGTCTGCACAGCCGCGTCTGGCACCTGCCACCCACGCCAAACGGTTCAGCCTATCGCCAAGGCCAATAGGGTCTTGGCGATGGGCCGGGACTGCGGCAAGAATGGCGTCAGGGGACAAGGCGCAGAGGTAGAGCTTTTTTTGCCGCACCACCCGCCTTGGCCATGGAAACGGATGTAACTCGTATTTACATTCATCGGGTAGACAGTGTGGCACAGTCCAGCAGGGGGCATCATGGCCGATTTCAACACACAGATTCAGGAAAGCCAGAAACAGGTGGCCGAAGCGCAAGCCAAGATCAGCGCCGTGACCAGCCGGATCGAGGCGGCGCGGCAAAGACTTGAGGCGGGAGAGGTTGCCATCGACATTGAAAACGCCACCTTGGACGACGTGCACAAGCACACCGATCTGATGAACGCCAACATCGCCGAGCTGATCATGGGGCTGGATGATGTGACGGCGGGGTTTTCCAAAGACTTTGACGAAATGCGGTCCAAGACCGGCATGGAAAGCTTCATCGGCATCTTCAGCAGCGCCAAAGCTGAATCGATGCGGCAGGAACGCATGCGCACGGCCAGCATTGATGACAAGCTGCAAGACCTGATCGCCAAGTCCGATGTGATCGTGAAACTGCTGCAAGGCCAGCTTGACCTGCTGAACGGCCAGAAGACCAGTGTTGAGACCAACCTCTCGGCCACCTTGGTCGAGCGCGAAGAAACCGTCGGCGCGCTTGAGGCCGTGCGGGCCGAAATCGCCGGGATGGACCCGCAGATCATCGAGTTGGAAAACAAGATCAGTGTGGAACAAGACGCAGCCGCCCGCACCAAGCTGGAAACCCAACTGGCCGAGCTGAACACCAAATACAACGCTCTCGTGCAGGACGAACAGGTGAAGCTGGCCAAGAGCCAGACCCTTGAACGCTATATCGAAAAGGGCAAGACCTGGATGGACAGCTTGCAAAACCAGGCCGCCACCCAGTTGGTGCTGATCAACAAGTTGCAGACCGACACCAAGCAGCGCGTGGTCTTGTATGATGCGCTGACCAGCAGCCTAAAGACCGCGCAACAGCAGGATGTGGCGCACCGTATCAACGAAATCGGTGTCAAGACCGACCAAGAGGCGCAGGCCGCAATGGCCGCCATCGGTTCTGCCACTAATGACCGCATGGCCGACATGCTGGAAGCGCACGAAGGCCACATGGTCTTTGCCCGCAAGATACTCGAACAAAAGGCCAAGGCGGATGAGCGGTTCAACCGCAGGTTTGCGGCCATTGTCGAAAAGCACGACAAGAACGCATACGGCGAATAAGTGTCGGGCACCGTCAAAGAGGCGCTGACCAACGACCATGCCCAGCTTTACGACACGCTGGTTGCGCGCCGCTATTTCGCCAAGTTTGACCGCATCTCGGCCCATCTGGGCCGGGTTGCGGGAGAATTGGAAGCCCAAGGCGCGTTGACCCGGACCGAGGCCCGGGTGATCGGTCGCTATGTCACCGCCATCGCCGCCACGTTTCGGGCGCTGTCCTACAAATACCTGATGACCGGGCGCAGCGACGGCGCCCCGCGCCTGACCTTTGACCGCCACGAATCCGGCTTTCCGGTGGCACAGGAATTGATGGTGATGGCCGTTGATGCGGCACAGGCTGAAAAGCACCTGTCGGGCAGCGCCTCGGTCGAAGAGCTGAAGGATCGCATGATCCGCCGCATCGTCGGCGATCTGGCCTTGCCCACCGACCTGCAATTTGCCCTGTCGCAACGCCTGTATTACGAGGCGCTCGCCCAAGGCGGGCTGTTTCTGGCCCGCAATGACCCCGACGCCCAATGGCTTGAGGAGAAAAACAGCCGGCGGCACTATCTGCTGCATTGGGCGATCTACGACACCCAGATCAACCTGCCCGTCCTCTATCTGATGGATGTCGAAGACAGCGGCAGACGCCCCCTGCCGAATGACGACGGCCGTTGGCCGCAGGTCCAGCATCATCTGATGGCGCAATCCAGCGCGGGGCTGAAACTGCTGACGATTGCCCAAGGCTTCGACACCGATTTCGACACGCTGCACCCAAAACGGCTGCGGCGCATCCATCTTGGCCCGATGCATTCGCACAGCTTCACCCTGCAATCGGGGCCGATCTCGGACGTGCTGGCCACCGCCATGGCCCCCGAAGGTCAGGATTGGGCGCTTGTCTGGACAGTGGAGGACCTGCTGTCGGACCGTGTGGAACAGATCAAGGATGGCTGGTTCAGCACGGTGGAACGCCAGATCTTCGCGCTCGACCCCTTTGCCGGCAAGGGCGCTGAAACCGGCACCACAAAGATGGAGCGCATGGTCGTGCTGCCCGAACGGCCCTTCCAAGCCCTGGCCGAGTTGAACCCGCCCGGCTTTCGCGACGTGCGCAAGTTTGTGGTCGGCAGCGGGGGGCGGATCATTGCGACACGCTAGGGGAAAAGCATGACCACGCGCGACACGATGGAGTTGAAGGAAGACACGATCCGCGCCCAGTATGACGCGGCTTTGGCCCTGCTGACCGGTTTCGACCACGCCCCCCGTCTGGCAAAGGCGGTCGATGCCCCGCAGGCCGAGCGCAGCCCTGGCATCGGCACGCGGCCCCGCTTCCGCTCCACCACCCCCGGCCTTGTGACCCGACCCACCACCCGCCCCGGTGGCGTGCGGCTGGTGGACCGGATCGAGTCCGGGTCCGATGGTCTGGTCTCGCCGCTGCAAGCGTCTGTCCTGCACGCCCTGCGCCGCGCACTGGCCATCGCGCTTGCCATGGCCGAGACCTTTGCCGCGCAATCGGCGCTGGTGGAGTTGAAGAAGGCCAATCTGGAGGGCCGCCTGCCCGAAGGTAAGCGCACCGAATTCACTGACCTGCTGGCCGCCGAGGCGTTGCTGACGCTTTACACCTTAGCCAATGCCACCGCCTTCCTGCTCGCCCCGCACCTGACCGCCACCACGGTCGAGGTCGGCACCGTCGATGAGGTGCTGACCGACAACGCCCCCCTCGCCCTGCAAGGCGTGCTGTGGGAGTTGGATCAGGACATCGCCACCTTTGCGACCGATGAGCCGCGCCTTGCTGCCACCGTCGCCGCCTTTGCCGAGGCATTGATGGAGAAGATCGCCCTTCGCGCCCAAACCGCGCCCCGGCTGGAGGCGTTTACGGGTGCAAGCTGGAAGGTCGAGGCAGACGGCCTGACCATTTCGGGCTTCAAACCCGCCCGCGCTGCCAAGGGTGGCCAGATCACCATGCAGTTCAAGAAACCGCATGAGGTGGTGGGCAATCACATCGCCAAGTATCAATCCCTGCGGCTGGCCAAGATGCTGATGGCCTATGACTTTGACCGCAAGCTGAACCCCTTTGCCGAACTCGGCGGTTTCATCTTCACCTTCATGGGCGACGGCAAACCCGGCACCGGCAAGACCACCCTCATTCAGATGATGGCGGGGTTGCTGAATGATTATTGCACCAATGCGGGCTACCCCTTCCGCTATCAGAACTTTTCCATCGACCAGATCGACAGCTATCAGGGCAAGTCTGGCCAGAACGCCAAGGCGTTGATCGACACCGTGCTCGACCCCGGCGTGATCGGCTTTGGCACGATTGACGACATTGATCAGGTCGCAGGCAAACGCGGCGACCGGCAGTCATCTGCGGGCCAGCAAGAGGTAACGGCAGTCTTCATGCAGGCCTTTGCCGGGGCTGGCACCGTGGTGCGCGGCAACTGCACCTTTGGCATGTTCTCGAACTACCCCGAGAACGTGGACGACGCCCTGCGCCAACGGGCAGGCGCGCGCTTTCTGGTCGATGGCCCGAAAACGCGCGAGGATTACATTGATATCCTGTCGCTTCTCTTGGGCAAGAACCACCAGATCCCCTTGGGAGACCACGATCTTTTTGCCGCGCAAGAGATCAGACGGGCCGTCGCGGCCAGCTTTGAGGGCCATTCGAAACCGTATGAAGACGGCTTGCTGCGCGTCTGGGAAAAGGTGGCAGCCGACATTGGCCCACTCGACACCATCGCCAAGATCGGCCGCTATCTGAAGGCGATCCAGGAAGCCGACGACCGCTTCACCGGCCGCGCGATCAAGAACATCACCGACGCGGTCAAAGTGCGGGCGATGGACTTTGAGTTGCCGGATGAATGGATGGCAGAACCCGACCTGTTCCTTTTCAAACCCTATGACGAAAAGCTGGCCATGATCCGCGGCCTGATGACCCCGATCACGGTGGAGATGGTGATCCAAGAGGTCAACCGCTACGCCGACAGCGAGTTCCGCTACGCCGACAAGTCGGATGAGGTGGCGATCGAGGGGATGGTGCGGGATTATCGGCGGACGGAAGAGGCCAAACGGCGTTATCTGGAGGGGAAGGGGTGATGGACTGGCTGTTCCGCCCCCCCCCACCCCAGCCCTCCCCCACGAGGGGGCAGGGAGGCGCGATCATTGATCCGATGCCGCGCGGCAACCGGCTTGACACCCCCCTCCCCCTTGTGGGGAGGGATGGGGTGGGGGGCGGTGGCATGAGGCGCAGCAGATGACCAGCATCCACCCGATCACCCGCGCACGGGCGCAAAAGCTGCGGACCGAATTGACCCCGCAAGAGCGCAGGCTTTGGGCCAAGCTCCGGGACGTGAACCACATGCTGGGCACCCATTTCCGCAGGCAAGCGCCCATCGGGCCGTTCATTGCGGACTTCGCCGACCTTGGGCGGCGATTGGTGATCGAAGTCGACGGTGGCCAGCATGGCGGGCCACGGGATGCGGCGCGGAATGCGTGGTTCACAGCACAAGGTTTTGCGGTTCTGCGGGTCTGGAACACTGATGTGGATGGCAATCTTGAGGGCGTGATGCAGGTGGTGCTTGATCGTTTGGATGTGTCGGATGCCCCCCCACCCCATCCCTCCCCCACGAGGGGGGAGGGAGGCGCGGCGTCGGCACCGTCGCGCATCGCCAACAAGCCGGGCGCTTCCCCTCCCCCTCGTGGGGAGGGGTCAGGGGTGGGGGGCACCCAACCAGCCGACGCGCAAAAAGGACCAACCCCATGAAACGCCTCATCGCCAAGGGCCTGATGTTCGGCAACCTGATCGAGGTCACCTCGCCGGCCCTGATCGACCGTTACAAGCGGGCGATGAAACACCTCTGCGGCCGTGAAACCGAACTCACCGACTTTCACATCGACATTTCCGGCTATTCCCCCGAGATAGGGGCCGAACTGGGCGATGACCTTTACCTCAACCCCAATGGCGCCAACCGGCAGTTCATCCTCCTGACCACGGCGCAAAAGACCGCCCCCTTGCTGAACGCCAAGTTCTCCACCTCACGCGGGATCATCCGGCAGTTCATTGAAACCAACGAGGCGCAACTGTTTGCCCTGACCGCGCGCGATGCGGTGGCGGGGGAATTGCAGAACTCGGTTTTTGAAATCTCGACCCCCGCCAAGCTGCTGGATATCCGTCGCATCACGGTCGAGGCGGATACAATCGGCGGTCATGTTGCCGATGCGGGCAAGCTGGCCAAGCTGATTGACCGTTTCCGGGCCGAACCCGATGGCTGGCGCGACGATCTGCTGATTGCCGAGATGATTAAGCTGGCCAAGAAAACCGGCGATGTGACGCGGGTGCCGATCACCCTGCCGCAGATGACGTTCGAACAGCCGAACTTCTGGACCAGCCATTTCGGCGGCATGTATGTGTTCCGCGATGTGGGCTTTCCGGTCGTGATCTCGACCCTGCCGCGTGAAAGCCTTGGGGCGCTGCCGATCTCGCCCGTGTTCGACCTTGGCCATCGCAACCAGATTGCCGAATGGCTGGAACGCAACCAGCTTGCCGAACCCATCGTGCAGGCGCGCGGCATGGATGCGGCGGCGGTGATCCGGCAGAAGATGGATTTCATTCTGGTCGAGGCCGCCGATACCCTTGGGCTGGAGATCGGCGATGCCCGCCGCACCGAACTCCGCAAGATTGCACACCGGCTTGGCACCAGCCTGCCGCTGGCGATTCAGGGACTGGCGGCGCTGTTGCGCTGGATCGAGGCCGGGGGACCTTGGCCGCGCATCAGCAGCGAACACCCGGCCTATTTCTACACCCTGCGGGCGCGGGCGCACAAAGACCGCAATCTGGTCAACATGCTGCTGTCGGAACTGGCGCCGATGGACGTGCGCCAGATGTATATCGTCCACAAAGAGCTGTTTTATGCCCAATATGCCCGCTGGTCCGATCGCAAGCGGCAATATGTGGCGGATTTCCTCGAACGGGAGTATGCAGTGGACAAGCAAGGCGCGCGTGAGTCCCTGTTCGGCCCAGAGCCCGGCATGGACGACCGCCAAAGGCCAGAGCCGAAGCCCGCCCGTGATCTGGGGCCGGTGGCTGGTCCTTGGGGGCGTGCGTCACGGGGGCGAACATGATAGGTTTTCTGCGGCTGATGGCATTCTGGGCGGTGTTTGCCGGCGTCGCCTATTGGCTGCTGCTGATCTATTCGCGGTCGCTGCGCCGCGAAGCGCTGGAGAAAAAATGGGATGCCAACCCGCCCGCCGATGCAACAGATGACGGCCGGACTGCGTTCATCGAGCAAGGCATGGCCGACTACGAAGGCAGCCTGCGACGAAAACTACTATGGGGCGTGATCGTGTTGCCTTTCATTGCGATCGGGACGCTCTTATATCTGGTCAATTACGCGTGAGGCAGTGATGCGATATATAAAATGGGCCTTCCTGGCCACCCTGTTTCTGATCTTCGGGTCGTTCCTGCACTACACGTTGCCGCAGCACGATATCGTTCGCATCGTCGGCACCTATCAGGAACGGCAAGAGTTGCAGGATTGGACGCGGATCTTCTGGTCGCGTCCCGATGACCAGTCTGCCACCATAACCAGCCGCGATGTGCAATTCGTGCAATCGGTGCGCCCGAACGGCAAGCCGATGGTCTATCGCAACGAGGACACGGCCTGGAGTTGGCCACCCTATTTCAAGTTCGATACCGCCAGCTTGCAGACCGAGGCCGATGACCTGAAATCCACCGCCGAGGCGCCGAAATGGGCAGTGGTGACGCATTATGGCTGGCGCAACGAGTTGATCTCGATCTTCCCCAATGCCGTTGCGATTTATCCGGTTGCCGGGCCGGATGTGACCATCATCCCATGGTTCAATATCTTCTTCTTCGCCTTCATGGGGTTGGTCTTCCTGCTGCTGTGGCGGATGTGGGCACAGTTCCGGGAACGCGCGATCGACCCGGCGTTGCAAGATGTGGGTGAGGTCTGGGATTCGGTTGATGCCCGCGCCGATGCCGCGCGTGAGCGCGCTGTCGGCAACTGGGCCCGGTTCAAGGCGTGGCTGGGAACCTGGCAGGCGAAACCGCGGAAGTAGTCATTGGCGCAATGCGCCGTGTCGATATGGTAATCTCCCCTGAAAGTAAGGGGCTGCATCAGTAGAATTTTCCGGGAAAATCCTGCTTATGTCGTCGCGCCTGCACCTTTACGCTGGCCATTCCCCGCAGTCGAACGGTTGCGGATGGGGTCGGCAAGCAGCCGAAGGCCGTTCAGCACGACAAGCACCGTGCCGCCTTCGTGGCCCACCACCGCCAATGGCAGCGGCAGGTTGAAGAACAGGCCGCCGATCACCAGCGTCGCCATGGCCCCCATCGCAAAGATCAGGTTCTGCCGGATGATCCGCGCCGTCCGACGCGACAGAAGATGGGCGGCAGCCAGGCGGGAAATGTCTTCCGACAACAGCGCGACATCGGCGGCCTGCAACGCCACCTCCGATCCCGCCGCTCCCATGGCAATGCCCACGTCTGCCCGCGCCAAGGCGGCCGCGTCATTCACCCCGTCCCCCACAAACGCAACCTTGGACTTGGTGGCCATGTCCGCCACCAGCCGCACCTTGTCTTCCGGCAGCAGATCTGCGTGGATCTCGTCGGATGCAATCCCAAGCGCCGCGCCGATCCGCTCGGCCACGGCGCGCCGGTCGCCGGTCAGCATTTCCACCCGTTCGATGCCAGAAGCCCGCAGCGCCTTGATCCCCTCAAGGGAACTGGCGCGCGGCTTGTCTGCAACCAACAGCGCGCCCAGCAGCTTTGCCCCGCGTCCCAGCAGCACCATCGTCTCGGCCCCTTTATGCAAGGCCGTGATCGCCTCGGGGTGCTCAACCGGCCTGCTGCGCGCGCCCATCCGCGCCGCAAGCCGGGCATTGCCGGCCCAAAGCATCCCCTGATCGTCCAAGCCGACCATGCCTTCACCGGGGACGGCTTTCGCCTCGCGCACGGGAAAGGGTGTCAGACCGCGCGCCTCGGCAGTGCGGCGGATCGCGTCGGCGATGGGATGTTCCGAATGCGCCTCCAGTCCGGCGATCCGGGTCAGGAAGTCATCCTTGTCGCCGTCGCAGATGATCTCGACCACCTCTTGCTTGCCGGTGGTCAAGGTTCCGGTCTTGTCAAACGCGAAGGTCCGCACTTTGGCCAACGTCTCCAGGGCCGCGCCACCCTTGAACAGCACACCGCCACGTGCCGACGCCGACAGGGCGGACAGAATGGCCGCGGGAACCGAGATCACGATGGCGCAGGGGCTGGCTGCCACCAGCAGCGTGGCTGCGTGATACAAGGCATCGTGCCAGCCACGTCCCAGCCAGAGAAAAGCCGCAAAGGCAAGGATCGAACCCACCAGAACGGCCACCGTGTAACGCTGGCCGAACCATTCGCTGAACCGCTCGGACGGCGAGCGGGCGGCCTGCGCCTCTGTCACCAGCTGGATCATCCGCGCCACGGTGCTTTCGGAAAGCCGGCGGCGCACCTCGACCTCCAGCACGCCATGCAGGTTCACCGTCGCCTCGAACACCTTTGATCCTTGCGCCTTGTGGACGGGAACAGATTCGCCCGTGATGGTGGACTCGTCGATCGAACCTTCGCCAACGACCACCACCCCGTCGACCGGCACCCGGGCACCGGGGCGTAGAACCACCATGTCGCCGGGCATCAGGTCTTCCACGGCAACCTCTTCGGTCCCCGTCGCGGTGCGGCGCAGCGTGCGGTCAGGGCGCAATTCCATCAGGGCCTCGATGGCCCGGCGTGCCCGGCCCATGGCGCGCTGCTCCAAAGTGGTCGAGAGGCTGAACAGCATCAGCAACACACCCCCCTCCAACGCCGCCCCGACAGCCGCAGCCGCCAGTGCGGCAATGACCATCAGCAAGTCGATGTCCAATTCGCGCTCTTGCCACAACGTGGTCAGCGCCCGGACCGCGGCTGGCACACCCCCGGCAGCAAAAGCCAGAAGCAAGGCGCCTGCCTCTGTCCACTGCCAGTGCACGGCCGGCGGCATCAGGAAATGCACGGCGCCCGCGACAAGCATCGCCAGCAACGTCAGACCTGTCAGCGCAAGACGCCCGGACTCTTCACTCATATTCAACATCGCTTCTTCCAAATTCGCGACCCGGTCGCAGAGTCTCTTTGATGGCAAAGCTGCTGCGGTTCGCAAGTAACCGCCGCAGCCCCAAGCGGCACCCTTCATCAGGGTCAGTCGTCGTCGTGATTGCCAGGCTCGGCTCCGGTGCGGCAAGCGGCACAGCTTGCCATGCTTTTGGCCTTGGGTATCATCTTTTGCGAAACCGCGCCGTTATGTTCAAGCGCGAACCACATCTGTTCGGTGGTTCTGAGTGGCGCCGCACTGCCGTCTGCCCCGCGCAACGACGGCACGCCACCCTCGCCGCCGCGTCTTTCAAGGCCGCCGCCAGCAAGGTGCAAGATGACCAGAACAAAATGGCTGTTCTGATGGATAACCAACCAGCGCAAGGGCGGTCGGGCAGGCCCCCTTACGCACCGATCATCACTTCGACCAGATTGGTGATAAGGTCGCTGATCGGATATTCCAGCAGCAGCAGCGGCAGGTGCGGCACGGTCGCTGCGCCGAGGATGACCCAGACCAGCGTCATCGTCACAGGCATGACACGCATCTTCTGAAGATTTTCAAAGGCGGATGCAAGATCGGCCGGCGACTGGATATCACCAGACCCCAGCGGATTGCCGGCCTCGGTCTGATCCGGTTCGATCCAGCGCCGCTGAAACTGCCGCGAATATTCGTGCGCAAGGGCACTGAACTCGACCATGGCACGGCGTCTGCAGCGATAAAGCATGGGCACCAGCAACAAAAGCGGCGCGCAAATCACGACGACACCAACCAGCGCAACCAGAAAGACATGCAGATAGACCTGCGTATGATCCGGCGCGACCAACTGAAAAGTCTCTGCAAGGGCTGCGGCATCGATCGCCCCGATCGCAAGAACGAACATAACAAGCTGGGCCTGCGCGACCTCGATCAGGCCCAGCCCCCCGGCGCGGTCGGGATGCAGCCCCAGAAGGGCAAGATCATGGCGCGACAGATGCCAGATAAGCACGACCCAAATAGCAAGGATGCAAAAGAACCGCACCATCACAAAACGAAAGGCGGGCAGACAGACAATTCAATACCAGTATCCGGCCATCGTCGGCGGCATATGCGACAGGTTAGAGGCCGAACTGGACATGCCGGGCAGAAAAGACGGCGGCGCGAGGACGCTGCCGATAACGACGGCCGCCATCAACCCCATGTGAAGCCACCAAGAGTTGTTGAACCGGATCAGCCTGAAGGCCTGCGCGTCAAGCGCCGCCTTCGCGCCCCCTGACACGATCCCGCGCTGGACCAGCGCAAGGCAGGCATCCTGCACCGCCCTGTCGAAAAGCTCGGTGCACCACAAGATCAGCGGCACCGCCACAAGCATCCGCACATGCACAGCCGACAATTCCAGCGAAAAGAACCGGTCCGCCAGACCCGCCGCCGTTGCCAGCGCGGCAAGGATCAGCCACAGCGCAATGCTGACCCAGGCACCAACCCTTACCCGCGCCCTGTGATCAAGGCGTGGCGCGATCACGGTTGAAAGGGCGTGAAAGGGTCCGCCAATCAACGAGAACCGCGCGAAAGCCCCCTCAGCGCTTGCCATATATCGTCCCTCCCGGGGTATCTGCACGTTCAGAGCCTTTCGCGCCCGCAGCCTGTTGGATGGCACCCGCGGGGCCGCGCGTCAATTCAGCGGCATCAGCGCCTCGGCCCGGCATGCCGAGGGTGAAACGGCCATTGGCGTGAAGGGTTTTGCCTGCCCGTTTTTTGCCAGACGGGCAATGACGGCCTCTTTGGTGACGTTGAACACGGTCAGAGCCTAGGTTTGCACATCGGCGCCCTGAGAGCGGGCGCGGATGCCCGCAAGGATCATCGGGATCGCCTGTGCCGACAATGTCGTCATCTGCTGAAACGCACTTTGGCGTGCCCACGTCGGGCATCAGGGTAATCGACCGGGTGCCACCGGCGAAGGTCGGCAAGGGCAGGGCATCCAAGACGTCCACGGTCAAATCCTTAAGGTGTGTCAGCATTCTGGACCGGATCGGCATTTTTGATTTGACAGACCATGATGCAGGTGCGCCGCGCCTTGTGCCATCTGTCGTTCCGCCTGATGCACCCGCGCATCCGCCACAGGCAGCGCACGGGCCAACCCGGACCAGAGACGGCAAGCCCACCCGCCTTTTGGCATGTCAGCCTGCCACCGGACGGGGATCCTTAGGCCATGTCCGTCGCCAGATGGAAAATCACCCGACATATCTGCCCACGATCCCGCGGCGCGACCGTCACGCCGGGTGCCGAAGTCTGACAAGCTGCCAAGCGTAAATTACGTCGAAAACCGGCTCCAGAACTTGACTCAGGGCAAGCAGGCCATGCCCCATGACAATCAGGGCAAGGTCACGCCAGCGCCGCTGCCCTGTTACGATCTGACCCGCACTGTCACGGCTGGCACCACTGCTTCGGATCCCTGAAGGCCGCGCATGGCATATCATCAAAATCCACCCCCCGCTGCACCGGGGCATGCCAAGCCAGGGCCCAAAGGCAATGCGCGCAGGTGTCGCGCGGACAGCCTGCACTGTTGCAGGGCATCCGGTCGTTGCCGCACTGTCAGCAGCTGCCTCGACACAAGCCAAGCCCCATGCACCGCATGGGCGCAACTTCCCTAGCCAACAGAGGTATTGCCATGCTTGAAATCAACACCGCCACCCCGGAGCGATCGAGCCTGCGCCTGTTCCTTCCCGCGGTGGTCTCGGCCTTGCTGGCCTTTCCGGCCTTGGCGCAGGACGCGCAGATTGATGCGCAGGCAGATGCGGTTCTTCGTGCGATGTCAGACTATCTGGCCGGGCAGCGCGCCTTCAGCATTTCGGCAGATGCATCGACCGAAATGCTGTTGCAGGATGGCCGCAAGATTCAGCTTACCGGCACATCCGAAATCACCGTTGACCGCGAAACGGGCCTGCACGTCGAACGACAGGGTCCGAATGGCAAGACCGTGCTGGTCTATGACGGCAAGGCCGTGTCCATCTTCAGCGAGCGCGAAGGTGTCTATATCTCGGTGCCGGCCGAGGGTGGCATCGACGTGGCCTTGGACGAGGCGCGCGCCGTTCTGGGAACAGAACTGACCGGGGGGGCCGACCTGCTGTATTCCAATGCCTATGACGGCCTGATGCTGAATGTGCAATCGGGGCATTACATGGGCAAGGCATGGGTCGGGGGCGTTCTGGCCGATCACCTGTCCTACCGCGCAGATGACATCGACTGGCAGCTTTGGGTGGCCAGCGGCGATGCGCCGGTGCCGGTCAAATATGTGATCACCAGCAAATGGGTCACCGCGGCCCCGCAGTTTTCGGTTCAGCTGTCGGATTTCACCCTGCTGACCGAAACGGCCGCCGATGCGTTTACCTTTGCGCCGCCTGCCGGTGCAAAACAGATCACCCCGGATCAGCTTCCGGAATTCGACCTTCTGGCAGAGGAGTGAGGACCATGAGAAATCTTATGCGGTCGCGGACGATCCTTTGGGCGATGGCAGGTCTGATCGGCTTGGTGGCCGAGATGGACCCGATGGAATGGGTCAAAGGCAATCTGGCATCTCAGGCCGAGGCGCGGGTCGGGCGTCCGGCGACGCCAGTCAGTGTTGCCGGGGTGGCGCGGCGCACGACACGGCGTGTCATACGCAGATCGACGGTGTATGTGGCGACGCTGCCTGCCGGATGCACCACGGTGGTCATTGACAACGTCTCGCTAAAATATTGCGGGGGCGTGTATTACCAACCCTATCAGGGCCAATACGTCGTCGTCATCATCGAGTGACGTTCAATGCGGCGCAGCAGGGCGATCCGATGCTGGGTTGCCCTGCGGTTTCACCGATGCGTCAGGCGATGGCGGGTCGGCATGAACCGGCTCATGACCCCGCAAGCGCGCGGCAGCGTGGCTTCCGGTGCTGCCGCCCTCCCGGCTGATCACGGCTCCATCGTTGCCGATCCTGACAGCCGTTGTGCGTGACACTGTTGCCTAGATGCCGTTCAAGGCGGCTTTCTCCAGCGACTTCATCACCTTGTCTACATCCTCTTGCCGCCCCATCCGAAAAGCAACCTCCGGGTAGGCATTCGTCAGAAGGTCAGGTGCGGTTTGCCTAATCAAAGCACGAACTTGGGTGACGCATGTCTGGTTGTCGGCTTCGGCGCAGATGACCAGGGCGATCAGCAGCGTAAGTGGATGGCTTTGCAGCGACGGCGTCCCGATCCGGGCCATGCCCTCGGTCATGTCACCGGCGAAATAGGCGCACATGGCAAGGCCGGTATCCTGGTAGGCGGTCGGAACCGGTCTGCGGTCGCGCGCCTTCCCGATCAGGGCACATCCTGCCTCCCATTCCCCTGACAGTGCCAGTCGGCTGCCATATTCGCCCAGAAAGTCGATATCGTTGGGGCTCAACGCCAAGGCGCGTTCGCCGACCACTTTCAGCAGGTCGAACTGCCGATCAAAAAACAGTGCCAACACTTCGGCCTGTAGCGCCCGCAAATTGCGTGGGTCAAGCGCGATGGCGCGACGCGCGTTTCGCAAGGCATCTTCGGTCACGCGCCGCGCCACCGCCTCATCCCAAGGGAACTGGCTGCGCAGGCCATCCAGTTCGGCAAGCGACAACAATGCCCAAGCGGTGGCATAGTCCGGATAGGTGGCCACAGTCCGTTTCAGGCAGGACTGAATGTCGGACAGCTTGGTGCGGTCCAGCGTTGCGCGAAAAGCGTGGAACGACAAGGTGCAACTGTAGGCCGCCCAGTCATCCGGCGCATCCCGTGTCTGTCTTTCCGCGATCGACGTGAACAAGACACCATCCGTCTGCCCGATCGCCGCAGCTACAGAATCGGCAATATCGCTTTGCGCCTGCCAAAGCCCCTCGACAGACAGTTTGCCGTGATATCTTTCAGCCCAGAGCACGGCGCCATCGCTGCGCTTCACCAACCGGACATGCAAAACGTAATCGTCGGGCGACAGCGACACACTTCCGCGCAGTTCATAGCGGGCAGGCGTGGCACCCGCGACCTCTCCCTCAACAACAATGATGTCCTTGAAGCGCGCGAGCTTGTCGATGACCTCTTGGGTCAGCCCGGTCGCAATGGCAAGCGACGTGTCGCTGGTTCCAATATCCCCGAACCTCGTGACAAGCACCCGTGGCAAATCCAGCTTCGACGGCTGCGCTGGCCAGGCGAAACGATCACTGATCGTGGCAAACACGGCAGCGCAAATCAGGACGCCAAGGGCAACACCCAAGGCCGCACGACGCCACAGGGTCTGCGATGGCGGGGCCGCGACACCTGTGGGCGGCGCGGGTTCAGCAAGGGTGGGCGTCTCGACCGGCATCTCCGTTCGTTGCGGCTCCCGCCGCACGAACATCGGAACATAGCCTCCCTTGGAGATGGTAATCAAAAGCGCATCCGATGCCCCCGACGTCAGGTAATATCTTTCCAGTGCCCGGCGCAGCCGTCCCGCCTCGATACGCACGATGGGATCGTTCTGAGGGTCAAAATTCGAGTCCCTTTCGAACACGTCCGTGGCAACCGAATACGCCTTGATGCGCGCGGCCCGCCCTTCAAGGGTTTCATCCACAACATATTGAAGAAATCGCCGCTCGCGGGCGGTCGCGTCAAAATCCGGGCTTTGCATAATGCGCGCGACTTGCGCCCGACAGTCGTCGATCGGTATCGAATCGTCGCGACCATGGCTGTCTGAGGCTTCAATCATAGCTATCCTGACGGCTCGTGGGAAATACCGGCGCAGAGTAGCGTGTATTCCAACGAACCCAATGTGACCCTTCTCGGAATTTTTCACAAGACTGTGTGCGGGACATGCCAACGCCGGCTGACAGGCTTTGGCGCCCCCGACGCCAGACGACGCATGTAAGTTACACGCGTCGTCTGGACGCCGGTGCGCGCGGGTCCGTTATACTGCTTCTGTGGCAAGTATCAACCGTGACGCAGTGGGTTGCAACGCAGACACCATGCAAGCGGTTGTGGACCGTTCGGAACTGAACAGCAAAGTGCATGGGACGAGGTGATCTTTTTGGTTATGAGGAGTGTGTCCGATGAGCACGGAATTGGAACCAAGTCTCGCCTCGACCTACGCGCTGGTTGCCGATCGGCTGCCCGAACACCGGTTCTTGATCCGTCGGCTGATCTCGGAGGACGAGGCGTTTCTGGAGATGTGTTCCGAGTTTTCGGAAGCCCGGGCCGCGCTGGAAAGACGGTTGGATCAGGACGGCCGGACAACTGCAGGAAGCGCAGCCGAGTGGACCGAGATCGTCGAACGCCTTACCGCCGAGATATCGACTTACATCACTTCGCGACAGGCAAAGTAGACATGAACTGGGTAGACCTGAACTGCAAAAGCCTTGACGGTGCTTCGTCCCAGTCTGAACATTGCGCAGGGCCAACAGCGAAATCCTGAAAACAGACACAAGAACGACAGAAAAACGGAGAACGATATGACACGATACCTTGTAGCAGCGGCTCTTGCGATTGCAGCCGGCCCGGCATTGGCACAGGACGGTGGGTGGAGTTTCAAGATCACTCCCTATCTTTTCACGCCAAAATCCGAGATCGGCGTGGTGACGCCACGCGGCCCGGTGTCGGCCGAGCTCAAATTTTCGGATGCGCTCGAGAGTCTCGAGTTTGCCTTCATGGGGGCCGTCGAGGCCAACAAGGGCAAGTGGAGCATCGTGACCGATCTTATGTATACTGACCTTGGGGCCAGTCAGTCCTATGCGCCCGGCGGGTTGTTCGGCGGCGTGAACATCAGCTCGAAGATCACGGCCCTGACGGCGATTGGCACGTACCGGGTGTTTGATGACGGCGCCAGCTCGGCCGAGCTCGGGGGCGGTTTGCGGGCGTGGTGGTTTGAATCCTCCACGGAACTGACGGCGGGCACACTGCCGGCGGAAAGCTTTGTCATCAAGGATGATTGGGTGGATCCGATCCTCGTCTTGCGGGCGCGCACCGATTTCAGCGACAAGATGTTCGGAAGCCTGTATCTTGACGCAGGCGGGTTCGGCATAGGGTCTGACCAGACCTATCAGGCAATCCTCGGGGTCGGTTACGAGCTGAACGAAAATTGGACGCTGTTGGGTGGCTTGCGCTACATCGACGTCAATCGTGATGAAACCGATTTCACCCAAACGGGTCTTTCCATCGGCGCATCCTATCGGTTCTGACCGTGGACGGCCCCCGCAGAATGTCTTGGAGCAGACTTTTGGTGCTGGGGTTAGTTGCTGTCAGACATGGCATGTTGGTGCTGGGGCTTTGCGTGATCGCGCTTGCCCCGGCACTGGCCCAGGAACCCGCGCCTGTCGGTGTAACGACGCTGCCCGATCCGCTGACACCCGCCGCGATAGACGCGATGGTATCCCGGCTTTCGGACAGCGAAGTGCGTGCGCTGTTGTTGCAGCAACTCGCCACGGTAAGCGCGTTGCCGTCCGAGACCGGGCCACCTCCGAAACCTTTGGCCGAAGCAATCGCTGTGCCCATGCAGCGCATTGCCGAGCGTTTGCAAGAGGCGGTTGCCAATTCGCCGCAAAATGCGGTGGCGGCCCTGCACGCGGTCCAAGAGTATGGTCGGTCACTTGGACCGGGCGGTGTTGTCCATCTGTTGCTCGTGTTGGCCGTGGCGCTGGTTGCCGGGGCTCTCGGCGAGTTCCTGCTGGGCCTTTGGTCATCCCGACGAGGGAAAAACCACATATCGGCCAATGCCGATATCCCGACCTTCCCGGCATCCATCCCGTATCTTGCCCGGCGGCTGTTCCACGACCTGGCGGGCGCGCTGATATCTCTTGTCGTCGCGGCCCTTGTGCTGGCGCTGATGCTGCCTGAACGCGAAACCCGCGTGGCGATGAGCGTGGTATTGTGGCAGTTCTTCTTTCCGCGCATCGCTTGGGTCGTGCTGCGGTTCTTCCTGTCGCCCAACCGGCCCGAGCTGCGGCTGGTGAATGCCGACCAAAGAACCGCACAGATCCTGTTCCGCAGTCTGGTGGCCGTGTTGCTGGTGGTTGGCATTATCCAGAGCGTCCGTCTGGTCATGGTCGAGGTGGGCGCCGAAGACAGTGCCCTTGCGATCGGTTTCTGGGTCAACCTGCTGGTGTTCCTATGGCTTGCCCTGATCGTCATCCGATGCCGCGACGGGCTGAGGCAGATCGTTCGGGGGGGGAACGATACCCATTCGCCGGACGGAAAATGGATCGTTGGCGCCTATCCGGCCTACGCGCTTTCGGCAATCGCGGGAACGTGGATTTCCGGTCTGGTGGCTGAATCGCTGGGCAAGAATGATTTCATCCTCGACGGGCGGCACTTCCTCAGCCTTGGCTTGCTGCTGGTTGTGCCAATGTGCGACACCCTGATCCGCGCGACCGTGCGGTTGCTGATGCCGCCGATACAGGGCTCTGGCGTTGCAGCCCAAACGGCGTTCGATGCGGCTTATCGCAGCTACGTGCGGGTTGGGCGGGTTGTCGTGTTCGGCACGATCATCCTTGTTCTGGCCAATCTTTGGGGCATGTCGGCGGTGGGTCTGGCCGAGGCAGGCGTAGGAAAACAACTGGGCGAACGCGTTGTGGTTGCGACGCTGATCATGCTGGCCGCCTACATCCTGATCGAATTGGTCAGCCTGTCGATCAACCACAGACTATCAACGATCAAGGCGAACACGCAGCTGCCCGGCCTCGGGGATGACGAAGACCCTGTCCTGTCCTCCAGCCGCGCCGGGACCATCCTGCCCCTGATCAGTTGGACGCTGCAGGCCGCTATCCTCATGATCGCCGCCATCTCGGCGCTTGGCCAGCTTGGGGTAAACGTGACTGCCCTGCTGGCAGGTGCTGGGGTTGCGGGGGTCGCCATCGGCTTTGGGGCGCAAAAGCTGGTCGCGGATCTGGTATCGGGCGTGTTCTTCCTGATGGATGACGCCTTCCGGATCAATGAACACATCGCAGCAGGTTCGATCGAGGGCAAGGTCGAGAAAATCGCCTTGCAGTCCATGCATCTGCGCAAGTCTGATGGTGCAATCCACTGCGTGCTCTACAGCAACGTCGATACGATCACCAATTTCAGCCGCGACTGGGGCGTGTCGGAACTGTCGTTCACGGTTCCGTTCGATACCGACATCGAGCATGTCCGCAAGATATGCAAACAGATCGGCCGGGAAATCTTCGACAATCCCGAATACGCGGGCGCCCTGCTGCAACCGTTCAATTTCAACGGTGTGAGTCAGGTCACCGATCTTGGGATCGTGGTGCGCGGCGAGTTCATGTTCAAACCCGAGCTTGCAAAGCAGTCCTCGATCAAGCGCGAAATCTATCGGCGCGTGCAGTCGGAATTCGCCAAGGAAGGCATTCAGTTTGCACGCAGAGAATTGCATATCAGCGTCAACTCGGATACCCAAAAACCCGTTGCGCCGGTCTTGCCGGAGCAAGAAGGCGCAGCCTCTGCGGCGGCAGCGCCGCCGTGACCTTGGCCAGGAAAGAGCATCTATGACCGTAGTGATGAAACCAACCGCGACGATGGCATCCCGGCGGGTGCGGGCCGTTCAGCAGCTTGGGCTTGTTGCGGTGATGATCGGGATGCTTGCGGCCTGTGGCACGCGAGGGAAGCTTGCCCTTGTGGAACCGGCGCAAGTCCCGAGCAATGCCGAGGTGTCGACCGTCATCGTTGCGACTTCACGTGCGCCAGCGCCACCTCCGGAATACTTTTCAGGCAACCGCGATTTCGCAACCAATTATGCGCGTTTTGACGTTTCCATTCCGCCTGATCGGCAGGCGGGCACCGTGCGCTATCCCAAATCCACGCCCGACCCTCAGCGCGACTTTGTCGTTTCCGAGTCAAGACGTCTGGACAGTCAGCGCGCCTTTGTTTCTGCAATCAACACAGAGGCTGCGAAACTGCCGCGGAAAGACCGGACGGGCGTGTTGTTCGTGCATGGCTTCAACACCAACTTTGCCGAAGGCCTGCTGAAGACTGTTCAACTGGGTTACGACCTCAAGGTGCCCGGCGTGCCCGTGTTGTTCACCTGGCCCTCTGTGGCAAGTCTGGTCGGCTATGTTGCCGACAGGGAAAACGCCCTGTTTTCAAGGCAACCCCTGGCAGAAACGCTGGCCGCGATGTCCCGGACCAATCTTGACGGCTACAACCTCGTGGCACATTCGATGGGCACGTTTCTGACGATGGAAACCTTGCTGGCGTTGGCGCAAAAGGGTGACCGCGCGACGCTGAACAAGATCAACGCGGTGATCCTGATTTCCGCCGACATCGAAATCGACGTGTTCCGCAGGCAGGCCCCGGCAGTTCTTGCCGCCGGTGTGCCGATCTACCTGCTCGTGTCTTCCGACGACAAGGCACTGAAGCTGTCGGCTGTCATCCGTGGGGAAAGCCAGCGCGTAGGGTCTGTCAGGTCCAACGCCGAGCTTGGCGGCCTTGATGTCGCAGTCGTCGATCTGTCGCAGATCAAGTCCGACGACATGGCCGGTCACCTGAAAGTCGGAACGTCGCCGGAACTCATCGCATTCGTGCGGCAGGTTCGTGACAGCGGCATTGGCATCTTTGATGACCAGCAGAAGGTCGGGCTTCTGGAACAGGGCGGCGTGCTGGTCCAAAGCGCGACGGGCGTGATCGTCAGCCCGATCACCAATTGAGGCGCTGCCTGATCTGACCACCCATCTGATCCGGCGCATTGAGGGCCTTTCGGCACTCAACGCGCCGGATCAGCAAGCCGGAAAACAGCCGTTCTGCGGTGTGCAACTGGAAGCGCGAAACCACTCAACGCACTGGGTCGAATGCCAAGACCCATCATGTCACATAAGCAACCACCACCGCGGAACCCGAAATCTGTAAGTGGCCGGCTGATCATCGCAACAGCGTCGCAACCCGCGTGACCACGCCCCGCGCGATCAGATAGGGAATGATCGCCAGCAGTATGGCCACCAGAACCACCTCGCCCGGATAGACGAACCGCTGCACGATGGCCTGATAGATCACGTCCAGCAGCATGGCCAACAGGAACACATTGCCCACGCTTTTCCAGCCATCCCGCAGCATGTCGCGCCGGTGGGCGGGATCGGTGAACAGGCTCCAGAAATACGGTGGCTTGCCCTCGCGCGCATCACGCAGGCCGGCGATCGTGGCAAACACCAGCGCCATGACCGGTTGCAACAATATCCTGAAGTGCATCGGGCCGCTGACACGATCCGCCAGATTTTCAAAAATCCGGGCCCATATTTCAAGCATCGCAGTACCCTTTTTCATTCCGTTTGCGCCCTTCGCCGACGGGTCGCTGTCGCAAGGCCCGCCGAAGGATCAGACCGCCATAAGCACCAGACCGAACATCAGGCTTCCCAAGGCGAAGGACCAGAACCGCCCGTTCCGGTCGGTTGGCAATTCCATCACAGCACCGTTCACGATTACCGCCCCCGACATGAACGCCAGCAGCAGCGCGAGGACCCACTCCTGCACGTGCGTCGTTGCGGCCAAGGCCCAGCCCAACACGCACATCGCCGCCAGAATGAACCGGCCCCGCGCGTCATAGACGGAGCCCATTTCGTCGCGAAGGGAATGATCCACGGCCAGAAAATGAAACGCTATCGCACAGGCATATTGTGCCATTGCAACCATGGAAACAGCAGACTCTTTGACGATGACATAGGTCAGAAGCAGCACATAAGGCGCCATGCCATAGGCACGGTATCTTGCTTCCGCCCCGGGAACCTCACCTTCGGTGCCAGCGGCGACGGTGTCGGATGTCCTGCGAAAATGGTCCAGCCCATAGACCAGAAGAAATCCGATCATGGCCACGAAATAGACGATCATGCCGTCCAGAGGTAACGCCGTGGCGGCGGCCGCCGACAGGGTCTCTCGCGCCTCTGCCAGTTCCGGCATCAAGCGAACAAACAAATAGGCTGTCGAAACCCCGGCACCGAACGAGACGATGATCCGCCTGTCACCGATGATCTTGCGCATCGGGTGAACGCGGCCACCGAACAGAAACGTCAACGCAAACAGCGCCGCAGTGGCAGCCGATGCCATTTGCAGTTCATCATCGGTCATGCAACGCGCGCCCAGATCATCAGGAACATCGTCAGACCAAGGGTCAGCATGATGCAGGCAATCGCCAGCGAGTATCGCCAGTGAATGTCGGGATAGCGCTTTCGGATATCTCGCAGCGTCATGAGAAACTCGATGATACCGACCGTGATGGAAATAATGCCAAGTCCGCACAGGATCAGACCGAACCGCCAACCATCCAATTCGCCGACGATCGGCGCCGTCTTCGATTGCAACCCGTCGATGACCTTGTAGATGGTGAATCCGAAGCCGATCATGGACAGCGCCGTCCTGATCCAAGCCATCAGCGTGCGGTCGGCGGCCATGACGGTTCGTTGGATTGCCAACTGCGTTGTAAAGCCAATTTCAGCCATGTGGTCGGCCATCCCTGTAGGCAGACGATTCGAAACCGCCTCCCCGGATCATTTCAAAACCCCGGGCCCCAAGCAAGCATCCGAGGCGTGCGGTGAATTTCATCATGTAATTAACCCCCGGTCTGGTGCGACTGACGCCGTGGCAATTTCTGGCGCGGCAAGCCGGAGGCAAACTGCATGCCGACAATCCTCGCCAAGGCTGCAAGGTGCGGCAGCGGGACGTTCTACACGTGGCGGGCCAAGCAAGGCGGCATGGATATCGGGCGCTTGAAACAGCATCGGCTCCAGTGACAACGGCGCGGGCTAAAGCGGCAGAAGTCCGAGGAACTGACCATATCACAGGCCCCGAACCTCGTCTGGTTCATGAAGGTCACGGCCAACCGTCTGAAAGAGAAGCGCAAGTTCCGGCTGCTGAACGTGCTGGACGATTTCACCCGACAGAGTCTGCGCATCGGCGGGGTCACCCCTGCCACGAAGCTGAAAAATTGCCGCTGAAATGCCATGGCCACGCCCAGTTAAGAATGAGGCGCATTGCCCTGACGCCTCATATGCATTTTTCGTTCCCATGCGGCATGTGTCCTGGGGAAGCGCCCAGCCAGCCCGAAATGCAGACGCCCGCCCGGTATTGGGCGTGCGCGTTTTTCTGCCTTCACGAAGACATCAGATCGCGGAAAGGCTGGTGTTTGGGACTTTCAGAAGCGGACCGGTGCCCTGTATCCTTTGCCGTTCGCGGACATGCGCCACGACGACCAGGATGCAGATTCCGGTGGCGATCAGCAAGGTATCGAACAAGACCGAAACAGGCTCTACCGCCTTGGTCACTTGCGCGATGTAAGCCAGCACCGTGCTGGTGGCGAAGACCGGCAAGGAATGGCGGCCCAGCAGCACAAAAACGCCAAGTCGGGGGCTGGCGGCCAGTGTCTTGAGGGACGGCCAAGCACTGACGACATAGGCCAGCGCAAGAATGTGCAGCAGACGCGGCAAAGAGACAACGCTCTTGTTGAAAGAGGTAAAGATCGACGGCACCGAGGCGTATTCATAAAGCAACCACAGCCCATGCCCGCCCCAATTGGCGACCAGCGGCACCTGAACCCAGACCGCCGCGGCCACGACAAAACCCATGGCCAGACGCAGGGGCCAATGTCTGACGGGCAAGAACCGCTGTCCCCTGCGCATGGCAAGCCCGGTCAGAACCCCGGCGACGAACAGCACCTGCCAGGCCATGGGATTGAAGAACCATCCGTAATCCGTGGGCCAGGTTGGCATCTTGATGCTCAGCACCCCCACCACAAGCCACAGCAAAAGCGACCCCACCATCGTCGACTTTGGCCAATGCGCGGCGAAGAAAAGAATGGCCGGCGCCGTGACCATCAGGACGACGTAAAGCGGCAGGATATCGGCATAGGCGAAATGGTGGCCCAGCAGCACCAGCGGGGCCATCATCGCTGCCGGGTGTTCCACCGCGGGCAGGATGCTGCGCATCTGCGCCATCGCCTCGACCCCGGGCTGGTCGATGGTCAGCGCAAAGAGCGCCACGATGCAGAACACCGCCAAGACATGCACCCACCACAGCGTCACGGCCCGGCGCCAGGGACGCAGGGCCTCGGCAAGCTTTGGCCGCCCGCGCAGAAAGGCCGGGCCATAGGCCAGCCCCGTGGCAATGCCGGACATCAGCACAAACGCCTCGGCGGCATCGGAAAAACCGAAGTTGCGCGAGGTGAAGTTTTCCCAGATCGTCCCGGGCACGTGGTTGATGAAGATCATCACCAGCGCGATGCCGCGCAACAGATCAATCCGGAAATCGCGAAGATGCGGTGTTTCAGGCATATTTCATGTCCACTGTCGCCGTGTTCCAGCGCGCAAGGATCGCGTCATGCCAGACCACGATGGGCGGCGGTGTCTGGTCTGCCGGCACCTGAAACCGGCCGGGTGATGCCGTGCGCGAGGTCCACCAGATCACCAGCGGCGCCGCAATCATCGGCAAGGCCACCGGCAGCAACCACAATGTCAGGACCGGCGCATAAACCTGCGTGATCGCAATGCCTGCGCTGCCCCACAGGCTGATCCAGCGCCCACCCGACCAGGCCTCGGCAAAGCTCAGGCCGCCGTCACCGCGGTTGTTGGGCGGCCAGCCGCCATCCAGACCAAGGAAAACCTGAATCACCGACCGGCTTTGAAACGCCAGCAGCACCGGTGCATACAGCGACGACAGCGCAAGCTCTGACATCACCGCCCGCAGGCTTTTTCCGGCACCGTCAAAGCCCTTTGCGCGGCCTGTCAGAATCGCGTGCAAGACGACCAGAAACTTGGGCATGACCAACAAGCCGAAAACCCCGATGGCAAGGCCAATGGCCTTGGGGGTTTCGTCATTGGGAAACACCGGGAAAGGCCAGTTTTCCTGAGGGAAATAATCCAGCTCGCCGCCCCAATAGATCGCCGCGATCGACGCCGCGATGAAGCCCAGCCAGACCAAGGGCGCAAGATAGGCGAAAATGCCCTGAAACAGCGAGAACCGGCTCCAGGGCAGCAGTCCGGGGGCAGCAATCACCTTGCTGTGCTGCAGGTTGCCCTGGCACCAGCGCCGGTCGCGCTTGGCGTGATCAATGATGTTTTCGGGGCCTTCTTCATAGGACCCTTGCAGATCGTCATCCAGCCGCACGATCCACCCGGCCCGGGCCAGAAGCGCCGCTTCGACATAGTCATGGCTCAGGATATGCCCACCAAACGGCGGGGCGCCCGACAGCTCGGGCAGGCCACAGCTTTCGGCCCAGGCCTTGATGCGGACAATGGCATTGTGGCCCCAGAACGGCCCGGCGCGGCCCTGCATCGCGGCAAGACCGCGGGCGAAGGCAGGCGAATGGAATGCGGCCGAGAACTGCATGGCGCGCCCGAACAGCGACCGGGCGCGGATCACCTTGGGCAAGGTTTGCAGCAACCCCAGTTCCGGCTCGGCCTCGATCCGGCGGATCATCTCAAGGATGGTGTCGCCTTCCATCAGACTGTCCGCATCAAGGATGACGGCGTAATCCCACGCGCCCCCCGAGGTGGTGATGAAGTCTTCGATATTGCCAGCTTTTCGGCCGATATTCTTTTCGCGACGGCGGTAGAACATCCGCCCCAGCCCGTTCTGTTCTGCCAGAAGACGCCCGAACCACATCCGTTCGGCGGCAGCAATGGCGTCGTCGCGTGTGTCCGACAGCACGGCAAAATCGACATGCGCAGCCGATCCTGTGGCGCGCAACGAATCGTCCATGGCTGCGATCCGGGCAAAGGTGGCAACCGGGTCTTCGTTGTAGACGGGAACGATCACCACGGTCTTGCCCCGGATCGGCCCCTGCTCCCATTGCGCCGGGCGGGCGCGCGAGGTCAGCCCAAGAAGCGCCGTCGCGGCCCCCCAGGCCAGCCACCAGGTCGACAGCAAAATCAGCAGCGTGCGGACAACATCGATCCAAGACATGCCATCGGCAGAGCCGTAGACGAAAAACACCATGGCCGCCACCGCCGCCGCCAGCACGCTGGACAACAGGGCAAGAAAGCGCGCGCCACCCGCACGATAGCTGATCGCGCCCGGTTTGACTCTGACCGTCCGCGTCATGGATCAGCCGATGCGGCGAGAGCCGGGTTTCAACATCGCAAGCGGGATGAAGAGCCAGCCAATAAGGCGCGGCAGCAACGCGCGGTCCGCTTGCAGAATCTGCTTGGGCATCATCAGCGGTGCCACGGGCGGGGCCAGAACATCGGCAGGCATGGTCGCACCCTGCGACAGTCGCTGTGTGTCCATCGAAGCCTGATTGGTCATTCGGTCACCCATTGATACAACCAGTTCTCTGAAAGTTTGCGGCCATAGCCTGCGATATGGGCGACAAGCTCGACGGTTTCGCCCGCTTCGGGCAACACATCCAGCACCAGACGCCAGACATCCGGGCCTTCGATCTTGGACAGGGTTTGAACGGTGATCGTGCCGCCTGCGATGGTCACGACCGGGTTCAGCTTGGCATCCGGCGGCAGCGCCGCCAGCAGGCCACCGGCAAAATCCACCACGAACTTGCGGGTTCCGGCGGTGTTTGCTACCCCCGAGACGCCCCCAAGCCCGGCGCGGGTCTCTTTGACGAAGGCAAGCTCGCCGGTTGGGTCAACCGGCAGCATCCCCCAGTTCAGGCGATAAGAGAATTCCAGCATCTCGCCGGGAACGGGCATGGCCTGCGGCACCCAGAATGCAACGATATTATCGTTCACCTCAAGATCGCTTGGGATTTCGACCAGTCGGACAGCTCCTTTGCCCCAGTCGCCGATCGGTTCGACCAACAGCGACGGCCGTCGTTCGTAATGCGACACCGCATCCTGATAGCTTTCAAAATCGCGGTCGCGCTGCATCAGGCCAAAGGCTTTCGGGCTGTCTTCGACAAACCACGATTCAGACAGCCGCACGGGGTTGTTCAGCGGGCGCCAGATGTGATCGCCATCCCGCCGATGAATGATAAGCCCATCACTGTCATGCACGTTGGGCCGGAAATCATCAAAGGCGCTGCGGTTCTTTTCCGAAAACAGGAACATCGAGGTCAGCGGCGCAATACCGATCTGCTCGACCTTGTTGCGGAAGAACAGCCGCGCTGTCACCTCCATCTGGGTGGTCGCGCCGGGGCGGATGACAAAACGGTAGGCCCCGGTGCAGCTTTCACTTTCCAGCGCCGCATGAATGGTCACCTCACGCGCCAGCGGCGCGGGCTTTTCCACCCAGAACCGGGTAAAGCGCGGAAACTCTTCCGGGCGGCCAAGGCCGGTGTTGATGGCAAGGCCGCGCGCAGACAGGCCATAGCCATTGCCACGCCCGACGGCGCGAAAGTAACTTGCGCCAAGAAAGGCCACGACCTCGTCAAACAGATCGCCGCGGTTCAGGGGCGCATTCAACCGGAAACCGGCCACACCGGGAAGCGGTTCATGCAAGGGAACCCGGTCCTTGACCCTGTCGTAATACAGAAAGTCGTCGGTGGAAAACACCAACGGCTGCGCCATTCCTGCTTCGACCTCAAACAGCGTCACCGGCTCGGCAAACAGCCAGCCCAGGTGAAAGGCATGCAGATGGAACCCGGCCTCTGGCCCGGCCCATCGGGCCTGCTGAGGGTTGAATTGCACTGCCTGATAGTCGTCATAGTTCAGTTCGGTAAAAAAGCCCTCGGCGGGTTTGGCCGGCTGTGACGGTTTTGCAGCGAGGGCGCGAACCTCGTCGGTCAGGCTGTCAAAACTGAACGGCACACCGCGCATTGCCTCCGGCGCTGTCGTGGCGGACGCGCCCTCCGCCCAAGCCACGCGCGGGACAAGCGTGCCGCATTGCAGCGAAGCAAGACAACCAAGGCCAGCCAGAACGGAACGGCGAGGAAACATAGCGATTGCGTCCGGTTGCACCGGCATTTTGACCTCTGACCTTCGATTCGCGGAAAACTAAGGGAAAATCGCAGGCTATCCGCCACCGCGCCAGATCTCATGCTATGCACACAGCGTGTTCCTGCCATGCTGCAAACGCATAAATCACCAGCGCGAGACGTATTTCCGCATCAACGCGCTGCATATAGAAACGCGGCAACCGCCGTCAACTCCCCAAAATGCCGTAAGTCCGTTCAGGCTCTTGATTTGCGCGGCTTTCCGCCCTGCCAAGGGCGCTGATAGGCGCAATTTCCACCTTTGCTGCACCCGCTTCTGAAAGACCCCGCCTGAGTGACCAAATTCGATCTTGTCAGGTTCCCCACCCGAAGACATGCAATCAGCATTGCCGGGCCGCGCCAAGAGCCGGGCACGGACAGGATCATCGCAGCCATGAAACCGACTGCGCCCGCACGATGTGTTCAAAAGCACCCGGTAGCAGAGACGGCTTTTCGAACGATCCGGTCGATCACCTCAACTCGCGACACGCCCTTGCGCCTCGCTTGAGGGCACCAGACGCCAAGGTGCAGACCGAAACAGGCCATCCGCCTTGGTTTTTGTGCAAGGAAGCGGCGATTTGCACCGCTCAGACCGCGACAGAACCTGGGGCAACCCACCCACGACGAACGGGCGGCTGTTTCGCAATCGCCCTATGCCGCGCGCAACACGATTTGCGCCAACTGGAACCCGGGCGCATCGCGAATAACGGCGACAGCCACGCCATCCAGGATCAGCGTGATGTCGCTCGACCCTTCGACAGCTTCTGTCGAAAGGGCGGGGGCGGGGTGCAGGGCGGCGTCATAAAGCACCACGATCTGGTCGAGGGTCGGGTCATAGTCGGTGATTTCGGACGGCGCCGTCTGGGCAGAAAAATCATGCAGCACGAAATTGTCGGCCCCATCGCCGCCCGTGCCGACGTCGCCCGCGCCCATATGCAGCACATCATCGCCGGACCCACCGTTCAGCGCGTCGGCCGCCGTGTCTTGCGCGCCGATGGCCCCGCCCCACAGCGTGTCATTGCCCGATCCGCCATCCAGTGTGTCCTGCGATCCGTCACCCGCCATAAGATCATCACCCGCGCCACCGGCAAGCCAATCCGCGCCCAAACCGCCTGACAGCGTGTCCTGACCCTCGCCGCCCGTCAGGGTGTCTGCGCCGCCCCCACCCCACAACAGATCGTCACCCTCGGCGCCGGCAAGGGAATCCTGCCCCTTGCCACCGAACAATGCGTCGTCGCCCGCGCCCGCGTTCAGCGTGTCATTGTCGCCATTGCCCACCAGTCGGTCGTTGCCTGTGCCGCCGTCCAGATGGTCGCGGCCCGAGCCGCCAAGCAAGGTGTCATCCCCCCCGCGCCCGGTCAACTGATCATTTCCTGCCCCGCCCGACAGCGTATCCTGCACACCGCCACCGGTCAGGATGTCATCCGCATCGCCCCCGGACATCGACACCGGTGCATCGGCAACGTCGGGAAGGTCACTGGACAGCGGCATGCCTGCCCCGGCTGGCACAGAGGCAAGACCGCCACCCGCCGCATCCCCGGCCACGGCAAAGTCCAGCAGCGAAGCCGCCTCGGCCGTATCGGCTGGCCCAGCCTCGCCATCGGCTTCGACCGTGTCACTGTCGCCGTCCGAATCAGCCTGAGGGGCGATCACGGCGCTGGCAACAACGCCTGCCCCGATGGCGCCAAAGATCGCAAGCAAGGCCAGCATCATACCCACTCCACTGTGCTGCAGGACCGCAGCGTTAACCAACTTTCCCCGCAACCGTATGATCCCAAAGGGATTCCCGATGATGACGTTAGCACGACTTCATCCCCGCCCAAATCGTGCAAATGCCGCAAGCGCGGGAAATCTGCATGCAGGCTTAACAGGGTGTTGCCGCGCTGTGCAGCAAGGGGGGCTTTTCTTTTTCCGCGGCGCCCCCTATACGCACGCATCCTTTGGAACCCCAAAGGTGCCTCTGGTCTTGCTGGACGACATCCCGGCTTGCACCGTAACCCCTTTTGCAAAAGGAGATCCCCGATGTCGATCACCGTTGAAGACAAGGCCCGCCTGATCAAGGAATACGCCACCGCCGAGAACGACACCGGTTCGCCCGAGGTTCAGGTGGCCATCCTGTCGTCGCGTATCGCCACGTTGACCGAGCATTTCAAGAGCCACAAGAAAGACAACCATTCGCGTCGTGGTCTGTTGATGATGGTGGCCCAGCGCCGCAAACTGCTGGACTATCTCAAGGCCAAGGACGAAGCCCGCTATGCGTCCTTGATCTCGCGTCTCGGCCTGCGCCGCTAAGGCGATCTTTCACTGCGAAAACCGCGCCCGCTCCTCCGAGCGGGCGTTTTCATTCAATCTGCAAGCACACATCAAGAATTGGGCGCTGACCAGTCGCGGCCACCGACAGTGATCAGGGCCGGCGCGATGCCGTTCAATGCGCAAACCAGCGCCTCGCCCCGCGCACTACACCATCCGTCACGGCGCGGGCACCCCAGACCCGTTCCTGTGCGATGGTCCGCTGATCGGGGTGCCTGTCCTCTGTGGCTTTTCTCCCAAGCCGGGCGGTTGGCGCGACGGCAAGCTGTATAACCCGGATGACGGCAAGACCTTTATCGCGCACCTGGTCCCGGTCTCACCCGACCAGTTGCGCGTGACCGGGTGTCTTGGGCCGCTGTGCCGCAGTCAGCTCTGGAAACGCGAAGCGCGCTGAAAGTGGCACATCATGACACAAGCAACCCGTGAACGCACAATCCTGCACCTCTGGCGACTGGTCTTTCTGATCGCTGCAATCTGGAATCTGATCGGCGGCCTTCCGGGGGTGATCGCCCCTGCCAGAATGTTCGCGCAAGAGTTTGGCCGCGACCTGACCGATCCGGTCATGGTGGCCGTCTGTCGCGGCGCATGGGGCACGGCCCTGCTGTATGGCTTTGGCTTTCTGATGGCCGCACGCGACCCGATTCGTCATTCCGGCGTCGTGCTGATGGGCGGCACCGGCAAAGCCCTGTTCGCCCTGAACCTTGCCATCCTGTATCTGCAAGGCTGGACAACGGACTTTGCGCGCGTGGTCATTCTGGGCGCTGTCGGGTTTGTGGCGCTCTTCGCGCTTTATGTCCTCTGGTTGCGCCGAAAGGGCTATCGTCTGATTTAGCACAAGACCCGGCGGGAACGCAGGGGCTCTTGCTGTCACGATCTGCCAATTCTTAACAAAGGATAAACGCCGTAACCTCAACCCCTTGATTCAAAACATATTCGAAACTGTCTCCCTGTGTTACACCCCGGCCTTGAAACAGCCCGCTTCCCAAACGGCGGTTTTTCCTGTATGGCCCGAAAATCTGCGACGTGAGGCCCGCCCCCGGCCGCATGCACAGGATAGGGGGCGGCGGCAATGGGGCCGCCATGCAAGCGGAAGACACGGCAGGGGCCGTGGGTGCTTCCTTATAGGGAACGATATATGTTCAACGTAACTCGCAAATCCATCCAGTGGGGCAATGAAACGCTCACGCTGGAATCGGGCAAGGTTGCCCGTCAGGCCGACGGCTCGGTGATCGCCACCTTGGGCGAAACCAGTGTGATGGCCAACGTGACCTTCGCCAAATCCGCAAAGCCGGGGCAGGATTTCTTCCCGCTGACCGTGCATTATCAGGAACGCTACTACGCCGCGGGCAAGATCCCCGGTGGCTTTTTCAAGCGCGAAGCCCGTCCTACGGAAAAGGAAACGCTGACCTCGCGCCTGATCGACCGCCCGATCCGCCCGTTGTTTGTGGATGGCTTCAACCACGAAGTTCTGGTGATCGTGACCGTGCTCAGCCACGATCTGGTCAATGAACCCGATATCCTTGCCATGATCGCCACCTCGGCGGCGCTGACGATTTCCGGCGTGCCGTTCATGGGCCCGATCGGGGCCGCGCGTGTGGGCTTTGTCGGCGGCGCCTATGTGCTAAACCCCGATGTCGAAGACATGCAGAACCTGCGCAGCAGCCCGGATCAACGGCTTGATCTGGTGATTGCCGGGACCAAAGACGCGGTGATGATGGTCGAATCCGAAGCCTATGAGCTGTCGGAAGCCGAAATGCTGGGGGCCGTGAAGTTCGGCCACGAGGCAATGCAGCCGGTGATCGACCTGATCCTGGACTTTGCGGAAGACTGCGCCAAAGAGCCGTTCGATTTCCAGCCTGCCGATTATTCGGCGCTCTATGCCGCGGTGAAAGCCGCAGGCGAGGCGCAAATGCGGGCCGCTTTCGCCATTCGCGACAAGCAAGAACGTACCAACGCGATTGATGCCGCCTCGGCGGCGATCAAGGCGGCGCTGACCGACGAGCAGAAGGCCGACGCAAACCTGGGTGCGGCGATCAAGAAGCTGGAAAGCAGCATCCTGCGCGGCGACATCATCAACGGTGGCGCACGCATTGACGGGCGCGACACCAAGACGGTGCGCCCGATCATCTGCGAAACCGGCATCCTTCCCCGCACCCACGGGTCGGCGCTGTTCACCCGCGGCGAAACCCAGGGTCTGCTGGTCACCACGCTGGGCACCGGCGAAGATGAACAGATCATCGACGCGCTGCACGGCAACAGCCGCTCCAACTTCTTGCTGCACTACAACTTCCCGCCCTATTCGGTGGGCGAAGTTGGCCGCTTTGGCCCGCCCGGACGCCGCGAGATCGGCCATGGCAAGCTGGCATGGCGCGCGTTGCAGGCGGTTTTGCCGGCACCGACCGACTTCCCCTATACCATCCGCGTCGTGTCCGAGATCACCGAGTCCAACGGCTCAAGCTCGATGGCCACGGTTTGCGGCGGATCGCTGTCGATGATGGATGCGGGCGTGCCGCTGAAAGCCCCGGTCGCCGGTGTGGCGATGGGTCTGATCCTGGAAGAAGATGGCCGCTATGCTGTACTGACCGACATTCTGGGCGATGAAGATCACCTTGGCGACATGGACTTCAAGGTGGCCGGCACCGCCAATGGCATCACCAGCCTGCAGATGGACATCAAGATTGCCGGGATCACCCCTGCGATCATGGAACAGGCACTGGCGCAGGCCAAGGATGGGCGTCTGCACATTCTGGGCGAAATGGCCAAGGCCCTGACCTCGGCGCAGGCGTTCAGCGCCTATGCGCCAAAGATCGAAACGATGCAGATCCCCACCGACAAGATCCGTGAAGTCATCGGCTCGGGCGGCAAGGTCATCCGCGAGATCGTGGAAACCTCGGGAGCCAAGGTCGATATCAACGACGATGGCATGATCAAGATCGCTTCCAACGACGCGGCCGCCATCAAGCGCGCCTATGACATGATCTATTCGATCGTGGCAGAACCGGAAGAAGGCCGTATCTACACCGGCAAGGTGGTGAAACTGGTCGATTTTGGCGCTTTCATCAACTTCTTCGGCAAGCGGGATGGTCTGGTGCATGTGTCGCAGATCGCGTCCAAGCGTCTGACCCACCCGAACGAGGTTCTGAAGGAAGGCCAGGAAGTGAAGGTCAAGCTGCTGGGCTTTGACGACCGTGGCAAGGTGCGCCTTGGCATGAAGATGGTCGATCAGGAGACCGGCGAAGAGATTGCCGAGAAGAAAGAAGAGTCCACCGAAGCCTGAGCGGCTTTGGCATGAAACAACAGGCCCCGGTGGCAACGCCGGGGCCTGTTGTCATTCCTGCCTGTCGCCAAAGCGCTACACATGCGCGTGATGCGGGCAACAGACACTTTTCTCAGTGGAAATCTGTGACAAACATCAGGGCCGAATGAACATGGGTTTCTGACATGCCTTTTTCTTTGACACGCCGACTGTTCCTTGCCGGCCCTGCCGCTGTGCTGGCCTGCCCCGCTTTGGCGCAGACCAAACCTGATCGCAAAACCTATGTCGTGCCGCCCGAACATCCGCCGGTGGTGATGCGCCTGCGCGATCAGTTTGAGCCGGGGTCATTGCTGGTCGATCCCAACACCTATTCGCTTTACTGGCTGCTGGAGCCGCGCAAGGCGCTGCGATTCATCGTCGGCGTTGGTCGCGGGGATTTGTATGAACCGGGGGTGTTCAAGGTGGGGGCCAAGAAAGAGTGGCCAAGCTGGACCCCGACGAAGGAAATGATCGCCCGTAATCCCGGCGCCTATGCGCAATATGCCAATGGCATGCCGGGCGGGCCGACCAACCCGCTGGGCGCGCGGGCGCTGTATCTGTTTGACGATGTGCGCGGTGACACATTCCTGCGCATTCATGGCACGCCTGACCCTTGGACCATTGGCTCGGCGGTGTCGAATGGCTGCGTGCGTCTGGTGAACGACCATATCCAGCAGCTTTACGATCTGGTGCCAATCGGGGCCAAGGTGGTTCTTTACCCCAAACGGGTGAAAGCCTGATTGCAAGGGCCGACCCCTGTTCGGGATCGGCCTTTGCGCTGTCATGACCGGCTTCGGGTGACCAGCCATTGGTTCAGCCGCCATATCCCCCAAGCCAGCGGGATCGCGGCGAACCCTCCGATCACATAGGCAAGCGGCTCATCGCCAAAGCTTTCGAACATCTGGGTATAGGCGTGGATGCCTGCAAAGGTGACGCCGGTGTTGAACAGGGCGCGGCGGTTGGTCTGTGCAGCCCAGACGACCATGGCCGTAAGCGCCAGTGCCCAAAGGATTGAATAGACCCCTTCCGAGATTTCCAAAGTTTTGGCCCGAAACGCTGCTTGCGCCGCTTCATATTGTTCGTAGCTGAGATCGGACGCCCAGTCATACCCCGGCCCCCAGATCGACTGGCCAACCACATCGCCCCACAGCGACCCCACCAAAGCGCACAGATTGGCCACGATGAAGGCCATGGTCGCAAGGATGCGGGCATGCCGAGCGGTGCGTTCGCCGCTTTGGCCAGCCAGCCAGACCATCGCTGCCATCAACGCCGCCATTTGCAGAATGCTTAGCGTTGGTTCGGGTGACATGAAGACATAAGCCGCATGAAAATAGCTGGTGCCGGTGTCCAGCATCTGGGCGAAGGGCGCGATGGCGAGGGCGGTGACAAGGCGGACATCTGTCATCCACCCAGCCGCGGCCAGCAACATGGCTGTGTAGCCGAACACCAGTGCCATAAGCGGCCCATGAACCTGCGTCTGTTCGACCAAGACACCAACCCCGGCCAGGTGCAGCGCAAGGCCCATCAGGAAAATCGCCCCTTGCACAAACCGCGTGGTCAGGCCGCCCCGCAGCAGCGCACGTCCAGCGACGCCCGCAACCAACAGCCCCGCCGGAAGCATGATCCATGGCGCAAGGTCGTAATGCTTGTCGACCAGCTCAATCCCCGCCCCACCAATCAGCATGCCCGCGCCGATCAGGGCCGCTGCATTGCCGAACATGCGATAAAGCGCACCTACGCGCGCCAGAATGACCAGACCCGCTGCCAGCAGTGCTGTGCCGAACACAGCCACCGCCATGGCATTGGCCAGCCAGAAGATCGTGCCCAGCGTGGCGGCAACGATGCCTGCGCTCAGCAAGGTGTTTATTGACAGCGCGACCATCGCCTCCCGCGCCCGCACCTCGATGACGCGCGCCTGTTCGGCGGTGATGATCCCATCCAGCGCAAGCTGTTTCGTATCGGCTATTGTATGCATCACGCCCCCGTGAACAATGTTCAATTCATATACGTCAACATTGAACGTTGTTCAAGCCATTTCCTTGCGACGCGGCGTCATCCGTCGGAAGACCGGGCTCGCACCCTGAAAAACAAAAGGCCCCGGACAATCATCCGGGGCCTTGGCCAGAATGTCGAAAAGCCGGTCTTACGCGGGCAGTTTGGCCGTGCGCAGATAGGGCAGCACCACGTTGACATCACCGAATTGCTTTTGCGCATCTTCCAGCGAAACCGACGTGCGCACGATCACATCCTCGCCCAGCTTCCAATCGGCGGGGGTGGCAATCGGGAACTTGTCGGCGGTTTGCACCGCGTCCAGCGCGCGCAGGATCTCGGCAAAGTTGCGGCCCACGGTCATCGGATAGATCAGCATCAGGCGGATTCTCTTGTCCGGCCCGATGATGAAGGTGGTGCGGACCGAAGCGCTGTCATTGGCGGTGCGCCCGTCGGGCAGATAGGCTTCGGCGGGCAGCATGTCATACAGCTTGGCCACGTTCAGCGAGGTGTCGTCGATGATCGGAAAGTTGGCAGGCGCACCGCCGACCTTTTCGATATCGGCCAGCCAATGCTTGTGCTCTTCCACCGTGTCAACCGACACACCCATCACCTTGGTGTTGCGCTTGGCAAACTCGGGCGCAAGTTGGGCTACGGCACCGAACTCGGTGGTGCAAACCGGGGTGAAGTCCTTGGGGTGGCTGAACAGGATGGCATAGCTGTCGCCGATCCAGTCGTGCAGCGTGACGCTGCCAGCGGTAGAATCAGCGGTGAAATCGGGGGCGATATCGTTGATGCGCAGAGACATATTGTGGTCCTTGAATGTTTAACCTGCCGTACAGATACGACTTTAATGCTGCATTTGCATCCCCATTCTGACAATCCGCGACAAAAAGATCAGGTATCTTTGCACGGCGCAATTCGGAAGATGCCGATCCGTCCCGATCCCGGCAAAGTGACCAATTTCCCGACAGAGTGCAGCGTGCAAAGACAGAAAACGCGATTGTGCCGGGCGGATGGAAACAGCAGCGCCCCGGACGATCGTCCGGGGCGTGCATCCTCCCCTTTACGCCGCGCGGGGCCTCCTCTCCCCTGATGCGCGGCTCGGGCATCCTTTGCAAAGCGCCCTGAGCGGGTCTTTGCTGCGACAAACTTGCACAGTCGGCGGGCAGTGTGTCAACGATTCATGACATTCAACCCGCAATCATTTCCGACTGCCGGACGATGACCTCGGCCTGCTTGATGCTGGCGATATCCACAAGCCGACCCTTGAACACTGTGGCGCCTTCACCGCGGGCCTTTGCCGCCTCCATCGCGGCCAGAATCTCGCG
>JAFGXY010000025.1 GCA_016936395.1 Paracoccaceae bacterium | reverse complement strand
GTTCAAGCCGGGGCAAGGTTGCACATGGGTCAATTCTCAATGACAATTTTGGCTGCTGCCGGGTCAAATCTCAGTGGCAATCAACAGCCTGCCTTCCTTCTGCCCGATGGAACATGGTCGAAATGAAACTGACAGCAGTCGCTGCCCTTGGTGTCTATCTGGTCTGGCAGGCCATAAACTCTGGCATTCAGATCGTGGGAATGGGGTCAGAGGAGATCGACCTTCTGGACCTTGTGAAACATGGGCTTTCGCCGTCCCTCGCTGCGGCAAGCCTGTTTCTGCTGGTTGTCGTGGTTGCGCTCCGCTGGGGACGTGAAGTGGGTCTGGCACAGGGCCCGCAACGCGGTACGCCAAAGGTAATCTGGCCATGGCTGCTTTTTCTGGCGCTGTTTGCCCTTAGTGCCCTGAACGCCGGGTTGCCCCCGGCCAGCGTCACCCTGTTCATCTTCGCCAACACCATGCTGGTCGGCTGGTCCGAGGAGGTGATGTTTCGCGGCATCTGGTTGCGCGGGTTGTTCAACAGTTTCGGCATCTGGGTGGCGATCCTAGGCTCGTCGCTGATCTTCGGCGTGATCCATGTGCTGAACGTCTTTCTGACCGGCGACCTGCGCGGGGCGTTCTTGCAGGCTGGCGCGGCCTTTTTGTCGGGGGTGTTTCTGGCGGCTATTCGGCTGCGCACCGGGTCGCTCTGGACCGGGATCGTGCTGCATGGGCTGTGGGATGCAGGGACTTTCCTTGTTGCCGCAGGGGCCACGGCCACACATGAGGCAACGGCAGCCGCCGCCCCGACTGCCCTTGGCGACTATGGCAGCATCGTGATGAGCCTGCCCCTGTTCCTGCTGGGCCTTTTCTTCCTGCGCCATGCCGGGCGCGATTACGGAAAGGATTTTGCCTGATGCGTGCGCTTGCCCTTGCGGCCATCCTGATCGGCGGCCCCGCCTGCGCCGACTGGGCCCCCGTCAAACCCTCGACCGACCCGAACCCCCTCGTGAAGATTGAAGGCGACACGCTGACCTATATCGGCGGCATCAACGCGGCGGGCCTGACCGCGCTCAGCGAGGCGGTGCGCGATCTGCCGCGCGGACAGGTCACCAAGATGGTCGTCAATTCCGGCGGCGGCGATACCAAGCCCGGCATCTTCATCGGCTCGATCATTGCCGATCTGAAGCCTGACCTGACGATCGAGGTGGGCTGCTTTTCCTCCTGCGCCGACTTCATCGCGCCGGGTGCGGCCAGCATCACCCTTCGCGAAAACGCCTTCCTTGGCTGGCATGGCAATGACCGAGGGTTTCAGATCGTCGCCGACCAGAAGGGGCTGAGCCTGCGCGAGCATCTGCGTGCCTCGGTGGGCGGTGGGGCAGCCAACCCCGACATCGACATCGAGGCCTGGCTCGACGAGGCCGTGGCGACACTGGAATCGCTGATTGTCGAGGAAAAGGCCTTCTACGACCGGATCGGCATCGCCGATACCTTTGCCATCTGCGGCGTGGGCGACCGGTTTGACAGCCGCCTTAGCGGCGAACAGCTTGGCTGGGGGTTTTCAATTGCCGACATGGCGCGTCTTGGCCTGCCGCCCGTCCGCTATGAAGGGTCTGGCGCCTATGAGGACAACCCCGCGTTCAGGCACTGGCTGATAAGCCTGACGCCAGAGGATTGCCAGCCCTGAAGACATGGTTGGGGCGGCACCGGTCAGTGCCGCCCCGTTCCTCAGGTCACTTGCTACGAAACAACCGTGATCAGTTCAACTCGACCCAGTCCGTGATCTCGCCCGCATCCGAGGCGGTGCAGGCAATGCGGCGGCCGCTGGCATTCTCGCGCAGGATGATCTCGGTGAAACCGGGGCGCAGCGGGCTGACAACCTCGACCGCTGCCGGGACACCGACCATGTCGCGGCACCGCGCCATGGCCGCAGGCAGCGCGCCGCCGTTGTCCGCCGACCCGCCACCAGCCGGGCGGCTGGTGATCTTGATGCCCTGGTATTTCCGGTCTGATCAGAACTTGCATTCAAAGGTCGTCACATCCGAACCCTCGGCGGGACTTTGGCCATAGACGATGTATTTCCCGCCCGACTTCTCGACCGGCAGCGTCAGGATGTTGCGCGGGCGGGTGCCCAGCTTGGCCGCGGCTTCGCCGGTGCAGAAGGCGGCCATCTCGGGTTCGGCCACGACCTTGGCCTGCGTCGCGGACGCGGCTCCAAGCGCGCAAGCCGTGGCCAGCGCAAGGCGCAGCATTGATGTCGGGTTCATGGCGTTCTCCATCCGGGTTGGGGCAGCTTCCTGCCTGTCGTTATCGCCGCATGTTCCGGTGAGCCTGATCCTGCCGCTATCCGAAACGCGAATTTCTGGCGGGCTTTCGCGCGGGCTGGCTTTCGCGATCCGGATAGCGCGTGCTGGGCGCGCGCGGCACGGTGCATTGCGCTGTGCTCGACCGCTTGCCGCGCGGCCTTGGAGCACGAAAAGCGATGACCCGAGATAAGGACTATGAAATGACCCGCTTCCTGACCCTGCTTGCCTGCCTGTCCGCCGCTGCGCTTTCCGCGTGTGTCGAGACGACTGACACGATGCCGATGCCCGCCGTCACTGGCGGCAACCTGACATCAGTCGCGGCCAATGCGTGCCGCGCAGCAATCGCCCGTCAGACCGGGCGACCCATCTCGGACGTCGCGGTTTTTGACGTGGCCGAGTCGGAGGCCGGAGTCGGCGTCATGGCAACCGTCGCGGGGGCCGATGCGCCATGGGCCTGCCAGTCCAGCCCCAACGGTCGGGTCGCGGGCGTGACCTACACGGGCAGCGAAGGATCGCTCTAGCACGGCGTTTTGGCACAACGCTGACACCGGACGATTCGCATCGCGAAATCAGGCGGTCAGGTTTTGCACATCAGCAAGCCGATACCCGCCCGCTGCCGCACGACGAACTGGCGCAGTTGCACCGCCCCGCGCAGTCGCAAGCGCGGGTCGCCGTTGATGTGGTGAGACAAGGACATGATCCGGGACATGACCTGAGACATGACGCGGGCTGTGCCCACATGGTCGGGAACAGTCTACGTCGCGTTCGTCATCGATGTCTTTGTGCGTCGTATTGTTGGATGGCGTGCCTCGACATCGATGAAGACCCAGTTCGTGCTCCACTTCCGGCAGATTTGCGCTGTACATCGCCGGTCGGTCAACGGACGCGCTGGAGCAGGCGATTTGGCAAAAAAGAAGCGCCATCACAAAGACTTGGCGCGCCATTCGGGCCGCGGATCGCAATACCTGTCGACCAAAAACACCGAACGGCTGGCCGAAGCCGAAATCGACCTTTCAGCAGGCGCCGTCGGTGATGCCTGGGACAGCGCGCTGGCGGAATGTGTGATTGGCATGCTGTCGCTGATCGACTTTGAACAGCAGCAGAAACTGAAGCTGCAAGGCGTCTACAAATCCAGAGGCTGTTCAATGTTGCAAAAATGGATGCGGGACGTAACGCCGAAGGGACCGTGATGACGTGACCGGCCCACAGCGGATGGTCGACCGCCTCGAAGCTGAGCGCCTGTCTTCCGCAAAGCTGCTGCTTCACCGACGGTGCCCTAACTGTCCACACCCTCAGCGCACCAGAACGACAGGCACCTTGCATGCCCGGATCATCGCCGTGGTGGTCGAGCCGATGATCAGGCTGCGGATGCGGCTGTGGCCATAGGCGCCCATAACCAGCAGGTCGTAGTGCGCCTCGTCCACAAGCTTGCTCAGGGTGGTTTCCGGCTGGCCCGGCAGGATGGACGTTTCTGCCTTGATCCCGGCCGCCTTGAGCATTGCCCTGGCGTCTGCCAGACCCTTGGTCACCTCGGACGTGGCATGACCCACAGTGACCACCTGCACCGCAAGACCTTGAAAGAGCCGGCTGCGGGCAATGTGATCGACAGCCTTCATGGCAGACGCCCCGCCATCATAGGCGACCAGAACCTTTGCAATCGGCTTGAAGGCGCGCGAGGCGATGAACACCGGTTTGTGGCTGGCCCGCACGATGCGTTCGAGGTTCGACCCCAGATGCCCCTTGGCGAAATCGGCCGCCTCGCCACGCTTGCCGATCACGACTAGGCTCGCGTCGGCTTCCACATCGGCCACGGCTTCGACGATGTCGCCGTGGCGCAGGCGGGTGGTGATTTCGGTCACCCCGGCCTTGTCGACGATCGCATGGGCGTCGTCCAGAATGGCGCGGCCGCGATGGCTGATCAGCCGGGCGCGCTGAGCATCCAGATCCGCCAACTGTTCCATCAGGGCCGTCCGTGCGCCGAGTGCTATGGCGCCGGAATGGTCATGGGTGTCGGCAGCCTCGCGGCGGCCAAGGACGTGGATCAGCTCCACCGGCGCCCCGCTGCGCTGCGATATCCATGCCGCGTGGTCGCAGACGCTGGCCGAATAGATCGAGCCATCAACGAGGGCGATGATTTTCTGTGGGTGTTCGGTCATGCTCATTGCCCCTTCAATGCGCCATCAGCTTGTCGACAGCCCCCGGCTTGTCATGGATAGCCAGCCTGTCAACGATCGTCTCGGTGGCTTCGTTCATGCCGACGATCTCGACCTCGGCCCCATCGCGGCGGAACTTCAGCACCGCCATGTCCAGCGCCTGCACCGAGGAGATGTCCCAGATATGCGCGGCAGAGACGTCGATCACCACGCGGTCAAGCGCCTCCTTGAAGTCGAAGGCGTTCATGAAGTCTTCGACCGAGCCGTAGAAGAGCTGACCCTCGATCCTGTAGGTGCGTTCGCGCCCGTCCTTCGAGATGGTCGATGTTACCTTGAAAAGCTGCGCGATCTTGCCCGCAAAGAAGATGCCGGACAGCAGCACACCCACCAGCACCCCGATGGCAAGGTTGTGGGTCCAGACCACCGTCACCACCGTCGCGATCATCACGATGGAGGACGACCGGGGATGCACCCTGAGGGTCTTGATCGACGACCACGAGAATGTGCCGATACTGACCATGATCATGATCGCCACCAGTGCGGGCATCGGAATCTGCGCGACCCAGTCGCCAAGGAACACCACAAGGATCAGCAGCACGAACCCCGCGGTAAAGGCCGACAGCCGCCCGCGCCCGCCGGATTTCACGTTGATCATCGACTGGCCGATCATCGCACAGCCCGCCATGCCGCCGATGAAACCGGTCGCGGTATTGGCAATGCCCTGCCCGATGCATTCCTGATCGCGGTCTGATTTCGTATCGGTCAACTCGTCAACCAGATTCTGCGTCATCAGGCTTTCCAGCAGGCCCACCACCGCTATGGCCAGCGAATAGGGCAGGATGATCAGCAAGGTCTCCAGCGTCGGCGGGACCTGCGGGATCAGGAACACCGGCAGCGTATCGGGCAGTGCCCCCATATCGCCCACCGTGCGCACGTCCCAGCCGAAGGTCAGGGTCATCGCGCTTAGCACAATAATGGTGACAAGCGGTGACGGGATTGCCTTGGTGACATAGGGAAACAGGTAGATGATCCCAAGGCTGGCCGCGACAAGCGCATAGGTCAGCCACGTGACCTTGCCTGGGTCCAGTTCCGGCAGTTGCGCCATGAAGATCAGGATCGCAAGCGCATTGACGAAACCCGTCATCACCGATTTCGAGACATAGCGCATGACAAAGCCAAGCTTCAGCAACCCCATGGCGATCTGGATCACTCCGGTCAGGACCGTGGCCGCCAGCAGGTATTGCAGCCCGTGGTCGCGCACCAGCGTGACCATCAGCACCGCCGTAGCGGCCGTGGCGGCCGAGATCATGCCGGGCCTTCCGCCGACAAAGGCGATCAGCACGGCGATGGAGAAGCTCGCGTAAAGCCCCACCTTGGGGTCCACACCCGCGATGATGGAAAAGGCAATAGCCTCGGGGATCAGCGCAAGGGCGACGACAAGCCCGGCCAGCACATCGGCGCGGATATTGCCGAACCACTGCGCGCGGTAAGCATCAAGTGAAATCATTCAAGGCTTTCCTGATCGACCCGGGGTCGTCGGGACCGCGTGTCGAAATTTGATCTGGATGTCAGTTCCGGTTGTCCGGCGGATCGGCGGCCGGAAGAGCCACCCGGGTCCATGTTCGCTGCAACGCCGCATACACGGCTTCTGGATTTTTTCCAACCCTGAACGGCGTGTTCGAGATCAGAATGCCAGCCGACGTCCCTTGCGTTTCCACTGGCTGCACTTGCACCAATAAGGCCTGGAATCGCTGGAAGTCGGACGATGGCTTGGCACCCTTATCCGGCATCATCAGGCGCGAAGGATACTGGATGTTTCAGAACCGCCAGGTTGCGCCGAGCAAAGGGCCCGTCATGGCGCCCTTGAACTTGGTTCCGCCGTCGGAATAGTCGACGTAAAGATGGCGCCAGCCGGCAGAGAGATAGAGATTGTCATTCATCTTGTAGTTCGCTGTCACTGCCGCCTGATACGTGAGGTCCGACCCCACCCCGAAACCGCCGGCGTCAAGATATCCCAGCAGGGACCAGCGATCAGCGAGCGGGGTGTTGACCCTGAGGGCAAGGATCGGGTCAACGAAATCCGCCGTCGGCGCGACGCTGATCCCTGCCAACGGAACCGAAACCTGACCGTCCAGGCGCCAGGCCCGCAGACCGCCCATGGCATCGACTGTCGTTCCGCCCCCGGCGTCGAAACGCCGCCCCGCCGCCAGCGTCAGGGACCGGATCGTCACCTCTCCCGACGCAGGCGCGCCGGGCGGCACCAGCCCTTCGCGGGACGAGGCCGAGTAGGTGAAGTCTGCGAACAGCACCAGATCACCGCGCCGTACCAGGCCGGTCGCGAAGAACGCGCCGTCAATATCCTCAAGCACTTCGGAAAAAGACTTGTCGAAGGACAGGGTCGGAGCGCCGGTGAATGGCGTGAAGTCTCCGGTCACGCCAGCACCCCAGCCATAAAACGTGACCTGACCGGACCAATCTTGCGCCGTGGCAGCCAAGGGGGCCAGAGTTACGGCCCCGGCAAGGACCGCGCCCGCAATCAGCGATCCAAGGCAATGGCTCGGTTTCCGCATCATCAAAGCGTCTCTTTGAAAACACGCCCGCCCTTCATGACGAGCCGCAGCTTGTTTGCGGAATTGTCGAGAAAGCCAAGATCCGTCTCGGGGTCACCGTCCCAGACCAGAATGTCGGCATGGGCCCCCTCGGCGATCACGCCAAGGCGGCCCTGATAGGGGTCGCGGGGCCCGGACAGGGCCAGCAGGTCTGCCGCCTTGCCAGTGGCCATGCGCAGCGCTTCCAGGGGCGGCATGAAGCGCGCAAGCTTGGCAAGCTGGCGTCCCTGGCTTTGCGACGCGCCCGGGTTCATCAGGATATCGGTGCCAAACGCCATGTTCACGCCTTCGGACCGGCCCATTTCGAACGCGCGCACCGTGCCCCTCGCAACTTCCTCGGCCTTCTGCTGCTGGATGGGGTTGCTCCGCGGGTTGGAATCCTCGTCCTGAAGGAAGGGCTGGATCGACCACCACGCCCCTTCCTCACGCATCATCCGCACAGACTCGAGGTCGGCCAACTGACCGTGCTCGATCGACTTCACACCGGCCCGCAGCGAACGCTGGATGCCCTGAGGCGTATAGACATGGGCACAGACATAGGTGCCCCAGTCGGCTGCGGCACGCACGGCAGCCTCCATCTCTTCTTGCAGGAATTGCGCGGTGTCGAGCGGATCGTAGATCGACGCCACACCGCCACCCGCCATGATCTTGATCTGGCTGGCCCCCTTCATCAGTTGCTCGCGGGTGCGCCGCAGAACGTCGTCTGCACCATCGGCAATTGCCGCAACGCCGGTCTGCTCGGTGTAGTCGGCGGCGTTGCCGGGCATCCGCGGCAAGGTGTTGAGAAGGCGAAAGTCGCCATGCCCCGAGGTCTGCGAGATCATCGCCCCCGAGGGGAAGATGCGCGGGCCGGTCACGACGCCGCTGTCAATGGCCAGCTTCAGGCCGAAGACCGGCCCGCCCGTGTCACGCACGGTCGTGAAGCCGCGCATCAGGGTGGCGCCCGCCTCTTGCCCGGCGACAAGGTGCACAAAGGCGATGTCCTGCGTCAGCGCCGCGATCTGGCTTACGCTGACAAGCGTGGCGTGCCAGTGGCAGTCGATCAGGCCAGGCGTCACCGAACGGCCGCCACAGTCGATGATATCGGCCTCGGCAGGGCCGGTTCCTGTTGCAGGAAGGCCGGTGATCCGGCCGCCTTCGATCACGATGTCGCGGCCGGTCTGCATAGACAGCGTGGTGCCGTCGAAGAACCGTAGATTGGTCAGCACCACCGGCCGCCCCGGTGTCTGCGCCCGCAGTTCGCGCGGAGCAAGGCCGAAGCCGGCGAACATCCCGATCACGGCGGCGCTTCCGCCCAGGAACTGGCGGCGGGAGATATCCGCTTCGATCCGGTGCATGGCGGCCTGAGTCTCGGGGGCGCCGCACAGGCACGGGTTGATAGGGGCGACCCCGCGTTCGATCGCTTCACAGCAGGTCATGCACATCGGGTGAAGGCTCCCTTCCGCTTCAAACATACCCTTTGTAGTAGTAGCTGCGATCCCTGTCTTGGCAACTCTTTTCGCTTGTTTTTGGCCGGGGGGGCGCATCCGGTGCTGAACCTGCTTGGGCCTGTCCCGGTTTGGTTCCGGCTTTTTGAGAGCAATACGCGTCATCAAGGAGACCGGATATGGCAGCGATGCACCGCGACGCGTTCCGCGGAACGCCGTTCGCATCGCACGGATCAGCGGCACAAACCGAAGCTGAAAGCCGTCCGGCAAACGACGGGCCGTGCACAGCCTGCACCTTGGCCCGAAGGCTTGGACCGCCAAGCGGCCTTACGCCGCAGGAACAGGCCCGTAAAATCAACACATCAGAGGCAGATCAGGTCATTCTGATCCCGATTCGCCAGATGCCGGTCCTGACCGCCTAGATCGACAGACAGATGTATTTCATTTCGAGGTAGTCTTCCATGCCGTGATGGCTGCCTTCGCGGCCCAGGCCGGATTGCTTGACGCCGCCGAAGGGGGCGACCTCGGTCGAGATGATGCCGGTGTTGACGCCGACGATGCCGTATTCCAGCGCCTCTTGCACGCGGGTGACGCGGCCGATGTCGCGGCTGTAGAAATAGCTGGCGAGGCCGAAGATGGTGGCGTTGGCCTTGGCCACGACCTCCTCTTCGGTGTCGAACCTGAACAGTGGGGCGAGGGGGCCGAAGGTTTCTTCGTTGGTGATCAGCATCTGATCGGTGACGCCGGTCAGGATGGTGGGTTCAAAGAAATTGCCGCCAAGCGCGTGGCGATTGCCGCCCATTTCGACCTTTGCCCCTTTGGCGGTGGCGTCGGCGATGTGTTCTTCCACCTTTTCCAGTGCTGCGGCGTTGATCAGCGGGCCGAACTGCACGTCTTCCGACAGGCCATCGCCGACGCGGGTTTTCGCGACGGCGGCGCGCAGCTTTTCGGCAAAGGCGTCATAGACGCCCGCCTGCACATAGATGCGGTTGGCGCAAACGCAGGTCTGGCCGTTGTTGCGGAACTTGCTCATCATAGCACCGGCGACGGCGGCATCCAGATCGGCGTCGTCAAACACGATGAAGGGGGCGTTGCCGCCCAACTCCATCGAGCATTTCATCACCTGATCGGCGGCCTGGCGCAGCAGGATGCGGCCGACTTCGGTCGAGCCGGTGAAGGTCAGTTTGCGCACCAGATGGTTTTCGCAGAATTCCTTGCCGATGTCGGAGGATTTCTTCGAGGTGATCACCGACAGGATACCCTTGGGAAGCCCGGCCCGTTCGCCAAGCACGGCCATGGCCAGTGCCGACAGCGGAGTTTCGGCGGCGGGGCGGGCGACAAAGCCGCAGCCTGCGGCCAAGGCCGGGCCGGCCTTGCGCGCGATCATCGCGTTGGGAAAGTTCCATGGCGTGATGCTGCCCACCACGCCAATGGGTTGCTTCAGCACGGTAATGCGCTTGTCGCGCTGGTGGCCGGGGATGGTTTCGCCGTAAACCCGCTTGGCTTCTTCGCCGAACCATTCGATGAAGGACGCGCCATAGGCCACTTCGCCCTTGGCCTCGGCCAGCGGTTTGCCCATCTCGGCGGTCAGGATCAGGCCAAGATCGTGCTGGTTTTCCATCATCAGGTCGAACCATTTGCGCAAGACCTGCGCGCGTTCCTTGCCGGTGCGACCGGCCCAGTCCTTCATGGCCACGTTGGCGGCGGTGATGGCGCGGGCGGTTTCAGCCCTTCCAAGGTTGGGCACCTGGGCGATCACGTCGCCGCGCGCCGGGTTGACCACGCCGAAGGTGGTGCCATCGTCGGCGTCGATCCAGTCCCCCGCGACGAAGGCGCGGGTTGCCAGCAGGCTGGGGTCTTTCAGAAGCGATGCCAGATCGGTCACGGCGTCAAGCATGTCGGGTCTCCCATTCCGGTTTGATCCATGCAAAGCATGGGGCGGATGGGCTGTCCAGTTCTGTCGCGGCATCCGTCAAGTTTTTTGATCAAATCGGGGCTGGTTGGATGGATTTAGCAAGCGAGGCAGATCGGGCCTATGCCAATGGCGCGTTCATTCCGGGGGCGGATGGATACGTGCCGAAATGGCGTGCGGCAGCGGCGGCGTTTCGGGCGGCGATGGGGCCGCGCGCGCGGTTGGGGCTGCCTTATGGCGCAGCCGAGCGGCAGCGGTTTGACCTGTTTCTGCCCGAGGGCGCGGCCAAGGGGCTGCTGGTGTTTGTGCATGGCGGCTATTGGCTGGCTTTTGGCCGCGAAGACTGGTCGCATCTGGCCGCGGGGGCTGTGGCGCGGGGTTGGGCCTGTGCCGTGCCGTCCTATACCTTGGCCCCCGAGGCGCGGATTGCGGCGATGACGCAGCAGGTTCGGGCGGCCGTTGTCGCGGCATCGGCCTTGGTGCCCGGCCCGGTGGTGGTGGCGGGCCATTCGGCGGGCGGGCATCTGGCGGCACGGATGGCCTGCGCGGGCGGGCCAGATGTCGTGCGGGTGGTGCCGATTTCGCCGCTGTCAGACCTGCGGCCGCTGCTGGCGACCGAGATGCAGGCCAAGCTGCATCTGGATCAGGCCGAGGCCTGTGCCGAAAGCCCTGCGCTGCTGCATCCGCGCGCCGGGGTTGAGTGCCATGTCTGGGTTGGCGGGCAAGAGCGCCCGGCGTTCCTGTGGCAGGCTCGGGTGTTGTCGGAAAGCTGGTCATGCCCTTGGACGGTTGATCCGGGGCGGCACCATTTCGATGTGATCGACGGGCTGACCGACCCATCCAGCCCGCTGACAGAGGCCTGTCTGGGCGGGCTGTGACGGTTCAGGAATTGGCGTGCATGCGTTCGATGTAGGTGCGCATTTCCTCGGCCTCGTGGCGGGCGTCACGCAGGCCATCCATCGCGGCGCGCAATTCGGCCTCGGTCTGGGCGATCTGGTTGATCAGCTCGGCTTCGCGCTGTTCCAGATAGAGGATCGCCTGATCGCGGGTTTCCTCGGCCTCGTGCAGCAGACTGGCCAGACGGTCCATTTCGCCCATGTCACCCCCCGCCACGCGGGCAAAGCGGTTGATCAGCCAATTGGCAAACCAGCCCATCAGGAAAGCGGCCATCAGGATGATGGCGGTCACGATGATGAACTCTGTCCTGTTCATGCTTTTGCACCAAGCCTTTCGTTTGATGCGGCCTAGCCGTCACGCGCCGGGCGCGCAAGAGGGCGGATGGTCTTTTCTGGTGGTGCCACGGGCGCGGGAGCAGCCTCGGATGCTGGGGGGGCCAAGGACGGGCCAGCGTCGCCGACAGGATCACCCTCGGCCTCGCTGGCGCCGGTTTCAGGGGCTGCGGGTGGCGCGGGTGCTTCTGAAAGAGCGGGTGCGGGCGTGGCAGCAGGTACGGGCGTGGCAGGTGCCGGGGGCGCTTCGGTCCCGGCGTCTGCTGACAAGGCGGGTCGATCCAGCAAGATGAACTCGATTCGGCGGTTGGCTTCGCGGCCCTCTTCGGTGGCATTGTCAGCGATCGGGTCGGCCTCGCCATAGCCGGTGGCGACAAGGGACTCGACGCTGACGCCACGGCCTTGCAAGGCGATCAGAACCGCATCGGCGCGGGCCTGGCTCAGGGCGCGGTTGCCGTCTTCCGATCCCTGGCTGTCGGTATAGCCTGCGATGTTCATCCTGACCGCAGGACAGTCTTCCAGAATTTCGGCCAAGGCGTCCATGACGTTGCCCGATGGCCCGTCAATTTCGGCCGAGCCGGGGGCAAAGCTGATCTTGCGGCTGGCCAGCACCTTTTGCACGTCAGCCGCGCATTCCTGCGGGGTCGGCAGGGCGGCCAGGGGATCAAGCTCTTCGTCATAGCGCACCGATACCTTGAAGGTCTGGCCCGGACCCAGCTTGTCGGACAGCACCTGCGCAATGCGGGCGCGGGCCGAAAGTGACCCTGTCACGCCTTGCACCTCGACCGTGTCGGCCCGCACCAGCAGCGTGCCTTCGGTCAGTTCGGCAAGCGATTCCAGCCCCGCCAAAACCCGGATCGGCCAGCCATCGGGCAGGTCGGGGTCAAGCCGGGTTGCCGTCAACACGTTGCCAAAGCCAAAGCGGGCCTGCGCAAAGCTGGACACCGCATCTTGCAGCAACTTGTCGGTCAGCCGCCCGCGCAACTCGACCCGGCGCTGGGCTGTCAGGCTGGCGGTAAACTCGGCCGGACCAAGCGTGGTGCTGGCCTTGCGCTCTCGGATGGCGTTCAGCGAAAAGACGGCGGGCAGGGTGTTTTGCAACTCGCCCACCACGCGGTCAAAACTGGCCTGAGACACGGTGTCGGCGGCCACCAGCGAGACATCGGCGTCAGAAAACGTGACGGTCGCGGCGCCCAGCGTCTTGACGGCGGCGATGGCTGCGACAGCGGCATCGGCCCAGCTTGGCGATGGCACGCCAAGACCGATGATGCATGTCGCCTTGCCCTCAACCCCGGCACTGGCCCCGGCAGCCAGGATCTTGTCACGGGCGCGCTCGGTATCGGCCGAGCAGGCATCAAACCGCGCCCCTTGGGCATCCAGCACAAAGCGCAAGGTGAACGGCGTCAGCACCGGGCGTGGCGCGGTGATGTCGATGGCGACCGACAGACCCGCTGGTCTGGCGCGCGTCAGGTCATTTGTCAGGCGGCGCTGTTCCTCGGCGCTTTCGGCAATGGCGGTTATTCCAACCCGCCCGGCAGAGATGGACACCTGCGACCGGGGAAGGCGCTTGAACGCGTCCACACCGTAAGCAAAGGCGCTGTCCCAGCCTTCGGGCGCAGGATAGGACGAGGTTTCCAGCATATCGGACAGTGCCCCATCGCTGCGCAGGGCTTTCGCGTCGGCCAGCAACCCGTCCAGCGCAGCGCCCGAAGGCAACAGGCCGATCAACTGGATGCCATCGTCATTGCGCAATATCTCGACCGAGAACTTCGGGGCCTCGATGGCCTTGACCGGGGTCACATCCAGCATGTCGCGCACGCGGCTGGAATCGATCACGCTGCCGACAAGATTGACCACGCGAAAGCGCGCGGCCTCGTTCGGGGCGGTGCCGGTCAGCCTGATTTGCAGCCCGTCGGCATGCACCTCGGCCCAGGTCACGCCCTGCGCCAGCAGCGTCGAAGTGATGGCCTTGGTCGAGCGCGCCTCGATCACCAAAGCCGAGGCCCAGGCGGCCAAAGTTGCCAGAACGGCGGCCCCGAAAAAGGCCACGCCCGCGACCGTCCATTGCGGCAGGGTCGGGCGGTGGGAGGGGACAAGAAATCGGGTCAGGCGCTGGGGCAATGGGGGTATCCTGTCTGGTCATGCGCTGCGGCAAGCGCCTTGGGGAGGCGCGGTGCTACGTGCCTTTCGTGCATAGAAGCGCGGGCGGGCAGGATCAACTAAAGCAGTGCGGCAACGGCAAGAAACAGCGCAGCGATCAGGCCGGCGTCGCGGTTGGCCAGAAACTCGGCCCGGCACGACGCCGGATCGTCGATGTTCAGCCGGGCCATCTGCCGTGCCATGTGCCAGCCAAACGCCCAGACCCCCCCCAGCGCCACGACAAGCTGCAAGGGCTGCCGCGCCGGCAGCAGCGCCAGAAGAACCGCCAGCGCCATAAGCAGCACAGCGGCCACCAGAAACATCCGCAACCACCAGCCGGTGTTGGTGCCAAACAGCCGTGCTGTGGATTTGACGCCGATCAGCGCGTCATCCTCACGGTCCTGATGGGCATAGATCGTGTCGTAAAACAGCGTCCAGGCAATGCCCGAGGCGTAAAGCGCCACCGCAGCTAGCGGCACGCCGCCGCTGTGCGCCGCCCAGGCCAGAAGCGCGCCCCAGTTGAACGCCAGCCCCAGAAACACCTGCGGCCACCAGGTGAACCGTTTTGCAAAAGGGTAGATCGCCACCAGGGCCAGCGACGACACGCCAAGGCCGATTGCCGTCCAGTTGTAGCTGAACAGAATCGCGGCGGCGACCAGCGCCTGCACCGCCATCCACACCATCGCCTGCCGCACGCTGACCTGACCCGAGGGAATCGGACGCGACCGGGTGCGGGCCACCTGCGCGTCGATGTCGCGGTCGGTGATGTCGTTCCAGGTGCAGCCGGCACCGCGCATCAGGAAGGCCCCAACGGCGCAACTGACCGCAAGCCACAGATCCCACGGCCCAAAGCTGTCTGCTGCCGCCGCAAGCGCGATGGCCCACAGGCAGGGGATCAGCAAAAGCCAGGTGCCGATCGGCCGGTCGGCGCGTGACAGGCGCAAATAGGGCCGGGTCAGGGCCGGGGCAAAGCGGTCAACCCAGTTACCTGCGGCGGCATCTGCAACAGAACCGTTGGATCGCCCTGCTGCAAGCTCTGGCGTTTCGGGGATTTGGGTCATAGTTTCGCGCCCATGGATGCAAAGGTCAGGCTCTATGTAGATCAGCCCTTGGGCGCGGGGCAAGCCGTGGCGGTCGGCCCCGAACAGGCGAGCTATCTGTTTTCGGTGATGCGGCTGCCGGTCGGGGCCGGGGTGTTGCTGTTCAACGGGCGTGATGGCGAATGGCTGGCGCGTGTGGTCGATGCCGGCAAGCGGCGTGGCGCGCTGCTGTGCGAGGCGCAGACACGGCCGCAGATGCTGCCGCCCGACCTGTGGCTGCTGTTTGCGCCGATCCGCAAGGAACGCACCAATTTCATCGTGGAAAAGGCGGTGGAACTGGGCGTGGCTCGGGTGGTGCCGGTGACCACGCGCTTTACCCAGTCCGAACGCTGGCGGCAGGACAAGCAGCTTGCCCACGCGATCGAGGCCGCCGAGCAATGCGGTGCCACCTTTGTGCCGCAGGTGGCCGACGTGCAGCCGCTTACCCAGCTGCTGGCCGACTGGCCCTTGGACAGGCTGCTGTTCTGGGCCGATGAGGCGCTTGCCGGGCAGCCGTCGTCTCTGACCGGGGTCGTGGAACCGGGCACGCCCTCGGCGGTGCTTGTGGGGCCAGAGGGCGGGTTTTCCGATGACGAAAAGACGCGTCTGCGGGCCTTGCCCTTCGTGCGCGGTGTCAGCCTTGGCCCGCGCATCTTGCGCGCGGAAACGGCAGCGGTGGCGGCTTTGGTGCTGTGGCAGGCCGCGTTGGGGGATTGGCGATGATCCGGTCCCATATGCTTTGCAGGACCGCCCAAAGGCAGGGCGCGGCCCGGCCCACTCTGTTTGCCAACACGGACGCAGCGTTGCCGGCCCGTCGTGTTTTCGGCCGTGGCCGCGCGGGACTGTGCCGCATGACGTCGTTTGAACCTTTGTCCGCAGGAGCCCAAGTGCCATGCCGCTGATCCGCCCCGAGGCGCAGACGGTGCTGTGGCGTTGGCGCGAGGTCGCCGCAGGGGCCGCTGTGATCGGCGTCGGCCTGTGGCTGATGCGGCTGGGGGGCTATCTTCTGCTGCCCTTGGGGGGGGCGGTGGCGCTTGCTGGGCTGGCCTTGGCCGTTCTGGCAGCGCGTCGGATGCGCTTTGCCCTGCCGGTGCAGGCTCCCGGCGTGGTGCAGGTGGATGAAGGGCAGGTGTCCTTCATGGGTCCGCAAGTGGGCGGCTTTGTCAGCCTGCGCGATCTGGTGGAATTGCGCCTGATCTCGATGCGCGGGCGCAGGCTGTGGCGGCTGAGACAGGCCGATGGCCAGACCCTTCTGATCCCGCTGGACGCCACCGGGGCCGAGGCGCTGTTTGACGCGTTCTCCAGCCTGCCGGGCCTGTCCAGCGCGGCCCTGGTCTCTGCGCTGCAACCGCCGGGCGGTGCCGACAGCCGTGCACTGCAGGCCGGGGGCGAAAACCGCGTGGTCTGGCGCAGGGTGGGGCAAGGGATTGTCCCGCGCCGTCCCGACCAATAACCTTTTGTGATATCGCTGGCTCGATGCATCGCGCCATCTTGACTTGCCCGCGCCACCGCGACACCTGTTGGCGGCTTTATCCTGACCCAAGCCGGAGCACGCATCATGTCCATTCCACAATCCGGCGGCGGCGTGATCGAGCGGTTCGAGGATCTGGCCGGCCTGATGGAATCGGGCTGCAAACCCAAGGTCGAATGGCGCATCGGCACCGAACATGAAAAATTCGGCTGGCTGACCGACACTCGCCAGCCCTTGCCCTACGCCGGCGCGCGGTCGATCTCGGCGCTGTTTGACGGGCTGATTGCCCGCTTCGGTTGGTCGCCGGTGTATGAGGCTGGTGCGATCATCGGCCTGCAGCGCAATGGCGCCAATATCAGCCTCGAGCCGGGTGGCCAGTTCGAACTGTCAGGCGCGATGATGCGCAACATGGATGAGACCGCCGCCGAATTACGCGGCCATCTGGAGGAAGTGGCCAGCCTTGCAACCCCGATGGGCGTGCGCTTCATGAGCCTTGGCGCTGCGCCGGAATGGCACCACGACCAGATGCCGGTGATGCCCAAAGGCCGCTACCGGCTGATGACCGACTACATGGGCCGCGTCGGCACCCATGGCACCCAGATGATGTATCGCACCTCGACCGTGCAGGTGAACCTCGATTACAGTTCCGAAGCCGACATGGTGAAAAAGCTGCGGGTCGCCCTGGCCTTGCAGCCGGTGGCGACCGCGCTGTTCGCCGCCTCGCCATTCTTTGATGGCAAACCCAACGGCCACCGGTCCTGGCGCAGCCGGATCTGGCGCGGGCTGGATGACAGCCGCACCGGGATGCTGCCCTTTGCCTTTGACGGCGACTTCGGCTTTCAGGCCTATGTCGATTGGGTGCTGGATGCGCCGATGTATTTTGTCTATCGCGATGGCACCTACATCAACGCCCTTGGCCAATCGTTTCGCGACTTTCTGCAAGGCCGCCTCCCCGCATTGCCGGGCGAGTTGCCGACCTTGTCGGATTGGGCCGACCACCTGACCACGGTGTTCCCCGAGGCGCGGGTCAAGAAATACATCGAAATGCGCGGGGCCGACGCCGGGGATGAGGCGCATCTGAACGCGCTGCCGGCGTTCTGGCTGGGGCTGATGTATGACCAGACCGCGTTGGATGCGGCCTGGGATCTGGTCAAGGGGTTTGATGCGGAAACCCGCGAAGGGCTGCGCGTGGCCGCGTCGGTCTCGGCCTTGCAGGGCGAGGCGGGGGGCGTGAAATTGCACGATCTGGCGCGCGCTGCCGTGGCGCTGTCACAGGCGGGCCTCGCCGCGCGGGGCTTGGACGAAGAGCGCTACCTTGCGCCGTTGCTGCGATCACTGGACAGTGGCAAGGTGCAGGCTGACCGCTGGCTTGACCTCTATCATGGCGACTGGGGCGGATCGCTGCAGCCGATCTACGACGCCTCCAGCCTGTAAAGAGGGGGGCGCTGCCCCCCGCGCTTTGCGCGCCCCCCCGGGGTATTTCCGCCAAGAGGAACGGGATTTCCTCTTGGCCCAAGTACCCCCGCCGGAGGCACCCCGAGGAGACGCGCCTTTTGGCGCGCGACGAGAAATAAGCGCGCGGCGCAGCCGCTCGATCTGATTGGAATGTCGTTTTGCCATGCCGAGCGGACTATGCTTTGCCGATCCTTGGTTCGGTTCCGGCGCGCAGGCGGGTGATGTTTGCGGCGTGTCGGACAAAGATCAGGGCCGCGAGCGCGATGGCAAGCACGGTCATCTGCGGATAGCCCAGCAGCACCAGCCAGACCGGGGCGAGGGCGGCTGCGACCAATGCTGAGAGCGACGAAATCCGGCTCAGCGCCGCGGTGACCGCCCAGGTGGCGCAGGCCGCAAGGCCGGCGGGCCAGGCCAGTGCGAGCAGGGTGCCAAGGAAGGTTGCCACGCCCTTGCCGCCCCTGAAGCCCAGCCAGACCGGGTAGAGATGGCCCAGAAAGCTGAACAGCCCGGCCACCTGTGCAGCTTCCGGCCCGACCAGCGCCCGCGCGATCAGCACCGCCACCGCGCCCTTGGCAGCGTCCAGCAGCAGCGTGGCCAGAGCCGCCGCCTTGTTGCCGGTGCGCAGCACGTTGGTGGCCCCGATGTTGCCCGAGCCGATCTGGCGCAGATCGCCCAGACCCATCAGCCGGGTGATCACCATGCCGAACGGGATTGATCCCAGCAGATAGGAGGCCAACGCTGTCAGTGCCAAGAGCAGTGGGGCAGAGGTGATGTCGGGCATTTACACGGCTCCAAAGACCTGACGGCCGGCGACAAAGGTGGCCAGCACCTTACCCTCCATCCGCGCGCCGTCAAAGGGGGTGTTCTTCGACTTGGATCGCAGGGCGAAGCGGTCCAGCACAAAGGGGGTGTCGGGGGCGAACAGCACCAGATCGGCCGGCGCGCCTTCGGCCATCCGGCCTTGCGGCAGGCCAAGGCGGCGGGCCGGGTTCAGCGCCAGCGCGCGGAACAGATGTGGCAGGGTCAACTGCCCTGCATGATACAGGCGCAGGGCGGCGGGCAGCAGGGTTTCCAGCCCCACAGCACCCGAGGCCGCATCTTCAAACGGCAGGCGTTTGCTTTCTTCATCCGCCGGGGTGTGGAAGCTGCCAATCACGTCGATCAGCCCGCTGGCCACCGCCTCGATCATTGCCAGACGGTCGTCTTCCGACCGCAGCGGCGGGGTCAGCTTGAAGAAGGTGCGATAGTCGCCCACGTCGAACTCGTTCAGCGTCAGATGGTGGATCGACACGCCGGCGGTCACGTCAAAGCCATTGGCCTTGGCCCGTTCCAGTGCGGGCAGGCTGCGGGCGGTGGTGATCTGGTCGGCATGATAACGCACGCCGGTCATCTCGGTCAGGCCGATGTCGCGGTCCAGCCCGATGCGTTCGGCCATCGGATGCACCGACGGGATGCCGCGCAGGGACGCGAACTTGCCGTTGGTGGCCGAGGCCCCCAGCGACAGGCCGGGTTCCTGCGGATGACCCACCACCAGCGCACCCAAGCTGCGGGCATAGGTCAGCGCGCGGCCCAGCACCTTGGTATCGGTGGTCACATGGGTGCCGTCGGTAAAGGCAATCGCCCCTGCGTCCAGCAAAAAGCCGATCTCGGTCATCTCGCGCCCCATCCGGCCCTTGGTCAGCGCGGCCATGTGGCGGATGCGCACCGGGCTTGCCTCGGCCGCGCGGCGGGTGACAAACTCCAGCACCTCGGGCGTGTCGATGGCGGGCGCGGTGTCGGGGCGGGCGATGATTGTGGTGACACCGCCTGCGGCGGCCGCCAGACCGGCCGAGCGGAAGGATTCCTTGTGCCGCTCGCCCGGTTCGCCGATCTTGACGCCCCAATCGACAATGCCGGGGGCAAGGCAGGCGCCGCCACAGTCGATCACCTGCGCGTCCTTGGGGGCCGAGGCCGCACCGATGGCCGCGATCAGGCCGCCATCAAGGATGAGATTGCCTTGGGTGATCGCATCGCCTTCGGGGTCGATGATGCGGGCGTTTTGCAAAAACAGGGTCATCGTGGGGCCTTTGTGCACCAGCAGGGTCACCGCCGGTTCTCCAGAATGCGGGCCGCGTCGGTGGCGGGATCGGCCAGATATTTGATCAGGTGCTTGTCTCCGGTATCGGTGATGATCTGGACCGAGCCGAAGAACGGTCGCGCGGCCTTGATCCGGGCGCGGGGCACCACCGCGTCTCGCGGGCCGATCAGGCGGCGGTCGGTCAGATACCACAGGTCCGACATCGCCTCGGACGCGACATAGGCGGCGCGGATGGCAATGGCGGCACCCGCGCCCAAGGGCCCCATGACCGGATAGGGGTTGCCCTGCCACAGCAGAAACAGCCCGGCCCCGGCCCCCAGCACCACCGCCATGATCACATGCCCGCGCCAATAGGTCGCCCGGTCCGGCGTGAAGGTGGCGATCAGCCTTTCCCCGTCAAGCAGGGTTGGCGCGGTCATGACGCGCTCCAGACGAAGAGGGCAGCGAAAAGGAACAGCAGCACCAGAACCGCCATCGCCACCCGGCCCGACATTGCGGCCTCGGACGGGCGCTTCTTCGGCGTGATCGGGACGGTGTCCTTGATGGGGTCATAGTCTGGCAGGCTGACAAGCGGCGGCGGCGGCACCTCGTCATAGCGGCCGATCAGGCGCAGCGGCGGGCGGGGCGCAAGGCGGCCTTGGCCAAGGCCGGGGCGGAACACCAGCAGCACCGGGCCGCGCAGGACATCAAGCCGGGCGATGTCCTTGGCCACGCTGTCCTCGGTCACGCCCTGGCCTTCCACCAGATAGCGCGAAAAACCGTATTCGGTGAAGGTGTCGGCGTCGAGGTATTCGGTCTGAGCCGGGTCAAGGCTGGCCACGCCTAAGGCATCGGACAAGGGGCCTGTGGCAAAGGTTTCGGCCTGTTCCTTGGGCAGGTCGATGGCAAACACCCAGACGCTGCGTTCGGGGCCGATGGGAATGGCAAGGGGGTTGGTCAAACCATCACCTCCGTCGCCTTCATCCCGCGGCCGGCGCGCAGGTTGCGGGCCAAGAGGTCCATGCAAGCCATGCGCACGGCGACGCCCATTTCGACCTGCTCCTGAATGACCGAGCGGTTGATGTCATCGGCCAACTCACCGTCAATCTCGACGCCGCGGTTCATGGGCCCCGGGTGCATGACGATGGCATCGGGCTTGGCGGCGGCCAGTTTTTCGGCGTCCAGCCCGAAGCGGTGGTAATACTCGCGCTCGGACGGGATGAAGCCGCCGTCCATCCGTTCGCGTTGCAAGCGCAGCATCATCACTACGTCTGCGCCTTCCAGCCCGGCGGCCATGTCGTCGAACAGCTCACAGCCGAACGCGTCCACACCGGGGGGCATCAGGGTGGGAGGCGCGATCAGGCGGATGCGGTTTTCCATCTTGCCCAAGAGGATCAGGTTGCTGCGTGCCACGCGGGAATGTGCGATGTCGCCGCAGATGGCCACGGTCAGTCGCTGGATGCGGCCCTTGGCGCGGCGGATGGTCAGCGCATCCAGCAGCGCCTGTGTCGGGTGTTCGTGCCGCCCGTCGCCCGCGTTCAGGACCGCGCAATTCACCTTGGATGCCAGCAGGTTGACCGCGCCCGACGACGGATGCCGCACCACCAGCAGATCGGGGTGCATGGCGTTCAGTGTCAGGGCGGTGTCGATCAGGGTTTCCCCCTTTTTCACCGACGATTGTGCCACCGACATGTTCATCACATCCGCGCCCAACCGCTTGCCCGCAAGCTCGAAACTGGCCTGCGTGCGGGTGGAGTTCTCAAAAAACATGTTGATTTGCGTCATGCCCGCAAGCACGTCGGATTGCTTGACCGTGCGGCGGTTCAGATCAACGTAGCGGTCGGCCAGATCAAGGACGCTGACAATTTCCTGCGGTGAAAGGTGTTCGATGCCAAGAAGGTGGCGGGCACGAAAGATCATGACGGATTCCTTCCCTGGCAGATGCGCTGCTTATGCCAAAGCGGGCGGGCCGGGGCAACGGTGATACGCGCCTTGCGGCACGCGGCGCGGGCGCATAGCGTCAACACTATGGGAATCGTTACCGAGATCGAAAGCGACTGGCACGCCGCCTTGGCGGCTTTGGCGTGGCAATATGATCTGGGCGTGCTAGAGGTGGTGCAAGACACCCCCCTGAACCGCTATGCCTTGCCAGACGCCGCAAAACCGCTGCCCGCTGCACCCCAGCTTGCCGCCGTGCCGCCGTCTCGCGCGGTCGATCATCCATCCGGCTTCGAAACCGGGGTGGATGTTGTGGCCGAGGCGCGGAAGATGGCGGCGCAGGCGGGCGATCTTGCGGCCTTGCGCGATGCGATCCAGCGCTTTGACTATTGCGAGTTGAAGCGCGGCGCCCGCAATCTGGTGTTTTCAGACGGTCTGCCAACCGCGCATGTGCTGGTGCTGGGCGAGGCACCGGGGGCCGAGGAAGACCGCGAGGGCCGCCCGTTTGTGGGCCGCGCCGGGCAGTTGCTGGATGCGATGTTTGCCGCCATCGGCCTGTCGCGCACGGCGACCACGCCGCAAGAGGCGCTGTATATCACCAACGTCCTGCCATGGCGGCCCCCCGGCAACCGCGACCCCGAGCCTGCCGAAATTGACATGATGCGGCCCTTTGTCGAGCGTCATATCGCGTTGATAGACCCGAAGGTGATCGTGGTCATGGGCAACACGCCCTTGTTCACCCTGACCGGCGAGCGGGGCATCCTGAAAGCACGGGGCAACTGGTCGCAGGCCATGGGTCGCCCCTTGTTGCCGATGGCGCACCCGGCCTATCTGTTGCGCAACCCGGCCGCCAAGCGCGAGGCATGGGCCGACCTTCTGGCGTTGCAGGCAAAGGTGCGGGGATGAACAGGCTTGACGAAACGAAAGACTTTGTCCCGGTCCGCATTGCGGTGCTGACGGTCAGTGACACCCGCACGGCGGGCGATGACCGTTCCGGCGACACGCTGGTGGAGCGGTTGACCGGGGCGGGGCACCTGCTGGCCGCGCGAGCCATCGTCACCGATGACCGCGACAAGATTGCCGATCAGTTGCGCGCGTGGATTGCGGACCCGGCGGTGGATGTGATCCTGTCCACCGGGGGCACCGGGCTGACCGGGCGCGACGTGACGGTGGAAGCGCACCGCGATGTCTACGAGAAGGAAATCGAGGCGTTCGGCACGGTGTTCACCATCGTCTCGATGCAAAAGATCGGCACATCGGCGGTGCAAAGCCGGGCCTGTGGCGGGGTGGCGGGCGGCACCTATCTGTTTGCGCTGCCCGGCAGTCCCGGGGCCTGCCGCGATGCCTGGGACGAGATTTTGCGTTGGCAACTCGATTACCGCCATCGGCCCTGCAACTTTGTCGAAATCTTTCCCCGCCTCGAAGAGCACAAGCGCAGAAAATAACGACGGAGGCCAGGTTTTGTGTCGTAACAGCCTTGTGGCTGGCAGTATGCTGCGCCCGCACTATACTTTTATCAAATAAATTCGGAGCCATGATGCGATTTCTGTCTCGGTCCCTGATCGGCTTGTTTCTGGCGGCGCTGACGCTTGGCTTTCTGGCGTTGGCGGGCAGCGTGATTGTCGGGGCGATTTCGGCCCGGATGGCTGCGGACAAACCTGCGCAACCCGCGCGGGAGCGGGTGTTTTCGGCCAATGTGATGACCGTGACCCCCGGCACGATGCAGCCGGAACTGGCGGGTTTTGGCGAAATCCGGTCACGCCGCACGCTGGAGGTGCGCGCGCCCCGAGCAGGTCGGGTCATTGAAATCGGCAGCGGCGTGGAAGATGGGGCCTCGGTGTCCGAAGGGCAGTTGCTGCTGCGTCTGGACCCGGCGGATGCGATTTCGGCCCGTGATCTGGCGCAGGCCGGCGTGACCGAGGCCGAGGCCGAGGTGCGCGACGCCGACCGGGCACTTATCCTGGCGCGCGACGATTTGGCCGCCGCGCAATCGCAGCTTGGCTTGCGCCGCCAGGCGCTGACCCGGCAGGAAGATTTGCAGGCCCGCGGCGTCGGGTCACCTGCCGCCGTGGAAACTGCCGCATTGGCGGTGTCGGCAGCGGAACAGGCGGTGCTTTCGCGCCGGTCGTCCTTGGCGCAGGCCGAGGCGCGGGTCGACAAGGCGGCATCAAGCCTGCAACGCGCCTCAATCACCCTGGCCGAGGCCGAGCGGGTGCTGGCCGACACCGAAATCAGGGCAACGTTCGACGGGCGGCTGAACGGGGTGTCGATCGTGACGGGCGGTCTGGTCAGCGCCAATGAGGTGTTGGCCGAGGTCATCGACCCCGACGCGCTGGAAGTGTCGTTCCGGCTGTCCACGGCGCAATTCGCCCGGTTGCTGGATGCGCAGGGCGGGCTGATCCTGGCGCCGGTCAAAGTGTCGCTCGATGTTCTGGGGGCCGAAATCTCAGCCACCGGCACGGTTGCACGGGTTGGTGCGGCGGTGGGGGAAGGTGCGACCGGGCGTCTGGTCTATGCCACGCTGGACAAGGCACGCGGCTTTCGGCCCGGCGATTTTGTAACGCTGTCGATTCTGGAACCCGCGCTTTCGGGCGTGGCCTTGTTACCGTCAACGGCGGTTGACGGCACGGGGACGCTGCTTGTTCTGGGGCCCGAGGACCGGCTTGAGGCGCAGACCGTCTCGGTGCTGCGGCGTCAGGGCGACGGGGTGATCATCGACGCCCGTGCCTTTGCCGGGCGAGAGGTGGTGACGGAACGCTCACCCTTGCTGGGGGCGGGCATCAAGATCAAGCCGGTCCGCCCGGCGCAAGACGGGGCCGCCGCTGCCCCGGCAGCCCCGGAAACCGTGGACCTGACACCGGAACGACGGGCGCAGCTGATTGCCTTTGTGCAAGGCAACCAACGGATGCCGGCCGATGCCAAGACCCGGATGCTGGAACAACTTTCCCAGGAAAAAGTGCCCGCGCAGGTGATTGCGCGGCTTGAAGAACGCATGGGGGGTTAAGGCCATGGCGGCAATGCGCAATCTTGGGCCTTCGGGCGGGATCATCTCGTATTTCGTGCGGCACCGCACGATTGCGAACCTGCTCTTGGTGCTGATGATTGTGGCGGGGCTGGTGGCCGCAAGCCGGATCAGGGCACAGTATTTCCCCGATGTGGTGATTGCCGAAGTTACCGTGCAGGTCACCTGGGACGGGGCCGGGGCCGAAGATGTGGACCGCGCCATCGTGCAGGTGATGGAACCCGCGCTGCTGGCGGTGGATGGTGTCACCGATGTCACCTCGCGCGCCACCGAAGGCAGTGCCCGGATGACGCTGGAGTTCGAGCCGGGCTTTGATCTGACCCAAGCCGCCGAAGACGTGAAGACGGCTGTGGAATCCGTCAACAACCTGCCGGCCGAGGCGGAAGACCCGGTGATCCAGCGGGGACAGTGGCGCGATTCGGTCACCGATGTTGTGATCACCGGCCCGGTGGGCGTGGACCAGTTGGGCCGCTTTGCCGATGAACTGGTGGCCCGCCTGTTCCAAGTGGGGGTCACCCGCAGCACCATTCGCGGCTATGCCGACCCGGAAACGCTGGTCGAGGTGCCTTCGGTGGCCCTGATCCGGCATGACATCACCATGCGCGATATTTCGACAGCCATTGCCGGGGCGGTGCAGACCAACCCGGCGGGCAGCGTCGGCGATGGGTCAGCCCGGGTGCGCACCGGAACCGAGTTGCGCAGCGCGGCCGAACTGGCGGGCATCGTCTTGCGCAGTCTGCCTGACGGCACTAACCTGACACTGGGCGATATTGCCAGCATTACCGCGGTTGGCGCCGATTCCGGTCGTGCCAGCTTTGTCGGCACCAACCCGGCGATGACGGTCCGCGTGGACCGCAATGCCGATGGCGACGCGATCCGCATGCAAGCGAGTGTCGCGGACGTGGCCGCCGAGATGCAGCTTTCCTTGCCGCCCGGTGTCAGTGTCGATCTGGTCCGGGCCCGCGCGTCACAGATCACCGACCGGCTGAACCTGCTGCTGGACAATGCGATCAGCGGTCTGGCCATCGTGGTGGCGCTGCTGTTCTTGTTCCTGAACGCCCGCACTGCGCTTTGGGTGGCGGCAGGGATTCCCGTGGCGCTGTTGGCAGCGGTTGCGGCGATGTATGCCTCGGGTGTGACGCTGAACATGATCTCGATGTTCGCGCTGATCATCATGCTGGGCATTGTGGTCGATGACGCGATTGTGGTGGGCGAACACGCCGATTTCCGGGGCCGTGTGCTGGGCGAAGACCCGGTCGTTGCCGCCGAAAACGGTGCCGGTCGCATGGCGATGCCTGTGGTGGCGTCAACCCTGACCACCGTGATCGCGTTCTTCGGTCTGGTGGCCATCGGCGGCCGGTTTGGCGACATGATCCGCGACATTCCGTTTACGGTGATCGCGGTTCTGCTGGCCAGTCTGGTGGAAAGTTTCCTGATCCTTCCCAACCACATGGCGCATGCCATCGCCAAAGCGCGCGAGGAAAGCTGGTATGACTGGCCGTCGCGGCAGGTCAACCGGGGCATGACATGGCTGCAAGAACACGGGATCAAGCCGCTGATGCGTGTGCTGATTGCGGCGCGCTATCCGGTTCTTGCGGCGATTGTGGCGCTGCTGGCGCTTTCGGCCGCGCTGTTCATCCGTGGCGATCTGCAATTCCGGTTCTTCAACGCGCCGGAACAGGCGTCCGTCACCGGCAATTTCTCGATGCTGCCGGGGGCGGACCGCGACGACAGCGTGGCGATGATGCGCGAATTGCAGCGTGCCGCCGACGCGGTTGGCGCGCGCTATGCAGCCGAGCATGGCACCAACCCGATCACCTTTGCCATGGCCGAGGTCGGCGGATCGGGGGGGCGCGGGCTGGCCAGTGCCGACAGCAAGGACGCTGACCTTCTGGGCAGCATTTCGCTGGAGTTGATCAGCCGCGATGAGCGGCCCTATTCCAGCTTTGCCTTTGTCGCCGCCTTGCAAGAAGAGGTCCGCGCGCATCCGCTGATGGAGGAATTGTCGTTCCGCGGCGGCCGATTTGGCCCCGGCGGTGACGCGCTTTCAATAGACCTTTATGGCGCCTCTTCTGAAGGATTGAAAGCCGCTGCCGAGGCGTTGAAGGCCCGGCTTGCGGTCTATCCAGAAGTCTCGGCGCTGGAGGACAGCCTGGCCTATGACAAGGAAGAGTTGATCCTGAATCTGACGCCGCTTGGTCAGGCCATGGGCTTTGCGATTGACGATCTGGGCCGCACCTTGCGCGATCGCCTGAACGGGATCGAGGCCGCGACGTATCCTGACGGGCCGCGCAGTGCGTCAATCCGGTTGGAACTGCCGGCGCGGGAATTGACCGCAGACTTTCTGGAAAGCACGCTGATGCGGGCGGGGCCGGGGAATTATCTGCCCCTGGCAGATATTGTGACGGTTGATCGACAGGCGGGCTTTTCCACCATCCGGCGCGAAAACGGGCTGCGCATCGTGACGGTGTCGGGCGATCTGGCCGAAGACAATGCCGCGCGGGCCGAAGAGATTCAGTCGACCATCCGCGACACCATCCTGCCGCAGATCGAGCAGGAGTTTGGCGTGGAAAGCCGTCAGGGCGGTTTGGTGGAGCAACAGCGCGAGTTTCTGGGCGATGCGGGCACCGCGATGATCCTGTGCCTTCTGGGCATCTATTTGTGTCTTGCGTGGATTTTCGCAAGCTGGACCCGGCCGATGGTCGTGATGTCGGTCATTCCCTTCGGCCTGATCGGCGCGCTGTGGGGGCATCATTATTGGGGCCTGCCGATGTCGATGTTCTCGATTGTAGGGATGATCGGCATGTCGGGCATCATCATCAACGATTCCATCGTTCTGGTGTCGACCATCGACGAATATTCCGAAAAGCGCGGGCTGATGCCGGCGATCATTGATGGCGTGGCCGATCGCTTCCGCCCGGTGCTGTTGACCACACTGACCACGGTTCTGGGCCTGTCGCCGCTGCTGTTTGAACGCAGCTCGCAAGCCGAGTTTCTGAAACCGACCGTGGTCACGCTGGTCTACGGCTTGGGCTTCGGGATGATCTTGGTTCTGGTCATGGTGCCTGCCCTTGTTGCGGTTCAGGCCGATATCGGGCGGATGTTCCAGGCACTGACCCGTGGCGTCAAGCGCGGGCCAAAGCTGCTGCTGCTGAGCTCGGGCGCGGCGATGCTTGCGGTTTTTGCCGTGACGCTGGGGCCGGTGGTGGCGACGGGCGCGATGCCGGGCTGGCTGGTGGGGCTGGTGCCATTCCTGTCGGGGGCGACGCCCGCCATGGCCTTTGCGCTGTTCGCTGCGGTGTCGCTGTTGGTGACGCTGACCACCTATGTCGCCGCCCGCATCTTGCCGATGCGGGGCTGATCAGCCGGCCGGGCAGCCGCGAATTTCCACCGCGCGCCCGGCCGATCCAATGACGGTCATTACCACGGCGCTGCGGTCCAGCGCAAAGGGCTGGCCGGAGGGCGGCACCATCTCGACCTGGGCCTGTAAGGTGCCGCCCTGACGCATGACCGCAGCTTCGGACACCCAGACACCGGCAAGGCCCGGTTCGAACACCACAACCTCATCGCGGCCTTGCTGCGGCATGTTTACCGTTACAGTGACGCGCAAGCCGTCCTTGATCGGCTCGACCGTGCAGCCGACCTTGCCCACACCGCCCTCTGCAGCCGTGGCAGGGCGCGCCTTCAGCGCGGCTTTGATGGCCGGGTCGGCGGCACCGGGGGTCAGCAGGTTTGCCGTCAGTTGCAACGATGCCGGCATGCAAATGTCCTTGCAGACCCCAAGGTCAATGCGTGCCTTCAGGTGCACAGGCTGCGACGGGTCTTTCGGGGTGACCTCGATCGGCAGCATCAGGCTGTCATGATAGCCCACGGTTTGCAGGCCACTGGTGCGGAACACTTCGGGCGAGGGCCAATGAAATTGCACCGAGGCCACGTTTTGCGAGCCCGACCAGTCAAACACAGGCGGTATGCCGGCATCACCCGGCGCGCGCCAATAGGTTTTCCACTGGGGCGCAAGCTGCACGTCAAGCGCCGCCATATGCGTGCCGGACGCGGTTTGCCATCCGGGGCGAAACTGCGCAGACAGGACATCGGCCTGGGTCACGCCTTGGGCATGGGCTGCGGGGGCGAGCAAAAGGGTCAGTGCGAACGCTGCTTTCATGACTGCGAAAATAGGCAGTCGCGGCGGAATGAAAAGTCACAAAGACGGGATGCCCGCGCGGGACTTGCCTCTTGAGGCAAAGCCACATCAGGCCCATTTTGCGGGGGTGGTTCTGTCCAGGGGAAAGGCGGCGCAAGATGGAGCTTGGTGGGAAACTTCTGGTGGCGATGCCTGGCATGGCCGACCCGCGCTTTGACCGTAGCGTGATCTTGGTCTGCGCCTATTCCGGGGACGGGGCGATGGGGTTGATCGTCAACAAGCCCAACCGCGACCTCAGCTTTTCAAGCCTGCTGGATCAGTTGGATATCCCACGGGTGCCGCAAGGCCGCGACATCAGGGTGCATTTCGGTGGTCCGGTCGAACGGGCGCGGGGCTTTGTGCTGCACTCGGGCGATTACCCGCTTGGTCCCGCCTCGATGACCGTGCCGGGCGGCTATCACATGACCGCCACGCTGGATATCCTTGAGGCGCTTGCCAAGGGCGAAGGCCCGGATGCCGCCCTGCTGGCGCTTGGCTATTCCGGCTGGGGGCCAGGCCAGTTGGAGGCCGAGATTGCGCACAACGACTGGCTGATTGCCGACGCCCCGCCCGATCTGGTGTTTGCCGCCGATGATGGCAGCAAATGGATGGGCGCGCTGAAAAGCCTTGGCGTCGATGCGCTGACCCTGTCGCCAACGGCAGGGCACGCCTGATCTTACTCGCCGTAGGGCACCCAGACGGTTTTCACCTCGGTCGCGTGGCGCAGGAAGGCGCGGCCTTCCCCTTGCGCCCCGAACCAGTCCTGCGTCCGTGCGTGGTTGACCCAAGTGCGTTTCAGGTTTCCGGCAGCTTCCGCTTCGATGGTTCTTGACAGGTCGGACGAGGAAAAGCACCACACGGCATCGACATCCATGTGGCTTGCCAGGGGCTTGGCAAGCTCGGCATGGCTGCCCGTCACGATGTTCACCACACCGCCGGGCAGGTCCGAGGTTTCCAGCACCTGATAGAAATCGGTAGCCGACAGCGGGAGCGGCTCGCTTGGCACCAGAACGCAGGTGTTGCCCATGGCGATGGCCGGGGCCATCACCGAGATCAGGCCAAGCAGCGGCGCCTCGTCAGGGCAGAGCGCGCCGATCACGCCGCAAGGCTCATTCATCGCCAAAGCCACGCCGCGCATCGGCACCGCTTTCACCGCGCCGTCAAACTTGTCGGCCCAGGCGGCATAGGTGAACAGCCGGGCAATCGTGGCCTCAACCTCGGCATGGCCATCGCGGCCGGTCATGGCCTGCAAGCGGGCGGCAAATTCAGGCGCGCGGGCCGACAGGTTTTCGGCGATGTAGAACAGGATTTGCGCGCGGTTGTGCGCGGTCGTGCGGGCCCAGCCTTTTGCGGCATGGGCGGCCTCGACCGCGTTGCGAATGTCCTTGCGGTTGCCAAAGCCCACATGGCCCAGCAGCGCGCCCTTTGGTCCAAAAACCGGCTTGGAATAACCGCCATCGGGCCGCGCCTGCTTGCCGCCGACAAACAGCTTGGCGGTGCGGTCCAGCCCCTCGACCCTGGCCGTTTTCGGTTCCGGCATCGCGGGCACGGGTTTCAGCGCGGCAGCCTTGCCTGCGGGGCGCAGATAGGCAAGCAGGCCCTCCCATCCCCCCTCACGGCCAAAGCCGGACTCGCGCAGCCCGCCAAAACCGGCGGCGGCGTCGAACAGGTTGGTCGCGTTGATCCAGACCACCCCGGCGCGCAGTTTGGGAGCCATGTCCAGCGCAAGGTTGATGTTCTCGGTCCACACCGTCGCCGCCAGCCCGTAGCGGCTGTTGTTGGCCAGTTCCACCGCCTCGGCAGGGGTGCGGAAGGTCATGCTGACCAGTACCGGGCCGAAGATTTCCTCTTGCATCAGGGTTGAAGCCGCCGAAAGACCGGTGATCAGCGTCGGCGGATAAAAGCAGCCCTGCGGCACCGGCGTGGCGGCGCGGTAAACCTGCCCCTCGGACGCATCGACCAGACGGGTGACCGCGTCAAGCTGCACCGGGTCTACCATCGCGCCCACGTCGATGCACTTGTCCAAGGGGTCGCCGATGCGCAGCCCGTCCATCCGGCGCTTCAGCTTGTCATGAAACCGGTCGGCGATGCCTTCTTGCACCAGCAGGCGCGAGCCGGCACAGCAGACCTGCCCCTGATTGAACCAGATCGCATCGACCAGCCCTTCCACCGCGCTGTCCAGATCGGCGTCGTCAAACACGATATAGGGCGACTTGCCGCCCAACTCCAAGGTCAGCGCCTTGCCGGTGCCAGCGGTGGCAGCCCGGATCTTGCGCCCGACCTCGGTGGACCCGGTAAACGCGATCTTGTCCACCCGAGGGTGGGCTACCAGCGCCGCCCCGGTCTCGCCATCGCCGGTGACGATGTTCAGCACGCCCGGCGGCAGGCCCGCCTCGCGGCTGATCTCGGCAAACAGAAGCGCGGTCAGGGGGGTGTATTCGGCGGGCTTCAGGACCACCGTGTTGCCAGCCGCAAGCGCCGGGGCCACCTTCCAGGCCAGCATCAGCAAGGGAAAGTTCCACGGGATGATGGCGCCGCAGACGCCGAGGGGCTCCATCCCCGGCAATTCGGACGCCAGCAGTTGCGCAAGGCCCGCGTGGTAGGAAAAATGCCGCGCCACCAGCGGCACGTCAATGTCGCGGGCCTCGCGGATCGGCTTGCCGTTGTCCATGGTTTCCAGCACCGCGAGCAGGCGGCTGTGTTTCTGCACAAGGCGGGCGAGGGCGTAAAGGTATTGCGCGCGCTTGTGGCCGGGCAGGGCGGCCCATTTCGGCTGGGCACGGTGGGCCGCCTTGACGGCCGCATCCACCGAGATGGCCGTGCCTTGGCTGACCCGTGCCAAGACCTCGCCGGTCGCCGGGTTCTTTGTGTCGAAAGGGGCGTCTGGCGCGGTAAAACTGCCGTCGATGAAATGACCAAAGCTGGGACCGTGCTTTGCAAGCCAGGCCAAAGCCTCGGCATTGCTTTCAGGAGCGGGTCCGTAGGACATGCTGTCAAAGATGTCGCGCACAGATGTCACGGGTCGGTCCTTTCAAAAGCAGGCTTCCAAGTCTTTGGCGGGATGTGTGGCTGGCCGTGGGCCTCCGGCGGGGGTATTTTTGCCAAGAGGAAATCGTTACGGGTTTCCTCTTGGCCCAAATACCCAAATCCGGCGGTGCAACAGCCTGGGCGGTTGGCATTTTCATCCCATCGGATGGCGGTTGGCGGCGGAATAGGCGCCGGTCAGGTGGTGTTCAAGCTGGCGCTCGATATCGCCCAGCAGGCTGGAGGCGCCAAAGCGCATCAGATCGGGATGCAGCCAGTCGTTGCCAAGCTCATCCTTCAGCAATGCCAGATACAGCAGCGCGTCCTTGGCCTTGGATATGCCGCCTGCGGGTTTGTAGCCGACCTTGATGCCGGTGCGGTCTTGGTAGTCGCGGATGGCGCGGATCATGGTCAGGGTGACCGGCAGGGTGGCATTCACCGGCTCTTTGCCGGTCGAGGTCTTGATGAAATCGGCCCCGGCCATCATGCAGACCAGCGACGCCCGGGCGACATTGCGCAGGGTGCCAAGCTCGCCCGTGGCAAGGATCGCCTTGACATGCGCCGCGCCGCAGGCGGCGCGCATCTCGCGCATTTCATCATAGAGCGCCTGCCAGTTGCCGGTCAGCACATGGCGGCGCGAGATGACGATGTCGATTTCGCGCGCGCCGGCCGTCACGCTTGCGCCGATTTCCTGCAGCCGCAGGTGCCATGGCGACAGACCCGCCGGAAAGCCGGTGGACACGGCCGCAACCGGGATATGGCTGCCCTCCAGCGCGCGGACGGCGGTTTCCACCATGTCATGGTAGACGCAGACCGCGCCGACGGTCAGCCCCTGCATGCCCAAGGCATCAAGCATGTCGGCGCGCACCGGGGCCCGCGCCTTGGCGCACAGCCGTTGCACCCGGCCCGGCGTGTCGTCGCCCGACAGCGTGGTCAGGTCGATCAGCGACACCGCCTTGCACAGCCATGCCGCCTGGTGGTCCTTTTTCACCGACCGTCTGCCACCGATGCTGGCCGCGCGCCGCTCGATCGCCGAGGTATTGGCCTGCACCGAGGCCAGCCAATCAAGGTCCAGCGCCATGCCGGGGTTGCGGGCATGGGTCAGTTGCGGAAGCTGCGGTGCCGTTGCGGGCAGGTCGGCAATGTGCGGGGTCACGGCAAGCCCTTGGCTGGGAACGTTCCGCCGCAATGTGGCACGCCCGGCCCGACCGGGCAAGCCCGGCCCCGGGCATCCTTGACCCGATGGTCAGGTTTCAGACGGGGTCGCGGTCGTTCAGCAAGTACGGGTCGACGCTGGTGACATTCGGGTCAAAGGTGGCCCATTCGGTGCCGACCCCGGTGGGGGGCACATCGTCCTTGGTCAGGGTGCGGTGCATCTGGGCCTTGGCGATGAAGGTCGCGGTGATCGGGGCTGTCAGGAACAAGAACAGCGTGATCAGCAGTTCGTGCCAGCTGATCTTGCCCTCAAACACAAGGAAATAGATCATCGAGGCAATCAGCGCCGAGCCGACCCCCAGCGTTGCGGCCTTGGTCGGCGCATGCAGGCGCTGCATCATCTGCGGCAGTTTCAGCAGACCAAAGCTGCCGATCACCGCAAAGATGCCGCCAAAGACCAGCAGGCCTGCGATAACGTATTCCGCGATCTGTTCCACCCCGGTCATTCGATGATGTCCCCGCGCAAGATGAACTTGCAATAGGCCACGGTCGAGACAAAGCCCGTCATGGCAAACAGCAAGGCCGCTTCAAAGTTGATCCCCGATCCGGTGCGCATGCCATAAAGCACGATCAGTGCGATCACGTTGATCACCATGGTGTCCAGCGCCAGAATGCGGTCGGTGACACCGGGGGCCACAAACACCCGATACAGGTTCATCGCCAGCCCAAGGCCAAAGCACAGGAAGGCGAAATCCAGAGCGTAGGTCAGGATCATTCGAATATCCTTTTCAGGCGGGCCTCGTAACGGGCCTTGATGTCGTCGCGAATGGCATCGGGGTCGGGCGCATGCAGCGAATGGATCAGCAGCACCCGCCCGCAAGCCGACATGTCGGCGGTCACGGTGCCGGGGGTCATGGTGATGGTACCTGCCAGCATGGTAATCGCCTCGGGTGTTTTCAGATCAATCGGCACCGGGATCCACGCGGATTTGATATCCCCGGCGCGCATGAAGAGAATGATTTTCGCCACCTGAATGTTGGCAATGATGATGTCCCAGATCACCAGCAGCAGATAGGCGGCAAAGGCGGGGATGCGTTTCACGATCGGACGGTTGGGCCAATAGGGCGCGGTCAGAAGTGGGATGGCAGTGCCCAGGATCATCGCCATTACCAGACTGCCCAGCTTGATCTGATTGACCAAAAGCATCCAGGTCAGCACCAGAAGGACAGTCAGCAGCGGGTGGGGGAACAGGCGGTGCAGCATGTCACTTCACCTCTGGCAGTTGGTTGGCGGCGATATAGGCGCCGGGGTCATGCAGCCCGGCTGCGGTCACTTCCATCCAATGCAGGATCGGACCGGCCAGCACGGTGTGCAAGACCAGCCCCGACAGCAGCATCCCCACCGCCACAAACGACAGCGCTTCAGCCTTGTGCGCGGGCGCATCGCCTTGCGGGGCCGAGGCATGGTCTTTCCAGAACAGGGTGGACCCCGCCCGCGCCAGCCCCAGGATGATCAGGAACGAGGTGACAAGGATCACCGACCAGACCAGCGCCGCCTGACCCCGCAGCGCATCCAGCACCAGAAGCTTGCCGACAAAGCCCGACAGCGGCGGCATCCCGGCGGTTGCGATGGCCGCGGCCATGAACAGCCCGGCAATCAGCCCGGCCTGGGCAATCGGCGGCAGTGCCTCGGTCAGCCGGTCATGGGCGCGGCGGTCTACCACAAGGTCGGTGATCAGGAACAGCGCCGCCCCGGCAAGGGTGGAATGCACGATGTAATACAAGGCCGCCGCCGTGCCCTGCGGGGTGAAGGCGGAAATCGCGATGAAAGCGGTGCCCATCGACGCGATGGCGGCAAAGGCCGACAGGCGCGATAGTGTGCCCGCCCCCAACACGCCAAGCGCGCCGATGATCAGGGTCAGCAGGGCGGCAGGCAGCATCAGGTCGGCAATCAGGCTGCCGGTGACCGGGTTTGTCGGCGGCAGCACCATCACACCAAAGCGGATCGCGGCATAGGCGCCGATCTTGGTCATCACCGCAAACAGCGCCGCCACCGGGCCGGGCGCATGGGCATAGGTGGCTGGCAACCAGAAATGCAAGGGCACCAGCGCGCCCTTGATGGCAAACACCAGCATCAGCATCACGGCGGCCACCCGGAACAGCGCGGCATCGCCTTCGGGCAGGGCCGCCGCCTTGACCGCCAGATCGGCAATGTTCAACGTGCCGGTGATCGAATAGATCGCGGCCAGGGCAAACAGGAACAGCGACGATCCGACAAGGTTGAAGGCCACATATTGCACGCCGGCGCGCAACCGGTCGCGGCCCGCGCCGTGGATCATCAGACCATAGGACGCGATCAGCAGCACCTCGAAGAACACGAACAGGTTGAAGGCATCGCCGGTCAGAAACGCGCCGGCGATGCCCATCACCTGAAACTGGAACAGCGCGTGAAAGTGCCGCCCCCGCGTGTCCCAATCGGTCGAGATGGCGTAAAGCTGGACACAGACCGCCAGAACGGCGGTCAGCGTCACCATCAGCGCCGACAGCCTGTCCAGCATCAGGACGATGCCAAAGGGCGCGGGCCAGTTGCCCAGGCGATACATCTCGGGGCCTTCGTGCGACGCGGCCACCAGCAGCGCCACTGAAATTCCCAGCAAGGCCAGGGTGGAGGCCAGCGAAAACACCCGCTGCAACAAAAGGTCATGGCGCATCATCAAGACGATGGCCGCCCCGACAATGGCGGGCAGGATGACCGGGGCAATGACCCAATGGCCCATCATGGTGTGTCACCTTCCGACGGGTCTGTCTTGGTCATGTCGGTCCTGTCATCGCCTGTTTCCAGAAACGCGCCAAGGGCCATCATCACGATCACCGCGGTCATGCCAAAGGAAATCACGATCGCCGTCAGCACCAGCGCCTGCGGCAGCGGGTCGGTGTATCCGGCAGCGGCCTTGTCATAGATCGGCGGCAGACCGGTCACCAGACGCCCCGCCGCAAAGATGAAGACGTTGACCGCATAAGACAGCAGCGTCAGCCCGACGATCAGCGGAAACGTCCGCTGGCGCAGGATCAGATAGACCCCGGCCGAGGTCAGCAGGCCAAGGGCAATGGCGACAAGGATCTCCATCAGCGGGCCTCCTCGGTTTCAAGGCGGCGGCCTTCGGATGGGTCGATGTCGAAAGGCTGGGCATTTACCGTCTCACCGGCGCGCAGGCCGATGCGCGACAGCGACGCCAGCGACAGCATCACCGCGCCCAGCACGGTCAGGAACACGCCCAGATCAAACAGCGCGGCGGTGGCCAGTTCAAACTCTTCCAACGGCCACAGGTGCACATAGCCGTAATCCGAAGTCATGAACGGCATGCCGTTGAACCAGGCCCCGATGCCGGTGGCCGCCGCGATCAGCACGCCTGACGCAATCAGCGCGTGATAATCAATCTTCTGCCGTGCTGCTGTCCAGGCAAAGCCCGAGGCCATGTATTGCATCACCAGCGCAATCGACACGACAAGCCCGGCGATGAAACCGCCGCCCGGCAGGTTGTGGCCGCGCAGGAAGATGAACACCCCCACCATCAGCGCAATCGGCAGGATCAACCGGGTAGCCACCACCAGCATCATCGGGTGCCGGTCGCCTGCGCGGCGCTGATCGGGTCGCCAGGCCAGCAGCCGGTCATTGGCCGGGCCGGCGCGCAAAAGCGCCTCGGTCAGCGCAAAGATCACGATGGCGGCGATGCCCAGCACGGTGATTTCGCCAAAGGTATCATAGCCGCGGAAATCGACCAGAATGACGTTCACGATGTTGGTGCCGCCACCCTCGGGTTTGGCATTGGCGATGTGGTAATCGGCAATCGTCGGGAAGGCAAAGTCGCGCGTCATCAGCGCATAAGACAGCGCCGCAATGCCGACGCCCGCCACTGCGGCCACGCCGATGTCAAAGCCACGCCGCGCGGCCGTGCTTTCCCTGGGCGTGGTCTTGGGCAGGAAGTTCAGCGCCAGCAGCATCAGGATGACCGTCGCCACCTCGACCAAGATTTGCGTCAGCGCAAGGTCGGGGGCTGAGAAATAGGCAAACCCGACCGAGATCATCAGGCCGATGATCCCGACCAGCACCAGCGTCAGCAGGCGGTTGCGGTGATAGATCACGATGGCAATCGTCGCCGACACCAGCGCCAGCCAGCCAAGGGTCGGCACCGGGTGGATCGGCATCAGGGCGCGGGTGCCTGCCGCGTGGGTGCCGGACTCGAAGGCGAAATACGACACGGCGGCAATGGCCAGCGTGCCGATGCCGACATAACGGGTCAGCGCGCCATCGTGCAGCGCGTCGGTGATGCGGGCCGACAGGGCGGCCATCGGCTCGATGATGGCATCGAAAATCCGCTTGGCATCGGGGCGCGGCGTGGCGTCCCGCAGTGCCATCAGCCGCGGGTGCAGGCCCAGCAGCATCAGGCCGCCGCCAATGGCCGCCAGCGACATCCACAGCGCGGGGGCGTAAAGCCCGTGCCAATGGCTGATCTTGACGGTGACGACTTCGCCCGTGGCCGCACTGGCCGACGCATTGACCAGCCAGGCAGCGGCCCCCATCGGCGCCAGACCGATCACGATGACCAGCGCCACCAGAAAGGCCGGGGCTGCCCACAGGCCAAAGCCGGGGTCGTGCGGTGTGTGGGGGTAATCGTTGCGCACCGGACCAAGGAAGGTGTGCGCGATGAAACGGAAACTGTAGGCGACCGACAACAGCGCGCCGATGGTGGCCAGCGCCGGCAGCACCCACGGCGACCCGCCCCAAACGGTATGGGCGGCCTCTTCCAGCATCAATTCCTTCGACAGGAAGCCGTTCAGGGGTGGAATGCCCGCCATCGACAGCGCCGCAACAATGGAAATTGCGAATGTGATGGGCATCAGCGTGCGCAACCCGCCCAAACGCTTCAGGTCACGGGTGTGCGCCTCGTGGTCGATGATCCCCGCGCTCATGAACAGGCTGGCCTTGAAGGTGGCGTGGTTGAGGATGTGGAACATCGCCACCGTCGCCGCCTCAACGGTGCCAAAGCCCAGAAGCATGGTGATCAGACCAAGGTGGCTGACGGTGGAATAGGCCAGCAGCGCCTTGAGGTCATCCTTGAACAAAGCGATCTTGGCGGCCATCACCATGGTGACCAGCCCGATGGTGGCGACGATGTAGAACCACGCATCGGTGCCCGCCAGCACCGGCCACAGCCGCGCCATCAGGAACAGGCCCGCCTTCACCATGGTGGCCGAATGCAGATAGGCCGAAACCGGCGTCGGGGCGGCCATCGCGTGCGGCAGCCAGAAATGGAACGGAAACTGCGCCGATTTGGTGAAACAGCCCAGCAGGATCAGGATCAGCGCCGGCAGATACCAGTCGCTGGACTGGATGGCGTCCTTGTTTTCAAGGATCACCGTCAGGTCATAGCTGCCGACGATCCCGCCCAGGATCAGCATGCCCGCGATCATTGCCAGCCCGCCGCCGCCGGTGACGGCCAGTGCCATCCGCGCACCTTGGCGGCCTTCGGGCAGGTGCTTCCAGAACCCGATCAGCAGGAAGGAAGACAGCGAGGTCAGCTCCCAGAACACCAGCAAAAGCAGGATGTTGTCAGACAGCACGATGCCCACCATCGCGCCCTGGAACAGCATGAGGTAGCTGTAGAATTCCCCCATCGGGTCGGATTTCGACAGATAGAACCGGGCATAAAGGATGATCAGCAGTCCGATCCCCAGGATCAGCCCGGCAAACAGCAGACCCAAGCCGTCCAGAAAGAAGTTCGCATTCAGCCCCAGCGACGGGATCCAGTCGATCCGGGTCTGCACCACCTCGCCGCGCAAAACGGCCGGGGCGTTCAGCCCCAGCAACAAAAGCGCCAGCGCGGTGACAAAGCCCGAAACGCCTGCACAGGCATTCTTGCCCGCGCGGATCATCAGGCCGGGCAGAAGTGCGCCAAGAAAGGGCAGGGCAGCGATCAGGGCAAGGGACATGGACCGGGTATTCCCTGTCATGGTGGGTGGCGTTTTGCGGTGGTATCGCGCGGCGGGTTTGAGCCGATCAATGCCTTTATGCCCGAATTTTCAAGAGGATTAGCCACATCAAGCCGCAAATCGCCGCGAAAACTTGTGTCAGACGCCCAGATACCACGCTTGCGCGCGCTACAATTCGCGCGGGGGGGCGTTCTGGTCGATCAGATAGCGCTGCGACAGCGGGATCGCGGCCGCCCCCAAAGACCGCGCATCCGCGCCGACCGTGCCTTGCTGGATCATCGGCGGGTCGATCCCGGCAAGGTCCATCGCGTGAAAGGCGGCATGGGTGCGGGCAGTCATCTCTGCGCGGATCGACACCGGCATCCAGCCGTCGATCAGCACCGCCTCCAACTCGATCAGGGCCGAGGCCGACAGGATCACATGGACCAGACCCCGCGCGGCAGTGTCCATCCAGGCGTTCAGGATCGGCGCGCTGACCTGCCAGTCAAGGTGCTGTTGCCACAGATGATCCGAGCTTTCACCCGCCGCCTCCATCGCATCAGCCAGCAGCGACATGGAGGCCGCATCGAACAACCGCCGGGTCTGGCCACCCGGTCCGGGCACGGGCATCGGGCCGACGCCGCCCGCATTGCCGCTGCGCCCGGTGAACAGCTGGCCATTCAGCACAAGGCCGCCACCGATGAAGGTGCCAAAGTAGAAATACAGAAAATCCTTGGGCCGCTCACCCTTGCCGAACACCAACTCGGCGCCACAAGCTGCCGTCGCATCGTTTTGCACGAATACCGGCATCCCGGTCAGCGCCGACAATTCAGCCTGAATGTCGCGCACACGCCAGGCATCCATTTCGGCCTGTGGCGCGCCCAGCGATTGCACCCAGTTCCAAAGCTGGAATGGCATCGCCACCCCAAGGCCGCCCACCCGGCTGCGATGCCGGGGCGGCAGGCCCGCCAGCAACCGGGGCAAGGTCTGCGCCACGAACGACACCACGACGTCCGGCGTGGGATAGCGGTAGATCTGGCGCTGCATGCCCACCACCCGGCCCAGAAAGTCGATCAGGGTCAGGTCCACCGACCGCCGCCCGATCTTGAGCCCGAGGAAAAACGCGCCATCGGCAGCCAGCGACATCGGTATCGACGGCTGCCCGATCCGGCCGCGTTGCGGCTCGCCCCGGGCCAGCAACCCGTCGCGTTCCAGTGCCCGCATGATCACCGACACTGTTTGCGCCGACAGGCCGGTCATCCGGGCAATGTCCGATTTGGCAAGCGCCCCATGCTGGCGCAACAGCGTCAGCACCAACCGCTCGTTCTGGGCGCGCATTCCCGACTGGTTTGTGCCACGCAGGGCAGGGTCATCACTGCCCACGCGGTCCGGGATCGGAAGGGATTCGCCCTGAGCCATCAGCCGATCTCCCGGATCACGCCTTTTCGCAGAATGACATTGGCATAGAGGGCTGTCTCGCTGGTGGCAACGATGGAGTGGGCTGCGCGGATGCGGGGGTAAAGCGCATCTCCGGCAAGGGCTTGCACCGCGTAGCCGGGCCTTGCCGTGCCACACAATGCCTCGATCTGATGATGGATGTCCGCGGCCTGTGCCGGGTCATTGTGCAGGCTGGCGCGAAAGATGGCAGCGGGCGGATCGTCGTCCAGCGGCAACACGGTCAGAAGGGCCCGCAACATTGGCAACAGCCCATGTCCATCAGCGCGGATCAGCCGGCGGGCATGGTCTTGCGCCGGGTAGTTGCCATCGACAATGGCAATCTCGTCGCCATGCCCCATGGCGCGCAGCGTCGCCAGCAACTCTGGCCCCAGTATCGACGGAATCCCGATCAGCATCTGTATGTCAGCCGCCGGCGCTGTGCGGGCGGCATTCTCCCTGACCGCAGGGTGAGGGCGATTCCGGGGGTATGTCAATATTAAATCACTCTTATTTATTTATATTAACGCAGCACCCCGAATCGGGTTTTGTAAAGGCATCGCAGCAGGAGGAACGGCTGCGCATACAACGTGCGGCAGGGGGATGAACCCCTTGCCATCCTTGGGAGGAACAGCATGAACGTTTCAATGAAGGCCCTTTTGGGCTCGGCCGCGCTTGCGCTGATGGCGACGACCGCCTCGGCAGAAGTGGGCGCATGTCTCATCACCAAAACCGACACCAACCCCTTCTTCGTGAAGATGAAAGAGGGCGCACAGGCCAAGGCCGCCGAGCTGGGCATGACGCTGAAAACCTATGCCGGCCGCATCGACGGCGACCATGAAAGCCAGGTTGCGGCGATTGAAGCCTGCGTGGCCGACGGTGCCAAGGGCATCCTGATCACCGCGTCGGACACCAAGGCCATTGTCGATTCGGTCAAGGCCGCCCGCGATGCCGGTGTGCTGGTGATCGCGCTTGACACCCCGCTGGACCCGATCGACGCCGCCGACGCCACATTCGCGACCGACAACTTCCAGGCTGGTTTGCTGATCGGCCAGTGGGCCAATGCCACGCTGGGGGCAGAGGCCGCCAATGCCAAGATTGCGCTGCTGGATCTGGCTATCAGCCAGCCGTCGGTCGACGTGCTGCGCGATCAGGGCTTCCTGCAAGGCATGGGCATTGATCTGGCCGACCCGAACAAATGGGGCGACGAGACCGACCCGCGCATTGTCGGAAACGAAGTGACCGCCGGAAACGAAGAGGGCGGGTTGAAGGCGATGGAGGCCTTGCTGGCGAAAGATCCGGGCATCAACGTGGTCTATACCATCAACGAACCCGCTGCCGCGGGCGCATTCGAGGCGTTGAAGGCCGCAGGCAAGGAAGGCGTCCTGATCGTTTCCGTCGATGGCGGCTGCCCCGGCGTGGCTGATGTGAAGGATGGCATCATCGGTGCCACCAGCCAGCAATACCCGCTGCAAATGGCCTCGATGGGCGTCGAGGCGATTGCCAAATTTGCGGCTGACGGCACCAAGCCTGCGCCCACCGAAGGCAAGGACTTCTTTGACACCGGCGTGGCGCTGATCACCGACAAGCCCGCCGCGGGCGTCGAGTCGATCGACACTGTCAAGGGGCTGGAGCTGTGCTGGGGCTGATCCCAGTGTAGGTCTGACCCCGCACTTGATGTGCGGCGCCTGATGAGATCAAGATCAACGCCAAGGGCGGCCTTCGCGCCGCCCTTGGCATAACCATCGCACAGGCAGCGCCGGGCGTGGGGAGGGGAAAATCACATGACAGCAGACCCAAATGGCACGACCCGCTTTGAAGACGGGCTGAAAGGCGCGTCGGAAAAGGTGGCCGAGTTTCAGGAAGACAAAGGCATGCCGAAGCGGATTCAGCACTGGCTGCATCAGACACCATCCGCCGTGCCGATGATCGTGTTGATAGCGGCGCTGATCGTGTTTGGCGTTTTGTCCGACAACTTCTTCAAGCCGGCGACGCTGTCGGTGATCTTGCAGCAGATCGCCATCGTCGGCATCCTGGGCTGCGCGCAAAGCATCGTCATCCTGACCGCGGGCATCGACCTTTCGGTGGGGGCGATCGCGGTGTTTTCGTCGGTGCTGATGGGGCAGATCACCTTTCGCTACGGGGTTCCGGCCGAGCTGTCGATCCTTATCGGCCTTGTTCTTGGCACCGCGATGGGGGCAACGAATGGCTGGCTGATTGCGAAGATGAAGCTGCCGCCGTTCATCGTGACCCTTGGCACCTGGCAGATCCTGCTTGCGTCGAACTTCATCTTTTCGGCCAATGAAACGATCCGGTCTTCGGACATCGCCGCGCAGGCCCCGGCCTTGCAACTGTGGGGTGGGTCGATCCAGCCCGGTGGGGTCAAGATATTGTATGCAGTGTTCCTGATGATAGCACTGGATGCGGTCATGGCCTACATCTTGCGCCATACCGCCTGGGGCCGCCACGTATATGCCACCGGCGATGACCCGCAGGCGGCCGAATTGGCCGGGGTGCCAACGGGCAAGGTCTTGATCCAGGTCTATGCTTTGGCAGGGTTTTTCTGCGCCATTGCGGGCTGGGTGATGATCGGGCGCTTCGGGTCAGTCTCGCCGACCGCGTCCACCGGGCAGCTGGGCAACATCCAGTCGATCACCGCCGTGGTGATCGGCGGTATCAGCCTGTTCGGCGGTCGTGGCAGCATTGTCGGCATGTTCTTTGGCGCCCTGATCGTGGGTGTGTTTGAAATGGGTCTGCGTCTGGTTGGCACCGATCCGCAATGGACGTTCTTCCTGATCGGTGTGCTGATCATCTTTGCAGTCGCCGTGGACCAGTGGATCAGAAAGGTGGCAGGCTGATGGAACCGATCCTGAAAGGCACGAACCTCGTCAAGCGATTTGGCAAGGTGACCGCACTCGACCACTGCGATTTCGAGTTGTATCCCGGCGAGATACTGGCGGTGATTGGCGACAACGGGGCGGGCAAATCGACGCTGATCAAGGCAGTGTCCGGCGCGGTCATCCCGGATGAGGGCGAGATCACGCGGGAGGGCCGGCCGGTCAAGTTCACCTCGCCCATTGACGCCCGCGCGGCCGGGATTGAGACGGTTTATCAGACACTTGCGATGTCGCCTGCGCTGTCGATTGCGGACAACATGTTCATGGGCCGCGAGTTGCGCGCGCCCGGCATCATGGGGAAGGTCTTCCGCAAGCTGGACCGTGCGCGGATGGAAAAATTCGCCCGCGAAAAGCTGAACGAGCTGGGCCTGATGACGATCCAGAACATCAATCAGGCGGTGGAAACCCTGTCGGGTGGCCAGCGGCAAGGCGTGGCGGTCGCGCGGGCGGCGGCGTTCGGGTCGAAGGTGGTGATCCTGGATGAACCTACCGCCGCCTTGGGGGTGAAGGAATCGCGGCGGGTGCTGGAGCTGATCCGCGATGTGCGGTCACGCGGGATTCCGATCATCCTGATCAGCCACAACATGCCACATGTGTTTGAAGTTGCTGACAGAATCCACATTCATCGGCTGGGCAAGCGGCTGTGCGTGATCAAGCCCGGTGACTATATCATGTCGGATGCGGTGGCCTTCATGACCGGCGCGAAAGTGCCCGAAGGCGTGGCTGAACAGGCATGACGCCGGACGCATTGGCCGATCTGATCCGGTCGCGCGCCATGGGACAGGGGCGGTTTCTGACCGCCCTTGCCGGGCCGCCCGGCGCGGGCAAATCCACCTTGGCACAGGCGGTTGTGGCGGCCATCGGGCGGGGTGCGCGCGTGGTGCCGATGGATGGGTTTCACTTTGACGACGCGGTGCTGATTGCGCGCGGGATGCGGGCCCGAAAGGGCGCGCCCGACACCTTTGATACAGCGGGGTTTATTCATCTCATTCAACGTCTTCGTAATGAAGATGCGGTCGCCATCCCGGTGTTTGACCGCGACCTTGAACTGTCTCGGGCCGCCGCCGATGTGGTGCTGCCCGAGGATCGGATTGTGGTGGTCGAGGGCAATTATCTGCTGCTGGACGAGGGGCCTTGGCGCGCGCTGGACGGGGCCTTTGATCTGACGGTCTGGATCGACGTGCCCGAGGCGGAACTGGACCGCCGCCTGATGGCCCGCTGGGCGCATCATGGCAAGACACCTGCGCAGGCGCGGGCCTGGATCGACGGCAATGACATGCCCAACATTCGCCGGACGATTGCCGGGTCGCGCAGGGCGGATGTGGTTGTGCGTTGGGTGTGACAGGCGTGGTGCGGGCGTGGTCAGGGCGTGGTGCGGGTGTGGTCACAGGCACGGCGCGGCACTTGCCCCTCCCCCTCCCCATGAGGGAGAGGCGCAAGCGTCGGGAAGACGGGCGGTTCGGGATCAAAATGGGTGCTTGCCTCCCCCTAGTGGGGAGGGAGAGGGTGGGGGTGCCGGATCACAACCCCGGCGGCATGGCCTTGCGCTGGCGGGCGCGCTCCAGCCCCAGCGCACGTTCGCGCCAGATGATCAGCACGCCCGCGAAGATCACGATCGCGGCCCCGATCAGCATGGTGACGGTGGGCACCTCGTCAAAGAAGAACCAGCCAAACCCCAGCGCAAACAGCATCGAGGCATAGTCGAACGGCGCCACCACCGAGGCATCGGCGCTGCGATAGGACGAGGTCAGGAAGATCTGGCCCAAGCCGCCCAGCAGCCCCGAGGCCACCAGCAGCGCGGCCTCGAATCCCGTCGGGACCACCCAGCCATAGGGCAGCGTCAGCAACGACAGCAGCGTCGCGGTGACGGAAAACCAGAACACGATGTTGGCGGTGGTTTCGGTGTTCACCAGCTTGCGCACGAACACTTGTGCGAGGGCGGCAAAGACCGCGCTTCCCAGCACCATCATCGCGCCCAAAGCCTCGGCGTGGCTGGCACCGGTGTTGACGATGGTCAGGCGCGGCGACACCACGATCAGCACCCCCACCATGCCGAGGATGACGCAGGAAATGCGGAACAGCCGCACCTCTTCGCCCAGAAACATCGCGGCGAACACCACGGTCAGCAAAGGCGCGGTATAGCCGATGGCGGTGACTTCGGGCAGCGGCAGAAAGGCCAGCGAGGCAAAGCCCAGCCCCATGGCCGTGGTGCCCATCAGCCCGCGCCAGAAATGGCCGAACGGGTTTTTCGTGCGCAGGCCGGTGGACAACTCGCGCCGCCACGCCAGCCAGACAAGGATGACCGGGATGGCAAAGAACGAGCGGAAGAACACCGCCTCGCCCGCCGGGACATGGTCGGCGGTGGCCTTGATCATTGCGGCCATTGTGATGAACACAAGGACCGAGATCAGCTTGTAGGCTATGCCGCGCATTGGGTTCATGGTTGCGAGATGGTGGCGGCGAATGGTCGGGCCCGCAAGCGCGCGATTGTCCCCGGCACAATCGCGGCTTTCCTGTTGCGCCCGGCTCTGCTTTGCTGGGGCAAAGGAGTCGCCCGCCATGCCCCAGATCGCCCCCAAAGCCGCCCTGTCTCACCGCATTGCCCAAGGCCGGGGCGCGGTGCCTGCGGACCTTGTGCTGAAAGGCGGGCGGGTGTTCGACCTGATCACCGGCGATCTGGTGCAGACCGATGTGGCGATCTGCGGCGATACCATCGTCGGCGTGTTCGGCGACTACTCCGGGCGGCGCGAGATTGACGTGACGGGCAAGGTCTTGGTGCCGGGCTTTATCGACACGCATCTGCACATCGAATCCTCGCTGGTCACGCCCTATGAGTTTGACCGCTGCGTGACGCCGCGCGGGGTGACGACGGCGATCTGCGACCCGCACGAGATTGCCAATGTCTGCGGGCTGGAGGGGATCGGCTATTTTCTGGAGGCATCAAACCGGACCTTGATGGATATAAGGGTGCAACTGTCATCCTGCGTGCCGTCAACGCATATGGAGACGGCGGGGGCACGGCTGGAGGCTGCGGATTTGCTTCCCTTACGCGACCATCCGCGCGGGATCGGTCTGGCCGAGTTCATGAACTTTCCCGGTGTCTTGATGCAGGATGCGGGCTGTATGGCCAAGCTGGAAGCGTGGCAGGGCCGGCATATCGACGGCCACGCGCCCTTGCTGCGGGGGTATGACCTGAACGGCTATATCAGCGCCGGCATCCGCACGGAGCATGAGGCGACGACGGCGGACGAGGCGCTGGAAAAGCTGCGCAAGGGGATGCGGATGCTGATCCGCGAAGGCTCGGTCAGCAAGGACATGCACGCGCTGGCCCCCTTGGTGACCGAGCGGTTCGCGCCCTATCTGTGCCTGTGCACCGATGACCGCAACCCGCTGGACATCGCCGAACATGGGCATCTGGATTACATGATCCGCACGTTGATTGCCTTGGGCTGTTCGCCTTTGGCCGTGTATCGCGTGGCCAGCCTGTCGGCGGCGGAGGCCTTCGGGCTTAAGGACCGCGGGTTGATTGCGCCGGGCAAGCGGGCGGATATTGCGGTGATCGACAGCCTTGAGGGCTGTCATGCCAGCATGGTGCTGGCGGGGGGCGTGGTGGCCGATGCAGCGGCCTTTGCGGCGCGGGCGCTGACCGAACCGGTGGCGCGCCATTCGGTGAAGGCGGCAACGGTGGCACCTGCGGATTTCCGCACCGGGGGCAACCGGGTGGAAACGCCGGTGATCGGCATCTTGGCGGGCAAGATCATTACCCCGCATCTGACCTATGACATCGCGCCCGAGGATGGCGACAAGCGGCCCGATGTGGCGCGCGATCTGATCAAGATCGCGATCATCGAACGGCACGGCAAGACCGGCAACCGCGCCACCGGCTTTGTGCAGGGCTTTGGCTTGCAGCGGGGGGCGATTGCCTCGACCGTCTGCCATGACCATCACAATATCGCGGTGGTGGGGGTGGATTATGCCGACATGGCCTTGGCTGCGAACCGGCTGGGGCAGATCGAGGGCGGGTTCGTGGTGGTCGAAGGCGGCCGGGTGCTGGCGGAACTGGCGCTGCCGGTGGCGGGGCTGATGAGCCTTGAGCCGTTCGAGGCGGTGCGCGATGCGCTGGTCGATTTGCGCGCGGCGGCGCGTGGCCTGGGCGTGATGCTGGAAGAGCCGTTCCTGCAACTGGCCTTTCTGGCGCTCCCGGTCATTCCGCATCTGAAGATCACCGACATGGGGATGGTCGATGTGGACCGGTTCGAGGTGATCGGATGAGGCGGGCGGCCGCGGGGGCCATCGAGGCCCCGCTTGGCCGCGCTGCCGCACAGAGGTTTGTGGCGCTGTGGCTTGGGGTGGCCTGCGCCTCCGGCGGGAGTATTTGGCAAGCAGCAAGCCGAGGCATCGGCAGGGGGCTGCGGCCAGCGAGGCCGTTGGCGGGCGTATGGCGCAGCGGGTTTGGCCATGATTGACAAGCTGGAGATGTTCATTGCGCTGGCGCGCGAGGGGCATTTTGGCCGCGCAGCCGAAGCGTGCGGAGTGACGCAGCCCTCGCTTTCGGCGGCGATCAAGCAGCTTGAGGAACAGTTGGGGGTGCAACTGGTGTTTCGCGGCTCACGCTTTCAGGGGTTGACGCCCGAGGGGCAGCGGGTGCTGGACCGGGCGCGCGGCATCGTGGCCGAGACGCGGGCCTTGCGCGACGAGATGCGCTCGGCGCGCGACGGGTTGGCGGGCAACCTGCGGATCGGGGTTATTCCCACCGCGCTGCCGATGGTGGCGCGGGTGACGGTGCCGTTCACCCAGCGGCATCCGAAGGTGCGGATCACGATCCTGTCGCGCACCAGCGCCGAGATTCTGGCCGGGATCGAGCGGCTGGATCTGGATGCCGGGATCACCTATCTGGACAATGAGCCGTTGGGGCGCGTGCACAGCCAGCCTTTGTATTCCGAGGCTTACCGACTGGTTTGCGCGGCGGGCAGCCCGTTTGCGACGCGAGCAGAGGTAAGTTGGGACGAGCTTGCCGGGGTGCCGTTGTGCCTGTTGACCGGCGACATGCAGAACCGGCGGATCGTGAACCAGCATCTGGCGCAGGCCGGGGTGCGGGCCGAACCCGGCGTCGAGTCGAACTCGACCATCACGCTCATGTCGCATGTGGCAACGGGGGAATGGGTGTCGATCCTGCCCAAAGCCTTGGCCGATCTGTTCGCGCAATCGGGCGCGGTGCGGGCGGTGCCGATTGTGGCGCCCGAGGTCGCGCATATGGTGGGGCTGATCGTGGCGCAGCGAGAGACGCCAACGCCCTTGATCGCGGCGCTGCTGGAGGCGGCGAAGAGGGTGGGGTGAGGGGCGGATTTGAGCCTTAGCCGACGTCGAAGCGCCGAAGGTGCTTGGACATGCTGATCCTTGGCTCAACATCATATCCACAACGCCGATAGAATTCCAAGACGTTAGCATTGGACTCAACCACCTGTAGATTGATCTTGATGCATCCGCGACTTTCGAGCCTGCATTCGGCTTCGGCAAGCAACAACTTTCCGATCCCCTGATTCCTGTGAGACTTCAAGACTGCAATCCGCGAAATCCAACCCCTGTGTCCATCATATCCCGCCATAGCCGTGCCTATGACTTTGGCTCTATCGACCGCCACAAGAAACAGCTCAGGCTGAAACCGGACCTTTTCCGGTATCGCGACAGCTGCCTCGTTCCATAGAGCGTCGTTCGGGAATGCTTCTTTCCACAAGGAATCTACACCTTGGAAATGATCGTCTTGATACTGAATGATGCGCGCCATCAGCTTCCACTGTCCCGCTTCCAGAGTCATTCATTTGCGCAGCAAAACCTGCGCTATCGACGTGCACAGATGAAGGCAATGCAAGCGTTGGGAACCCGCCTTGATTCCGTTCTATTTTGTTAGCTTACAAGCAAGTCAGTGGGCAACGGAGAAACATGTAATGCGCTGGTTTGATAAGGCGACGTTGACAACCCAACAGGAAAGTGGGCCGACCTAGTGGCCAATAAACATGGTGGCGTCAGTTTGAATGTCGCCTCTTCAGACTTGTGCGATCGCCCCGTCCCGCACAGTAGACCGACCCGCACAGTAGACCTTGCTTCGCCCTCTCGCGCTCCTTCGTCGAAATCCATTGATAGTCATGTCCTATCAATCAACGGATCATCCATATTGATCTGACTGTCAAACCGCGTAGGGTCGCGCACAGGCGAGGACTACGGAGAGTGCCATGTCAGACGAGTCTGCAGCATCGGCGCGGGTAAGCGAAATCGTTGCCGCGCATCAGGGGATGGAGGGGCCGCTTCTTCCTGTGCTGCATGCGGTGCAGGCGGCCTTGGGCCATGTGCCGCAGGCGGCGGTGCCGGTGCTGGCCGAAGGCTTGGGGCTGACGCGGGCCGAGGTGCGTGGGGTGGTCAGTTTCTACCATGATTTCCGCGAGGTGCCCGCCGGGCGGCATGTGGTGCGGCTGTGCCGGGCCGAGGCGTGTCAGGCGATGGGGGGCGCGGATTTGGCGCAGCAGGTCAAGGCGCGGTTGGGCCTTGATTGGCACCAGACCAGCGCCGATGGCGCGGTGACGCTAGAGCCGGTGTTTTGCCTTGGGCTCTGCGCCTGTGCCCCGGCGGCGCAGCTTGACGGGCGGCTGGTGGGGCGGCTGGATGAGGCAAAGCTGGCGGCGCTGTTGGACGAGGTGCGGCGATGAAGGTCTATGTGCCTTTGGATGCGGCGGCGCGGGCCTGTGGCGCGGATCAGGTCGCGGCTGCCTTGCAGGCCGAGGCGGCTCGGCGGGGTGTTGTGCTGGAGGTGGTGCGCAACGGGTCGCGCGGGATGGTCTGGCTGGAGCCTTTGGTCGAGGTGGAGACGCCCGCGGGTCGGGTCGGTTTTGGCCCGATGACGGCGGCGGAGGTGGGTCAGGTGTTTGACGGCGGGCCTTTGGCCTTGGGGCTGGTCGAGGAATTGCCGTGGATGAAGGCGCAGACCCGGCTGACCTTCGCGCGCTGCGGGGTGATTGATCCCTTGTCACTGGCGGATTATCGGGCGCATGGCGGCTTTGCCGGGCTGGAGCGCGCGCTGGCGATGGATGCCGAGGCGCGGGTGGCCGAGGTTATCGCCTCGGGCCTGCGCGGGCGGGGCGGGGCGGGGTTTCCAACCGGGATCAAGTGGCGCACCGTGGCCGGGGCGGTTTCTGACCGCAAGTATATTGTCTGCAATGCCGATGAGGGCGACAGCGGCACCTTTGCCGACCGGATGATCATCGAGGGCGATCCGTTTTCGCTGATCGAAGGCATGATCATTGCTGGCATCACGGTCGGGGCGACCAAGGGCTTTGTCTATCTGCGCAGCGAATATCCCGATGCGATTGCGGTGCTCAATCGCGCGGTCGAGTTGGCCTGTAAGGCTGGCGTGCTGGGCGCGTCGGTCGAAGGGTCGGGTCTGGCCTTTGACCTTGAGGTGCGCGTGGGCGCGGGGGCCTATGTCTGTGGCGAGGAGACCAGCCTTCTGAACAGCCTTGAGGGCAAGCGCGGTGTGGTGCGGGCCAAGCCGCCGCTGCCTGCGCTGGAAGGCTTCATGGGCAAGCCGACGGTGGTGAACAACGTGATCAGCCTTGCCACCATCCCGGTGATCTTTGAGCGGGGGGCCGAGGCTTATGCGGCGCATGGCATCGGGCGGTCGCGCGGGACCATTCCGTTGCAGATTGCCGGGAATGTCGCACGGGGCGGGCTGTTTGAGGCGGCCTTTGGCATGACCTTGGGCGATATCGTTGATGGCCTTGCCGGGGGCACGGCGTCGGGGCGGGCGGTCAAGGCGGTGCAGGTGGGCGGGCCGCTGGGGGCCTATTTTCCGCCCGCGCTGTTCGATGTGCCCTTTGGGTATGAGGAATACGCGAAGGCGGGCGGGTTGATCGGCCACGCCGGGATCGTGGTGTTTGACGACACCGCTGACATGCTGGCGCAGGCGCGCTTTGCCTTTGAGTTTTGCGCGATTGAGTCTTGCGGCAAATGCACGCCCTGCCGGATTGGTGCTGTGCGCGGGGTGGAAACCATCGACCGGATCGCGCGGGGCGATGCCGATGCGGTGCCGCTGCTGACCGATTTGTGCGATACGATGAAGGCGGGGTCGCTGTGTGCTTTGGGCGGCTTTACGCCTTATCCGGTGCTGTCGGCGCTGACCCATTTTCCGGATGATTTCGCAGCCGCACGGGAGGCGGCGGAATGAGTGTGGCCGCCCCCCCACCCCATCCCTCCCCCACGAGGGGGGAGGGGGCCGTCCCCGCCTGTTGCCGGGCGCGCGGTGAACAGCCGGGCACCTCCCTCCCCCCTCTGTGGGGGAGGGATGGGGTGGGGGGCTGCTTGGTCCGCGCGCAGGTATCGAACAAAGGGGCTGACGCATGAAGAATTTCATCATTCCCGACCGGGATTTCGGCACTCCGGCGGCGAAGTCAAAGGTCATGGTGACGCTGAGCATCGACGGGTTTGAGGTGACGGTGCCCGAGGGCACGTCGATCATGCGGGCAGCGGCAGAGGCGGGGATCTCGGTGCCCAAGCTGTGCGCCACCGACTCGGTTGATGCCTTCGGGTCGTGCCGGTTGTGTCTGGTCGAGATCGAGGGCCGCACTGGCACGCCTGCATCCTGCACCACGCCAGTGGCGGCGGGGTTGCAGGTGCATACCCAGACGGCCAAGCTGAAAAAGCTGCGGCGCGGGGTGATGGAGTTGTATATCAGCGATCACCCGCTGGATTGCCTGACCTGTTCGGCCAATGGCGATTGCGAATTGCAGGATATGGCGGGGGCGGTGGGGCTGCGCGAGGTGCGCTACAAGGCGGTGCAGACGCATTTCCGGCCCAAGAACACCAGTGGAGAGGCGAACCCGCAGTGGTTGCCGAAAGATGACAGCAACCCCTATTTCACCTATGATCCCGCCAAGTGCATTGTCTGCAGCCGCTGTGTGCGAGCCTGCGAAGAGGTGCAGGGCACCTTTGCCCTGACGATTGAAGGCCGTGGCTTTGACAGCCGGGTGTCGTTCGGGGCCAAGACCGATAGCGCGCTGACCAGCGATTGCGTGTCTTGCGGCGCCTGTGTGCAGGCCTGCCCGACCGCGACTTTGCAGGAAAACTCGGTCATCGACATCGGCACGCCGGAACGGTCGTCATCACCACCTGCGCCTATTGCGGGGTGGGGTGCAGCTTCAAGGCCGAGATGCGCGGCGATGAATTGGTGCGGATGGTCCCTTACAAGCACGGCAAGGCCAACCGGGGCCATTCCTGCGTCAAGGGGCGCTTTGCCTGGGGCTATGCCACGCACCGCGACCGCATCCTGTCACCGATGGTGCGTGAGGCGATCACGGACCCATGGCGCGAGGTATCATGGGATGAGGCGATGGAATTTGCCGCCGATCGGATGAAGGGGATACAGGCGCGCTATGGGCGGCAGGCGGTGGGGGTGATCACCTCGTCGCGTTGCACCAATGAAGAAGCCTATCTGGTGCAGAAACTGACCCGCGCGGTGTTCTTGAACAACAACACCGACACCTGCGCGCGGGTGTGCCATTCGCCCACCGGATATGGGCTTGGGCAGACCTTCGGCACCAGTGCCGGCACGCAGGACTTTGACAGCGTGGAACAGACCGATGTGGTGATCGTGATCGGCGCAAACCCTGTCAACGCGCATCCGGTCTTTGCCAGCCGGTTGAAAAAGCGGCTGCGGCAGGGGGCCAAGCTGATCGTGATCGACCCGCGCCGCACGGAAATGGTGGAAGGCCCGCATTACAAGGCGGCGCATCATCTGGCTCTGACGCCGGGAACCAATGTGGCGATTGTCAGTGCCATGGCGCATGTGATCGTGACCGAAGGGCTGATGGATGAGGCCTTTATCCGTGACCGCTGCGACGGGGACGCCTTTGCCGACTATGCCGAGTTCATCAGCGCGCCCCACCACGCGCCCGAGGCGGTGGAGGCGCTGACCGGCGTTTCGGCGGCGGAGGTGCGGGCGGCGGCGCGGCTGTTTGCGACCGGCGGCAATGGCGCGATCTATTACGGGCTGGGGGTGACGGAGCACAGCCAAGGCTCCACCACCGTGATCGGGATTGCCAACCTTGCCATGTTGACCGGCAATATCGGCCGGCCCGGTGTGGGCGTGAACCCGTTGCGCGGGCAGAACAATGTGCAGGGGTCTTGCGACATGGGGTCTTTCCCGCACGAGCTTCCCGGCTATCGCCATGTCAAGCATGACGAGGTGCGCGCGGTGTTTGAACGGGTCTGGGGGGTGCAGATCGACGCGGAACCGGGCCTGCGCATCCCCAACATGCTGGATGCGGCGGTGGAGGGCAGCTTCAAGGGCTTGTATTGCCAAGGCGAAGACATCCTGCAATCGGACCCCGACACCAAGCATGTGGCGGCGGGTCTGGCGGCGATGGAGTGTGTGATCGTCCACGACCTGTTCCTGAATGAAACCGCGAATTACGCGCATGTGTTCTTTCCGGGGTCGTCCTTTCTTGAAAAAGACGGCACCTTTACCAATGCCGAACGCCGGATAAACCGGGTGCGACGCGTGATGGCCCCGAAACAGGGCCTTGCCGATTGGGAGGTGACGCAGATGTTTGCCCGCGCGATGGGGGCGGACTGGGGCTATACCCACCCGTCACAGATCATGGACGAAATCGCCCTGACCACGCCGTCGTTTGCGGGCGTGAGCTATGACACGCTCGACCGGCTTGGGTCGGTGCAATGGCCCTGCAATGACGCGCATCCCGAAGGCACGCCCTTGATGCATGTCGATGGCTTCGTGCGCGGCAAGGGGCGGTTCATCCGCACCGAGTATGTCGCGACGGACGAGAAGACCGGGCCAAGGTTCCCGCTGTTGCTGACTACCGGGCGGATCCTGTCGCAATACAACGTCGGCGCGCAGACACGGCGCACGGCGAATGTGGTCTGGCATGACGAAGACGTGCTGGAGGTGCATCCGCATGATGCCGAGGTGCGCGGGATACGGGATGGCGATTGGGTGCGGCTGGCGTCCCGTTCGGGGGAAACCACGCTGCGGGCGGTGCTGACCGACAAGGTCTCGCCCGGGGTGGTTTACACGACCTTCCACCATCCCGAAACGCAGACCAATGTCATCACCACCGATTTCAGCGATTGGGCGACCAATTGCCCGGAATACAAGGTGACGGCGGTGCAGGTCAGCCCGTCGAACGGGCCTAGCGCGTGGCAGACCGAATATGCCGCGCAAACGGCACGGGCGCGGCGGATTGTGCCGGTGGCGGAATGATGGACCGCCACGCGCGCCATCCGCATGTGTCGTTCAGGGGCGGTGTCGCGCGCGAGGGCACACGCGCGTTGCCCGCCGAGGTGGCGGTGGCGCTGTCTTACAATGGCAGCACCCATGCGGTGATGATGGCGACTCCGGCGGATTTGCTGGATTTTGCGCGCGGCTTTACGCTGGCCGAAGGCATTGCGCGGCTGGACGAGATCGAGCGGATTGACGTGGTCGAGACGCCCTTGGGGGTGGACCTACAAATCTGGCTGACCCAAGGCGCGGCCGTGCGGCAGGCGCAGCGGCGGCGCAGTCTGGCGGGGCCGGTGGGGTGCGGATTGTGCGGGTTGGAAAGTCTGGAGGAGGCGGTGCGCGCAGCGCCGCACGTCACGGGCGATGTTTGCCTGACGCGCGCGCAGGTGATGGCGGCGGTGGCGGAACTGCCCCGGCATCAGCCGTTGCACGACGCCACCCGCGCGGCGCATTGCGCGGCGCTGTGGCAGCCCGGGCGGGGCATCGTGCTGGCGCGCGAAGATGTGGGGCGGCACAATGCGGTGGACAAGCTGGTGGGGGCCATGGGCGGGACTGCGGGCGATGCGGCCCTGGTGCTGACCAGCCGGGTGTCGATTGATCTGGTGCAAAAGGCCTGCACGGCGGGGTTTGCGGTGCTGATCGCGGTGTCGGCCCCGACCGCAGCGGCGGTGCAGATGGCCGATGCGGCGGGGCTGACGCTGATCGCAGGCGCGCGGCCCGATGGCTTTGATTGCTTTACCCACCCGCACCGGGTGAAAGATCTGATCAAGGTGGCCAATGTCGCATGAAACCTGCCCGCCGGAACCACAGGCGCACGACCGTCTTGTCGTGATGGCCAACCAGATTGCCCGGTTCATGGAAAGCAAGCCCCATGCCGAGGCGGTTGAAGAGCTTGCCAACCATATCAATGACTTCTGGGAACCAAGGATGCGGCGGCAGTTGTTTGCGGTGCTGGATGCGGGCGGCGTGGGCTTACGGCCCTTGGTGAGGGAGGCAAGCCCGCTGATCCGCCGCCCCTTGCCCGATGCTGCACCACCGCTAGGTGTCAGCCCATGACACAGACAGCCCTGATCGTGGCCCATGGCCAGCCGTCCGACCCCGCCCCCGCTGAGGCGGCGCTGGCAGACCTTGCCGCACAGGTGGCCGGGCATCTGCCGGGATGGCGGGTGCAGTCGGCGACACTGGCTGCGCCGGGGGCGCTGACAGCCGCCTTGCGGGCGGCGGGTGCGGGCGGCGGGCTGGTCTATCCGATGTTCATGGCCGATGGCTGGTTTACCAAGCGGCATTTGCCCGAACGTCTGGCGACGGCCTGCGATGAAGCGCTGTTTGACGGCAAGGGCTGCGATCGGGCCGGATGCGGCGGCGATGCGGGCTGCGCGCGCTGGCGGGTGCTGCCGCCGTTCGGGCTGGATGCGGCCGTGCAGGCGCTGTCGGTGACGATCCTGCAAGAGGCCGGGGCGGCAGCGGGCGAGGTGCTGCTGGCGGCGCATGGGTCATCGCGCAGTGCCGCGCCTTCGGACGTGGCCAACGCTGTGGCGCGCAAGCTGACCTCTGCCCTGACGCTGGCACGCTGCGAGGCGGCCTTCATCGACCAAAGCCCGCGTCTGGCCGAAGTGGCGGGCTTTGGCCCCGACGCCCTGTGCCTGCCGTTCTTTGCAGCCGAAGGCGAGCATGTGACCGACGATCTGCCAGCAGCCCTGACCGAGGCCGGGTTCAGGGGCCGGGTCTTGCCACCTTTGGGCCGCGATGGCCGCGTGCCGGGGCTGATTGCACAGGCCCTGAAAACGGCACGGCAATCGCAACCTGCCTAAGCGACCGTGGCGTGCGCGTGGTCGGCGAGGGCGGCGCGGGTGTCGGCCCACAGTCCCGCAAGCGCGCCGGTCAGCCGCGTGGCGCAGGCCGTGTCGCCGCGCCGGATCGCCTGCTCGATGCCGAGCAGCACCTCGCGCAGGCGGGTGGCGCCAAAGGTGGCACAGCTTCCGGCAAGCTGATGCGCGATCCGGGCCACCTCGTCGGTCGGACCGGGCTGGGCGGCGATCCTTGCGATGGTGTCATCGCCATCGGCCAGCATGCGCTGCACCAGTCGCGTCACCATCGGCTTGCCCAACCGTTCGGCCATTTCCATAAGCGGCGCCGTGTCCAGCGGGGGGTAGGGCGCCTTTGAATGGCGTGGCGCTGCTGGATCGGTGTCGAGGAAAAGTTCGGCCAGCAACACCTCACGCGTGACGGGCTTGATCAGGCAGGCATCGACGCCGGCCAGACGCAGGCGCTGCAGGTCTTCGGGCAGGGCGTGCGCCGTCAGGGCAATGATGCGGGCCTGCGACGAGGCCCCGCTGGCCCGGATGCGCCGTGTGGCCTCGATCCCGTCAAGGCGCGGCATCGCGATATCGGTGATGATCAGATCAAAGCGGGTTGCTTGCGCGGCGGCCACGCCATCGACGCCATCAGCAGCCTCACAGACCCGGTGACCGGCATCCTGCAAATAGCGGCGTAGAAGGAAGCGGTTGATTTCATTGTCTTCGATCACCAGAATCTGACGGGAAGCCTGCGGCGGGGCGCTGTGCTTGCGCGGGCGACCGATGCAGGGATCAAGGTCGGGCAGGGCCTCGGTCGGGGGAAGCGGCAGACGCAGCCAGAACACGCTGCCCTTGCCAAGGTCACTTTCGGCACCGATCTCGCCGCCCATGGCCTGCGTCAGCCGCCGCGCGATGCCAAGGCCAAGGCCGGTGCCGGTGGTTTCACGGGCATAACCGGAATCGACGGTTTCAAAATCATCAAACACGCGGGCAAGGTCGGCTTCGGCAATGCCGATGCCGGTGTCGATCACGCGAAATTCGATCAGCGACGCCGCGGGATCACCTGCCCGCGGGATCTGGCGTTCGGTTTCGACGGTGATGGCGCCTTTGCGGGTGAACTTGACGGCGTTGCCGATCAGGTTCAGCAAAATTTGCTGCACACGCGCCGGGTCGCCGCGCACGGTGCCCAGAGGGCCGGTCAGGGGGACATGGCGGATGGTATTGCCGCCGGTCCGTGCCACACCGGCCTGATTGGCGATGCAATCCTCGATCAGGCGGTCCAGATTGAACGGCGTGTCGGCCAGCCTGATTCCGCCTGCCTCGTGGCGCGAGATATCCAGCACGGAATTGACATGGCCCAGCAAAATGTCGCCCGACACATCCATCACGCGCAAAAGCTCGCGTTGGCCTGCGGTCATCGGGGTGTCGTGCAGCAGTTCCATCGATCCGATCAGCCCGTTCAGCGGTGTGCGCATCTCGTGGCTCATCACGGCCAGAAAATCGGCCTTTGTCTTGGCCCCGGCCTTGGCCTGTTCCAGCGCCTTCTCCAGTGCGCGGCGGTCGGCGTGGCGTTCAGAGACATCGCGCATGAAGCCGACAACCAGCGCGCCGCGATTGAGGTCACGCATGGCGAGGGAGATTTCCAGCGGGAACACCGTCCCGTCGGACCGGCGCCCTTCGACCTCAAAGCGCTGAGGGCCGAAGAAGACCGCATCGGCAATCATCTGGGTGATACGGGCCTGATGCTGCGGAACGTTTTCAGGCGAAAAGATCATCGGCACAATCCGGTTCCCCATGGCCTGTGCGCGGGTGATGCCGAACATCCTTTCGGCAGCCGGGTTGATTTCCACCACCCAACCGCCGCGGTTGGTCACCACGATGGCATCGGGGGAGGTGGCGATGATCATTTGCAGGCGGGCACCGGTGATCTGGTTTTCCTCGGCCTGTCGCTCGGTCAGCCGGTAAAGCCGCATCGCCATGATCGCCAGAAGTCCCAGCAGAAGAAAGGTCGCGGCTGTGGCGATGGCAAGCCGGATCAGCGTTTCCGACACCCGGGCGCGGGTTTCATCGGTGTGCGCCGAAAACGCCAGCAGCGCTTTCAGCGACAGCGACCGGGCCATGCGCTGCACTTCGGCATTTTCGCTTTCCATCTCGGGCAGGGCCGCCAGAAGGGCATCATCCGGGCCGTCGATGACGGGCAGCCAGCGGTCGACAAAGGACTGCATCACCGCCAGACGCGCCTGATGTTCCGAGCCTTGCAGGAAGCTTTGATAGAGCGGGCTTTGGTGCAGCAGGGCCAGACGGCTGTAGACCACGTCGAACCAGCGCCGCACATCCTCAAGGCGTTCCTGATCGCTGCGGTCGCCGCTGAGGGCGTGTTGCAGACGCAGCACCTCGACCTCGGTCTGGCTCATCACCCATTGGCCGCTGTCGCTGTCCGAGCTTTTGAGGTTGGCCAGCCGGCTGCGCACGTCCAGCGCAAGCGTGCCGACCACGGCCAGCAGGGAGACCAGCACTGCAATCACAAGATACAGCCGAACAGACCGGATCTGCGGTTTTTGTCGTCTGATGGGTGACCTTGACATTGATATCCTTGCATCTGCAGGCGATATGCAGATTAAATTACAATCGGGGGCACGGCTATGGCGAAGTGTCGCATTGGGTCGAATGGTGAGGGCGGTTCTTGGCGAAAGGTGACCTGACAGTGCGCATTCTCTTGGCCGATGACCATGACCTGTTCCGCGAGTCGGTCTCGGCCATGGTGACCGCCGAAGGGGAAATCACGGTGGTGTCGGTGTCAGATTTTGCGGCCGCACTCCACAGTCTGGCCACGCAAAAGTTTGATCTTGCGCTGCTGGACTATCAGATGCCGGGGATGAACGGGCTTGACGGGCTGGACCTTGCCCGCGCCGCAGCCCCCGGCGTTCCGGTTGCGCTGATTTCGGGCACCACCCGCCGCGATCTGGCGGAAGATGCCTTGGCGCACGGGGCCGCCGGGTTCGTGCCCAAGACCCTTGGCGTCAAGGCCATGATCGCGGCACTGCATCTGATGGCGGGGGGCGGCCAGTTTGCACCGCTGGCCATGCTGGACGACCCACCCGGCGAAGGCGTGGTGCTGGAAGACCTGACCCGCCGGGAGCGTCAGGTGCTGGCCGGGATCTGCGAGGGCAAATCCAACAAGGAAATCGCCCGCGACCTTGAGGTGCAGGAGGTGACGATCAAACTGCATGTCAAGACCCTGACCCGCAAGCTGAATGCCCGCAACCGCACCCATGCCGCAATGATCGCGCGCGATGCCGGGCTGGACCTTGGCTAGGGCCTTTGGCCGGCGCAGGCATCACAATCAGACCGTGTGCAGATACAGGTCATAGTCCACTTCCGACACGGTGCGCATCACACGGGCATATTCCGCCGCCTTGATCGCGGTAAAGGTGCGGTGCATGTCCGTACCCATTGCGTCTTTCAGAAAGGCCGAGGCGCGGGCGGCCTCGATCGCCTGCCGCCAATCGACCGGAATGGCTGGGGCATCTTGCGCACCCGTATAGCCGTTGCCGGTGGTTTCGGGGCCGGGGTCGATGCGGTGGCGCAGCCCGTGACGGATGCCTGCCAGCACGGTTGCGGCCACAAGGTAAGGGTTGGCATCCACGCCTGCGGGGCGGTGTTCGATGCGCCGCGCCTTGATGTCGCCTGCCGGGATACGCAGCGCGACCGAGCGGTTGTTGACCCCCCATGTCGGGCTGACCGGGGCGTAGCTTTGGCTGGCAAAGCGCCGCCACGAATTTGCATGCGGGGCAAACACCAGCATCGATTCGCCCATCGTGGCGCGCAACCCGCCCAGCGCGTGCAGGATGGTGTCGTTCCACTGGCCCTCGACCGCCTCGACGAAGACATTGGTGCCCTGCGCGTTCATCATCGAGACGTGAAAGTGCATGCCAGAGCCTGCGTAATCTTCGTTCGGCTTGGCCATGAAGCAGGCGGTCACGCCATGGGCGCGGGCCTGCTGGCGCACGATGCGTTTCAGGCGGATCAGATCATCGGCGGCCTGCATCACATCGGTGCGGTAATGCAGCGTCAGTTCATACTGGCCGGGCGCGTATTCCGAGATCATCGTCTCGGCCGTGATCCCCGCCTTGGCGGCGCCTGCGTAGATATCGGAAAACAGCGGCAGCATGCCGTGCAGGTGATCGACCGAATAGACCTCGGTCTTGCTGGACTTGCGGCCATCCAGCACGTCGCGGGCCGGTTGCACGCGGCCATCGGGGCCACGGTCATTGGCCAACAGGAAAAACTCCAGCTCGAATGCGCCTGCTGGGAACAGGCCCTCGGCCGCCAGCGCATCGAGCTGCCGTTGCAGGGCGTGGCGCGGGTCCGAGGTCATCTTGTTGCCGTCAAGGTCATACATCGACATCAACACCTCGCCGCGTGGCGGTGCGGTGTTGTGCAAGGGCACAAGGCTGCCGGGGACGGGCCAGGCGCGCAGATCACCATCGCCCTGATCCCAGATCAGGCCGGTTTCGTGCACATCCTCGCCACAGATATCAAGGCCAAGGATCGAGATCGGCAGATGCCGCCCATGGTTGTAAAACGACAAGAGTTCGTGGCGACGGATGATCTTGCCCCGGCCAATTCCGTTGGAATCGTGCAAGACGATGTCGAAGGCTTCGATTTCCGGGTGTCTGGCGAGAAAGGCTTCGGCTTCGGCGGGGGTCGAACCCGAAGGGCTGGTTTGTGCGGTCATGGGGTGCTAAGGCAAAAAGTTCGGTCAGGATTTCGTCGAAGGCGGCGATCAGGCGGGTGATCTGGCGCGGCTTGGTGACGGGGCTGACCAGCATCATGTTGTGGAACGGCGCAATCAGGCTGCCGCGGTTCAGCAGGGCCAGATGCAGCGCGGCCTCGACCTGCGGCTGATGCGCGGCGGCGGCTTGCGCGCCGTTCATCAGCGGGCCGGGGGCACAGATGAATTCCACCCGCGCGCCGACGCGGACCACATGCCAGGGCGCGTTGTGGCGGTCGATCGACTTGCGCAGTCCGGTGGCCAGCCGGTCGGCGCCCGCGTCCATATGCGCATAGGCCTTGGCGGTCATCACCTCGGACAAGGTGGCGGCAAGGCAGGCGCATTGCATCGGGTTGGCCGACAGCGTGGTGCCCATGCCGGAATGGCCGGGGGGACGGGTGGCATCATAGGCGTTGAAGCGCTGCGCCACAGCATCGGTCATGCCCCAGACGGCCGTGGGCATGCCGCCCGCCACGCATTTGCCGACCACGAACATGTCGGGGTCTAGGTTGTGCACGCGGGTATAGCCACCCAGACCGGAGGAGATGGTGTGAGTCTCGTCGATGATCAGCAGCGCGCCATAGCGGTGGGCAAGCTGGCGCAGGCTGTCGTGAAAGCCCGGCTGCGGCAGGACCATGCAGGAATTGGTCATCACCGGTTCGGTGAGGATGGCCGCCACATCGCCGTGGGCCAAGGCGGCCTCGACCCCGGCCAGATCGTTGAACTCGACCACCACGGCGCCCTTGGTCAGGTCTTGCACTTGCCCCACAAGCCCCGCGCGATTGACGGTCTGGCCGTCTTGCAATTCGACCATCGTGTCATCAAGCGTGCCGTGATAGCAGCCATTGAACACCAGCACCCTTGGCCGCCCGGTGACGGCGCGGGCGACGCGCAGGGCAAAGCGGTTGGCATCGGTGGCGGTGGTGGCGATTTGCCAGCGGAAGGCGCCGAAGGTTTCGGTCAGCAACCGGCCTGCCCGCAGCGCATCTTCGCCGGGCAGCATGGTGGTCAGGCCGTGGCGGGCCTGTTTGCGGATTGCCTTTGCCACCGGGGGCGGGGAATGGCCGAACATGCTGCCGGTATCGCCAAGGCAGAAGTCGTCGATGCCATAGCCGTCGATATCGGTGATCCGCGCGTCCTTGGCCGAGGCGATGACCGGCAGGTGCGGCATCGGCCAGTCGCGCATCCAGTGCATCGGCACGCCGTTCAGGAAGGCGCCGGCACCGGCGGCCATCGCCGCGGCGGACGCCGGGCGGCTGAGTGCAAAGCGCCGGGCCTCGCGGTCGGCGAAGGCGGTCAGGCGGTCGGCACTGATGCCGGCGGGTTGGGGGTCGTGCATATTGGCCTCATCGGGTTGGACCAGTATCGCGCGGAATTTGATCAAATGAAAGGGGGGTGATTGGGGGGGGCCCGGGGCGCTGCCCCGGACCCCGGGATATTTGTCGAAAGAGAAAGCCGGCAGGTCAGTGTTGGTGGTGGCCTGTGCAGGCCGAACTCAAGCCCGAGGGCAAATGAACAGGGCGGGATCAGAGCCAGTCGGCGCGGGCGGTGCCTACCGCCGAGGCGATGTCGGGATGCCCGTCACGCTGCAAGAGGGCATCGAGGCCGTGGGCGATGCGGGCCGCAAGGCCGATGCCTTGATAGACCATGGCGGTGTAGAGTTGCACTGCCGAGGCCCCGGCGCGGATCTTGGCATAGGCCTGCTCGGGGGTTTCGATGCCGCCAACGCCGATCAACGGCAGGCGGCCAGCGGTGGCCTGAGAGAGCTGTGCCAGCACTCGGGTAGATTTTTCGAACAATGGCGCGCCGGAGAGGCCGCCAGACTCGCCCTTGGTTGCACTTTTCAAACCTATCCGCGACAGGGTGGTGTTGGTGGCGATGATGCCGGCCAGACCGGCGGCAAGCGCCACCTCGGCGATTTCGGCAAGCTCATCCGGCGTCAGGTCGGGGGCGATCTTCAAGAAGATCGGGATGGGTCTTGCCAGCGATGCCTGCACCTCCATCACCCCGCAGAGCAGTGCCGCAAGCGCCGCAGCACCCTGAAGGTCGCGCAGTTTTTCGGTGTTGGGGCTGCTGACATTGACGGTGGCGAAATCGACGTGCGGGCCGCAGGTGGCCAGCACTTGGGCAAAATCGGCCGCGCGGTCGGGCGAGGTCTTGTTGGCCCCGAGGTTCAGCCCGACGGGCAGGCTGCGCGGGCGTCTGGCCAGACGGGCGGCGATGGCCTGCATGCCGTCATTGTTGAAGCCGAAGCGGTTGATGGCGGCGCGGTCTTCGGTCAGCCGGAACAGCCGGGGTTTGGGGTTGCCCGGTTGCGGCAAGGGGGTGGCGGCACCGACCTCGAGAAAGCCGAAGCCCGCGCGGGACAGCGGGGCAAGGGCGGTGGCGTTCTTGTCAAACCCTGCCGCAAGGCCAACCGGATTGGCCAAAGCCATCCCGGCCAGAGTGGTGGCGAGGCGGGGCGAGGTGACGGGGCCGGGCAGCGGCACAAGGCCCGCATTCAGCGCGCGCAGCGACAGCCCATGCGCGACCTCGGGGTCAAGCCGGTGCAGGAGGGCAAGGCCGATGCGTTCGAGGCGGGTCACCACAACCCCTCGGGGAAGATATGGCCGGTGGCGCCAAGGGGCAGCGATTTGTCCCACACCACCTCGGACAGCTTGAGCGGGCGATAAAGATGCGGAAACAGCGCGCCACCGCGCGAGGGCTCCCATTTCAGGGCGGGGCCAAGCGTATCGGCGTTGAAGGCCACCAGCACCAGATCGCTTTCGCGGGCAAACCATTTGGCGGCGGTTTCGGCCACCTGTGCTGCGGTCGAGAAATGGATGAAGCCATCGGCCAGATCGACCGCCACCCCGGCAGTTTCACCGGCGGCGCGGAAGGCATCCCATTCAGAGCGGCGGAGGATCTTGAAAATCAGCATGGCTTTGCATGCACATTGGGGCGGCGAAGGTCAATGGCAGGCGTTTCACAAAGGCTTTGCGCACCGGGTGCAAACTTGGGGTTCATTGCTGTTTGACAGCGGGCTGGGGGCAGGTCAGGCTGACTGTCACAAACCAACAAGGGAGTTGTTTCGATGAATCACCAAATGCTGGGGTCTGTTGCGGCGATGGCGCTTTCGGCCGGGGCCGCACAGGCGGATTACACGCTGCATGTGTTGCATATCAACGACTTCCACAGCCGGATCGAGGCGATCAACAAGTATGATACGACCTGTTCGGCGGAGGAGGCGGCCAAGGGCGCATGCTTTGGCGGCATTGCCCGGGTGGCCACCAAGGTGAAAGAGTTGCGCGACAGCCTGACAGCGGCGGGGCAGAATGTGATCTTTGTCGACGCCGGTGACCAGTTTCAGGGCAGCCTGATGTACACCACCTACAAGGGCGCGGTCGAGGCCGAGTTTCTGGAGCAGATCAGGCCTGACGCCATGGCGCTGGGCAACCACGAGTTTGACGATGGCCCCGAAGGCCTTGGCACATTCCTTGACAAGGTGAGCTTTCCGGTGATCTCGGGCAATCTGGATGTCAGCCAGTCGAACGTGCTGGCGGGCCGGGTGAAGAACCATGTCGTGCTGGAGGTGGGCGGCGAGAAGATCGGCATCATCTCGGCGCTGGCGGTGGACACGGTGGAAACCGCAAGCCCCGGCCCCTCGGTGATCTTTCAAGATGAGATTGACAGTCTGAAGGCCGATGTGGCGGCGCTGGAGGCCGAAGGTGTCTCCAAGATCATCGCCATCAACCACGTGGGCTTTGCGATGGACCAGAAGATCGCCGCCGAAGTGCCGGGCATTGACGCGGTGGTGGGCGGGCACAGCCACACCTATCTGTCGGCGACCGACCCCAAGCGCAAGGGCGCCTATCCGACGTGGGTCAGCCAGCCATCGGGCGCGATGGTGCCGGTGGTGCAGGCCTATGCCTATTCCAAGTATCTGGGCCATCTGGAACTGACCTTTGCCGATGACGGCACGCTGAAATATGCTGGCGGCGATACGCTTCTGCTGGATGCATCGGTGACGCCCGACCCGGTGATCGAGGCACGGGTCAAGGAACTGGCCGGCCCGATCGAAGAGTTGAAGACCCGCGTCGTCGCCGAATCGGCGGCGGAAATCGACGGCAGCCGCGAAACCTGCCGTCAGGTCGAATGTCAGATGGGCAATCTGGTGGCCGACGCCATGCTGGACCGGGTGGCCGATCAGGGCGTGACCGTTGCCATCGCCAATGGTGGCGGTTTGCGGGCCAGTATTGACGCGGGACCGGTGACCATGGGCGAGGTGCTGACGGTGCTGCCGTTCCAGAACACCCTGTCCACCTTTACCGTGACCGGGGCCGACATCGTGGCGGCGCTGGAAAACGGAGTCAGCCAGCATGAAGACGGCGCCGGTCGCTTTGCCCAGGTGGCCGGGCTGAAATACACTTTCGACGTGTCGCAGCCGGTGGGCAGCCGGGTGTCGGATGTGATGGTCAAGGCGGGCGACGCTTGGGCACCGATTGACCCCGCGGCAGAATACGAGACGGTGTCGAACAACTATGTCCGCGGCGGTGGCGATGGCTACAAGATGTTCGTGAACGCCAGGAATGCCTATGACTTTGGCCCCGATCTGGCCGATGTGACGGCAGAGTTTCTGGCCCGGAACGGGGCCTACACCCCCTATCTGGATGGGCGCATCACCAAGAAGTAAGGGTCTCTGACCCGGATCGGGGGCGCTGGCGACGGCGTCCCCGTTTTCTTTTTAGCCCTGCCGTGGCAGGCTCTTCCCATGTGCGGTCGTTTCACCATCACCCACCCGAATGAGGCATTGGTGGCGCTGTTCGGCGCGGCGATGGGCAATGATCTTCCGCCCAGCCCGCGCTTCAACATCTGCCCGACGCAAGCGGTGGCCGTGGTCACGTCAGACACGGGGCAGCGTCGGCTGCGGGCGATGCGCTGGGGGTTTGTGCCAAGCTGGTACAAGGCGCCGAATGACGGGCCGCTGATCATCAACGCCCGCTCCGAGACCATTGCCACCAAGCCCGCGTTTCGCGAGGCGGTGCGGACGCGGCGCTGCCTTGTGCCTGCCAGCGGGTTCTACGAATGGCAAACCGGCGAGGATGGCGCGAAACTGCCGTGGTATTTTACCCGTACGGATGGGCAGCCGATGGCACTGGCGGGCGTCTGGCAGCGCTGGGGCGATCTGGACACCTGCGCCATTGTCAGCACCGAGGCCGGGCCGGGCATGGCGGGCCTGCACCACCGTGAGGCGCTGATGCTGGAGCCCGCAGATTGGCCGTTGTGGCTGGGTGAGGCCGGGCATGGCGCGGCGGTGCTGATGCAGCCGTCCGAGGCCGGGCGGCTGGTCTGTCACCGGGTGGACCGGGCGGTAAATTCGAACCGGGCCGAGGGGCCGGGGTTGATTGCCCCGATCGCAGCCTGAGGCTTGCCAAGACACGGCGGTGCGGGCATAGCATCGGGGACGGGTGACCGGGCCCCTCTGGCAGGATTTGCGGCGATCCTGCGATGTCGGCACCTGAACCGCCACATGCCGCGCGGTGCCTTCCGGATGTCCACGTCCTCGATCGTTCAGCGTTCGACGCTGTCATATTTCACATGGGCCTTTGTGGTGACCGCCATTGGCCTTGCGCTGGGCCTGTGGCTGGGTTTTGCGACCGAGCACACGGTCGCCGGGGCGCTGAAGGTGTTCTTCATCGTCAGCGTGCTTGCCGTGCTGGAAATCAGCCTGTCGTTCGACAATGCCATCGTGAACGCCAACAAGTTGAAGGACATGACGCCGGTATGGCAGCAGCGGTTTCTTACCTGGGGCATCGTGATTGCTGTCTTTGGCATGCGGATCGTGTTTCCCTTGCTGATCGTGGTCATCGCCGCGAAGGTCGGGCCCTGGTCGGCGCTGGTCATGGCTGCCAGCCAGCCCGAGGAATACGCCCGCATCATGCACGACGCGCATCTGCCGATTGCGGCCTTTGGCGGCACATTCCTGATGATGGTGGGGCTGACCTTCTTTTTCGACCACGAAAAGGAGGTGCACTGGGTGCAGAAACTGGAGGAAACGGTCGCGTCCTATTCCTCGATCAAGGGGGTCGAGATCGCCTTTGTTCTGGTGGTGATGCTGGTCTTTTCCGAGGTGATCGAAGCGCAGAAGGGGGCCGTGTACGCCACGACTTTCTTTCATGCGGCGATCTGGGGTCTGCTGACCTTTCTGCTGGTCGAGGTGCTGGGCGGTGTGCTTGACCGGGGGCAGCAAGTGGTGGCGGGGGCGGCCAAGGGCGGGCTGGGGGCATTTCTCTATCTGGAGGTGCTGGATGCCAGCTTCAGCTTTGACGGCGTGATCGGGGCCTTTGCGCTGTCGTCCAACCTGTTCGTCATCGCCATCGGCCTTGGCATCGGCGCGATGTATGTGCGGTCGATGACCATCATGCTGGTCGAGCGCGGCACACTGGCGCAATATCGCTTTCTGGAACACGGCGCGTTCTATGCGATCCTGATCCTGTCGATCATCATGTATGTGCAGACGCTGGTGCATATTCCCGAGGTGATCACCGGTTTGGGTGGGGCGGCACTGATCGGGGTGGCGCTCTGGTCATCGATCCGCTGGAACCGGTGCCATCCGGGCGCGTGACGGGCGGGCGCGTGACTGGAGCGGGCGGCGGGAATCGAACCCGCGTCTTTAGCTTGGAAGGCTAAGGTCTTACCATTACACAACGCCCGCACTGGTGCGTGGGATTAGTGCAAAGTTCCGGCGGGGTCAACAGGGTCTTCCCGGGCAAGGGCAGGGGGCGCTGCCCCCTCGGGGCGCGTGCCGCGCCCCTCACCCCCGGAGTATTTCAAAAGCAGCAAGCCCTTTTTGGCGCCGACTTGGGATTGCTGCTTGCCAAATACTTGCGCGCGGCGCGCACCCAAGGCTCGGGCGGCGCTGCGATCAGATATTCTCGGTCTGCGGGAAGCCAAGGATATGATAGCCGCCATCGACATGGATCACCTCGCCGGTGGTGCAGGCACCATGGTCGGAACACAGCCAGACCGCAGTGCCGCCGATGGCCTCGAGCGTGGAATTGCTGCGCAGGGGGGCGTTGGCCTCGGTATGGCGATAGGTGGCGCGGGCCCCGCCGATGGCCGCGCCGGCAAGGGTTTTCATCGGGCCGGGCGAGATGGCGTTGACCCGCACGCCTTGCGGGCCGAGGTCATTGGCAAGGTAGCGGGTGGCGCTTTCCAGCGCGGCCTTGGCCACGCCCATCACGTTGTAATTCGGCGCAATGCGGTTTGACCCCTGAAAGGTCAGCGTGATCAGGCTGCCGCCATTGGGCATCATCCGGGAGGCGCGGGCTGCCACGTCGATGAAGGAAAAGCACGAAATGTTCAGCGAGTTCTGAAAGTTACCGCGCGTGGTGTTGATGAAGCGGCCGGTCAGTTCGGCCTTGTCGGAAAAGGCGATGGCGTGGATCAGGAAATCCATCGTGCCCCAGCGGTCGGCCAGCGTGGCAAAGCAGGCGTCAAGGCTTGCGTCATCGGTCACATCGACATCGACCAGCAGGTTTGATCCGACGCTGGCGGCCAAGGGTTCCACCCGTTTGCCGAAGGCTTCGCCCTGATAGGAAAACGCAAGCTCTGCGCCTTCATCGGCCAAAGCCTTGGCGATGCCCCAGGCGATCGAGCGTTCATTCGCCGCGCCCATGACAAGCCCGCGCTTGCCCTTCATCAGATCGGCCATGCTGGCGGTCCTTACTTGTCGAATGTGCTGAGCAAGAGGGTGGCGTTGGTGCCGCCAAAGCCAAAGCTGTTGGACAGGACCGAGTCAAGCTGCACGCCATCGCGGTAGGTGGTGGCGATTTCTTCGGGCTTCACGTCGGGGTCAAGCTGGGTGACGTTGGCCGAGGCAGTGATGAAATTGCCGTTCAGCATCAGCAGCGAATAGATCGCCTCATGCACGCCGGTGGCGCCAAGGCTGTGGCCGGTCAGCGATTTTGTCGACGAGATCGGCGGCACGCTGCCGTCACCAAACACGCGGCGGATCGCCTTGACCTCGGTCGCGTCGCCCGCAACGGTGCTGGTGCCGTGGGCGTTGATATAGCCGATCTTGCGGCCTTCGGGCAGGGTGGACAGCGCCTGACGCATCGAGCGTTCGCCGCCTTCGCCTGACGGGACGACCATGTCATAGCCGTCAGAGGTGGCGCCATAGCCGGTGACTTCGGCGTAGATTTTTGCGCCACGCGCGAGGGCGTGGGTCAGCTCTTCCAGCACCACAACGCCACCGCCGCCGGCGATGACAAAGCCGTCGCGGGTGGCGTCAAAGGCGCGGGATGCGGTGGTGGGTGTGTCGTTGTATTTGGATGACATTGCGCCCATGGCGTCGAACAGGCACGACAGGGTCCAGTCCAGCTCCTCGCCCCCACCCGCAAACACGATGTCCTGCTTGCCGAACTGGATCAGCTCGGTGCCGTTGCCGATGCAATGCGCGCTGGTCGAGCAGGCCGAGGTGATCGAATAGTTCACGCCCTTGATCTTGAACGGGGTCGCAAGGCAGGCCGAAGTGGTCGAGGACATGCCCTTGGTCACGCCGAACGGGCCGATGCGTTTCGGGCTGCCGCTTTCGCGCACGATGTTGTGCGCCTTGAAGAAAGACTTGGTCGAAGGCCCGCCCGAGCCGACGATGATGCCGGTGCGGTCGTGGGAAATCTCGGCTTCGGTCAGGCCGGAGTCGGCAACCGCCTGCTGCATGGCGATGAAGGTATAGGCCGCGCCATCGCCCATGAAGCGCAGGTCGCGCTTGTCGATATGGTCTTCCAGAACGATGTTGGGCTGGCCGTGCACCTGGCTGCGAAAGCCGCGCTCGGCATATTCCGGGGCAAAAACGATGCCAGAGGTTCCGGCGCGCAGGGATGCCTCGACCTCGGCGGCCGAATTGCCGATGGGTGACACGATGCCGATGCCGGTGATGACGACGCGACGCATGGGCGCACTCCTTCGTTTGCAGGTGTCAGTCGTTTGCGGGTGTCAGTTGGCCGAGAGGGCCACTTTCATGTCTGTTACCAGATAGATCACTTCGCCGTCGGCTTCTACCCTGCCATTCGCCACGCCCATGGTCAGGCGGCGGGTTTGCAAGGCCTTGGTGAAATCGACAAAGTAACGCAGCAGCTTGCGGTCGGGGCGAACCATGCCGGTCAGTTTCACCTCGCCCACGCCAAGCGCATAGCCGCGCCCCTGCCAGCCGCGCCAGCCAAGATTGAAGCCGGTCAGTTGCCACAACCCGTCAAGACCAAGGCAGCCCGGCATGATCGGGTTGCCGGGAAAGTGGCACTGGAAGAACCACAGGTCCGGGGTGATGTCGAATTCGGCGACCACATGGCCCTTGCCAAATTCGCCGCCATCTTCCGAAATCTCGGTGATGCGGTCCATCATCAGCATGGGGGGGGCGGGAAGCTGGGCGTTGCCGGGGCCGAACAATTCGCCGCGTGCGCAGGCAAGAAGGCCGTCCTTGTCAAAGCTGGTTGGAAACTGGCCCATGTCCGACGGCCCCTTCATCGTGGTTTGCTTGGGCATTTCTTTTAGCACCGGCATGGAATGGGTGGCAAGGGCGGGCCTTTGCGGCTTTTCTGGCGCCATGTGCCGGTGTTGCGAACGATTTTCATTTGAAAATGGCGGGACAGGTCCCTTATACATATCGCTTGGGGGTGGCTTATGGGTAGCATGGCGATGGATCGGGGAACGCAATGGCTGGCACGCGGTGGCTTGCGGCCGACGCGGCAGCGCCTTTTGCTGGCGTCTTTGCTGGTGGGCGACGGCAAGGATCGGCATGTGACGGCGGAAAGCCTTTATGCGTTGTCGGTCGGCTCGGGCGAGCGGGTCAGCCTGGCCACGGTCTACAACACCTTGCGCGCCTTCTGTGCGGCGGGTCTGGTGAACGAGGTCGTGGTGGACGGATCGAAAAGCTATTTCGACACAAGGATCGACGATCATCCGCACTTCTTTTGGGAAGACAGTGCGGAACTGACCGATGCGCCCAAGGACCAGCTTGAGATCATCAATCTGCCCGATGCCCCCGAGGGCACCGAAATTTCGCGCGTAGATGTGGTGATCCGTCTGCGCCGCACCTGACGGGGGCATGTCGGCACTGCCTATGGCGCGGTCGTGGCCGACGCGGCGGGGCTGATCAGAACCTCTTGCCGCAGGCTGCCGTCGCGGTTGAAGATCAGGATGCGGTTGTCATTTGTGACCACGGCGATGAAATCCCGGCCCAGTGTGACCGCTGCCGCTTGCACGTCTTGCGGCAAGGCCACAGCTTCGGGCAGGGCAAGCGGGGCCGCGACCTTGGGCATCCGGGTGACAAGCAGGCCAACCACGGTTATGACGCCGACAATCATCGTGGCGGTGAGGATGATCACCAGCCACTTCAGCAGTCGAAGCGACGGCGGAAGCTGTGCGTTGTCCGAGGTGTTTTCCATGCCGACCCCAATTCTTGATGTGCCCGACGAGGACGACATCACCCTGAGCGTCACCATCGCCGACGGGTGCGCCGACCGTCTTGATAAGGCGCTTGCGCGGTCGGTGCCAGAGGAAGCGTCCCTGTCGCGCACAAGGTTGATGCGGATGATCGCCGATGGCGCGGTGTTTCGCGGCGGCGTGGCGCTGACTGACCCCAAAACCCGCGTCGAGGACGGCGAGGTGATCGTGCTGATGCTGGACCCGCCGATCAGCGTCGACACTTTGGCCGAGGACATACCGCTGTCGGTGGTTTATGAGGACGGCCATCTGATCGTGATCGACAAACCCGCGGGCATGGTGGTGCATCCGGCGCCGGGCACGCCATCGGGCACTTTGGTCAATGCGTTGCTGGCCCATTGCGGCGACACGCTGTCGGGCATTGGCGGCGAGCGGCGGCCCGGCATTGTGCACCGGATCGACAAGGATACCACGGGGCTGCTGGTGGTGGCCAAATCCGACAAGGCGCATCACGGCCTTGCCGCGCAGTTTGAGCGTCACGACGTGAACCGCCGCTACCTTGCGCTGGTGCATGCGGTGCCCAGTGCCGCCGACCCGCGTCTGCGCGGCGTCAAGGGCGTGACGTTCGAGACCGGCGGCGTCATCCGCATCGCCACGCTGCTGGCGCGCCACAAGACCGACCGCCAGCGTCAGGCCGTGGTCTGGCATGATGGCCGCCATGCGGTCACGCGGGTGCGGGTGCTGGAGGCGTTTGCCGATCAGGCGGCCTTGGTGGAGTGCTGGCTGGAAACCGGGCGCACCCACCAGATCCGGGTGCATATGGCCCATGCCGGACACGGGCTGCTGGGCGATGCGACCTATGGCGGCAAGCGCAAACTGTCTCCCAAGGCGCTGACACCGGCGGCGGCCGCGTTGGGCAACGGCTTTGCCCGGCAGGCTTTGCACGCGGCCACGCTGGGCTTTGCGCATCCGGTGACGGAGGAATGGCTGGAGTTCTCATCGCCGCTGCCCGCCGACATGGCCGGGTTGCTGGACGCATTGCGCCAGCCGCCACTTTGACATTCGCGTGAAGAATTCGTCACAAACCTTTTGTTTGCGAACGGAAGCGCCTTCATTCTGCGTTAAGTCAATTATGATAGGCCGCGGCCTTGCAGCAGTGGCACACAGACCTTAGGGTTGATGGCTTCCTCGGGGGCTGATGGCACCGGGGCAAACAGGGGGCGAAAGATGAGCACCTACACCAACCTACCCGCACCAAGCCCGGAACAGGGCCTGAACCGGTATATGCAGGAAATCCGCAAGTTTCCGCTGCTGGAACCGGAAGAAGAATACATGCTGGCCAAGGCCTGGGTGGATCGGCAAGACAGTGCCGCCGCGCACAAGCTGGTGACCAGCCATCTGCGGCTGGCCGCAAAGATCGCCATGGGCTATCGCGGCTATGGCCTGCCGCAGGCCGAGGTGATTTCCGAGGCCAATGTCGGCCTGATGCAGGCGGTCAAGCGGTTTGACCCCGAGCGCGGCTTTCGCCTTGCCACCTATGCGATGTGGTGGATCCGCGCCAGCATTCAGGAATATATCTTGCGGTCGTGGAGCCTTGTGAAACTGGGCACCACCAGCGCGCAGAAAAAGCTGTTCTTCAACCTGCGCAAGGCCAAGGCCAAGCTGGGCGCGCTGGAAGAGGGCGACCTGCGCCCGGAAAACGTGGCACAAATTGCCAAGGATCTGTCGGTGACAGAGCAAGAGGTCATCGACATGAACCGCCGCATGGCGGGGGCGGATGCGTCGCTGAATGCCACCGTCGGGTCGGAAGATGGCGGCGCGCAGTGGCAGGATTGGCTGGAAGACGAAGACAGCAATCAGGCCGAGGCCTATGCCGAGCGGGATGAGTTGGACATTCGCCGCACCCTGCTGGTGCAGGCGATGTCGGCGCTGAACGACCGGGAAAAGGAAATCCTGATGCAGCGCCGTCTGGCCGATGAGCCGGTGACGCTGGAAGCCTTGTCGGAAAAGCACAGTGTCAGCCGCGAACGGATCCGCCAGATCGAAGTGCGGGCGTTTGAAAAGCTGCAGGCCAAGATGCGCGAACTGGCCAAGGGCAAGGGTATGGTGGTTCCGGGCTGAAAGGCCAAAGGGCAAACTGCCCCTTGGCCTTGGTGGCCCTTGGCCTTACCACGGATCAGGCAGGCGGCGGGCGCAAGCTTTGCCGCCTGACGCTTTTAAGGGTCAAAGCGTCGTTTTTGTTTGCCCAAAGGGGGCCTGCACGATACGACCGCGACCAGTGGTTGAAAGGACCAATCAAACCATGACCATGCTGGGCACATTTCTGAAACCGATGCACCCCGAGGGATACAAGTTCGTCGGCATCTTCGCCGCGATCAGCCTTGTGCTGTTCCTGATCTGGCAGCCTTTGGGCTGGGTTGGCGTCGGGCTGACGGTGTGGTGCTATTACTTTTTCCGCGACCCAAAGCGTGCGGTGCCGCAAGGCGAAGGCCTGATCGTGTCGCCCGCCGATGGCGTGATCAGCCTGATCGAACGCGCAGTGCCGCCCGAGGAATTGGGCATGGGGCCGGATGCGCTGATGCGGGTGTCGGTGTTCATGAACGTGTTCGACTGCCATGTGAACCGCGCGCCCATCGCTGGAACCATTGGTGCGATGAGCTATCGCCCCGGCAAGTTCCTGAACGCATCCTTGGACAAGGCGTCGGTGGATAACGAGCGCAATTCGCTGCGCATCGACTTGGCCGATGGTCGCCAGATCGCGGTGGTGCAGATCGCCGGTCTGGTGGCGCGGCGGATCATGTGGTGGGTCAAGCCGGGGCAGGCGATGCGCACCGGCGAACGCTTTGGCCTGATCCGCTTTGGCAGCCGCGTCGATGTGTATCTGCCCGAGGGCGTGACGCCGCAGGTGGCGCTGGGCCAAAGCATGGTGTCGGGCGAAACCATCCTTGCCGTGCTGGGCAGGGATCTGCCGCAGGCTGTGAGCCGGATGGAATGACCGAAGACCCCGCCGCACCCCCCCGGCGGCGGATGCATATCCTGCATCTGCTGCCGAACCTGATTTCCATTCTGGCGCTCTGTGCCGGGCTGACCGCCATCCGCATGGCGGTGGAAGGGCGGTTTGGCTGGGCGGTGGGGTTGATCGGGCTGGCGGCGGCGCTGGATGGCATCGACGGGCGGCTGGCGCGGATGCTCAAGACCGAAAGCGCCATCGGGGCCGAGTTGGACAGCCTGTGTGATCTGGTCAATTTCGGGGTGACCCCGGCGCTGGTGCTGTATTTCTGGGGGATGCGGGCCGATACCTCACTGGGCTGGATCGCCGTGCTGATCTATGCGGTGTGCTGCATGCTGCGGCTGGCGCGGTTCAACGTCGACAGCCGGGTGCCGGTGGATGACACAAAGCCCAAAGGCTTTGTCGGCGTGCCGTCGCCTGCGGGGGCGATGCTGGCGCTGGGGCCGATCTATCTGACCTATGCCTCGGATACCGCGCTGCGCCTGCCGCCCTGGGCGGTGGCGGTGTGGATGGTGTTCGTGGGCGGGCTGATGATCAGCCGGATGCCGACGCCATCGTTCAAGGGCGTGCGGATCTATGCCGAAAACGCCCGCTTCATTCTGGTTGGCTCGGTGGCTTTGGTGGCCGCGCTGCTGACCTATCCCTGGACCACCTTGTTGCTGCTGGACCTGATCTATCTGGCCGGCATCCTGTTTCTTTGGCGCAAAAGTGCGCGTTCGTTACGGAGTGTTGTCTGACATGGATATCCAAGCCATCCGCAAATCCTATGCCCGCTGGGCACCGATCTATGACGCGACGTTTGGCGCAATCACGCGGGTGGGGCGGCGGCGGGCGGTGTCGGTGCTGAACGGCCTTGGCGGGCGGGTGCTGGAAGTGGGTGTCGGCACCGGGCTTTCGCTGCCGGGCTACCGCCCCGAGGTGATGGTGACCGGCATCGACGCCAGCGCCGAGATGCTGGAAAAGGCGCGCGAAAAGGTGGCCGAGCTTGACTTGGGCAACGTGCAAGCCTTGCGCCTGATGGATGCCCGCGCGCTGGAATTCGACGATGCCAGCTTCGACCACGTCGCTGCGCTGCACATCATGTCGGTGGTGCCGGAACCCGAGCGGGTGATGGCCGAAATGGCCCGCGTGCTGCGCCCCGGGGGCACAATCGTGATGGTCAACCATTTTGCCCGCGATGCGCAAGACAAGGGCGCCTTGCCCATGCTGGAGCGGATCGCCGCCCCCTTTGCCGATCGGCTGGGCTGGCATTCCGACTTTCAGCGCAGCACGGTGACGCAAACGCCGGGCCTGACCCTGATCGAGGAGGTCGCGCTGCCGCCGATGCGGATGATGACGTTGATGCGCTTTCGCAAAGCGTGACGGCAAGCCTTTCCCCGCCGCACGCCGCAGGTTAGCGTGTGGCGCAAACAGGGAGGCCGTGAAATGAAACCGGTGCGTTGGGGCGTTTTGGGCGCGGCAAAGTTCGCACGTGAGCATATGGCCCCGGCCATTCACGCAGCAAACGGGGCGGAGCTTGTGGCGCTGGCCACGTCAGACCCCGCCAAGTCCGCAGGCTTTGTTGGCTTTTGTCCCGGACTTGTGGTGCATGCCAGCTATGATGCGCTGCTGGCCGATGCGTCGATCGAGGCGGTTTACATCCCGCTGCCCAACCATCTGCATGTCGAATGGACGCTGACGGCGCTGGCGGCGGGCAAGCATGTGCTGACCGAAAAGCCGCTTGCCTTGCGTGCGCCGCAGATCGACCAGATCATCGCCGCGCGCGACGCCAGCGGGCTGTTGGCCGCCGAGGCCTTCATGATCGTGCACCACCCGCAATGGCACCGCGCGAAAGACTGGCTTGCGGCAGGCGAGATCGGCCAGTTGCGCCATGTCGATGCCGCGTTCAGCTATAACAACGCCGACCCCGGCAATATCCGCAACCGTGCCGACACGGGTGGGGGATCGTTGCGCGATATCGGGGTGTATACGCTGGGGTCGATGCGGTTTGTGACCGGCGCCGAGCCGGCAGAACTGACCGCTCGCGTCATCCTGGAGGCCGGGGTCGAGGTGTTTGCCCAGCTTGCCGGTGTGATGGCGGGGCCATCGGGTCGGTTCACCTTTGGCTCGATGACCTCGATGCGGTTGGCGAACCGGCAAGAGGTGGTGTTTCAGGGCGACAAGGGGATGATCCGCCTGGGCTCGGCCCCGTTCAACGCCAATTTGCACGATGTGGCGCAGGTGGAATTGCACAAGCCGGGGATGCGGGTGATCACCGACCGTTTTCCCGCCGCAAACCACTATGTCTTGCAGGTCGAGGCGTTTTGCCGGTCGCTGCGCAACGGCGTGCCCTATCCGTGCCCGCTGGAATTTTCCCGCGGCACGCAAGCCATGATCGACATGGCGCATGATGCCGCGGTTGAGGTGCATCTGTGAGCAAGGCCCGCGTGCGGCTGCATGTGCCCGCGCATATGCTGCCGGACGGGCCAGAGGATCTGCCGGCGTTCTACCGCAACCTGATGGAGCAACTTGCTGCCCTTGGCGCGCGCTGCGAGGTGGTTCACCGCGACATGGAGGCCTTGCGGAACGGGCCTGACGGGGCCGATTTCGACTTTGTCCATAACGGAAATATCGACCGGCCGCAGGCGCTGAACCTTGGTCCGGCCTATCTGAGCCGGTTCTTCTATGCCGATGCGAAAGGGATATTCTTCGAGAGCAGCATTGCCGGGCTGACGTTTCGCCCAGCAGCCATACCAGTCGAGACGGCGGCGGGCTTTGCCGCCACCCTGCGCGGCCTGTTCGTCGCCCCGCGCAAAAGCCGGCATCCGCAACCAACCGACCGCGCGCAGTTCAAATGCGGCCATATCGCGGTGTTCTTGCAAGACCTGTCAGACCCGGTCCTGCGCGCCCGCCACATGCCCGCCCGCGCGATGATCGAAACGATCCTGTCCGACACGGGCGGCCGACAGGTTGTGGTCAAGCCACATCCGCGCAACACCGGCGACGAGACGCAGGCGATCTGCGACTGGCTGGGCGCGCATCACCCGCAGGTTTGCCTCACCACGGCCAATGTGCATGATATCTTGCAAGGTGCGGCCCTTAGTGCCTCCATCGCGTCGTCGGTGGCGGTCGAGGGCATGCTTCACGGGGTGCCCGCGGTGTTGTTCGGGCGATCAGACCTGCACCATTGCGCGGAAACGGTTGTGACCCCGGCAGACTGGCCCATGGCGCTGGACCGCGCGCTTGGCCGTGACTGGCCGTTTGACGCCTTTCTGTTCTGGTTCCTGAAGCGGCAGTGCATCTGGGCGACGCGGCCGTTCCTGAGGCAGATCCTTGACCGGATGTCGGCACGGGGGGCCGACTTTGCGCGGCTTGGTGTGACCCTGCCATCTGCCAGTGGTTAAGTGTCGCTGGGCAACACGAAGCTGGACACAGAACCGTGTTTCGCTAAAGATGCCAGACTAACAGGAATCGGCCTGATTGCAGACGGGGCGGGGCAAGGCTTCCTCTCGACCCGTCGTGTCAGCCCCCATTGTAGAAGTGGCAAACCATGGCGCAGCGCAATGCGGCTTCTCAAATCAGTTCCGGAACCTTTGTGTCGTCGCTGGAGGCGCAGTATTCTATCCCGTCTTTTGCGGTGCGCCAACTTGCACAAGACGTGATCTTGCGGGTGGCAGCACAGGCGCGCGCCGAACGGGTTGAAGCCACGCTGCCCAAGATCGCCATGCTGACCAAAGACCTGCTGTCGCAAGACGATTGCGCTGCCCGGAACTTTGTCTGCGATGCCCGCCTGCAAGGCATGCCAGCCGATACGCTGTATTACGGGCTGTTGGCCGGGGCGGTGCAGGATATCGGCAAGGCCTGGGACAATGACGAAATCGGCATGTCCGAGGTGCTGCGCGCGTCGCGCCGGGTCTGGACGATCCTGCGCGACCTGCGCGAGGTGTTTGTGCAATTTGGCAACGCCATCCCGGGTCAGCGGGTGGCCATTGCGCAATGCCCAAGTGAAACCCACAGCATCGGCATGACCATCGTCGCCGACGATCTGCGCCGCCGCGGTTGGGAAGTCGATCTTCTGATCGGGTATGATCAGGACAGTCTGGTTGACCAGTTGGAGGCCCTGAGCCCATCCGCCGTGGCCATCGCCGCAACCGACGCCGACATGACGCTGCCGATTGCCCGTCTGGTGGTGGCCTTGCGGGCGCATCTGCCGGGTGTCTGGCTGATGGTGGGCGGGCAGGTTACGGTGGCCGAGCCGAACATCGTGGCTCTGACCGGCGCTGATGCCATGGCAAATTCCGCCGACGAAGCCGAGCGGTTGCTTTTGGCCCATATGGCCGACCGCACCGAGCGCCGCGCAAATCGCGCCTGATCCGGGCCTATCTCGGTTCAGGTCCGCCGCAGGCAACGGGACAACCGCCCCGCTGCCCTGCACTGGCATGATGGTCAGTCCATCGCCTCCAGCTCGTCGATAAAGCCTGCGATCATCGACAGGCCCTTGTCCCAGAATGTCGGGTCTGACGCGTCCAGTCCGAAGGGGGCCAGCAACTCCTTGTGGTGCTTCGATCCGCCGGCTTTCAGCATGGCGAAATACTTTTCCTCAAAGTCGGGCAGGCCGTCCGCATAAGCTGCATAAAGCGCATTCACCAGACCGTCGCCAAAGGCATAGGCATAGACGTAGAACGGCGAATGCACGAAGTGCGGGATATAGGCCCAGAACGTCTCATAGCCATCCATGAACTCGAAGGCATCGCCCAAGGATTGCGCCTGCACGCTCATCCACAGCGCGTTGATGTCGTCGGGGGTCAACTCGCCTTGGGCCCGGGCGGCATGCAGCTTGCATTCAAAGTCATAGAACGCGATTTGGCGCACGACGGTGTTGATCATGTCCTCGACCTTGCCCGCCAGCAGGGTCTTGCGCTCGGCTTGGGTCTTGGCCCCGTCCAGCAATTTGCGGAAGGTCAGCATCTCGCCAAACACGCTTGCGGTTTCGGCCAGCGTCAGCGGGGTGGATGACAACAATTCGCCCTGACCTGCCGCCAGCACCTGATGCACGCCGTGGCCCAGCTCATGCGCCAGCGTCATCACATCACGGGGTTTGCCAAGGTAGTTGAGCATGACGTAAGGGTGCACGGTGGTGACGGTCGGGTGGGCAAAGGCCCCCGGTGCCTTGCCTGGCTTGACACCGGCGTCGATCCAGCCGCGATCAAAGAACGGCTTGGCGATATCGGCCATTTCGGGGGCAAAACTGGCATAGGCGTCCAGCACCGTCCGGGTGGCCTCATCCCAGCCCACGACCTTGGGCGGCTCAAGGTTGAGCGGCGCGTTGCGGTCCCAGACCTGCAAGGTCTCCAGCCCCAGCCATTTGGCCTTCAGCCGGTAATAGCGGTGGCTCAGCTTGGGATAGGCGGCCACAACGGCATTGCGCAGTGCTTCCACCACCTCGGGTTCGACATGGTTTGCGAGGTGCCGCCCATGCTGCGGGCTGGGCATCTTGCGCCAGCGGTCGTGGATTTCCTTTTCCTTGGCCAAAGTGTTGTGCACCCGGGCGAACAGCTTGATATTGCGGTCGAACACCGCGGCCAAGGCTCGCGCCGCCGCCTCGCGCCGGGCGCGGTCGGCATCGGTCAACAGGTTCAGCGTGGCTTCAAGGTTCAACTCTTCCGGCTCTCCGGCCACAGTGAACATCAGCCCGGCCATGGTTTCGTCAAACAGTTTGTTCCACGCGCTTGCCCCCACCACCGACTCGTCATGCAAGAACTGCTCCAGCTCATCCGACAACTGGTGTGGCCGCATTGCGCGCATCCGGTCAAACACCGGCTTGTAACGGGCAAGCCCCGCATTGGCGGCCAGAAGGCCATTCAGATGCGCGTCTTCCAGCCGGTTGAACTCAAGGCTGAAGAACACCAGCGGCGTGGTCGCGTTGGTGATGCGGTCCTGGGTGTCGGCCATGAACTTGGCGCGCTCGCTGTCCATGGTGTTCTGGTAATAGCGCAGGCCCGCAAAAGACATCAGCCGCCCGGCGGTGATGTCGATCTGCTCATAGGTCTGCACACAGACCAGCAGGGCCGCCGCGTCCAGATCGGCCAGCTTGCCCTGATAGGCGGTGGCAAACGCGGCGCAGGAGGCGTCCAGTCCGTCCATGTCGCGGGCAAACTCGGGCGACTCCGGCGCCGGATACAGATCAGTCAAATCCCAATCGGGCAAGGCCCCGAACCCGCCCGAGGCGGCATTGGCATCAAACACAGGGCGGGCAAGGGGCAGGGTCATGGTCTTTCCTCATCTTTGCTTTGGTCTCATCTAGGGCGGCAGGTGGCCAAGTCGCAAGACCTACGCGCCGCGAATGGGTTTCCTCTTGGCTCAAATACCCTCGGGGGGTGCGGGGGGCAGACAGCCCCCCGTCTTGTGCCGCAGCAGCAGGCGCAACGCCTCGATCGTGTCGATATCCGCCACGCCCTTGTCGCGCCGCCAGCGCAGCATGCGCGGAAAGCGCAGGGCGATGCCCGATTTGTGGCGCGGGCTGGCCTGTATCCCTTCAAAGCCGATCTCGAACACCAACTCTGGCACCACCCGGCGCACCGGGCCAAAGCGTTCTTGCGTGTTGCGGCCAACCCAGCGGGTGATTTCGGCAAATTCCGCGTCGGTCAGCCCGGAATAGGCTTTGGTGAACGGCACCAGATCATTGCCATCGCGCAGCGCAAAGGTGAAATCCGTGTAAAGGTTGGCGCGCCGCCCATGTCCGGCCTGCGCGTAGATCATCACCGCATCCACCGCATAGGGGTCAAGCTTCCATTTCCACCAGTCGCCGCGCCTGCGCCCGACGTGATAGGGCGAGGACAGGCGCTTGAGCATCAGCCCTTCGGCAATCCGGCCGCGCGCGCCGTCCCGCACCGCTGCCCGCACCGCCCAGTCGCCGGGGATGGTGGGGGACGGCGACAGCGGCAGGCCGGGGGGCAGGGCGGCAAGGATCGCCTCCAGCCGGGCGCGGCGCTGCGACAGCGGCGCGTCGCGCAGGTCTTGGCCGGCGTCTTCCAGCAGGTCATAGGCAAGAACATGCGCCGGGGCCTCGGCCAGCAGGCGCTTTGGCACCGTCTTGCGCCCGATGCGCTTTTGCAGGTCGGCAAACGGCAGGGGCGCGCTGCCGCCCCAGGCCACGATCTCGCCGTCGATCACCGTGCCGGGGGGAAGGTGGTCTTGTAGCGGCGCGAATTCGGGAAAGCGGTCGGTGATCAGGTCTTCGCCGCGGCTCCAGACCGCGAAAGCGCCGGCGCGGGCGATGATCTGGCCGCGGATGCCATCCCATTTCCATTCGGCCAGCCAGTCTTCGGGAGGGCCGAGGTTTTCGGGGGCATCCTCCAGCGGGCTGGCCAGCGCGAAGGGGTAGGGCCGCGCCGCGCCGTCCGAGCCGCCGGTTTCCGTCAGCGCGGCAAAGCTGGTCTGCGCCGGATCCCAGTCGCCCATCAGCCGGTGTGCCATCACCGAGGCCTCGACCCCGGTCACCTGCGCCAAGGCCCGCGTCATCAGCCCCTGGCTCACGCCCATGCGAAAGCCGCCGGTCAAGAGCTTGTTGAACAGAAACCGCTCGTCGGCGCCAAGCGCCGCCCAGGTGGCGGTGACATGGGCGCGACGCTCGGCCGGCGGCCGCCCGGTCAGGGCGATCAGGGCGCGCAGGGTGGCGTCAAGGCCGGGGGGCTGGCTGGTGGCGGTTTCGGGCAGCAGGCGGGCGATGGTTTCGGCCAGATCGCCGGCCACGGCATAGCTTTCTTCAAAGAGCCACAGCGGGATGCCCGCCGCCTCGGCCGCCCAGAGCCGCAATTCGGTGGCGTTGACCGCGCGCTTGGGACGGCGGCCCGACAGCAGCGCCACGGTCCAGACCCGGTCGGGGTGTGGCGCGTCGCGGAAATACGCGGCAAGGGCAGCGGTCTTGGCCCCGGTCCTGGTGGTGGCGTCCAGCGCGTTGAACAGGGCGGCAAAGCGCTTCATTGCGCGGTGCCCTTGGCGGGGCGGGCAAGGGGGGCTGTCTGCCCCCCAAGGCCTGCGGCCTTTCCCCCCGAGAGTATTTTTCCAAGCAGCAAGATCATGGGGCGGGCACTGGTTCTGGGGCGGGTTCGGGCTCGGGTTCGGGCGTGTCAGCCTCGTCGCCACCAAATTCGGTTTGCACGATGCCGGCGTCATAGCCCTGATCTTCCAGCCAGCGCCGGAACGGGGTGGTGTAGCCATGGGTGGCAAAGATCCGGGTGGCGCCGGTGTCGCGGATCGCGGTGTTCAGGCCGGGCCAGTCGGCATGGTCCGAGATCACAAAGCCGGTGCCAAGGCCGCGCCGCCGCCGAATGCCACGCAGCGCCATCCAGCCAGAGGCAAAGGCCTCGGCCGCAGGGCCAAAGCGCCCGGCCCAGGACGTGCCAAGCGCGGAGGGTGGGGCGATGACCAGCGCACCAGGATGGGACTTGGCATCAACGCCTGCCGTGACGCGGGTGGTGGCGGGGATCGGATAGCCCTGATCGCGCAGGATGTCGGTGGTTGCCTCAACCGCGCCATGGGTCAGGATCGGGCCAAGGCCGGGCAGCATGGTCATCAGCCGCTGCGCCTTGCCAAGGCCATAGGCGGCAAGGATCGAGGTGCGGCCCTCGGCGGCGTTGGCTTGCCACCACGCAGCGATCTGGTCGGAAACACGCGCTTGCGGCGCCCAGCGGAACAGCGGCAGGCCAAAGGTGCATTCGGTGATGAAACTGTGGCAGCGCAGCGGCACGAAGGGTTCGGACAGGCCGTCTGCCTCCACCTTGTAGTCACCCGACACCACCCAGACCTCGCCGCCTCGCTCGACGCGGATCTGCGCCGATCCGGGGACGTGGCCTGCGGGGTGAAAGCTGACGCTGACGCCGTTGATCTGCCGGGTCTCGGCATAAGCGATGCCCTCGGCGGTGATATTGCCCAGACGGTGGCGGATCACCGGCAGGGCGGCGTGGGTGGCCAGATAGCGGCCATGGCCCCAGCGGGCGTGGTCGGAATGGCCATGCGTGATCAGCGCGCGGTCCACCGGGCGCCACGGGTCGATGTAGAAGCCGCCCTCGGGGCAGAATATCCCGCGGTCGGTAAAGGTCAGCAAGCCTGTGGTCATGCGCCAAGGATAGCACGGGCGGCGGTTGGGGGAAGGGGCGCCCAACGGCAGAGCTGCCCAAATAACAGGCGGATGCAAGCTGATTGGGCCAAAAACTGTTTCAGCCCCTTTCGTCCTTTCCGCCGTGCTGATTAAGTAAACGGTAAGAACCGGGAAACAGGGGCCGCTGCGTGACCGATTATTTCAACGAAATGTATCAGGGCGGCAAGGTGCGCGAGCCTTACGCCCGGCTGCAAGGCTGGATGCAGTCGATGCCGGCCGAACTGCGTCACATGAAGCAGGCCGAGGCCGAGGCGCTGTTTCGCCGGATCGGCATCACCTTTGCGGTCTATGGCGAGGGCGGCGATCCCGACCGGCTGATCCCGTTCGACATGTTCCCGCGGGTGTTTTCCGGGGCCGAATGGGCGCGGCTGGAACGTGGCATCAAGCAGCGCGCGCGGGCGCTGAACGCCTTTCTGGTCGATGTCTATGGTCGGGGCGAGATTGTGCGCGCCGGGCGGATCCCGGCGCGGCTGGTCTATCTGAACGATGCCTATGAAAAGGCTGTCGTCGGTTTTGTGCCGTCGAAAGGGGTTTACAGCCACATCGTCGGCATTGATCTGGTGCGCACCGGGCCAGAGGATTTCTTTGTGCTGGAAGACAATTGCCGCACCCCCAGCGGCGTGTCCTACATGCTGGAAAACCGCGAGATCATGATGCGGATGTTTCCCGACCTGTTCCGCGAAAACCGGATCGAGCCGGTGGACAGCTACCCCGAGATCCTGCGCCGCACCCTTGCCAGCGTCGCGCCGCAGAAATGCGACCGCGAACCGACGGTGGTGATCCTGACCCCCGGCCATTACAACAGTGCCTATTACGAGCACAGTTTTCTGGCCGACATGATGGGGGTCGAACTGGTCGAAGGGCAGGACCTTTTCGTGGAGGGCGAGTTTGTCTTCATGCGCACCACCGAAGGCCCGCGCCGGGTGGATGTGATCTATCGCCGGATCGACGATGATTTCATCGACCCGTTGTGTTTTCGCCCCGACAGCATGCTGGGCGTGCCGGGGTTGATGGATGTCTATCGCTCGGGCGGGGTGTCGATCTGCTCGGCCCCCGGGGCAGGGGTGGCCGATGACAAGGCCGTTTATACCTATGTGCCGGAAATGATCCGCTTCTATCTGGGTGAGGAACCGATCCTGAAGAACGTGCCGACCTGGCAATGCGGCAAGGCGGATGATCTGAAATATGTGCTGGCGCATCTGGCCGATCTGGTGGTGAAAGAGGTGCATGGCTCGGGCGGCTATGGCATGCTGGTCGGACCGAAGGCGACGGCCGAGCAGGTCGAGGCGTTTCGCGCCCGCATCATTGCCGACCCGGACAATTACATCGCCCAACCGACGCTGGCGCTGTCGACCACGCCGACCTTTGTCGAAGAAGGGGTGGCACCGCGGCATGTCGACCTGCGGCCCTATTGTCTGGTGGGCGAGCGGGTGGAACTGGTGCCGGGCGGGTTGACGCGGGTGGCGCTGACCGAGGGCTCGCTTGTGGTGAACTCGTCGCAGGGCGGCGGCGTCAAGGATACCTGGGTTCTGGCGGAGTGACAGGGACATGCTGAGCAGAACCGCTGACAACCTTTTCTGGCTGGCGCGCTATGTCGAGCGCGCCGAAACCTCGGCCCGGCTGCTGCAGGTGGGGGCGCGCATCGCGCTGATGCCCTCGGCGGCGGGCTATCGCAACGAATGGGAATCGCTGCTGCATGCCAGTGGCACTGCCAGCGGCTTTGCCAAGAAGTATGGCGAGGCGGTGCAGCGCAATCTGGAAAGCTGGTTCTTTTTCGACCGCGACAATTCTTCGTCAGTGGCATCTTGCCTGACGGCGGCACGCGAAAACGGTCGCATCGTGCGCACTGCGCTGACCACGCAGGTCTGGGATGCGCTCAATGGCGCGTTCGAGGAATTGCGCCAGTTGGAACGCCGCCCGCGCAGCGAATTGGACCTGTCGTTGCTGACCGACTGGACGATGCGTCAGGCGGCGCTGGTGCGCGGGTCGATCGACACCACGCTTTTGCGCAACGATGGCTGGGATTTCCTGAACCTTGGCTATTATCTGGAACGCGCCGACAACACCGCCCGGCTGATGGATGTGAAATATTACGTGCTGCTGCCAAAGGTGGAATTTGTCGGCTCGGGGCTGGACAATTACCAGTGGACCACGCTTTTGCGCGCGATGTCGGCGCATCGGGCGTTTCACTGGGCCTATGGCGGCGAGGTGACGGCAGCCAAGATTGGGCATTTCCTGATCCTCAATCCGCAATGCCCGCGCAGCCTGATCACCTGTGTGGAAGGAATGAATTTCCATCTGGACCGGCTGTCACGCAATTACCACCGCAAGACGCTGGCGCAGGACAAGGCGCGCAGTGTCTTGGCAGAATTGGCGGAAATGCATGTCGATGACATCTTTGAAGAAGGTCTGCATGAGTTTCTGTCGCGCTTCATTGTTGACATGGCTTCGGTCAGTCAGGTTGTGCGAAACTGTTATCTGAATGGGGATGTGCGCTGATGCTGCTGAGTGTGGATCACGTCACCCGCTACTTCTATGATCAGCCGGTCCGGGCTGTTGTGCAAAGCCATCGGCTGCGGCCGTCGCAGTTTGACGGGCAAAAGTTGATCCGTTGGGATGTGACCGTCAGCGACGGGCAGAAGGGTGGCGGCTTTCGCGATGGGGCCGGCGATTGGGTGCAGGGCTGGACCGTGCAGGGCCCGGTCGCCGAGATTCTGGTGCAGGTGAGTGGCCAGGTGGAAACCACCGATCTGGCCGGCGTGCTGCGCGGCCACAAGGAAAGCGTGCCACCGCATTGCTATTTGCGGGGCACCCACCCCACCACGGCGGACGCAGCCCTTGCCGCGCTGGGCGAGGGCTTGACCCCCGACAGCGATGCGCTGGCCACGGCCCACGCAATTTCGGCCCGCATCTCCGACGCCATCGCCTATCGCCCCGGTGCCACCGAGGCCCATACCACGGCTGCCGAAGCCTTGGCCTTGGGCGAAGGCGTGTGTCAGGATCATGCCCATGCGCTGATTGCCGTGGCGCGCAGCCTTGGCTTGCCTGCGCGCTATGTCTCGGGCTATCTGCTGGCGGGCGATGACGGATCACCGCACGAGGCGTCACACGCCTGGGCCGAGGTGCATGTCAGGGGTTTGGGCTGGGTCGGGTTTGATCCGGCCAACCGCTGCTGCCCGGACGAACGCTATATCCGGATTGGCTCGGGTCTGGATGCCCAGAATGCAGCGCTGATCCGCGGCATCGCGCGCGGGCGGGGCGAAGAAAGCCTTGAGGTTTCGGTCACGGTGCAAGCGCGCCAGATCAGCAGCCAGACCCAGCAATAGCCGAAAGAGACGGTAATCTCCGCATTTTTGCCATGATGCAAACACAACTGGCGTGCAATTTTCCCTATGCGTCGGGCACGCTGGGGGTGAACCATGACCTTGAACTATGATTTTGACATTTTCGACGTCGCAGAGGGAGGCGAAGGTTCTGGTGCCGATCCGTTCGACCTCGATCTTGCAAGGCTGTTAAGCCGGATCGACGGCACTGCCGCAACCGGCGAGAAAATCGCTCTGTTTCGCGATCCGCGCACGGCCGATGCCCTGAGACGCGCGCCGCAGGCCTTGCGCGACTTCTTCCAGATGTCGGGATTTGGGCTGAACACCTATGCGTCGGGGGCACCGAGGGGGCGCTATCCCGCCAAGGACGAAGCGGCGCGGCTTGACATCATTCGCCGGATGGCCCACGCGGCGCAAACCTGTGCCCTGCCACCCCTGGAAGATTATCCCGAGGGCGGAGATGGCTTCCGGCTGGGCGAGTTTCTGTGGGAACTGGAGCACGCCGAGCCGATGGCCGAAGAGGACAGCATGGCCCTGCCAGATCAGACAAGCCTGCGCGCGATGATCTCGCCCCCTACCCTTGACACCCAGTCCTTGGCACAGGCGCAGGCCATGTCCCCACAACCGGCGGCGCGCAAGAAGTTCTGGCAAAACCGCCGTCATCTGGCGCTGGCCATGATGGGTATTGCCGCCGCAGTGCATCTGGCGGGCAACCCCGTGATCTTGCAGCTTACCAGCCTCTGACGTTCATTTTGACGCAAGGGCCGCGCAAGCAATCCTCTTTTCAAACCCGGCTGCGTTGGATAGCGTGCCGTGTCTGACGTGTGGGGACTGTCCAATGACCTATTGTGTCGGCCTTTTGTTGAATGAAGGCATGGTTCTGCTGTCGGACACCCGCACCAATGCGGGCTTTGACAACATCGCGACCTATCGCAAGATGTTTCATTTCGAAGACCCGGGTGAGCGGATCATCACCATCCTCGCGGCCGGCAGCCTGTCGGTGACACAGACCACCATCGCCCGTTTGCGCGATGCAGTGGATGATCCCGACGCAACACCTGCCACATCGGTGATGCTGGCTCCCACCATGTTGAAGGTGGCCGAGATCGCGGGCAATGCCCTGGCCACCGTCCGGCGCGAGATTGACGAAAAGCTGTCGATGGCCCAAGGCGCCAGTGCCACCCTGATCGTGGCAGGGCAGCGCAAGGGCGGCGTGATGCGGATGTTCCTGATCTATCCGCAGGGCAACTTCATCGAGGCCACCGAAGACACGCCCTATTTGCAGATCGGCGAGCACAAATATGGCAAGCCCATCCTGGACCGCGTGGTCAAGCCCACGACCAACCTGACCGACGCCCAGAAGGCGGTGCTTTTGTCGATGGATTCCACGCTGCGATCAAACCTGTCGGTGGGCATGCCGCTGGATCTGTGTGTGATCCGCCGCGACGAATGTCAGGTCGGCACCTTGCGCCGAATCGAATCAGGCGATGAGGCGTTTCGCCTGATGAGTGAGGCCTGGTCGCAGGCCTTGCGCGATGGCTTTACCCAGATCACGATCTGAGGCACGGCCCTTTGCCTTTGGATTGCTGCTTTTGAAATACTCCCGCCGGAGGCACCCGCCGCCTCGGCGGGACGTGGCCTCAGCGATGCTGCCCGAAAAACTCGGCCGTCAGATTGAAGAACCGCTCGCGATGGGCGGGTATCTCCATCATCACCTCATGTTCGGCATGGTCAAACATTTCCAGCCGCCCGCCGGGCCAGCCTGCCATGCGCCGGTGAACGGCCGCGCTGTCCACCACCTTTTCTGCTGTTCCGAGTGTCGTCAGCACCGGATAAGCCGGGGCAGGCAGCAGGCTTAGGGCGTGACATTCGATCAGCGCTGTGTTCAGCCAGGCAAGGCTGGGCCCGGCAAGCTGCAAGCCCGGTTGTTCGGTCACCTGCCGCTTCATATAGGCCCACATCTCGGGGTCTTTGGTCAGAACGTTGTCGACAAAGTCCGTTGCCAGAACATAGCAGTCTTGCGTCGTGCCGGGGGTGCGGCGTTGGTCCTGGCCCAGTCGCTTCGCAATCTGCGTGATCACACCCGCAAAAGGCCGCAGCCATGCCGCCATCGAAATGCCCCACATCGGTGCCGAAAACACGGCGGCCTTGACCGCGATGCCATTGGCAAGCGCCCGCAGCGCAATGGCACCGCCCATCGAATGCGACAGCAGATACAGCGGTTGCGGCAGCGCCAGCCGGTCCACCATGTCCAGCACGGCCTGCACGTCGTGCTGATAATCCTGATACTCTCCGACATGGCCGATCATCGGATCGGGCAGCAGCCGATCTGCCAACCCCTGACCGCGCCAGTCGAAGACCACGGTGGCATAGCCGCGCGCGCGCAAATCGCCTGCGGCCACGCCATATTTTTCGACGTATTCAGTGCGACCGGAAAACAGCAGCACCGTGCCGCTTTGGCCCTCAGGCCAGACCGCCGCGCGGATGCGCACACCGTCACGCGTGGTCAACCAATAGGCGCTGCCACCCTCCGGCCCCAAGGCCAGACCGGTGAACAACGGCGCCGTGGGGAAGGGGGACAGGCTCACCCCAGAACCGAGCCGAGTTTCATCGCCAGCCCCATGCTGCCATCGACTGCAAGCTTGCCCTGCATGAACGCCATCGTCGGGTTGGTATTGCCGTCGAGGATCGACTTGAACACCTCGGCGCTGGCGGTCAGGGTCACATCGGCGGGTTCGTCACCGGCGCGCACGCCACCCTGGTCCAGCATGATCGCGCCTTCGCCTTCGATCACGAACTTGGCCAGCCCGTCAAAGCCATCGGTCAGCCGGGCCGACAGGCGCCGGACGGCCTCATTCACAACATCGCTCATCTCGAATTCCTCTCTGTGATGTGACGGCTTTGATATGGTCTTTTCGCGCCGCCACGCTATCCTGATCAATATGAAAATACGGTGGCATTTTCTCAATCCTGTCGTTGCGGCACTTGCGGCATTTTTTCTGCTGGTCGGGATGGCGGCGGCGCAGACCGAGCTGGACGATCTGTTCACCCGCCTGAAAACCGCTGACCCGAAGGCGGCCTCGCGGATCGAGCGGGAAATCTGGAACGAGTGGTCGAAAAGCGGCTCTCCGGCGATGGACCTTTTGTTGCAGCGCGGTCGCGACGCCATGGCCGCGGGCAATACTGCCGAGGCGGTCGAGCATCTGACAGCGCTGACGGATCATGCGCCCGATTTCGCCGAAGGCTGGAACACCCGGGCGACCGCGTTTTTTAAGGCGCGGCAGTTCGGCCCGTCGATCTCCGACATCGGCCGCACGCTGACCCTGAACCCGCGCCATTTCGGGGCACTCGCCGGGCTTGGCGCGATTCATGAGGAACTGGGTAACCCCGGAAAGGCGCTTGAGGTCTATCGTGCCGCATTGGCTATACATCCGCACCTGGCCGGCGTATCTGAGGCGGTGAAGCGGCTGGAGGCAAAGGTCGCCGGGACCGACCTTTAACGGCAGCATCAAGGGCAGGACGATGGGCGCGATCACGGGCCGGGTCATGGCGGTCCTCGGGCCGACCAATACCGGCAAGACGCATTACGCGATTGACCGCATGCTGGGCCACCGCACCGGGGTGATCGGCCTGCCGCTGCGGCTGCTGGCGCGTGAGGTGTATGACCGCATCGTTGCCTTGCGCGGCCCGTCGGTGGTGGCGCTTGTCACCGGCGAGGAGCGCATCGTGCCCGAGCGGACGCAATATTGGGTCTGCACGGTCGAGGCGATGCCACTGGAGATCGGCGCCGACTTCGTGGCGATCGACGAGATCCAGCTTTGCGCCGACCCGGACCGGGGCCATGTCTTCACTGATCGGCTTTTGCGGGCACGCGGATTGCTTGAAACGCTGTTGCTGGGCGCCGAAACCATGCGCCCGGCAATTGCGGGGCTGGTGCAGGGGGTCAGTTTCCTGAAGCGGGAACGGTTCAGCGAATTGACCTATACAGGTTCGAAAAAGATAAGCCGCATGCCGCCGCGCAGCGCGATTGTTGGGTTTTCGGTTGAAAACGTCTATGCCATCGCCGAACTGATCCGCCGTCAGAAGGGCGGCTGTGCGGTGGTGATGGGGGCGCTTAGCCCGCGCACCCGCAATGCGCAGGTGGCGTTGTATCAGAATGGTGACGTCGACTATCTGGTGGCCACCGATGCCATCGGCATGGGCCTGAACCTCGATATCAAGCACATCGCCTTTTCCGCCACCGCCAAGTTTGATGGCCGCCGGATGCGCGGGCTGTTTCCGCAGGAACTGGCGCAGATTGCGGGCCGCGCCGGGCGGCACACCGAAAACGGCACCTTTGGCGTCACCGGCGAGGCGCGGCCCTTCGATGAAGACGTGATCGAGGCCATTCAGGAACACCGATTTGACCCGGTGCGCAAGCTGATGTGGCGCAATCACGCGCTTGATTTCGGCACCGCCGACCGGCTGATCCGCAGTCTGGAGGCCCCAACATCGGATATCTGGCTGACCCGCGCGCGCGACGCCGATGACGTTCTGGCCCTGAAGGCGCTGGTCGAAATGGCGCCGGTGCGCGACCGCCTGACCGGGCCAAAGCGGGTGCAGCTGTTGTGGGATGTCTGCCGCATCCCCGATTTTCGCGGGTCGTCCGACAGTGACCATGCCGCGTTGCTTGCGCGGATTTTCGAACACCTGTGTGGCCGGGGTCTGGGTGGCGGGCGGGTGCCGTCGGACTGGATCGCCACGGCCGTTGCGCGCATTGACCGGACCGATGGCGATATTGATGCCATTTCCAAGCGTTTGGCGTATATTCGCACCTGGACTTACATTGCGCAGCGCAAAGGCTGGCTTGATGACGAAAGCCATTGGCGCGACGAGACGCGCGCTGTAGAAGACCGCCTGTCGGATGCGTTGCATGACCGGCTGACCCAAAGATTCGTAGACCGGCGGACAAGTGTCCTGCTTCGCCGGTTGAAGCAAAAGGAGACCCTCGTGGCCGAGGTGAATGACAAAGGCGAAGTGACGGTTGAAGGCGAGTTCGTCGGCCGTCTTGAAGGGTTCCGGTTCCGGCAGGATACCAGCACATCGCCCGACGAGGCGAAGGTGATGGCGCAAGCCGCGGTGCAGGCCTTGCGGCCTGAATTCCACCTGCGGGCGGATCGCTTCTACAATGCGCCCGACACCGAGATGGATTTCACCGAGCAGGGGGGCCTGATGTGGGGCACCACGGCGGTGGGAAAACTGGTCAAGGGTGCCGAGGCGCTGCGCCCGTCGGTCGAGGCTTTCGTCGATGACGAAGCGGGTGAGGAGGTTGCCGAAAAGGTGCGTCGTCGCTTGCAGCACTTCATCGACCGCAAGATCGCCGCGCTGTTTGAACCTCTGCACGCCATGAGCCGGGACGAGACGCTGACCGGCCTTGCCCGCGGCTTTGCCTTCCGTCTGTCGGAAGGTCTGGGAGTGTTGCCGCGTGACCAGGTGGCGAGTGAGGTGAAAGAGCTGGATCAGGACGCCCGCGGCGCATTGCGCAAGCATGGCGTGCGGTTTGGTCAGTTCACCATCTTCCTGCCGCTCTTGCTCAAACCCGCGCCAACGCGGTTGCGGCTGGTGCTGTGGTCGCTGTGGAATGGTCTGGACGAGTTTCCCGAAAGCCCGCCGCCGGGCCTTGTCACCATTCCCAACATGGCCGAGGTGCCGAAACAGCATTACACGCTGGCGGGGTATCACCCGGCCGGCAACCGCGCGATCCGCATCGACATGCTGGAACGTCTGGCCGATATCTTGCGCCAGAAAGACAGCCGCGCCGGGTTTGAGGCCACGCCCGACATGCTGTCGATCACCGGCATGACGCTGGATCAGTTTGCCGATCTGATGGCGGGTCTGGGCTACAAGGGCGAAAAGGCCGAGCGGGCCAAGGTCAAGGCCGCCGAGCCGGTTGCGGTGGTGCCGGTTGACCCGGACGTGCCGCTGAACCCGATCCCGGAAGAGGTGTCCTTGCTGGCCCCCGTGCCGACCGAACCTGCTGCCGAAGAGGCACCGCCCGAGATGGAGGCGTTCTATACCTTTGTCTGGGCGCCGAAACCCCGCAACGCCCGCCCCGACCGCGGTGCCCGCCCTCAGGGTGACCGTCCGCAGGGCGACCGACGCGACCGGGGCAAGGCGGCGCGACCGCAAGGCGACGGGGCGCAAGGCGTCGCGGCGCCGGTTGATGCCCCGCAGGCCGAAGCCTCGCAGGCCGAACGGCCCCAGCATGACCGCGCCAAAGGCGACCGCCCAAGGGGAGACCGCCCAAGGGGTGACCGTCCGCAAGGCGAGGGCAAGCCGAACCACGGCAAGGGTGATCGCAAGGGCAAGGTTGGGGATCGTTCTGACCGCCCGGATCGTCCTGACCGCAATGCCGATAAGCCGCGCCAGTTCGAGGCCCGCGCGCCGCGCGTCGAAAAGCCGATAGATCCCGACAACCCCTTTGCCGCGTTGCTGGCCTTGAAGGGCAAGGTCTGAGGCTTGGCAGGGCCGGGCCGCACGCCCACGCCCGCCCCCCAGCCGCGTCTGCGGCTGGACAAATGGCTGTGGCAGGCGCGGTTCTTCAAATCGCGCGGATTGGCGGCAGAACTGGTGGATCGCGGGCACTGTCGGGTCAATGGTCAGAAGGTCCGAAAACCGGGCCATGGCATCTTGTCTGGCGACGTGCTGACCTTTGCGCAGGGCGATACCGTTCGGGTGGTCCGGGTTTTGGCGCTTGGCGAAAGGCGCGGCCCGGCATCCGAGGCGCAGGAACTTTATGCCGATCTGGCCCCGCCCGTGGCGCCAAGTCCGCTTGAATGATCCTGCCCGTTGCTCTAGCTAGGAATGCAGCGAAAGTTAAGGGATTGATCCGATGACGTATGTGGTGACTGACAACTGCATAGCCTGCAAATACACCGACTGTGTCGAGGTCTGTCCGGTGGACTGCTTCTACGAGGGTGAAAACATGTTGGTCATTCACCCGGATGAATGCATCGACTGTGGCGTGTGCGAGCCGGAATGTCCCGCCGATGCCATTCGTCCAGATACCGAACCGGATATGGATGAATGGGTGGCGTTCAACCGCAAGTATTCCGAACTCTGGCCGGTGATCACGGTGCGCAAGGATGCCCTGCCAGATGCCGAGGCCCGCGATGGCGAAAAGGACAAGCGCGCCAAGTATTTTTCCGAAGCCCCGGGCGAAGGCAACTGAGGCCACAATTCCGCCCGATTCGGCAAGGCTGGGATCTTGAATGGGTGCGGACGGAAAATCTCAAACCTTTTCAAGGGGCGATATTCCGGATGCATGCTTTCGCAGCAGTTGGAATCGGTCAGATTTTGTGATATACAATCGTTACAAATAACCATGGAAGCCTGGTGCCACGCGCAGAGCTGCTCGCCTGAGGTGGGGTATATCTTGTGACAATAGCTGCCGCATCGCCGATCCCGAAGGGGTTCGGGCGGTTTCTTTGTCGCCGGACGGGTTTCGCTGTTAGGAAGCGAACTGAATGACAAAGTCGAAGAAGCCTGAGTTCCGTCCGAATGAATTCGTTGTGTATCCCGCGCATGGCGTGGGCAAGATCATGTCCATAGAAGAGCAGGAAATCGCCGGCTTCACGCTGGAGTTGTTCGTCATCACCTTTGAAAAGGACAAGATGACGCTGCGGGTGCCCACCCACAAGGCCACCGAAATCGGAATGCGGGCCCTGTCGGCGCCGGACGTGGTGTCAAAAGCCTTGGACACCCTGAAGGGCAAGGCCAAGGTCAAGCGGGCGATGTGGTCGCGCCGCGCGCAGGAGTATGAGCAAAAGATCAACTCGGGTGATCTGATGGCCATCGCCGAGGTGGTGCGCGACCTGCACCGCAGCGATGACCAGCGTGAGCAGTCCTATTCCGAGCGCCAGCTTTACGAAGCCGCACTGGAGCGGTTGACCCGCGAAGTGGCGGCTGTTGGTGGTGTCGATGCCGGTGCCGCGGCGAAAAAGGTTGATGACGTGCTGGTCAGCCGCGCGGCCTGATGTTTTGAACCATGTATGAAAAAGCGGCGGTCCCTTGGGGCCGCCGTTTTGATCTGAAAGGGGTTCAGTGCAGCAGGGCGGTTGCGGCGGCCAAGGCGGCCAGTTCTGCCAGTTGCTGACCGGCCCCCAGAATGTCGCCGGTTTGCCCGCCGATCCGGGCCAGTGCCAACCGGGCGACCAGATATCCTGCTGCCATGACAGCCCCAGCCATGACCAGCGCGCCCGGGCCCAACGGTGCCGCGATCATCAGGGCAAGGGCCGCGGCCACCAGCACCGCCCTGACCGAAGGCCGTCCCACGCTTTGCGACAGGCCCGAGGCACGGGCATTGGGCAGCCACGCCATGACCATCGCCATCGCGGCCCGGCTGATCGCGGCGGCGGCAATGATCGCCCCGTAGGCCCCGGCGTCCAGCAAAACGCCAAGGGCTGACCACTTTGCCAGCGTGACCAGCAGCAGCGCCAGGGTGCCATAGCTGCCGATGTGGCTGTCTTTCATGATCTCCAGCCGCCGCTCACGCGTCCAGCCGCCAAACAGACCGTCGGCGGTATCGGCAAGGCCATCCTCGTGCAGCGCACCCGTCACCATTGCATGGGTGGCCAGCATCATCGCGGCAGCCAACCCGGTGGGCAGGCCCAGCGTCAGGGCGGCCCAGCCAACCGTCGCCGACAGCCCGCCCACAACGGCCCCAACCAGCGGCCAGACCCAGGCGGCATCGGCGCGGTGGCGGTCGGTGCGCGGGGCGGGCAGGCGGGTCAGCAGGCCGAACGCGGACTGCACATCGTGGGCCAGCCGCGTCGTGGTGTCGCGTGGGGCGGTCATCTGCTGCGCTCCCGTCTGGCCAATTCCCTGCGCAGTCTGTAGCCAAGGCGGCAAAGCCTTGCAACGCAGGATGTGCCCGATGACCGCCGCCTCTCAGACCGCCGACTTTCAAAGCCTTGACCAGTTCCGCGCCGCCTTGGCCGATCTGCCCGGCCCGGATGCCGGGGCCTTGGCCGCCGCATCCGCCCGCAACGGCCAGTTGACCAAACCGCCGGGGGCTTTGGGCAGGCTGGAGGATCTGGCGATCTGGATCGGCGGCTGGCAGGGGCGCGAACGCCCAAAGGCCGACGCGCCGCAGGTGGTGATCTTCGCGGGAAATCATGGGGTTGCGGCGCGCGGCGTCTCGGCCTTTCCGCCCGAGGTGACGGTGCAGATGGTCGCCAACTTTCAACACGGCGGCGCGGCGATCAATCAGCTTTCGCGCGCCTTCGGGGCCAGCATGACCGTGCATCCGCTGGACCTTGACCGCCCGACCGCCGATTTCACCACCCAACCCGCAATGACCGAGGCCGAACTCTGCGCTGCCCTGTCCATCGGCTGGAACGCGGTCAACCCGCAGGCCGATGTGCTGGTGACCGGCGAGATGGGGATCGGCAATACCACCGCCGCCGCCGCCATTGCCTGCGCGATCCTGGGCGGTGCGCCCGCGGATTGGGTGGGTCGCGGCACCGGGGTCGATGACCACGGTTTGCAGCGTAAGGCCTGCGCGGTGCGTGACGGGCTGGCCTGCCACGCAGGGGCCTTGGCCGACCCGCTGCAGGTGCTGCGCCGCCTTGGCGGGCGCGAGATTGCCGCGATGGCCGGGGCAATGGCCCGCGCGCGGGTCAACCGGGTGCCGGTGGTGCTGGATGGCTTCATCTGCTGTGCCGCGGCGCTGGTGTTGCACCGCGCGGCACCGGGCGCGCTGGACCATTGCGTGGCGGGCCATGTCAGTGCCGAGGCTGGCCATGGCCGCCTGTTGGCGGCCCTTGGCAAAGACCCGCTGCTGAACCTGGGCCTGCGCCTTGGCGAAGGCTCGGGTGCCGCGCTGGCCCTTGGCGTGGTGCAGGGCGCGGTGGCCTGCCTGTCGGGCATGTCCACCTTTGCCGAGGCCGGGGTCAGCGGGGCCTAGTCCCGTTCCTTGCGCACTGCGTCCAGCGCGTCCATCAGCGCGGTTTCCAGATCGCTTTCCATCTGTCTGGTCCGCGCCACATAGGCCGCGTTCAGATGCACGGGCTGGCCTGGCACCCACAAGGCGGCCAGATCGCGCAGGGCGGCGCGGTCCAGCTTGAAATAGGTCTTGCTGATCTGCGCGGCCTCGTAATCGGTAAACCCCGTGTTCTCAAGCACATAGCGCCCGGCGCGGATCGAGCTGTCAAAGGTTTCGCGCACGATGTCATTTGCCCCCGCCTGATACAGTTCAAAGACATGCACCCGGTCACGGGCGCGGGCGACGATGTGCAGGTCGGGGCGGGCATGACGGGCGTGGCGCACGATGCGCAAGGCGCTGTCACGGTTGTCCACCGCCACCACCAGCACCGCCGCCTCGGCCAGCCCTGCCGCGTCCAGCAGTTCCGGGCGCGACGGATCGCCATAGAATCCCTTGATGCCAAAGCGGCGCAAGGTGTCGATGGTCGCCATGTCCGAATCCAGAACCACGGTGGAAAGCCCCGACATCCGCACCAGCCGGTTGACCACCTGACCAAACCGGCCGATGCCCGCAATGATCACCCGGCCCTTTTCGTCGATCGGGTCTGGCGCCGCCTCGGTCGGATCGGTCAGCCATTTGGATATCGCTGCGGCCAGCAGGAACAACAGCGGCGTCAGCAGCATGGACAGTGAAATCACCATCAGGGTCAACTGGCCCTGAGCCTCGGCCAGAATGCCCTGTTGGCGCGCAAAGCTGACCAGCAGAAAGCCGAACTCGCCGGCCTGGGCCAGCCCCAGCGTGAACAAAAGCCGGTCATGCCCGCGCAGCCCGAATGCCAGTGCAAGACCGAACAGCACCATGGCCTTGGCCGCAATCAGTGCCAGCGTCAGCCCGACCACCTGAACCGGCTGTGCCATCAGGATCTGGGTGTCGATCCCGATACCGACGGTCATGAAGAACAGGCCCAGCAGCAGGCTTTTGAACGGTTTCAGGTCGGCCTCAAGCTGGTGGCGGAACTCGGACCCCGCCAGCACCACCCCGGCCACAAAAGTGCCAAGTGCCGGTGACAGGCCAACCAGCATCATCAGAAAGGCAATGCCCAGCACCATCAGCAGCGACACGAAGGTCGACATCTCGGGCAGGTGCGAGGCATGGACAAAGCGAAACACCGGGCGGGTCAGGAAATGCCCGACCAGGATGATCGAGGCCACAACGGCCAGCGTCAACCCCGCCCCCGCCCAGCCCGGCAAACTGTCCACCAGCGTCAGCAAGGGCGCCGCGGCACCGGTATCGGTATCGGTCTGGTCCGGGTTCGCACGGCCCGATACTGCCAGAAGCGGGATCAGCGCCAGCATTGGCAGCACGGCGATGTCTTGTGTCAGCAACACTGCAAAGGACGCCCGACCGCCGGCCCCCCGCAACAGGCCCTGCTCGGTCAGGGTTTGCAGCACGATCGCGGTGGATGACAGCGACAGCAGCAGGCCCAGCACCAGTGCGACGTGCCAGTCGTGGCCCAAGGCCATGACCAGCCCCGCCAGCACCACCGTGGTTGCCGCCACCTGCACCCCGCCCATGCCGATCAACCGGTGGCGCATGTCCCACAGCGCGCGCGGCTCAAGCTCCAGCCCGATCAGGAACAGCATCAACACCACGCCGAATTCGGCATAATGTTGCAGATCAGCGGTTTCCGCCCCGGCAAGCCCGATCACCGGCCCGACAAGGATGCCGGCGGCCAGATAGCCCAGCACCGACCCCAGCCCCAGCCGCACCGACAAAGGCACGACAAAAACGGCTGCGGCCAGATAGAGGCTGGCCTGAAGAAGAATACTTTCCATGGGTGGGTGGGCCTGTTTCCTGCGCAGCTTGAACGCTAGCCGTGCGCACCGGCCAAGTCCATTGGCCCTGCAGCCGCAGCCTTAACCTTTCGGCATTGCCAGCGTCAGCATCTTGCCGCTTTTCTGATAGCGGACTTCCGATTTGGTAATTGCCTGAACGCGGCCACCGTCGACGCTGTCGCCGATCTTGACCTTCTTGTATTTGCCGTTCGACAGCCGGATCAGCGCATAGCGCTTGGAGTCGGTGCCGTAGACCCCGATCAGATTGGTTTTTGACAGGTTGATCGCGTTGACGTAGGTGGCCTGCTTGGCAACGCTGGCCTTGGTCGGAATCCGGGGTGCGGCAGATTTTGCGCGGACTTCGGGTTCGTCATCGGCCTCTTCATCGGTTTTTGCCGGTTTCTTGGTCTTTGGTGCCGGGGCAGCGGCGGCAATCACTTCGGGTTCGGCCTGAGCACGCGCTTCAGGTTGGCGGGTGGCGGCGGCCACGGCCTCTTCCACGGCCCGGCTCAGGTCGCGGGGGCGCGGGGCAGGTTTGCGCGAAACAGCGATTGCCATCGGGCTGGCACTGGCCTGCACCACCACGGCCTCGGCTGCCGCATCGGCCACGGCTGACTGAACCGCAAGCGACGCCGCCTGCGATGCGCGCCGTGCAGCCTCGCCCGCGGCAAGGGCACTGGGCGCACGCAAGCGGGGCCGCAGGCTGGCAAAGCGGCTGTCAATGGCGGGGTTGGCAAGGGCGGCGTCGTCCTCGGTTGCGTCAGGGGCAATACCTGCGGGTCTGGCGCGGGGACGCGCGCCGGACAGGGCGGGATCGGCGGCTGGTGCCGGTTGCGGCGCCGCGCCGGCGTCGGTCATCGCCGCCGACTCTGGCGCGCTCGCGGCAGCGGCTGTGGCCGCAGGTGGGGCGGGGCGTTGCGGCGGCACGCGCGGCGGTTTGCCCGCCACCAACATGACGCCTTCCGGTGTCATGATGCCATCCGGCGTGGGCTTTATCCGCCCGTTTTCGTCAAACTGATACACCGTGCCAAACGGCGGTGGCGGCATTTGTGCCGCGGGCGGGCTGTCGCCCAGACTGGTTGGTTGCGGCAATACGAACGGGTCGCTCAGGGCAGGCGGCGCATCCATTCCTGCCAGAAAAATCTCATCCTGCCCCGTCGGGCTGGGCTGGGACACCGAGGCGGCTTCGGCCTGAATGGCGGTGTCAGGTGCGGGCTCGGGCGCGCTTTGCACAGCCTCAGGCCCGGTCAGAGTTTGCGCGCCGGCATCGGGCATGGCAGGCTCGGGTGCGGGCAGGGGCTCATCCACCGCGGCGGTCTGGAGGTCACCCTCGGCGATGTCCTGCGCGTCGTCGGGCAGGATGCCATCGGCCAGCATTTCGTCATCGGGGTCCGGAACATCGCCGGGTGTCGCGACTTGCTCGATTGAAGTCGTGGTGCCTGTCACGGTGTCGGTTGCGGTGCCCGTCGCGGTGTCTGTCCCTGCAGCAGACACTTGGACCGCCGCCGCCTCCGGTTCGGCGCGGGTCAGCACAAACGACGACCATGCCGCAACCAAAGCCAGCAGCAGCAACAGCACGCCGGTCAGGATCAGCCCAAGATAGCGCGGTTTGCCGCGCTGCGGCACAGGGCGTGACCCAAGGCCCTTGCCAAACGCGCTTGTGCTGCTTGGCACCGGCGCTGCCGGACGGGAGGCGCGCGCTGTGGCAGGGCTGGTCGGGCTGAGGGTGGCCCCCGTGGCGGCAGCGACGGCTGATGCCATGGCCAGTGGCGCCGTGGTTGGCGCGGGGCGTTCGGCGGTGGCTGCCACTGCGCCGGGCCCGTTCGACGGTGCCTTTTTCTTGCGGCTTCCCGGTATCGTCGGCGAGGTGACCATATTGCCGTTCGTCCGCAGGCCCTTGCCGGCCTTGCCCATCATCGACACCGCCGCCGCCGGAGGGTCGCCCGGCAACCGCGGTGGCGACGGCACAGGGTCATCGTAGCTGAACTTCGGGGCAGGCCGCGCGGCCGCCGGGCGATCGACCGCCGGTCTGGCGACAGAGGGGCGTGCTGTGGTCAAAGGCGCGGTCGCCGCCGTGATCGCAGCTTTTGGCCGGGCGCTGCCCAGTTCGGGGGCCATGTTTGCGCCTTCTGGCAGCGAGGCACTGCCCAAAGCGCGCGCACCATCTGTCGCTGCACGGCGGCTTGCGAAGGCCACGAACGCCGCTGTCGGCGGCGGTGAGGGCAAGTCGTCCACGGGTGGTGCCTGTTCCGTCAGCACCGAGGCGGGTGACGCTGCCGACTCTGTGCTTTCCGCCATCTCGTCAAGTGGCACGTCCACCGCCATTGGGGCCTCTGCTGCCTCATCCGGAGGCGTCATCGTCATTGGCTGTTCTGTCGGATCATAGGCCGGCAGATCATAGCCTGGCAGATCAGGGGCGGGCGGGTCCGGTTCCCAAACCGGCTCTGGCGCGGGAACCTCGGGCGGGGCCGGGGTAGGCGTCGGCAGGTCGGGTTCTTGCCACGGCTCGGGCGCAGGTTTCGGGACAGGTTCGGGCAAGGGTTCGGGTTGCGGTTCAACCTCGGGCTGCTCCGGTTCTGGCCGGGGCAACTCAGGCTCAGGCAAATCCGGCGTCGGCAGATCAGGATTTGGCACAGCCGGGTCACCCAAAGCTGGCTCGGTTGCCACGACCGGCGCAGCCTGTGCGCCAAGGGTCACATCGGCGCGGATCAGGTCGCGGGCGACAACGCTGATCGGCTCGGCATCGGGCTCGATCCGGCTGCCTGCGGGCAGCAGACTGGTGGCACCAAAGAACGGCTCGCCGTCAAATCCGCCGTCAGGCTTTGCCACGAAAGACACCGGGTTGAACCGATGTTCTGCGGCAAAAGCCTCGGCCTCGGCCAGGGTTTCGCGCGCCACCACGGCCACGGTCACCTGCGGGCCGTCCCCCGACCAGTCAAAGGCCAGATCCGCCACATCATAGGGCGTCAGCCCTTCAAGTGCCGCCGCGATCTGCGCTCGCCGACTGTCGGCATCCGGGCCGGGGGCGTAAATCTGGAAGTACCGGATTTGCGAATTCGGGATCACCAGCTTGGTCGAAACCTCGGTGGGCGACAACCCCAAGGCCGTGGCGCGCAGGTAATCCAGCGCTGCCGCAAGGTCGGGTTCGGAAAAGCCGACCGATCCCACATCCATCCAGCCACGCGCCGTGCGGTGCAAGAGGGCAATGCCGTCATCCGTCAGATCAAGCGCAAAACTGGGTTTCATATCCGGCATGTAGCATAAGGGGCCAAGGGCCGAAAACTGGCCCCTGCAGACACGGTCCTTCCTACAGCAGCTTTCCGCCGAAGGGAAGAAAAAGCCCCGTGAAATGCGGGTGTCAACTGATACCCTAGCGGCCACGACCTGAAACCGATCAGCGACCGCAAGGAGTTTCCGTCATGCGCCTGCTTCCCACCCTGATGATGGTCGGCATGTTGGCCGCCGTTCCCCTAAGCCCCGTCTCTGCCGAACCTCCGATCGTCGCGCAGATCACCGTCACCGGCGAAGGTGTGGTCGAAGGCGTGCCCGACATCGCCGCATTGACGCTGGGGGTGACCACCACGGGCGAGACCGCCGCGGCCGCCATGGCCGCCAATACCGCGGCCCTGACAGCCGTGATGGCGCGGTTGGTGGCCGCAGGTGTGGCCGAGCGTGACATGCAGACCACCAACCTGTCGATCAACCCGAACTGGACCAATTATGCCAGCAGCGCCAAGCCGCAGATCGAAGGCTATACCGCGTCAAACCAGCTTACGGTAACGATCCGCGCGCTGGACAGCCTGGGGTCTGTGCTGGATGCGGCCATCACCGATGGCGCCAACACCCTGAACGGGCTCAGCTTTGGCCTGTCGCAGCCGCGCCCGGCGATGGACGCAGCGCGCGCCAAGGCGGTCGCCGATGCCCGCGCCAAGGCCGCGCTTCTGGTCGAAGCCGCCGGGGTGAAGCTGGGGCGGATCGTGTCGATCAGCGAAGGCGGCGGCTACAGCCAGCCCGCGCCGATGTTCCGTCAGATGGCCGACGCTGCGGCCAGCCCGGTGCCCGTGGCCGCCGGAGAAGTGGCGACCACGGCCAATGTGACCATCGTGTTCGAGATCGCTGAATGACAGCCTGCGAGCAGCGTCAGGCGGTGGCCTTGTCCATCGCCTGATCCAGATCGGCGATGATGTCGGCCAGATCCTCGATCCCGATCGACACCCGCACCACATTGGGGGCCGCGCCCGCCCGTGCTTGCGCCTCGGGTGACAGTTGGCGGTGCGTGGTGGATGCCGGATGGATGATCAGGCTGCGGGTATCGCCCAGATTGGCGACATGGCTGAACAGGGTCAGGTTGTCGATCAGCCTGACGCAGGCGTCATAGCCGCCCTTCAGAGCAAAGGTAAACAGCGCCCCGGCCCCCTTGGGGCAGATGCGGGCCATGCGGTGCTGCGACGGGCTGCTGTCCAGCCCGGCATAGGTGACCATCTCGACCCGCGGATCGGCCTCCAGCCACTTGGCCACGGCCATCGCGTTTTCCACATGGCGCTGCATCCGCAGCGACAGGGTCTCGATCCCCATCAGCGTGTAATGCGCGCCTTGCGGGTTCATCGTCATGCCCAGATCGCGCAGGCCGATCGCGATGGAGTGGAAGGTGAACGCCATCGGCCCCAGCGCCGTGTGGAATGTCAGCCCGTGATAGGCAGGTTCGGGCTGCGACAGGGACGGAAACTTGTCGCTGGCCGACCAGTCAAACCGACCCGAATCAACCACCACGCCGCCCGTCACCGTGCCGTTGCCGGTCAGGTATTTGGTGGCGGAATGCACCACCAGTGTCGCGCCATGGTCAATCGGTTTGCACAGATATGGTGTGGCGGTGGTGTTGTCGACGATCAGTGGCAGCCCGACGCGGTTTGCAATCGCCGCAATCGCATCCAGATCGGTGATATAGCCGCCGGGGTTGGCGATGGTTTCGCAGAAAATGGCGCGCGTGTTGTCATCCACCGCTGCCTCAACCGCCGCCAGATCGTCGAAATCGACAAACCTTGCCGACCATCCAAAGCGTTTGATGGTCTGGCTGAACTGGGTCAGCGTGCCGCCGTAAAGCCGGGTCGAGGCCACGATGTTCAGCCCCGGCCCCATCAGCGGGAACAGCGCCATGATCTGCGCCGCGTGCCCCGACGAGCAGCACACCGCGCCCGCGCCACCCTCGAGCGCCGCCACCCGGTTGGCAAGGGCAGACACGGTCGGGTTGGTCAGGCGCGAATAGATGTTGCCGACCTCGGCCAGATTGAACAGCCGCGCCGCATGATCGGCATCGCGGAACACATAGGCCGTGGTCTGATAGATCGGCACCTGCCGCGCCCCGGTCGCCGGATCGGGTGCGGTGCCTGCATGAATGGCAAGCGTGTCAAAGCCGTATCGGGCTGTTTCGGTCATGTCATGTCCCCCCCCATGGATGTAACCGGACGGTAGCGGGGATCGGCGGTATCGGCAACTGCCTGCCCGGAAACTGCAAGGTGGTGACCAAGGTCTTGCTGCTTGCGAAAATACTCCCGCCGGAGGCTCCATCCGTGCGGCAAGGCAATGCGCCACATGCAAGGCGCGGCTTTTGTGGCAAGGTCGGATGCCTCCGGCGGGAGTATTTGGCAAGCAGCAATTCAAGGGTTGGGATTGGGCGGCACGGGCAAGCGCCAAGGGCATGCCGTCAGGCGCGAAGGTCTTTCGGGCTGCCCATCACCACGAAGGTGGTGATCGACTGCACCTGTGGCAGCACGCCCAGCACATCGGTGTGCCAGTGCTTGTAATCGGCCAGATCGGCGGCTTCGACTCGCAGCAGATATTCGACCGTGCCGGTGATGTTGTGGCATTCGGTCACTTGCGGGGCGCGGGCGACGGCGCGTTCGAACGCCTCTTGCGCCGCCTTGGTATGGGTGTTCAACCCGACCGTGACATAGGCCACAAAGCCCACCCCGATGGCCGCAGGGTTCAGCACCGCGCGATAGCCCTTGATCACGCCGCGCCGCTCCAGCTCCTGCACCCGGCGCAGGCAGGCCGAGGGCGACAGGCCGATGCGCGCGGCGAGGTCAAGATTGGACATGCGGCCATCGCGTGACAATTCACGCAATATCTTTTGGTCAATTTCATCAATCTTCACCATTTGTTGCCAATATTGTGTCCATGGCGCGCCGATTGCAATTCCATACGGTGGGGAATGTGGCAGATATTGCGCATGACATATGACCTGCTTCTTGCCCTTGTCGGCTTTGCCTTTGCCACCTCGGTCACGCCGGGGCCGAACAACATGATGCTGCTGGCATCCGGGGCGAATTTCGGGTTCCGCCGCTCTGTGCCGCATATGCTGGGCATCAGTTTGGGCCATGCGCTGATGGTGTTCCTGCTGGGCATGGGGCTGGTGCAGGTCCTCACCGCCGTTCCACAGTTGAACACGGCGCTGAAACTGGCATCGGTGGCCTATATGCTGTGGCTGGCGTGGAGGATCGCCCATTCTGCGGCCCCAAGGGAAGGGGCCGTTGCCGGACGCCCCTTCACGTTTTTGCAGGCGGCTGCCTTTCAATGGGTGAACCCAAAGGCCTGGGCGATGGCACTTACGGCGGTGACGGTTTACGCGGGCGGGCAGGGGTTCTGGGCGATGCTGACCGTGGCGGCGGTGTTTTGTGCGGTCAACCTGCCCTCGGTTTCGGTCTGGACAGTGGCGGGCCGGCAACTGCGCCGCTGGCTGACCAGCAACCGCCGCTTGCGGGTGTTCAACTGGACCATGGCCGTGCTTCTGGTGGCGTCGCTTTGGCCGGTGTTGCGCGCCTAGCGCAGCCAGAGCCCTTCGCGTTTCAACGTGTTGCGGATCACCTGTTCGCGGTGGGGCAGGTTCGCGCGGTCAAACAGCGCCCGCGCCCGGCGGCCCTGATTTTGGTAGACCATCGTCTTGACCGGGGCATGGTCGCGCAAGACCTTGCGCAGCGGTTGATCCTTGGCCACGGCTTCCAGCACCTCTACCGCACGGTCGCTTTCGCGGGCGTAAAGCAAGGGCAGCGTGCGATAGTGGCAGGTGACGTCACCATCCAACCCCGCAAGCCCCGGCCCCGGCCTGCCACCGCCAAAGGAATGGATCACCAGCGGCAGGGCCACCTGATCCAGCCAGGGGTTCAACTCTTGCAGCAGCAGCGCCGGGGGGCGGTCATCGCGGATCGACCGTGCATAGGACAGGAACCGCGCGCCAAAGCGCAGCGGGCTTTCGTGAAAGAACCAGCCCGCGTTGAAATAAAGATAGCGTTGCCAGTATTCATCGGGCTGCGACAGATCAAGGCTTGTGGCAAAATCCAGCCCGAAACGGTCATAGAGCGACCGCCAGATCGCGCCATAGCCGGGGCCGTAAAGTTCGATCTGCGGCCATGTTCCTTCGCGGCGCATGCTGGCCGAGGGCCGGGCGAAATCCAACGTCAAGCCCGCAAGATCGCCGGTGATCAGCGTGTCGCTGTCCAGAAACAGGAACGGCCGGTCGGGCAGGGCGGCCAGCGCCTCGATCTTGTTGCCATGGGGGTAGTCCTGCCCGAAAACCCTGGACTCGAAGGGAAGGATCATCGCCCCTAAGCCCTGCAGCGCGGCGCGCGCCGGGGCATCCATCCGCGGATCAGCCGGCCAAAGCGGGCCGGGTTGCGGCTCGCAGATCACCAGTTGACCGGCGAAACCGGGATTGGTCAGCCGCAACGAGGCTGCCAGCAGGATCGCCTCATATTGCAGGCGGCCCTTCTGGCCAATGGCCATCAGGGTAAAATCGTGGCGGTAGGGCCCCGGATCGGGCATGCTTTTGTCCATGGTCTTTGCCTTTTCGTCACTTACCCCGCTTTGCTCCAGTACAAAAGGACAGGATATGAAAAAGCCGGCCTTCCCTTGCCTTGTGGCGCTTCTGCCCGTCATCGCCCCGGTGCCCGCGGATGCGCAATCCTTCACCACCGCCGACGAGATAAAGCCGATCCTGCAGGCCACCAAATCCAGTTGGGTGGCGCTGCGCGAGTTTGACGGCAAGGATCTGTTGTATTTCACCCATCTGGAAAGCTGGCGCTGCGGCCTGTCGCAGGTGCGGTTTTCGGTCAACAGCACCGCCGCGACCAAAGTGTGGGAAATGGAGCCGTGCCACGAGGGCGAGGCGCAACCCAACGCGCTCAAGCTTGCCGACCATTTGCCCTATACCGTCCTGCCCTTGGGCATGGCCACATCGGTCAGCGTCGTGATCGTCTATGATGACGGCAGCGAAGACCGGATGGATTATGACCGCAAGGCGATCTTGATGCCGTGAAGAAATGGCAGTTTTGCGAATGGTTCTCAATTGCATTGACATTGCGACTTAGTCGCATATGTTAAAAAAGAAGAAATCAGGGAAATTCGCGTGTCAGGATGTTGAATCGTCGTTCCATGCTGGGGCTGATGGCGGCCCTTGCCGCACCAAGGCTGGCCTTTGCCGCACAGCCCGCGCTGGTGGCGACCACCGGCATGATTGCCGATGCCGCCCGCGCGCTGACCGGCCTTCCCGTCACCGCCCTGATCGGGCCGGGGATGGACCCGCATGGCCACCGTCCTACCCGCAGCGATATCGTCGCGCTGAGCCGGGCCGATGCGGTGTTGTGGCACGGTCTGAACCTTGAAGCGCAGCTCAAGGGTCTGATGGCCGATCTGGCGACGAAAACCCCGGTGCTGGCGGTGGCGGACGCGTTGCCCGCCGATCTGCTGCTGGCCAAGCCCGACCACCCCGACCGGCCCGATCCGCACATCTGGTTCGACCCCGACCTTTGGGCGCAGGCGACAGTGACAATGGAGCCTTTCCTTGCCGGGTTTGCGCCGGATGTGGCCGAACGCGCCACCGCCTATCGCGCCGAAGTGGCGCGCATGGGGGCCTATGGCCGCTCGGTGCTTGACACCATCCCGCCTCAGTCCCGTCTGCTGATCACCGCGCATGATGCTTTCGCCTATTTCGGCCGCGCCTACGGGATCGAGGTTCAGGGCGTGCAGGGCATTTCCACCGAATCCGAAGCTGGCCTGTCGCGGATCACCGAACTGGTCGATCTGCTGGTTGCCCGCAAGGTTCCGGCGGTGTTTGTCGAAAGCTCGGTGTCCGACCGGGCGTTGCGGGCGCTGATCGAAGGGGCCGCCGCCAAGGGCCATTCCGTGCGCATCGGCGGCGAGCTGTTTTCCGACGCCATGGGTGCCGAGGGCACCTATGAGGGCACTTGGGTCGGCATGATGGATCACAACGCCACCGCCATCGCCCGCGCGCTGGGCGGCACGGCCCCCGAACGCGGGGCAAACGGCTTGCTGGGGGCTGCAGGGTGAGCCAGATCCCGCTGGATGTCCGCGACCTGACCCTGCGCTATGGCGATGTGCTGGCGCTTGACGGTGCCACGGCGCACTTTCCCAAGGCCAGCATGACCGCCATTGTCGGCCCGAACGGGGCGGGCAAATCATCCTTCCTGAAGTCGGTTCTGGGCCTTGAAGCCGCCAGCGGCGAGGTGCGCGCCTTTGGTGGCCCGGTGGCCGATGCCATGGCCCGCATCGCCTATGTGCCGCAACGCGCGGCGGTGGACTGGAGCTTTCCGGTCCGGGTGATCGACGTGGTGCTGATGGGCTTTTACCGCCAGACCGGGCTTCTGGGCCGGATCGACCGCCGCTTTCAGGCAAAAGCGATGGCATGTCTGGCCCGCGTTGGCATGCAGGATTTTGCCCGCCGCCAGATCGGTGCGCTGTCGGGCGGCCAGCAACAACGGGTGTTTCTGGCCCGCGCCTTGGCGCAGGGGGCCGAGCTTTACCTGCTGGACGAACCCTTTGCCGGGGTCGACGCCGCGACCGAGTCTGCGATCATCACCGTTCTCAAGGGCTTGCAGGCCGAAGGGGCCACCATCATCGCCGTGCATCACGACCTGTCCACCGTGGCCGACTACTTCGACCGGGTGTTGCTCTTGAACCGCCACACCATCGCCGAAGGCTCGGTCGCCGAGATCTTCACCCGCGACGCATTGGCCCGTGCCTATGGCCCGTCACTGATGCTGGCGGCAGAATGATCCTGTCGGCGCTTCTGTTGCAGGCCGGGTATAATGCGGCGCTGGTCAGCCTTGGCGCGGCGCTTCTGGGGGCGGCGGCGGGGGCGGCAGGGGCCTTTCTGACCCTGCGCCGCCGCGCGTTGATGTCGGATGCGATGGCGCATGCCACGCTGCCCGGCATCGGTCTGGCCTTTCTGGCCATGGTGGCGCTGGGCGGCGACGGGCGGTTCCTGCCCGGGCTGATGCTGGGGGCGGGCCTGACGGCGGCAGCGGGTCTTTGGGCGGTGCAGCGCCTGTCGCGCCAACTGGCCGAGGACGCCGCCACCGGTGCGGTGCTGGCCACATTCTACGGCGCGGGCATCGTCATTCTTACGCTGATTCAAGGGCTTGGTGTGGGTCGTCCGGCTGGGCTGGAGACCGTTCTGCTGGGGTCGACCGCCGGAATGCTGCGCGCCGATGCGCTGGTGATCGGCTTTGGCGGTGCGGCTGTGGTTGCCGCACTGTGGGTCTTGCGTCGCCCGCTTGCGATGGTGGCCTTCGATCCGATCCACGCCCGCCTGATGGGCATCAACCCGCGCCGCATGGACGCGGCCCTGATGGCGCTGGTCCTTGCCGTGGTGCTGGTCGGGCTGAACGTCACCGGCCTGATCCTGATCGTGGCGCTTCTGGTCACGCCGGCTGTCACCGCGCGGCTTTGGGCGACAACGGTGTCGGGCACCGCCACCCTCAGCGCAGCGCTTGGTGCCGCTTGCGGCTATGGCGGCGCCGCCATTTCGGCCGGCATCCCCGACCTGCCGACCGGCCCGGTCATCGTGCTGCTGGCGGCGGGCGCCTTTGCACTGACGCTGATGATCCGGGGCCACGCCGATGGATGAATTCCTGATCCTGTCGCTGCCGCCCATGGTCATCGCCTCGCTGGCCGCTGTTGCCTGCGCGCTGCCGGGCAACTTTCTGGTGCTGTCGCGCCGCGCCATGCTGGGCGATGCCATGAGCCATGTGGTGCTGCCCGGCATCGTTGTGGCCTTTCTGCTGACGGGTTCGGGAAATGGTTGGGTCATGGGGGCAGGGGCCTTGGCCGCTGCCGGCCTTTCGGCCCTGCTGATCGAAGTCGTCACCCGCCGCGCCCGGATGGAGCCGGGGGCGGCGATGGCGGTGGTCTTTACTGCGATGTTCGCGCTGGGTGTGGTGCTGTTGGAAATGACCGGCACCTCGGGCATCCATCTTGATGTCGAACACGCGCTTTACGGCAATCTGGAAACCCTGATCTGGCTGCCCGGCCCGCCACCCGAACTTGCCCGTCTGGCCCTGATCGCGGCAGGCCTGGCTCTGGCGCTGCGGCTGGTCTGGCGACCCCTGGTGCTGGCGACCTTTGATCCGGTATTTGCCCAGACCATGGGCATCCCCGTGGCATGGCTGCGCGCCGGGTTGACCGCTGCCACCGCACTGGCCGCTGTTGCCGCCTTTCAGGCCGTCGGCTCGATCCTGACCATCTCGATGCTGATCTGCCCCGCCGCCGCTGCCCGCCTGCTGACCACACGTCTGCCGATGCAGGTGGCGGTGTCGCTTGGGTTTGCCGTGGCCTCGGCGGTGCTGGGCTATGTCCTTGCGGGTTATGCCCCGCTTTGGCTCGGATTGCCCTATACGGTATCTGCCTCTGGCATGATCGCCACGGTCTCGGGCCTGATGCTGGTCGGCGCGGCGCTGACCGCTTCCCATCGCGCGCGGGCCCGCCTATAACGCCGGTACCTCTCAGAAAGACCCGCCATGCGCATTGCCGAGATCACCCGCAAGACCGCCGAGACCGACATCAGCGTCAGCCTCAATCTGGATGGCACCGGCCGCTGTGACGCGCACAGCGGCGTCGGTTTTTTCGATCACATGCTTGATCAGCTTGCCCGCCATGCGCTGATCGACATCACCCTGCGCGCCAAGGGGGATCTGCACATCGACGACCACCACACGGTTGAAGATTGCGGCATCGCACTGGGTCAGGCGCTGGCCCGCGCCTTGGGCGACAAGACCGGCATCCGCCGCTACGGCCACTTTGCCCTTGCGATGGATGATGCGCAGATCCGCTGCGCGCTTGATCTGTCGGCACGGCCCTTTCTGGTCTGGAACGTCGATTTCCCGACGGCCAAGATCGGCACCTTTGACACCGAACTGGTACGCGAGTTCTTTCAGGCCCTGTCCACCCACGGCGGCATCACCCTGCACGTTGACCGCACCCATGGCTTCAACAGCCACCACATCGCCGAGGCGACGTTCAAGGCTGTCGCCCGCGCCCTGCGCATGGCGGTCGAGCCTGACCCGCGCATGGCCGGCCAGCTTCCCTCTACCAAAGGCGCGCTCTAGACTTTCTCTTTCGAAAAATATCCCCGCCGGAGGCTCCGACCCCTCCACCCGCACGAAGGCCCCCCAATGCTTACCGTCCTTGTCGACTACGATAGCGGCAATCTGCACTCTGCCGAAAAAGCGTTTCAGCGTATGGCGGACGAGGCCGGGGCGGGTGATATCCTTGTCACCTCGCGCCCCGAGGACGTGGCCCGTGCCGACCGCATCGTCTTGCCCGGCGACGGGGCCTTCCCGGCCTGCCGCCACGCCCTTGGCAGCTATGGCGGGCTGTTCGAGGCGATCGAAGAGGCCGTCACCCACAAGGCCCGGCCGTTCATGGGCATCTGCGTCGGCATGCAGATGATGGCAACATGGGGCCGCGAATATTCCGACACGCGTGGCTTTGACTGGGTGCCGGGCGAGGTGGTGAAAATCTCGCCCGCTGATCCTGCGCTGAAAGTCCCGCATATGGGCTGGAACGATCTGGTGATCGACCAGCCGCATCCCGTTCTGGCCGGGGTGGCGACTGGCGACCACGCCTATTTCGTGCACTCCTACCAGTTCCGCGTCGCTGACCCGGCGCAGCGTCTGGCGCATTGCGACTATGCCGGCGACATCACCGCCATCATCGGCCGCGAAAACATGGTCGGCACCCAGTTCCACCCGGAAAAGTCGCAAGTCACCGGTCTGCGCATCATTGCCAATTTCCTGCAATGGCGACCCTGATCACCGCGTATGCACTCGGCTGACTTGGACTTTTCGAACATCAGCCCAGCACCGCTTGCAGGGTCGAAAGCCTGCCGCCGCCGCGTCTTCGCGTGTCGCGAAGATCCTCACATTGGGCCGAAGCGGTGTCCGCGCCGGGCAGCCAAAGCGGCAGACGATCCCGGTCGTGCGCACCGCAAACACCCCATCACGCGGCTGTCGTGCCACGACAGCCGCCCAGTCTTCATCGCTCGGTCCGCGCATCGGGCCCTCCCGTTCGCCACGACAGTGCCGCCAGCTTAACGCTTGCGCGCCAGCCGGATCGACCCGAAAGCTGCGGTTACTGCACCCGCTTCCAGTCCTGCTTGGAACAGATCAAACCGCCCGCCACGCAGCCCGACAGCTTCATCATGTCGCCTTTGACCGATATCTTGCCAAGATAGACCTTGTCGTTCGACGGCCGCCAGACCTTGCCCTCATAGGCCCCGCCGCCCTTGGGGGCCATCTCGCGCACCAATTGCTTGCCAAGGTTTTCCGAGGCGTACTCCGACCCGGCCTTGAAGGTCTTGACGATGGTGCCACAGAAGTTCGCCCCACAGGGTGCGATCTTCACATGGGCATAGGCCCCGTCATCCTCTTGCGTCTGCCACAGACCCTCGACCGGGTCGGCCAGGGCAAGTGTAGCGGTCGCGATCATCACAGCGGCAAGTGCCGCGCTTCGTGCCAGTCTGGTCATGGGTGCTCCTCCCGAAAGCTGCATGCATCTTTCGCGACCACCCACCCCGCTGGCAAGCCTGACGTTGGGTCGCGCCCCTCTTGGCATCGCCGCGCGCCCGTGCCAAAGGAACATCAAACGCGAAAAAGGTGCGCCATGATCCTGTATCCTGCCATCGACCTGAAAGACGGCCAATGCGTGCGCCTGTTGCGCGGCGAGATGTCTGCCGCCACCGTGTTTGGCGACGACCCCGCCGAGCAGGCCGCCACCTTCCAGGCAGCGGGCTGCGACTGGCTGCATCTGGTCGATCTGAACGGGGCCTTCGCGGGCGTGCCCGTAAACGCGGCGGCAGTCGAGGCAATCCTCGCCCGCATCACCGTGCCCGCCCAACTCGGCGGCGGCATCCGCGACATGGCCACCATCGAGATGTGGCTGGCCAAGGGCCTTGCGCGTGTCATCCTTGGCACTGCTGCGGTGGAAAACCCCGACCTCGTGCGCCAGGCCGCCCGCGCCTTTCCCGGCCAGGTCGCTGTTGGCATCGACGCCCGCCGCGGCTTTGTCGCCACCAAAGGCTGGGCGCAGGAAACCACCGTGCAGGCCACCGACCTTGCCCGCAGTTTCGAAGACGCAGGCGTGGCCGCGATCATCTACACCGACATCGACCGAGACGGCGCGATGCAAGGCCCCAATATCAATGCCACCGAGGCGCTGGCCCGCGCGGTCTCCATCCCCGTCATCGCCTCTGGCGGCGTCTCGCGCCTGGCCGACCTGATCGCGCTGAAGGACACCGGCGTCATCGCCGGTGCCATCTCGGGCCGCGCGCTCTATGACGGCGCGATTGACCTTGCAACGGCACTCAGGACCCTGGGGTCTCGAAAATAGCTCGACATGGCGTTTTATATTGCCATCCTGATTTTGGTCGCGGCCCCGTTTGCCTTCGGAATGCGCGCGGCTTTTGCCGCCAATATTCGGCCGATCAAAGCCGGAAAGGTCTTGTGGAACCTCTTCGGGTCTTGGATTGCCGTTGGCGGAACCTTTGCGATTGGAGCAGCAAGCAATGCTTTCCTTGCAAGCATGGGCTGCGTAGGGGGCAAGACTCTGGAAAATTGTGACGGTCTTTTTGCCGACGTCAGCTTTTTATTGGTTTGGGCATCAGCATTTGCCCTGCCTTTGGGCGGCGTGATTGCGTTTGCCTTTATCCTTGTGACGCTCCTCGTGTTCTTGACGCCTAGAAGCGGCGTTTGAGTTTCGCAACCACTTGTGACGCACGGTGGCTACAACCCGATCTGATTCGTTCAAAATTATCCCGGAGATGAGGGCCGCAGGCCGGGGGCAGCGCCCCCTCTTGCACCCTGTCCTTCAAGCGGTCGGGTGCCGGACCGCGCGCAGCACCAGCCGCAGCCACAGCACCAGCCCGGTGCCGCCGCCCAGCACCGCCACCAGAATGTTCGACGGCACCGGCCCGAACATGCCCCAGCCGGGCACCACCAGCAGCGCCGTGATCAGCGGTGCCAGCACAAACAGCACATGGCGCGCCGGATGCGCGGGTGGGCCCAAGGGCAAGGCCACGGCGGGCTGCCCCAGCCGCCGCATGGTCCAGACCGTCGCCCCGATCAAGGCAGGGCAGCTCAGCATCAGCACCGATGGCACAAGGGCCAACCGCGCCAGCCACAGCCCGGTCAGGATCACCGGGGCCACCAGCAACACCGCGGGCCGTGGCGCCACCACCTCGCCCAGACGATCCAGCACCAGATGGGCTGCCACCACCGTCAGGCCAAGGCCCGGCAACCAGGTCAGGGCCATGCCAAAACCCAGCAGATCAGCGCGTTCGGTCGGCCAGAACAGCCCCCAGACCGCCCCGAACAGCCCCAGCACGATCAGCCCCGCCACCTGCCGCCCCAAACGGCCCCGTGCCAAGAAGCGCGGCAGCGCCAGCACGCCCAGCCCGGTGATCAGCGCGTGCCAGGCCAGCGGCGTCCAGACCAACTGGAACGGAAAGGCATCGTACATCGTGGTGGCAATCACGCCCTCGACGCCAAAGCCAAGCACCGCCCCGCCCAGAAACGCCGCCTGCCAGCCGCTGATCCCGCTCCACAGCACCGCCGACAGCGCCGCGGCCGACACCAATGTGTAGGCTGCCCATGTCATCAGCCAATCGGTGGGGTGAATGCCATGCTGCGGCACCGTCCAGAACAGGTTTTCCGATCCCCAAAGCGCAATCAGCCCCAAGGCCATCGCCGCCGCCAGATACCGCAGCCCCGATCCTGCCCGCTGGTGCACCATTGTCATCTCCCTCGCACCATCAGTCTGGCACAGGTGGCCCGGCGCACAACCGCCCCGCTTTGCCATCAGCGGCCAAAAGCCGACTTTCCAGCGCGGCGCGCTGCGCCTATGAAAGGGCAATCGCCTGCAAGGACCCATGCTCATGCTGAAAATCCGCATCATCCCCTGCCTTGACGTGGCCGATGGCCGGGTGGTCAAGGGCGTGAACTTCGTCAACCTGATCGACGCGGGCGATCCGGTGGCCGCGGCCCGCGCCTATGATGCCGCAGGCGCGGATGAGCTGACGTTTCTGGACATCCACGCGACGCATGAAAACCGGGGCACGATGTTCGACTTGGTCACCCGCACCGCCGAGCAATGCTTCATGCCGCTGACGGTGGGGGGCGGGGTGCGTAGCCACGAAGACGTGCGTGCGCTGCTGCTGGCCGGGGCCGACAAGGTCAGCTTCAATTCCGCCGCCGTGGCCAACCCCGATGTGGTGGCCGAGGCGGCGGACAGGTTTGGCAGCCAGTGCATCGTGGTGGCGATTGATGCGAAGACCGTGGCCCCTGGCAAATGGGAGATTTTCACCCATGGCGGGCGCAAATCCACCGGCATTGACGCGGTTGACTTTGCCCGCACCGTGGCGGCAAAGGGCGCGGGCGAGATCCTTTTGACCAGCATGGACCGTGACGGCACCAAGGGCGGCTACAACCTGCCCCTGACCCGCGCCATCGCCGATGCGGTGTCGATCCCGGTCATCGCCTCGGGGGGGGGCGGCACGCTCGCTCACCTTGTCGAAGGCGTGACCGAGGGCCACGCCTCCGCCGTGCTGGCCGCCTCGATCTTCCACTTCGGCACCTTTACCATTGCCCAAGCCAAGGCCCATATGGCCGCGGCTGGCCTGCCCATGAGGCTGACATGACCCACACGCTTGACCGACTTGCCGCCACCATCGCCGCGCGCAAGAGGGGCGACCCCGAGTCAAGCTGGACCGCCAAGCTGCTGGCCAAGGGCCCGGAAAAATGCGCCGAGAAGTTCGGCGAAGAGGCGGTGGAGGCGATCATCGAAGCGGTCAAGGGCGACCGCGCCAAGCTGACGGCAGAGGCGGCAGATGTGTTGTACCACCTGCTGGTGATGCTCGCCGCCCGCGACGTGGCGCTGGCCGATGTGCTGGCAGAACTGGACCGCCGCGAAGGCGTATCCGGGCTGGCCGAGAAGGCCGGGCGGGGGTAGGGCAGGGCTTGGCCAAACGTCGGCTTTGCGGACGGAGCGGACGTTCGCCGCAGTCAATTTGCGCCTTTGTCCTCAGCCTCCTTGAACTCACGCTGGAAGTCATGCCACGTTTCTGGCAATTCATTAGTGATGAAATCTGCTTTTGCATCAAGATGTGTCAGACGCAGATTGGCGAATCGAACGCCGTCGGGTCCGTCAATACCTTGAAAATTCAACCGATAAAGTTGCATTTCAAGTCGGTCAAAAAGCGCTTTGCATGCGCTATAGACATCCTCAGTTATGTGCTTCTCAGGTTTTATATCTTGAGCAGACTTTGGAACCGGATAGCGCCCAAGGTACGGAACAACATCTGAAAGTAGTGCGAGCAGGTCGTAATCTGCCGCTTCTATATTGATTGAACGCAATCGGCCCACCAACTTGAGTAGATCGTGGCCGAGAAGATGTTTGCTAAGCTTTCCTCCCGCGAGAAAACTCGGGTTTTCGGAAATAAGTAGCCCCTTGATCAAATTCTCAATGGACAATCCATACAGAAGCAGGACCGGGCGAGAAACAAAAGGGCGTCTGGCTGTTCTAACTGAACCATCAGCACCGCGGTGGAGATATGCGATCCATTGTTGCTTTGAAGATCTGTAGATCTGGTCGGCGGTTTCTGCGAGCTCCTGTGCATAACTGTACCAATATTCAGGCGCAGCCATCTCAACGAACTCTTTATCTGTGTTTTCCATGCATTCAGCATGAGGCGTAAGCGCATTCTGAGCAAGTCTGTGAGTTGAGGAACCTACGTCGAGGTGCCAGCGATGGACTCGCGGTCCCGGTTCGCCAGGCACAGCACCAAGGTCCGCTTTAGGCTCAAACCACCCCTACAGCCCCAGCCTTGGGATCTCGATCGCCGGGCAGCGGTTGACCACCACCGCGACGCCCCGTGCCATGGCCCTTGCGGCGGCGGCATCGTCGCGCACGCCCAACTGCATCCAGATGCAGCCCAGTTCGGGAAACTGCGCCAAAGCCTCATCCACCACCGGACCCACCTCTTCCGACCGGCGGAAGATGTCGACCATGTCGACATGGCCCGAAATCTCGGACAGGCTGGCGCGCACGGTCTCGCCAAGCGCGATCTGCCCGGCCTGACCGGGGTTTACCGGGATCACCCGATAGCCGCGCTGCACCAGATAGGCCGCAACCCGGTGGCTGGGGCGGTCGGGTTTGGGTGACCAGCCGACAAGCGCGATCACGCGGGTCTTGCGCAGAATTTGGGCGATGGTTTCATCTTCGGTCATATCTCTGTGATGACACGGTGTTTTACCGCGCACAAGCGGGGCTTGCGTCCAAGCGCCGCCTTGACGCCAATTGGCGCAGGGCGCAAGCCATGCTGGCATCAATCACAGGAATGAAGACCGATGAAACAATCCATCCTGATGGAAAAATACCCGACCTTCGAGTTGACCTTGCCCAAGTCCGAAACCTCATGCGCCGATGTCGATGCCATCATCGCGGCGCTGAAGGCCAAGATCGACGCGCATCCCAAGGTCGCCTATATCGCCACCTTCGACCACCACGCCCACACCACCGCCATCGGTGGTCCGATTGCCGCAAATATCACGGCCGCCCAGAACATCGTGTTCTGCTTTGGCATCGCCCTTCCGAACGCCCATGTGCTGGCGGTGCGCCCGCGCGCCATCGGGGTGGCCGATCTTGGCGACAGCTTCATGCTGACCTTCCTTGAGCCGCCGATGGAGCTTGCGACCAAGGAAATGGAAGCCTGGTGCAAGGCTCTGGCGGACAAAGCCTGATCAAAAAAAAGCGCCCGATCCACCGAGGACCGGGCGCAAAGTCGCGGAACGAGGGACAGTTTAATCAGGGACGGGGGTTCCGGACCCGTCACCCAATTGAAATGGGCACTGAACCGCGCGAATGAAGATCATGTCGCGCTTTTGTGATTGACCCGCTGGCTGGCGGCATAAAGCGACACAGCCGCCGCATTTGACACATTCAGGCTGCCAAACCCGGCAGCATAGGGGATGCGGGCCAAAAGATCACAGGTCTCGCGGGTTTTCTCGCGCAGGCCCGGCCCTTCGGCACCCATAACCAGACCCACCGCCCGTGTGCCGACCTGATCCAGCGCGCCTTCCAGTGTGTGTTCGGCCTCGCCTTCCAGCCCGATCAGCACATAGCCCATGGCGCGCAATTCCTCCATCGCGTCCGACAGGTTGGTGACCCGCAGATAGGGCTGGCGTTCCAAGGCACCGCTGGCGGTCTTCGCCAAGGCCCCGGTTTCCGGTGCCGAATGATGGCGCGGTGCGATCACGGCGCGGGCGCCAAACACCTCGGCCGAGCGCAACACCGCGCCTACGTTGTGCGGGTCGGTCACCCGGTCCAGCAGCACGACCAAGGGCAGGCCGGTGCCGGAAATCGCCACATCCTCCAGCCGGCCCCAGTTCAGCGGCCGCACCTCCATGGCTGTCCCCTGATGCACCGAGCCTTCGTCGATCGGCACGTCAAACCGGCGCGGATCCACCACCTCGGGTTCCATCCCCGACGCGGCCACCGCCTCTTCCAGCTTGTCCAGCGCGTTCTTGGTCAACACCAGCCGCAGCTTTTCACGCGCCGGGTTCAGCAGCGCGTCGCGCACCGCATGCAGGCCGAACAGCCAGACGGTTTCGCGCGCCTCGGCCCGCTTGCCGCGTTCCTTGTCGATCACCCATGTCGGTTTTGTGGTTCCGGTTTTCATCATCCGCGCCTTTGGCTTTAGCCGTGCAGAATGGGCCGGGGCAGGGGGTGTGTGCAAGCCGAAACTCTTGACCCCGCACTGCAATCGGGCCTTGACGCCCCCCGACCGCTTGAGTATTCCGCCCCCCATTGGGTGACGAGCTGCAAGGTGCGGCAGGGGACTGTAACTCCCCCGGGGCGACCCACGCCTGGTTCGATTCCAGGGTCACCCACCATCTGTCACGGGATGGACCAAAAAACCGCCTCCAGTTTCGCGCTGGGGGCGGTTTTTGTTTCGGTCCGTTGTCAAAGGCCAGACTGGCGGCAAAACGGCCATGTTTCACCGCAGACCGGCGCAGGCAGATGTGCGCCCTTGGTCTGTCGGCCCCGGCCCCCTTAGTGTTCTGCCGATCTGGTCAGAAAGTCATCGACGAACTTTGCCAGCAACTCGGTGCGCGATGTGACCCCGGCCTTGCGAAAAATTGCTGACAGGTGCGATTTGATCGTGCTTTCGCGGCTGTCGCGCAACCTTGCGATTTCGGCGATGAGCAAGCCCTTGACCGTCAGCAAGGCCACCTCGAACTCGGCGGGCGACAACTTCCAGTCCCGGAACCGCGCGTCAACCAACTCGGAAAAATCGCCACGCAAGGCGTTGATCCTGGTCTTGGCCAAAGCAAGCTCGCGACGGTGATTGCGCAGCAGTCGGTAGGACAACACGAAGGATGTGCCCATCAGCAGCGTCGCAAACCCCTCGATCCACAGGTGGAACAGCATGAAGGGTTTGGGGGGGCCGCTGTCGAGCAAGGTCTCATGGATCTCGCCGCCGACATCGACCACCAGAATGATGCTGCACATCAATTGAAAAACGAACAGGATCAGACGTTCGTCAAACCACCCGGACCGCAGTTCACCAGAACCGACCCTCGGGTCAGAGTCCTTTGAGGTGGAGGGTGAACCCTGTGATACAACCATGGGTTTTCCGACATAGGTCTGACTGACAGCAACTTTAGTCTAATCACAGCCGATCCGGGTCTCAAACAGGAAACACGCCGATTGCGTCAAGGGCACCGGATCATCGTGAATACAGAAATGGTTACGCAAACTTTCTGACGGCCCTGATTATTTCCAAGATTTGCGGCGAATTCCTGCCTCAAGGGCTGTTTCAGGGCAAAACGACCCGAAAGAAGGCCGCGAATGGCCCGGACGATTGCATTAACCACTGGAGGAGGACGAGATGACACCAACCACATACTCCACGATTTTGACCGCTGCTTTGTGCGCGGCCACGCTTGGGTTCGTCGGCGCAGCCCAGGCGGATGATGACGAAAACACCATGACCTTGTCAGAACAATATGCCGATGACCTGCGGCAGGGCAGACTGCACGTTGAAGGGGACCATGCCGCCGTCACCGAACTGATCCTGAAAAAGAACTTGCCGATCCCCTACAGCTATGTGGCGCAATTGATGGCCACGCCGAATGCGTTTGGTTCAGGCCCGGCCTGCATTGTCTGTCATGCGTCCAGTGACCCCAATAAAAGCTATCGCGGGCTGGACCTGTCTACCTGCGATGGCATCAAGGCCGGATCAACCCAGTCGCCGGCGCGCGTCCTGTTCGTGCCGGGCGAAGACCCCAAGCGTGAAATCATCGGTCGGCACCTGCGCAACAACCGGATGCCGTTTGGGGTCAGCTTCAGCGTGTCCAAGGATCAGCCCGAGATACAGGCCATCGAGGCATGGATCAGCGGCGGCGCTGTCAATGACGACCATTTCCAGAAGAACATTCTGCCGCTTTTCAACACAGACAATGTCTTTGCCGAGGACATGCCCGCCTGTTCGACCTGCCACATGTCGAATCAGGAACCGCCCAGCTTTCACGAACTGGATTTGACCTCTTATGACGGCATCATGCTGGGGGCAGACTCGGTGGCCCACGGCGTCGATCATGCGACCAAGGTGATCATCCCCGGCCAGCCCGAGTTGAGCGGCGTGTTCCAGCACCTGACCGAAGATCGCATGCCCCCCGGCATTGATCCGACCGAGGACCGCGACCACCCGAACACGCAGATTCTGTTCGCCTGGATCAAGCAAGGGGCACAATGCCGGTAACGCTGGACCGCAGAGGGTTTGTGCAGGGGCTTGTCGCTGGTCTGATGTGCAGGCCGGCGGCGGCCTTTGCGCCCGCCCCGATGCCAGAGTTGCCGGTGCTGGCGCAGTTTGCAACCGGCAACAACAGGCTGAACCCGCTGACCCATGCGGCAGGGAGTGTACTCTATTGCGGCGATACCACCATCGGGGCGGTGTCGCTGGCGCAGGCCGCGCCGCTGTGGTCGCACGGCCATGGTTTTGACAGCCCCGCCGAATACCGCCCGCGATTTGCCGAAGGGCTGATGGTCTGTGGCGGTCGCAAGTGGCTGGCCGCCTATGACGCCGCATCCGGGGCCGAGGTCTGGCGCTATACCGCACAGATCCAGACCGGGGTGCCTTGGGTGACCCCGCAGGTCACCGTGTTCGGTGACGGCCACCAGATCACCGCGCTGGACACCCTGACGGGCAAACCGCTGTGGCAGCACGCTGCGATCGTCGATACCTTGGCCAGCTATGCCCCGACCGGCACGACAGACACGGTTTTTGTCGGACCCGGCGACGGCCATCTTTACGCTCTGAACCTTTCGGATGGCGCGGTGAACTGGGTCGTGGATGGTCGCACCACATGGCAATACCTGCGGCAAATCCAGGTTGAAGGTGATCTGCTGGTCGCAGGCACCTACAAGGAAAGGCTGGTCGGTCTGTCGCTGGCGGACGGGGCGCAGCGCTGGTCTTTCAACGCCGGGAACTTCATCAATTCGCAGCATGTGGCGGATGGGTCGGCCTATCTGTGGTCTCCGACGGGGTGGATCTATGCCATCGACACCGGCAGCGGGCAGGTGCGCTGGCGCTATCAGACCACCGACTTTGACGGGGCCGAAAGCAACTGGGCCTCGGTGCTGGCCGAGTTGCAGACGCTGGGGGATCGGCTGTTCGTGCTGGATATGAAAGACGTGCTGCACGTATTGAACCGGGCAGGCGGCGACGGCCACAGTCAGTATCGTCTGCCCCAGAAGGTTCGCCATGCCATCCTGCCGATAGCCGGGGTGGGGATCGCTTGCCCCACGCTTGGCGGCGAAATCCTGCTGGCCGCGCTGCCGTAACGCCTGACGGCGGGTTGCGGGTTTGGTAGGGCCGGAGGGACTCGAACCCCCAACCAAGGCGTTATGAGCGCCCGGCTCTAACCATTGAGCTACAGCCCCACACCGGCCCCTTGCCTAACATATCGGGTGGGCGGGTCAAGGATTTGGCCGTCGTTTGTTGCGTGCGCAGGGCGAAAGGCGTATGGGGGCAGCGGTTTCGGATTCCCTTCAGGAGACGGTGATGAGCAAGGGCCACAACGGGCTGACCTATGCCGATGCGGGCGTGGACATCGACGCGGGCAACGCGCTGGTCGAACGCATCAAACCCGCCGCAAAGCGCACGATGCGCAGCGGCACCATGGGGGGCTTGGGCGGCTTTGGCGCGCTGTTTGACCTGAGGGCCGCAGGTTATAGAGACCCGATCCTGGTGGCGGCGACCGATGGCGTGGGCACCAAGCTGCGCATCGCGATTGACACCGGCAATGTCGATACCATCGGTGTCGATCTGGTGGCGATGTGCGTCAACGATCTGGTTTGCCAAGGTGCCGAGCCTTTGTTTTTCCTCGATTACTTCGCCACCGGAAAGCTTGATCTGGATCAGGCCAGCCGCATCATCACCGGCATCGCGCAGGGCTGCGAGGCCAGTGGCTGCGCGCTGATTGGCGGCGAGACGGCGGAAATGCCGGGCATGTATCATGGTGGTGATTTCGACCTTGCAGGCTTTGCCGTGGGCGCGATGGAGCGCGGGTCTGACCTGCCCGCCGGGGTGGGTGAGGGCGACGTGCTGCTGGGGCTGGCGTCCAATGGGGTTCACTCCAACGGCTACAGCTTTGTGCGCAAGGTGATGGAGCTTTCGGGCCTTGGCTGGGATGCGCCCGCGCCATTTGCCGAAGGCAGCCTTGGCGCGGCGCTGCTGGCACCCACACGGTTGTATGTGAAACAGGCTTTGGCGGCGGTGCGGGCCGGGGGGGTGCATGGCCTTGCCCATATCACCGGCGGCGGCTTGACGGAAAACCCGCCGCGCGTCATCCCCGAGGGGCTGGCCTGCGAAATCGACCTTGATACATGGACCTTGCCGCCGGTGTTTGGCTGGCTGGCCCGCACTGCCAACATGGCGGAACCGGAGCTGCTGAAAACCTTCAACTGCGGCATCGGCATGTTGCTGGTGGTGGCGGAAGACCGGGCCGAGGCATTGGCGGGCCTGTTGCGCGACCAAGGCGAAACCGTCACCCGCATCGGCCGCGTGGTGCCGGGCGCGGGCGTGATCTACAAGGGCCGCCTGCTGTGACCCGGGTTGCCATCCTGATTTCCGGGGGTGGCTCGAACATGGTCCGGCTGGTGCAGGCGATGCAGGCCGAGGGGTTTGCCAAAGCCGTGCTGGTGGCGTCGAACGACCCGGCGGCCGGGGGGCTGGCCAAGGCCGCGGCCCTTTGCGTGCCGACCGCGGCTGTCGATCACCGCAGCTTTGGCCGCGACCGGGCGGCATTCGAGGCCGAGTTGCTGACCCCGATCCTTGCCGCCGATCCTGATATCGTCTGTCTGGCCGGCTTCATGCGGGTGCTGACGCCCGATTTCGTGCGCCGCTTTCAGGGTAGGATGCTGAACATCCACCCGTCGCTGCTGCCCAAATATCCAGGCCTGCACACCCATCAGCGCGCGCTGGACGCAGGCGACGCGCAAGCCGGATGCAGCGTGCATGAGGTGACGGCCGATCTGGACGCGGGCCCGATCCTTGGTCAGGCCCGGGTGCCGGTGCTGGAAGGCGATACCGCCGATGCGCTTGCCGCGCGGGTGCTGGTGCAGGAGCACCGGCTTTACCCGGCCGTGCTGCGCCGCTTTGTGGCGGGGGATCGCAGTATTATTCAGCTTTAGCGGGGGCGGCAGCGTCGGCTGCGCTCCGCGCGGGAGTATTTGGCAAGCAGCAAGCCCTTGAGGCCGTTTCCTTTGGGGCAGGGGCTTTTCAAGCTTTGGTTTGGACCCTATAGCGGATGCATGATCTGTTGCGGGATGCCCCCGCGGCCCTTTGAAAGACCCGACCCATGCGGACGATTACCACGACCGAAGACCTTGCCGCGTTCTGCGAGGCCGCGAAATCCGCCCCCTTCGTCACCATCGACACCGAGTTTTTGCGCGAACGCACGTTCTGGTCAAAACTGTGCCTGATCCAGATGGCGCTGCCCGGCAAGACCGGCGACGCGGTGCTGGTGGACCCGATCGAGGGTGAGGGCATGAGCATGGAACCGCTCTATGACCTGTTCCGCCACAAGGCGACGGTAAAAGTGTTCCATGCCGCGCGGCAGGATCTTGAGATTTTCTTTGTCGAAGGCAACGTTTTCCCAGAGCCGCTGTTTGACACCCAGATCGCCGCCATGGTCTGCGGCTTTGGCGAACAGGTCGGCTATGAAACCCTTGTGCGCAAGATCGCACGGGAAAATCTGGACAAGACCAGCCGCTTTACCGATTGGTCGCGCCGCCCGCTGTCGGACGCGCAAAAGGAATATGCGCTGGCCGATGTCACCCATCTGCGGGTGATCTATGAATGGCTGGCGGCGCAACTGGCCAAGAATGGCCGGTCGCATTGGGTGGCCGAGGAATTGTCGGTGCTGACCGACCCCGCCACCTATACCACCCACCCGGAGGCGGCATGGTTGCGGATCAAGACCCGCACCACCTCGGGGCGGTTTCTGGCGGTGGTCAAGGAACTGGCGCGCTTTCGCGAGGAATATGCCCAAAAGCACAACGTGCCGCGCAGCCGGGTGATGAAGGATGACGCGCTGCTGGAACTGGCCTCGACCCGCCCCACCACCGCCGAAGAACTGGGCCGGTCCCGCCTTTTGATGCGCGAAGGCCGCAAGCCTGAAATTGCCGATGGCATCATTGCCGCGGTCAAGTCGGGCATGGCGATGAAGGCTGAAGACATGCCGCGGGTGGACCCAGACAAGGAACAGTTGCAGGTCAACCCGGCGCTGGCCGATCTGTTGCGGGTGTTGCTGAAGGCCAAGTCGGAAAGCCTGGGCGTGGCCCCGCGGCTGATTGCCTCTTCGGGTGATCTTGATGCCATCGCCGCCGGCGGGCGCGAGGTCGAGGCGCTGAAGGGCTGGCGGATGGAGGCCTTTGGCGAAGACGCCATGCGCCTCTGCCGCGGCGAAATCGCGCTGACCGCCAAGGGCAACGAAGTGCGTGTGGTGCGGCTGTAATCAGCGCCGCGTGGTGCGGGCGCTGCGGGCACCCTGCACCGTCACACGGGTGATGGTTTCCAACCGCTGCGGCGTCAGCGTGATCGCAGCCGTTACCTCACGCGTGCGCTGGGGGCCCACCGGGCTGCGCGTCGGCGGCGGCAGGATGCGGAAATCCAGCGTCAGATGGGTGGGATCTTCGCCCTCCACCTCGACCAGTTCGGCATTCCACCAGCCTTGACTTTCCATCACACCGGTGGCCCGCACGATGGCGCCACCGGAATAGGGTTCAATTGCCAGCGACACCACATCTGCCACCCGAACCACATCTTCGGCGGGTGCGGCAACGGCGGCGGTCGTCTGCACCCGCTCGGACCGGCCGAACCAGTTGAACGGGTTCAGCCGCGACTCGCGCACCATGCCGCAAGAGGTCAGGACCAGAACGGCGGCAAGGGCGGCGGTCAAAGGGCGTTTCATCGGTTCATCCATCATCGCTTTGCCCTTGGGTAGCCGATACATCGGCTTTTGAAAAGAGTGGCCTTCGGTGTCGCTGTCCCGGCGCAAGCACTGGACGGCACAAGGCCAGCGCTTTACCTATCAGCCAAGCAAGGAGTGTTCCCGATGGCCAGCCCCGCATTCGAAGAAATTGCCGAGACATTTGCCTTTCTCGACGATTGGGAAGACCGTTACCGCCACGTGATCGAACTGGGCAAGGCGATGCCGCCTTTGGGGGATGAATTCAAGGTGCCGGCGCTGAAGGTGAACGGCTGTTCCAGTCAGGTCTGGTTGCGACCGATGCCGGCGGAAGGGCGGCTGGATTTTCAGGGCGACAGTGATGCGATGATCGTGCGCGGGCTGGTGGCGATCGTGCACGCGCTTTATGCGGGCCTGCCGCTGGATCAGGTCGCAAGGGTGGATGCGGCGGCCGAGCTGGCGCGGCTGGGCCTGAACGACCACCTGTCGGCGCAACGCTCGAACGGCTTGCGGGCGATGGTGGACCGGGTCAGGCAGGTCGCGGCCGAGGCGTCAGGGGCCTGAGCCCCGGATCAGACCCCCGCACCCAAGGGCGCGCAGGCAGACTTAAGCCAGATCTTGGCAGCCTCGCCCAGACGCGGGGCGATCTTTGCCCAGACTTCAGCGTGATAGGCGTCCAGCCAGTCGCGTTCGCCCGGCGACAGCAGGTCGATCACGATCAGCCGCCGGTCCAGCGGCACGAAGGTCAGCGTCTCGAAGCAAAACTGCGCCCGGTTGTCGCCCAAGGCCGGGGCCTCCTCAACCACGATCAGGTTTTCCAGTCGGATGCCGAACGCCCCTTCGCGGTAATAGCCCGGCTCGTTCGACAGGATCATCCCGGCCTCGAGCGGCACCTCCGACAGCCGCGACAGCCGCTGCGGCCCCTCATGCACCGACAAGAACGCGCCCACTCCATGCCCGGTGCCGTGATCGAAATCCTGCCCTGCCAGCCACAGAGGATACCGCGCCAGAGGGTCCAGATCGCGGCCCGCCAGCCCCTTGGGAAAGCGCACGCGGCTGATCGCGATCATCCCCTGCAACACGCGGGTATAGCACAGCCGCGCCTCCTCGCCCGGATCGCCGCGCGCCACGGTGCGGGTGATATCGGTGGTGCCGTCGGTGTATTGCGCGCCGGAATCGACCAGCAGCAACTCGTTTTCCTGCACACGGCGGTTGGTGTCTTGCGTCACGCGGTAATGCATGATGGCGCCATTCGGCCCAGCCCCGCAGATCGTGTCAAAGCTGATGTCATGCAGCCGGTTGGTGGCCCGGCGAAAGCCTTCAAGCGCCGTCACCACGTCAATTTCGGTCAGGCTGCCGGCAGGTTGCGCCTCCAGCCAGGCCAGAAACTCGACCATCGCCGCCCCGTCGCGCAGATGCGCTTCGCGCATGCCGGCAATCTCGGCCGCCGTCTTGCGCGCTTTTGGCAAACGGCACGGGTCATCGCCCCAGTCAACCTCGACCCCGGCCTCGGTCAACGCGTCGCTGACCGCCAAGGGTGCCATCGCCTTGTCCACCCGCACCGGCCCCGGCAGCATGTGCAGCGCAGGCACAAAGGCTGCCAGCGGGCGCAGGCTGACCTGCGGACCCAAATGCGCCCGCACCCCGGCATCCAGCTTGGCCGGGTCCGCAAACAGCATCAGCCGGGCGTCGTCATGCAGCACGGCAAAGCCTTGCAGCACCGGGTTCTTCGGCACATCGGCCCCCCGAATGTTCAGCAGCCAGCAAATCGAATCCGGCAGCGTGATCACCGCTGCCCGTTGGCCCGCCTTGCGCAGGTCTTCCGCCAGCCGCGCCCGCTTGTCGGCGCTGGTCTCTCCGGCCAGGGCATCCGGGTGAACAAACGCCCGGCCACAGGGGGCTGCCGGCTGATCAGGCCAGATCGCATCAACCAGATTGCGCATCGCGCGCAAGCCAATGCCACTGCCCTCCAGCCCGGCCTCCAGCCTTGCCACCTCATCGGCCGTGTGCAGCCAGGGGTCAAACCCGATCACCCCCTGCGCCAGATGCGTCCGCAGCCAGTCGGCGGGCTTCACCTCGGGCCATGGCACCGGGGTGAAATGCGCAAGGTCCACCTGCGCCTTGACCTGCACCCGGTAGCGCCCGTCGATGAACACCCCCGCCACATCCGGTAAAACCACTGCAAACCCCGCCGATCCGGTAAACCCGGTCAGCCATTGCAGCCGCTCATCGCGTGCCGCAACATATTCGCCCTGATGCGCGTCGGCGCGCGGTACCAGAAAGCCCGCCACCCCTTCGCGCGCCATCAGGCCCCGTAAACTGGCCAGACGCGCAGGCCCCTGTTCGGGGGACGCGGCACTGTCAAAGGTCTGAAACATCGGCCCGGCCTTTCCTCTTGGCAAAAATACCCTCGGGGGTGAGCGGCTTTGCCGCGAGGGGGCAGACAGCCCCCTTTACCCGACCTTCCGCATGCCCAAGACCCGCGCCCGTTTGCGCGGGTCGGTGTCAAACAACCCGGCCAGTTGTTCGGTCATGGCGCCTGCCAACTGTTCCACATCGGTGATCGTGACCGCACGGTTGTAATAGCGCGTCACGTCATGGCCGATGCCGATGGCGATCAGCTCCACCGCGCGGCGACGCTCGACCATGGCGATCACGTCGCGCAGGTGCTTTTCCAGAAAACTCGCGGGGTTGACCGACAGGGTGCTGTCATCCACCGGCGCGCCATCGCTGATCACCATCAGGATCTTGCGCGCCTCGGGCCGGGCCATGGCGCGGCGGTGCGCCCATTCCAGCGCCTCGCCGTCGATGTTTTCCTTCAGCAAGCCTTCCTTCATCATCAACCCAAGGTTGGGCCGTGCCCGGCGCCACGGCGCATCGGCACTTTTGTAGATGATGTGGCGCAGGTCGTTCAGCCGCCCCGGTTGCTGCGGGCGGCCCTGCGCCAGCCAACGTTCACGGCTTTGCCCGCCCTTCCACGCGCGGGTGGTGAAGCCCAGGATCTCCACCTTGACCGAGCAGCGCTCCAGCGTGCGCGCCAGCACATCGGCGCAGATCGCAGCGATGCTGATCGGTCGCCCGCGCATGGACCCGGAGTTGTCCAAGAGCAGCGTCACGCAGGTGTCGCGGAATTCGGTGTCCTTTTCCTGCTTGAACGACAAGGGCGTGGTCGGGTTGGCCACCACGCGCGCCAGACGCCCCGCGTCCAGCGTGCCTTCTTCCAGATCGAACAGCCAGGATCGGTTCTGCTGCGCCTGAAGGCGGCGTTGCAGCTTGTTGGCCAAGCGGCTGACGGCCCCCTTCAAGGGTTCCAACTGCTGGTCCAGATAGGCGCGCAGCCGTTCCAACTCTGCCGCCTCGGCCAGATCCTCGGCACGGACTTCTTCATCGAAATCGGTGGTATAGACCGTGTAGTTCGGGTCCGCATCCGAATGGGGGGCAGGGGGAGGCGGCTCCAGAGGGGCCTCGCCTTCAGGGAGTTCGGCCTCTTCGCCCTGTTCCATATCGGCGCTGTCGTCCATCGACACTTGCGCCTGAGATTGGTCCTGCTGGTCTTCCTGACTGCGCTCGGGTGAGGCGTCGGCCTCGTCCTGCTCCGACTGGTCCTCGCCCTGGGACTCGGGGCTGTCCTCGTCTTCCTGCGCCTCGTCCTGCGCCTGATCGTCGTCCGGCGCGTCGGGGTCGTCGCCCAACTGGTCGCCATAGCCAAGGTCGGAAATCACCTTGCGCGCCAGCCGCGCGAAAGCGGCCTGATCGGACAGCGATGCGTCGATGCCGTCCAGTGATCCGCTGGCCTGATCCTCTATAAACCCGCGCCACAGGTCCATCACATTGGCGGCCCCGGCGGGCAGATCGCGGCCCGTTGCCAGATGCCGCACCAGATAACCCGCCGCCACCGCAAGGGGCGCGTCCTGCGCGGCGGTGATCTGGGCATACCCCTTGCGGTCCGCCTCATGCCCGATCTTGGCGTCGATATTGCCCGCCGTGCCCGGCATGTCCCGCGCCCCCATCGCCTCGCAGCGCGCGGTTTCCATCGCGTCATAGATATCGCGCGCCAGTTGCCCGGTGGGGGCATAGCGGGCCGACACGCCTTCGTCATGGAACTTGCGGCGCAGGGCAAAGGCATCCGCCGTGCCGCGCGCCAGCAGCACCTCGTCCCGCGTCATCCGGCGGCTGACCTGCGGTAGGCGCACCCCGTCGCGGTTCATCCCTGGCGGATCGACCGAATAGGTGACCGTCATCTCGGGGTCATCGGCCATGACGCGGGTGGCCTCGGCGAGCGCCTTCTTGAACGGATCGGCGGGGTTGTCGGTGGGTTTGGTCATGCTCTGCCCGCGCGGTTCATTGTCCCGCCTGCCCCCCCTCCCATCCTCCCCCACGAGGGGGGAGGAGGCGCCCCCGCGCAAAGGTCACATCCCCAAATCATCCGCCCGCGATTCCCTCCCCCCTTTGTGGGGGAGGGATGGGGTGGGGGGCCTAGCGCATCGCCATGCTGGCCGCCGATTCCGGCAGTTCCTCGGCAAAGCAGCGCTGGTAGAACTCGGCAACGGTCTGGCGCTCCAACTCGTCGCATTTGTTGAGGAAGGTCAGCCGGAAGGCATAGCCGACGTTGCGGAAAATCTCGGCGTTTTGCGCCCAGTTCAGCACGGTCCGGGGTGACATCACGGTCGACAGATCGCCGTTCATGAAGGCTGTCCGCGTCAGGTCTGCCACGGTTACCATCTGCGAAATGATCTTGCGGCCCTTGTCGGTGTTGTAATGCGGGCTCTTGGCCAGAACGATGGCGGACTCTGCATCATGGCTCAGATAATTCAGCGTCGCCACCAGTGACCAGCGGTCCATCTGGGCCTGGTTGATCTGCTGGGTGCCGTGGTAAAGGCCGGTGGTATCGCCCAGACCCACCGTGTTGGCGGTGGCGAACAGCCGGAAATAGGGGTTCGGGGTGATGATCTCGTTTTGGTCTAGCAGCGTCAGCTTGCCATCGGTTTCCAGCACGCGTTGGATCACGAACATCACGTCCGCCCGGCCGGCATCGTATTCGTCGAACACGATGGCAACCTCGTTGCGCAAGGCCCAAGGCAGGATGCCTTCGTGAAACTCGGTCACCTGCTTGCCGTCGCGCAGCTTGATCGCATCCTTGCCGATCAGGTCGATCCGGGAAATGTGGCTGTCGAGGTTGACGCGCACGCAAGGCCAGTTCAACCGCGCTGCCACCTGTTCGATATGCGTCGATTTGCCGGTGCCGTGATAGCCTTGGATCATCACGCGGCGGTTATAAGCAAAGCCTGCCAGAATCGCCAAGGTGGTATCCGGGTCGAACTTGTAGGTCGGGTCGATCACCGGCACCCGGTCGGTGCGGTCGGCAAAGCCCTTGACCTTCATGTCGGTGTCGATGCCAAACACATCACGCACATTGATTTCTTCGGTTGGTTTCATCGCGTGATCCAGCATCCTGCACAGCCCAATTTCACCCCGTGGGGCGCGTTCATCCGAGTTGTGGAACATATCGCGGGGGGGTTCAAGGGGAAGGGCAGCATTCACAATCGCCCGGATCAGATCGCTTTTGCGTGAGACTGCAACTATTCCCGCCCGCCGCGCGTCACATCGGCATAGATTGCGACCAACGATGGAGGATCGAATGAACAGACGACTGCTGATGCTGAGTGGGTTGGCGATGTTTGCGGCAAGCCCGCTGCGCGCCGAAAGCTTTGAGGTCACGCTGACCGATGCCGAATGGCGGGCAAAATTGGGCGATCTGCCTTACCGCGTGCTGCGCGAGGAAGCGACCGAGCGGGCAGGGACCAGCCCGCTGGACAAGATCTATGACAAGGGCACCTACCATTGCGCTGGCTGCGATCTGGCGGTGTTTGCCTCTGACACCAAGTATGACAGCGGCACTGGTTGGCCCAGTTTCTGGCAACCGCTGCCGAATGCGATTGGCACCAAAGAAGACCGCAGCCTGTTTGGCACCCGAACCGAGGTGCATTGCCGCCGCTGTGGCGGGCATTTCGGCCATGTGTTCGATGACGGCCCGCAACCCACCGGCAAGCGCTATTGCATGAACGGGGCGGCACTGGTGTTCAAGGCCGCGTAAGCCACGAAGCGGCGCGCAGAACCTGCGCGCCTACTCGCGGAAATAGCGGCTGTCCTTGATCTGGTCCCAGGCCCAGACCACCTCTTGCAGACGTTCCTCATCCGAACGGTCGCCGCCGTTCATGTCGGGGTGCAGATCCTTGACCAGGGATTTGTATTGCTTGCGGATCTCGGTCTTGGTCCAGGTGTCGCGCGCGTCAAGGATCTCCACCGCCTTGCGTTCGGTCGGCGGCAGTTTGCGGGTAGAGGTAGGGGCGGGTTTGCCGGGGTTTTGCGTGGCATTCTCGCCCAGCAGCGACAACGGATCATCCACCCCCAACCGCGCCCAAGCCCGGCCATCATCCTTGCGGCTGAACGGCTTTGTAGGGCGTTCCCACACACGATCCTTGTCGAGGAACTTCTGAAACTCGTCGTCCGAGGTGCCTTGGAAGAAGTTCCATTTCAGATTGTATTCGCGCACGTGGTCCTTGCAGAACCAGAAAAACTCATCCAGCAGATCGGGGCTTTTGGGTGCGCGGTAGGCCCCGGCCTCTTTGCAACCGGGAAAATCGCAGGGCTTGGTCGAGGTGTCGAACGCGCCCGACATGCCGCGGCGGGTGGTTTTCTTGCGCTTCTTGTCAGTCGACACGCGGATGTCGAACTCAAAGGGGGGCTTGGGTACCATCGGGCGCCTTTCTAAGTGTCCCCAAGGCTTTTCGACTCGGGCGCTACAGTTTAGGGGTTTGAGCGGCAGATTGAAGAGGCAGATAAGAAAAATGACCGTGATGGATGAGATGGACAGCCGGCTGCGCGCCGCATTTGCGCCGCAACGCCTTGAGATCGTGAATGAAAGCGCCAAGCACGCTGGCCATTCTGGTGATGACGGCACCGGCGAGACGCATTTTCGCATCACCCTGCGGGCGGAAACACTGGCCCCCTTGACCCGGGTTGCGCGGCATCGTGCGGTGAACGCGGCCTTGGGCGACCTGACCCGCCGGGTGCATTCCATCGCGCTGGATGTGGGTTGAGGCAGCGGTGACAGGTTTGGTCCCGCCGTTCGCTGCCCCGATCCGACGGTCAGACGTGGCTTCCGGTCGGATGGATCTTTGCGCCGTTTGATCCAGCGCTGCTCAGCCCTCGGCCACCAAGCCCGCCGCCTCGATCCCTGCGGTTCCGGCAAGGGCGTCGTTGTCTGATGTGCAGCCAGTCACGCCAACCGCACCCAAGACCGCGCCCGTGGCATCGCGCACCAGCAAGCCGCCTTTGCGCGGCAGGAACGCGCCGCCATAAGCGCCGGTCAGCGCGCCCATGAAGGCCGGGTCTTTTTCAGCCCGCTCTTGCAGGGCGGCACCGCCGATGCCCATCATCAGGCAGGCGTTGGCCTTTCCCATGGCAATGACATAGCGCCCGGCCGAGGCGGTATCTTCCCGCTCGAACGCAATCGGATGGCCGCCGGCATCGACCACCAGAACCGAAAGCGGTTTCATGCCGGCAGCCCGACCTTTGGCTAAAGCCTGCGTGATGATGATGCGTGCTGCTGCAAGAGAAAGGGTCATGCCAATCTGCCTTCTGTTTCCATGTTGGGTGGTGCAGGAAACCACAGCCAGACTGAAATGCAACCCTTTCCACCACGGGCGGGATCAGCGGCTCAGGGCGTCTTGTCCTTTTGCGGGGCCACCTTGCGCCTGGCATCCCCCCGACAGCGGTCCGAGCAATAGCGCACCTCGTCCCAGACCTTTTCCCACTTCTTGCGCCAAGTGAACGGGCGGCCACAGGTGGCGCAGACCTTGCTTGGCAGATCGCCCTTTTTCACCATCTTTGCCATGGTTTACAACAGGAAGCTGAGTTGATTCGTCGGCGTCTGGTCGCGCTTGCGCGGCGCGCGGTCATTCACAAATCGAACATCGGCGCGGCTGGCGTGGCGTTCGATGATCTCGGCCACCTCTTCGCGCGGCGTGGCCTTGCGCAGGCCAAAGATTGCATCGCGCGCCGCCCGGCCCGCGGCGGCCACATCGACCACGGGTTCGGGATAGCGCTTGCCCAGCAGACTGCCCGCCCCTTCCCAGCGCCACGGAGTCTGCAAAAGGTGATCGGGCACTGCGGCCAGTTCGGGCAGCCAGCGGCGGGTGAAGGCGCCGGTCGGGTCTTGATCCTGCCCTTGCTTGATCGGGTTATAGATGCGCGGCGTGTTGATGCCGGTGGTGCCTGACTGCATCTGCACCTGCGGCCAGTGGATGCCGGGTTCATAATCGGTGAAGGCCCGCGCCAGCACCGGCCCGGTGGCCCGCCAATCCAGCCAAAGGTGGTACGAGGCCACCGAGGTGACCATCGCCCGCATCCGAAAGTTCAGCCAACCCGTCGCCGCCAGATAGCGCATGCAGGCATCGACAAAGGGCAGGCCGGTTTCACCAGCGGCCCAGGCGGCCAACCGCTCGGCATCGGCAATTCGCGGGCGCAAACCTTCGGCGGCGCGGTGCAGGCAGCGGCTTTCGATGGCGGGCTCATCTTCCAGCTTTTGCATGAAGTGGTCGCGCCAGGCGAGGCGGCTTTGAAAGCTGGTCAGCGCGCCGGGCCAACGCCCGCCGGGGCGCATCGCCTGTCGCGCCGTGGTGGCCTGCGCCACCTCGCGCCCCGACAGCGCGCCAAGGGCAAGGTAGGGCGACAGCCGCGAACAGGCCCGCTCGCCCGTCAGCGGCGAGGACATGGCGGCGCGATAGGGCTCGCCGCGCTTGGTCAGAAAACTGTCCAGCGCCAGCAGGCCCGGCACCCGCCCTCCGGTCTGGCGATGCGGGCAGCGGTCTTCGGCAAGTCGCAGGGCGCGGGCAGAAGGGATCACCCCCGGCTCAAGCCCCGCCACAGCGCGCAGGGCAGCGGGTGCGGGCAGGACAGGCAGCGCGGTAAAGGCGTCGCGCTGCCTGGCCCAGCCATTGCGACCCTTCAGCCGCCGCACCACGCCCGATTGTGGCAGTTCCTGCCACGTGATGCCTGACGCGCGGGCCCAGGCCGCCACCCGTTTGTCGCGGCCATAGGTCCACAGATTGCCGGTTTCTTCGTGGCTGAGGATATGGCTGATGCGATGCTGGCGGCACATGCGGTCAAGGATCGTGACCGCCTCACCCACCCGCACCACCAGCGGCGTGCCAAGGCTGGCCAGATCGTCGCGCAGATCGGCCAGACATTCCGCCGTGAACGCCCATTGCCGGGCCGAGGTGTCGGGCAGGGCCCAATAGTCAGGCTCAACCACATACAGCGGCAGAATGCTGCCACCCATCGCCCCGGCCTGTGCCAGCGCGGGGTGGTCATGGATGCGCAGATCGCGCTTGAACCAGATAAGAACATTCATGGAACAACGATGTAGCAAGGTCCGGGGATTCGTAAAGGGCCGATCGCAGGACTGCGCCGGGATTCCCAGACGATGCCGGGGGCTGTTCCTGCGCCGCCGCGCCACCGGCACGTCGGGATGGCTGTCACGGCGGTCTTCCCTAGGCGCGAGGCCAAGCGCGACCTCATATGCAGAGATGCCCCCCGCCGCGGGTCTGCGGCGGGGGGCGTTGGCGTCAGACCAGATCGAAACGGTCGGCGTTCATCACCTTGACCCAGGCCGCGACAAAGTCGTGCACGAACTTTTCGGCGTTGTCGTCCTGGGCATAGACCTCGGCATAGGCGCGCAGGATCGAGTTCGAGCCGAACACCAGATCGGCGCGGGTGGCAGTGAACCTGACCGCGCCCGACTTGCGATCCGTCAGGTGATACAGGTTGTTGCCTGCAGGCACCCATTTGAAGGCCATATCCGTCAGCGTGGTGAAGAAGTCGGTGGTCAAAGCCCCCACCCGGTCGGTAAAGACGCCATGCGCCGTGCCGCCGTGGTTGGTGCCCAGCACGCGCATGCCGCCGACAAGCACGGTCATTTCGGGCGCGGTCAGGCCCAGAAGTTGCGCGCGGTCCAGCATCAGTTCTTCGGCGCTGACCACGTAATCCTTCTTCATCCAGTTGCGGAAGCCATCGGCCACCGGTTCCAGCACGTCAAAGGATGCCGCATCGGTCATGGCATCGGTTGCATCGCCCCGACCGGGGGCAAAGGGCACCGTGATGTCAAACCCGGCCGCTTTTGCCGCCTGTTCAACACCATATGACCCGGCCAGCACGATCACATCGGCAAGGCTTGCGCCCGAGGCTGCCGCAATCGGCTCCAGAACCGACAGCACATGCGCCAGACGGGCGGGTTCGTTGCCCTCCCAATCCTTTTGCGGCGCCAGACGGATGCGGGCGCCATTGGCCCCGCCGCGCATGTCGGACCCGCGATAGGTGCGGGCCGAATCCCATGCGGTGGAAACCATGTCGGCAATCGAAAGACCGCTTGCCGCGATCTTGGCCTTGACGGCGGCCACGTCGTAAGAGGTGGAGCCAGCCGAAACCGGATCTTGCCAGATCAGGTCTTCGGCGGGCACTTCCGGACCGATGTAGCGCGCCTTCGGCCCCAGATCGCGGTGGGTCAGCTTGAACCAGGCGCGGGCGAAGGTGTCGGTGAAATAGGCGTGATCGGCGGCAAAACGCTGGCAGATTTCGCGGTAAACCGGGTCCACCTTCATCGCCATGTCGGCGTCGGTCATGATCGGCATGACTCGGATCTGCGGGTTTTCCACGTCCACCGGCATGTCTTCCTCGCGGATGTTGATCGGCATCCACTGCCACGCACCGGCGGGGGATTTCTTCAGCTCCCAGTCATAGCCGAACAGCAGATCGAAGTAGCCGTTGTCCCATGTGGTCGGGTGGGTGGTCCAGGCGCCTTCGATGCCGCTGGTCACGGTGTTGCGGCCCACGCTGCGGGTCGAATGATTCATCCAGCCCAGGCCTTGTTCAACCACGTCCGCACCTTCGGGGCTTGCGCCCAGCAGGGCGGCATCGCCGTTGCCATGGCATTTGCCGACGGTATGGCCACCTGCGGTCAGCGCGGCGGTTTCTTCGTCATTCATCGCCATACGGGCAAAGGTCTCGCGCACCTGCGCTGCGGTTTTCATCGGGTCAGGCTGACCGTTCACGCCTTCCGGGTTCACGTAGATCAGGCCCATTTGCACGGCGGCAAGCGGGTTTTCCATGGTGGACGGGTCTTCCATGCTGCCATAGCGGCTGTCGGACGGGGCCAGCCATTCCTTCTCGCTGCCCCAGTACACGTCCTTTTCCGGGTGCCAGATGTCTTCGCGGCCAAAGGCAAAGCCAAAAGTCCTGAGGCCCATCGACTCGTAAGCGACGTTGCCGGCCAGAATGATCAGATCGGCCCAGCTGACACTGTTGCCGTATTTCTTCTTGATCGGCCACAGCAGGCGGCGGGCCTTGTCAAGGTTGGCGTTGTCGGGCCACGAGTTCAGCGGCGCAAAGCGCTGGTTACCGGTGCCTGCGCCACCACGGCCATCGGCCAGACGATACGAGCCCGCGGCATGCCACGCCATGCGGATCATCAAGCCGCCGTAATGGCCCCAATCGGCGGGCCACCAGTCCTGACTGTCGGTCATCAGCGCGCGCAGATCGGCCTTCAGCGCATCCACGTCCAGCGACTTCAGCGCCTCGCGGTAGTCAAAGCCTTTCAGCGGGTTGGTCTTGGCATCATGCTGGTGCAGAATGTCAAGGTTCAGCGCGTTGGGCCACCATTCCATCACCGAACTTGCGGTCGAGGTCAGCGCCCCGTGCATCACCGGGCATTTGCCGGTGGATTTCAGATCATTGCCATCCATGTCGCTCTCCTGATGTGGTTGGTCGTTGTGTTGCGTCGGGGCATCGCCTTGCCTGCTGTGTGATGCAGACGATTCCCCGACCGATGCGAAGACTGTGCCGCATGCCTAGCACGCCTTACCCATAAACTTAATTTGCATTTTCTTATTTAGGCGATAATCTGAGGTTATGATTGCCATTTCGATGCGACATCTGCGCTACTTCGACGCCTTGGCCCAGCACGGCCATTTTGGCCGCGCGGCCGAGATGTGCGCCATCTCGCAGCCCGCCCTTTCGATCCAGATCAAGGAGTTGGAAGAGATGCTTGGCGCATCGTTGGTTGAACGGGGTGCGCGCCAGATCCGGCTGACGCCCTTGGGCGACGCATTTGCCCTTCGGGTGCGCGACATCTTGCGTGCGGTGGATGAGTTGGGCGATCTGGCCCGCGCCTCGTTCAGCCCGTTGATGGGGCGGCTGCGGATCGGGGTGATCCCGACGGTTGCGCCTTACCTTTTGCCGCGCGTGATCAAGGCCCTTGTCGCGCGCTACCCCGGTCTTGATCTGCGCCCGCGTGAGGCGGTGACGCAAACCCTGATCGCCGAGTTGCTGGAGGGGCGTCTGGATACCGCCATCGTGGCGCTGCCGGTATCGGAGCCGTCGCTGGCCGAGCAGGCGCTGTTTGACGAAGAGTTTGTTCTGGTCCGCCCGCCCGAAGATGCCGACAAGCCGGTGCCCAATTCCGACATGCTGCGCGAAATGCGTCTGCTCTTGCTGGAAGAGGGCCATTGCTTCCGTGATCAGGCGCTGTCGTTTTGCAATCTGTCGGCGGCGGTGCCACGCGACCTGATGGAGGGCAGTTCGCTGTCAACCCTTGTGCAGATGGTGGGGGCGGGGATTGGTGTTACGCTGATCCCTGAAATGGCGGTGCCGGTCGAGATCCGGTCGGCCTCGGTTTCGGTCGCGCGGCTGGCGGCGCCGCCCCCGTCGCGCACCATCGGGATGATCTGGCGCAAGTCAAACCCGCTGGCCGAGCAATTGGGCCTGATTGCCGAAATTGTCCGCCAGACCGCGAAAGAGCCGCTGATGGCGCCGGCCACCTGACTCATCGCAGGCCTGGCTGATCTGTCCGCCTGCGCACAAGCCTGTCCGCCTGCGAAAGTCGGGATGCCGGTCAAGAACGCGCGCTGCACGGCGGGGGTTTTCTTGCCTGCGAGAATTTGCTGTCTGGTCGAAACAACATCGGATCGTGCCATGACGCCCACAATCACACTCGAATCACCGCTTGGGCCCGACCTTGGCTTGCTGATGCAGCGCCACACCGCCGACATGCACGCCGATACTCCGCCCGAAAGCATCCATATGCTGGATGCCGGGCAACTGGCGCAACCGGGCATCTGGTTCTTCGTCCTGCGCGATGCGGGCAGGCCGGTCGGCATGGGGGCGATCAAGCGCATTGATGACGGCCATGCCGAGATCAAGTCGATGCATGTTCTGGCCGAAGCGCGGGGGAGGGGCCTGTCGCGCCGGATGCTGGACCATCTGATCGACGCGGCCCGCGCCAAGGGCTTCGTCCGACTGTCGCTGGAAACCGGGGTGCAGCCGACCTTTGTCGCGGCCCGCGCGCTGTATGCCAAGGCCGGTTTTGTGCCGTGTGGGCCGTTTGAAGGCTATGTCGACGACCCGAATTCGGTGTTCCTGACCCGCCGTCTTGTCTGACCCGCCGTCTTGTCTGACCCGCCGTCTTGCCACGCGCGGTGTGTCTGCCTGATCTGCCAAGGGCACGGTGGTGCCATCTGCCCGCCCCCTTGGAATCGCGCCCAGATGAGTTATGGCAGCGCTGGCGACAGTTTGAAGGGCAGGGCAATGGCACAACAGTTCGGGTTCAGGCTTGAGGCGACCGATGGCCGCGCGCGCAAGGGCGTGATCCAGACCCCGCGGGGCGAGATACGGACGCCTGCCTTCATGCCGGTGGGCACGGCGGCCACGGTCAAGGCCATGCTGCCCGAAAGCGTGGCCGCCACCGGGGCCGATGTCTTGCTGGGCAATACCTATCACCTGATGCTGCGCCCCACGGCGGAACGCATTGCGCGCTTGGGCGGCCTGCACCGCTTTATGAACTGGAGCCGCCCAATCCTGACCGATTCCGGCGGGTTTCAGGTGATGAGCCTTGCCGGTCTGCGCAAGCTGACCGAAGAGGGGGTGCGGTTTTCCAGCCATATCGACGGATCCAAACACATGCTGTCGCCCGAACGCAGCATGGAGATTCAGCGGCTGCTGGGGTCGGATATCGTGATGTGCTTTGACGAATGTCCGGCGCTGCCCGCGACCGAGGCCGAGGTGGCCGCGTCGATGGCGCTGTCGATGCGCTGGGCGCAGCGGTCGCGCGATGCCTTTGGCGACAGGCCGGGCCATGCGCTGTTCGGCATCATGCAGGGCGGCGTCACCCGCGATCTGCGCGAGGAAAGTGCGCGGGCGCTGACAGCCATCGGGTTTGATGGCTATGCCGTCGGGGGCCTTGCGGTCGGCGAAGGGCAAGAGGCGATGTTTGGCGTGCTGGACTATGCGCCGGGCTTTCTGCCGCCCGACAAGCCGCGCTATCTGATGGGGGTGGGCAAGCCCGATGACATTGTCGGCGCGGTGCAGCGTGGCATCGACATGATGGATTGCGTGTTGCCCTCACGCTCTGGCCGCACCGGGCAGGCGTGGACGCGGCACGGGCAGGTGAATATCAAGAACGCGCGGCATCAGGACGACCCGCGCCCGCTGGATGAGGACTGCACCTGTCCGGCCTGCCGCGGCTACAGCCGCGCCTATCTGCACCATGTGTTCAAGGCGCAAGAGATGATCTCGGGCATGCTGCTGACCTGGCACAACCTGCACTATTTTCAGGAATTGATGCAGGGCCTACGTGCGGCGATAGCCGAAGGGCGCCTTGCGGCCTTTGTGGCCGATTTCCATGCCCAACGGGCGGCGGGCGACATCGACCCGCTGTGACAGGCAGCCTCAGCCGGGCAGGGCGTGACCGATCAGCCGCGTGCCGGCATGGTGTTGTCCGTTGAAGCATGGGTCAACCGGGCAGGGCAGGCAGGTCAGCCGCAGGCTTGGCCCCCATGGCATGCGGGCAACAGCCATCCTTTCCTGCACGGCACCGGCCTCAGACGTCCAGTCCGGGCGGGGCAGGCGGGCAAGGGCGGTGTTGACCAGTTCGGTCATCTGTTGCACGTCCATATCCGCGACCTCGATGCCGAATGCAGTCGGGGCCACTGTGATCCCGATCAGCCGGTCCGGGTCACAGATAACCTCGATTCCGTCTTCCGTCGTCATCTGTGGCAGACTGTTTCCAATGGCACCGGAAAACCGGCCATTGGTTTCCCAATGCCCCAGCAGCTGACACAAAAGATCAAGCGACACGCTCTCTTGCGTCGCAACCAGCGGCGCTGCCGCTGGCTCTGCGTCCGGGGTCGGGTTGGACGCGCGCTGAAACAAACCGAACATGGGCATTCCTTGACAGAGACCCGGTCAAAACCATCGCCGTGCGCGAGTCCGCGCAAGCTCAGGCATTCTCGACAGCAAAACAACCAAATGCGGCCGCAACAGGGCGAAAACCTGCAATCCATGTGCCACAACCCGAACCTGCACGACAGGGCGCCGGTCTGCCGCAAGGGCGTGGTTGGATCGTTAAAAAACAGACAAGCCCGGTTGAGCATTTCGCGACGGACCTGCTATGATCCAAGTGTAGCGTCTTGCCGGATCGGACCGCAAGTTTGAAGTTCTTTCAAAGCTTCTGTGTGGTGGACTCATCGCTTCGCATCCTTTGGGTGGGCGGCGACTGGGATGACTTTGCCCGCAACAATGGCGGTGCGCGTGCCCTTTCCAACACCATCCTGTCCACCCGTTTGACCGCGCATATTGCCGATACCGCGACCGCGGACCGGGTCAGCCAGATGGTGCAGGCTGTGTTGGCAACCAAGCGGCCCCTGCACCTCGATTACCGCTGCGACGCCCCGCATCAGGTGCGGCGCTTTCGTCTGACCATCCAGCCGATGAAGCATGGCCGCGCGGTGATGGTGCATCAGTTGCTGGATGCGGTTCAGGTCGACCCGCCGATGGCTGCGTGGCTTTATGATCCGTTGGCGCGTTCACAGAAATGTTCGGTCTGCGGGGCGGTATATGTCAATCAGACATGGCTTGATCCGACCCTGCCCGAGGTCGAGCATCCGTCAAAGGTGGGCTATACCACCTGCCCGACCTGTGACGCCCGGATCGCGGCGGCCCTGCGCGAGTTGGTTGAAACCGGCCCCGCACCCGAATTTGCAGAGGGTGTCTTGCGCCAGGACCAGGACCGAATGCACTGACCCCGCAGGTCGGACCTGCCACGATCCGCGGTTGCCTGATTCCGCCTTGTAGGCCGCGGCCTCGCAAGGCATCATGCCCAGCAGTCCGGGCGGCATCACACCGGCTTGACGGTTGCACTGGTTGACTCGTCCCGACCGCCCCCCCAGATATGGCGGGTGAAGAGGGGAAGACCGGGATGCTGCCGATGATCGGGGCCGTGGTCTTCCTGCCGATAATAAGGATACGCAAGATGAGCGAGCAATTCTCCCCCAGCTACCCGGTCCTGCCGTTGCGCGACATCGTGGTGTTTCCGCACATGATCGTGCCGCTGTTTGTCGGGCGCGAAAAATCGGTGCGGGCGCTGGAAGAGGTGATGCAGGACGACAAGCAGATACTGCTGTCCAGCCAGATCGATCCGGCAATCGACGACCCGGCATCCGATGGAATATATCGTGTGGGCGTGTTGGCCAACGTGCTTCAATTGCTGAAGCTTCCCGATGGCACCGTGAAGGTGCTGGTCGAGGGCAAAGCGCGCGTCAAGATCACCCGCTTTGTGACCAACCCCAGCTTCTTTGAGGCCGAGGTCAGCGAACTGACCGAGACGCCCGGCGACAAAGCAGCCGTGGACGCCATGCTGCGCGCCGTTGCCGATGAGTTCGAGCGCTATGCCAAGATCAAGAAGAACATCCCCGAAGAGGCGCTGGCCGCCGTGTCCGAAACCCGTGAGCCTGCCCGTCTGGCCGATCTGGTGTCTGGCCATCTGGGGATAGAGGTTGCGCAAAAGCAGGCTCTGCTGGAAACGCTGGACGTGTCGGAACGGCTGGAACGGGTTTACGGCCACATGCAGGGCGAAATGAGCGTCTTGCAGGTCGAAAAGAAGATCAAGACCCGCGTCAAAAGCCAGATGGAGAAAACCCAGCGCGAATACTACCTGAATGAGCAGATGAAGGCCATTCAGCGCGAGTTGGGCGATGGCGAGGACGGCCAGAATGAGGTGACCGAGCTTGAAGCCCGCATCGCCCGCACCAAGCTGTCGAAAGAGGCCAAGGAAAAGGCCGAGGCCGAGGTCAAGAAGCTGAAGACCATGTCGCCGATGAGCGCCGAGGCGACGGTGGTGCGCAACTATCTTGACTGGCTGCTGGGCGTGCCATGGGGCGTGAAGTCCAAGGTCAAGAAAGACCTTGCCGCGGCGCAAAAGGTGCTGGACGCTGACCATCATGGTCTGGACAAGGTCAAGGAACGCATCGTCGAATATCTGGCGGTGCAGGCGCGCTCGACCAAGCTGAAAGGCCCGATCCTGTGCCTTGTCGGCCCCCCCGGCGTGGGCAAGACCTCGCTTGGCCGGTCGGTCGCCAAGGCCACGGGGCGCGAGTTCATTCGTATCTCGCTTGGCGGGGTGCGCGACGAGTCCGAGATCAGGGGCCACCGGCGCACCTATATCGGGTCGATGCCCGGCAAGATCATCCAAAGCCTGAAAAAGGCCAAGACCAACAACCCGTTGATCTTGCTGGACGAAATTGACAAGATGGGGCAGGACTTCCGCGGTGATCCGGCGTCGGCGCTGCTCGAGGTGCTGGACCCGGAACAGAACAGCACCTTCGTCGACCACTACCTTGAGGTGGAATACGATCTGTCGAACGTGATGTTCATCACCACCGCCAACAGCTACAACATGCCCGGCCCGCTGATGGACCGGATGGAGATCATTCCGCTGGCGGGCTACACCGAGGACGAGAAACGCGAGATTGCCAAGCAGCACCTGTTGCCCAAGCAGATCGCGGCGAACGGCCTGAAGAAGGGTGAGTTCGAGGTGTCTGACGCGGCGCTGACCCATGTCATCCGCTATTACACCCGCGAAGCCGGGGTGCGCAGCCTTGAGCGCGAGATTGCAAAGCTGGCGCGCAAGGCCGTGACGGATATTCTGAAGGGCAAGACCAAATCGGTCACGGTGGATGAGGCCAAGGTGGAAGAATACCTTGGCGTGCAGCGCCATCGCTATGGTCTGGCCGAGTTGGAAGATCAGGTCGGCGTGGTGACGGGTCTGGCGTGGACCAGCGTGGGCGGCGATCTGTTGCAGATCGAGGCGCTGAAACTGCCGGGTAAGGGCCGGATGAAGACCACCGGCAAGCTGGGCGATGTGATGAAGGAATCCATCGACGCGGCGGCATCTTATGTCCGCTCGATCAGTCCGCAGATCGGGGTCAAGCCGCCGAAGTTCGAGACGATGGACATTCACGTTCACGTCCCCGATGGCGCGACGCCGAAAGATGGCCCTTCGGCGGGCTTGGCGATGGTCACGTCAATTGTCTCGGTTCTGACCGGCATCCCGGTGCGCCGCGACATTGCGATGACCGGCGAGGTGTCGTTGCGCGGCAATGCCATGCCCATCGGCGGCTTGAAGGAAAAGCTGCTGGCAGCACTGCGGGGGGGCATCAAGACCGTGCTGATCCCCGAGGAAAACGCCAAGGACCTGGCCGAGATCCCCGACAACGTGAAACAGGGGTTGAACATCATCCCTGTCAGCCACGTGCGTGAGGTTCTTGCTGCTGCTTTGGTGCGCCAGCCTGAGCCGGTGGAATGGGACGAGGCCGCCGAAGAAGCCGCTGCCGCCGCGCGGCTTGCCGCCGCCGAAAGCCGGGGACAGACCGCGCATTGAAGGTTGAACACACTGGCTGATACGGGTCGCTTCCAGTTGGAGGCGCCCCTTGGTTTTCTGATGGTGCACCGGGATCAAGCGGACAGTGTGCCTTTTTCCTGTGGCATTGTTTCTAAGCTGTGGATAAACTGGATGAAACGTGCGGCTGTCGCCGTCTTCAGGGAGTTGTGTCATGACGAGCAAACCAGCAACCAAATCGGCCCCGAAGCGTATACCCGCACCGAAAGTCACGGCCGTCGCCGATGTCCTTCCCCCGGGCGAGGCGCCGACGGATGGTGAAATGGCAGAGGACGCTTCCCAGGTTGTCGAACGGGGCACCGCTTTGAAACTGCGCGAACTGGTCAACCGTGTGGCAGAAGCCACGGGCGGCAAGAAAAAGGGACTGAAGGAAATCGTTGAAGCGACCTTGGCCCAGCTGGGTGCGGCACTCGAAAAGCGCGAAGAGCTTAATCTGCCCGGCATGGGCAAGGTGCGGGTCGCCCGGTCTGCCGACAAGGACGGCCGCTCAATGATGACGCTGAAGGCGCGCGGTGTTGGCACCGCGCGCAAGAAAGAGCCGACAGAGGCCCTTGCAGAGGCCGACGAAGCCGTCTAAGAGAGCGCCGACGGGCGATTAGCTCAGCGGTAGAGCGCTTCGTTCACATCGAAGATGTCAGCGGTTCAAATCCGTTATCGCCCACCACCATACCGCAAGATTTTCCGAAGGAAAATCAAGCACTTAGAAAGAAGGCCCGCTCACCGTGTATGGTGGAGCGGGCCTTTTCGTATGGTGCGTGTATGGTAGCGGACGGTCCCCGATAAGGGCTTTTCGGGCCGATTCAGGGCTAGGTGCCCGCTGACGCGGGGGCCACCGGTAAGCCACCGATAAGGAAAAGGGGCCTAGCTGGCCCCTTCCTAGCTCAGTCACCATTCCGCAGCGCCAAGTTCCCCGTCGCCATCTACAGGCGCGCTGTCGTTCCACGTGTCGCGCGGCGGGCGCGGGCTAGAGTTCGGCGCGGGCGTGGCGGTCAAGCCGTCACCCGATGCGATGACAGGCACGCCAGCTTCAAACAGGGCGCGCAGGCGTTCGGTCTTCCGCTGGTGGTGGAGGTCGTCATACATGCCCAAGGGCGACGGCACGCCCGCGTACACATAACCGCTCATATCGGACTCCTTATCCGTTCTGACTGACTGCCCGCTGCCCGGCGCGGGCCATATCGGCGGCAATCTGTTTCTGGCTGCGCCGGAAGCTGTCCGCGTCCGGGGTCTGAATGTTGATCGTCTGGGGCGCGTGGATGATCGTTCCGCCCCCGGCGCTGTCTCCCATTTCCACCGGAATCTTCCGTCCACGCGACAGGGGAATAACCGCCTCATTAGGATGCAGGACGGCGGGAATGCCGCTGGTGTTCGGGGTGCCCTGCGAGAAGTGCGGGGCGTGCCGGAATGCAGAAGCGGGCATGGCGGCGAAGCCCACGGGCGAGGTGGACACGCCACCTTCCGAGAATGCGCCCAAGGCCATGGTCAGAAGACCGCCGACTCCGCCGATGCTGGACAGGAAGCCCCCCCGCCACCGGCTGCGCCCATGGCTACGCCCTGACCAAGGATAGGCGCGCCTTGCTGTGCCCCGCTGACAACGCCCTGCGCGAGTACAGGGGCGCTAGAGGTGGCGGCGGTGTGAATGTTCGCGGAACCGACTGCAAGACCGGTCTGCGCGGCGGTGCGGACGTTCACGCTGCCCGCTGCAAGGCCAGACTGCGCGGACGCCCCGGCCTGCATACCGCCCTGAGCCATCGCGGCGGCAAGTTGCTGGGAAACTACCTGCCCGGCCTGAATCATGCTGTTGCCGATCACTGCGCCCGCCTGCGTTCCGCCGTTCACCATGCCCGCCACGTCCGAGTCGCCCTGAGAGGCGAAGAGGTCACCAAACAGACCGCCAAGCCACCCGCCCGAACCGGTTTCCCCGCGTCCGAAGAGGGTCAAGAGTTCCTTGACCGCCTTGTCGGACACAACGTCCGCGAAGACGCCCAGAATGGCTTCGCCAAGGGACTCGAAGTCCAGCTTGCCGGTCTTGATCATATCCGCGATGGAGTCGCGCAGGCTGTTGATAGCCCCCATTTCGATCTGCTTTCCGGCCTCGATCCAGTTGGGAACGGAATCCATCCAGTCCTTGACCGGGTCCGTTGCCAGCTTCTTGAGTTCTTCATTCAGCTTCGCGGCGGCGTCGATCTGGGCAATCATGGCGGCGGTCTGCGCGTCCACTGCGCCCCCGCCCGCCGTCATTGCTTCTGCGAAAAGCTGCGCGGCTTCCGCAGTCTGAAACTGCCCGGACGCCACCAGTTCAAGGGCAAGCCGTTCCTGTTCGAGAGAGGTAAGGCGTTCAGTCAGGGTGGTGTTCAGCTCTTCGGTGGCCTTCTGTTCCTCGGTGAGGGCGGCAGTCCGTCTGCCACCTCCGCCACCCCCGGCGGAACGTGCCGGGCGGTTGCGTTCGGTGATCTGATTGCGCAGCTGTTCCGTTTCCTTCGCGGCTGCGTCCAGTTCGTTAATCTTCATCCATTCGGCGGCGATAGCGTCGGGCGTAATCCGCTGCCCGCGTTCGTTCGCGGTGGTCACCATGGTTTCAAGCTGCACCCGGCGGTTAGCGGCGGCGCTGGACAGGCCTTCCGACAGTTCAAGGCTCAAGGCCCGGTTCTGCGCGCGGATGCTGGCAATCTGCCCTTCCACGCTCTTGCCCATGACTGCCAGCGCGCCCGGAACCGAATTCAGGTTCATGAGAAGGCGGGCGGCTTCATCGGCGGCGGTGCCAATGGTGTAGGCAAGGCCAGAGGCAGCCCCAGACGCGTTGTCCGCTGCCCCGGCGGTGCCATCCGTGGCAGCCTTCAAGCGGATTCCGGCGTCTTCGGCCTTGATGAGCTGCATCAAGAAGGCCAGCGCGCCGCCTTCTGCATTCTTGAGTCCGCCGGTCACGCTTTCAACTTCGGTGCGCATCTTCTGGACGGCGGCAAACTGTTCTTCGAAGGTCCGCGCGGCCTTGATCTGGTCCAGCATACGCAGAAGCACGCGGGCTTGGTCGTTCGTGGTCTCGAATGCAATGCGCATATCGTCCACGTCCGTGGTCAGCCATCCGCCAAGGTATTCACTGCCTACAGCGGTGAAGGCGTCAGCGGTGGCGCGGGTAGCTTCGATACGGCTGATTTCCTGCAATTTCTCAAGGTGCGTTTGCAGTTCCGCGTTTACCCGCCCATAGCCTTCGGCAAGGCTGCCAAGGGTGGCCCCGGCAAGGGTGTCGGTGGCCTGCCGCATGGAAGAGATAGCGGAATCCGCGTCCGCCAGCGCCGTGGCGAAGTCCTTGGTGGCGTCACTGCCGGAAGTCATCCACTGGACGATTGCCGCCCCCAGCGCGATCACGCCAATGGTCACCAGCGAGACCGGGGAGAACATGGCGGCGAAACCGCCTGCCAGCGTCGACAGAATAGAGGTGCTACCCTTCAACCCTTGGAAGGTCTGGGCAAGCTGGGTCCCCTGCGTGACGGCAATCGACAGGGGGGACATACCGCCCGCGAGCATGACGCCAATGTCATTGAGCTGGAAGCCCACTTGCTGCGCGGCCATCGCGCCGTTGCGCGCCTGCCCGGCGAAGGTGTCAGCCGCGCTTCCCATTGCCAGATACGTGGCGGCGGCACGTTCCCGCATGGCGGACGCCTGCGCCTCAGAAACCATGTTTGCCGCGACAAGCGAGTCGATCTCGCTCAAGGCAGTGGCGTAACGCTGGGAAGCGGCGAACAGGGGGTCATGGGCTGCCCGAAGACGGGACAGGGCTTCGGCCTGTTGCTGGGCTGCGCGGCCCGTCTGTTCCAGCTCACGGGCGAGCTGTGCCTGTTCCCCCTGCGCGTACTCTGCCGCAACGGTCGCCTGCAACAGACCGGACCGCAGGTCGTCAAACTGCGACTTTGCCCGGCGGACGTCCAAGGTGGACGTCGCGTTCACAAGGCTGACCTTCATCTGCGCGAGGGCAGAATTCAGGGACGCTACGCCCTGCGTATCGCCAAGGTCCCCCATGCGCAGGGCAAGGCGCTGGGTCGCCTGTTCCGCCATGCGGACGGCGGAAGCGCTGGCAAGGGCCGTGCGCTGGATGGTGGCGGCGGCACGGTCAGACGCGCTGCCAGTTCCGGCAAGTGCGGTGGACAGGCGGTTCGCTTCGGTCGTGGCCCGCGTCAGCGGGGCAACGTCAAACTGCGGCTTGTGATTGGCGAGCTTGGCAAAGGTGCCATCTGCCGCGCGGTCAAGGTCCGAGACGGCTTTCTTGACGGCGGACAGGGCGGCAGTGAAACGCTTGCTGCCAGCTTCGGCGGCGGCGGCGTCGATCTTAAGTTGAAGGCTGTGTACGGCTTCGGTCATGGGAAGAGCTTTCGCGCTATTGCCTGTCGGGGCGTGCTGGGTCCAGCACAGGCGCGGGGGGAGGGAGGGAGTTTGTCGGGGTCAGGGAGAAAGACGCGGGCGGGCGAAGACCCAGAACCGCCCGCCCGCGCAGCTCTCCACTCGACTTCTGAATGATACCACAGGCGCGGCGCACCACAAAGCAACTGGCCCCGAATGGTTCACCTTTTGTGCAACGATTTAGGGGAGTTGTTTAGTTCTGGCCCGCACTTTTGGGGGCGAAGTTGTACGCGTCAACAGGGGTGCAACGCCGGATTCATAAACCTGACATTGTCGCCAGTTTGGAAACTGAAAAGTTGCTCTGCAACTCGCTGACGGGTACTGCCCGCCTTCGGGACCCCCTATATATACCCCCTCAAGGGACCCTAGGACCTATATTTTGGGGGCGGTTCGCAGCCCGACTGTCGCGGCAGTGGGGACAATGTGAGGTTTGGCAAAATGCCCGCTCACGCGGGGCTAGGCCACCAGCCTGCGCCGCACATTCGCCACGCTGGAAGCGTGCCACATCCCCCCGCGCGCTGTCTTGATCCCGCGCCGATTCAGTTCCGCCGCGATAGCTGCAAGGGTGGTGTGACCCTGAGCTTCCACGTCTGCGATGGTGTCTGCGAGGTCGTGGGCGCGCGTTAGCGCGGCTGCCTTCTGTGCCTCACAGGAAGCCCCATTCCCCTTGCCTGCCCGGCGCAGGGCTTCTGCCCCGTTCGGGTTGCCCAAGGCCTGCCCACGGGCCTTAGCGGCTTTCAGTGCGGCTTTGGTCCGTTCGCTGATAGCGCGGGCTTCGTCCTGTGCCACAAGGGCGAGAATGCCAATGGTCAGGGGGGTGGCAGTGGGGTTGTCGCAGGCCACGAAGTCCACCCCAGACTCCTGTAAATTAAGGAGAAAAGCGGCATTCCGGCTCAGTCGGTCCAGCTTTGCAATCACCAGCTTAGCGCCGGTCACGCGGGCCAGCTTGAGGGCAGCTTGCAGTTGCGGGCGGGCATTGTTCCGGCCCGACTCCACTTCGGTGAACGCCCCGACGATATGGGCCGCGTTAGCGGCGGCATAGGCGGCAATCGCGGCTTCCTGCCCCTCAAGGCCGAGTCCGCTGCGCCCCTGCTTGCCGGTGCTGACGCGGGTATAGGTGACGATCTTCATGGCGAATCCTTCGAATACAAACCGGCGCTACGACCATTAGGCTAGTTTGTATCAGGCCCATGCTGAAAAGTGGAGTCAAATCAATGACTTGAATCGGAAACAATCGGTTTTCCGGGGGTGGCGCGGGGGCTTAATCACGACTCTTTAGATCGTGTTAATGTGCACCAGTTGAGAATGATTCGCAACTGAGGCGCGCGGCGGCTGGAAGGGGGTTTTCGGGGTTCGGCTCAGGAAGCCTTGCCAGAGGAAATTTCGATTTGAAGGCTTGGGTCGGTCTCGAATTCGTCCACGATTTCGTTGTATCGGGCGATCAGTTCCCCAACCTTGATGCGGCGCTGTTCGGCTTCGAACCTGCCAAGCTCATGCAGGTTTGTCGCGACGAATTGTTCAAACTCGATCACGTCTAGCCGGTCACCTATGCCGATGTTTTCGGCAAGGCCTTCTGCGATCACCACACCCTTCCGGGTGGTCACGATCATGGGGCGGCGTCCTGCGTCGAAGTTCGCGGCACATTTTCGGATCAAGGCTTCGCCCGGTGAAGTCGACACGTGAATCGACACATCGCCAATGTCGAAGTCCCCGTCCGGTCGGGCTTCTGGTCGCTGGTGTTCGCGCCGTTGTGTGTGACGTTGCCCACGCCAAGCACCAAGTCCAGTTTCGCGCCCACAAGGTGTTGCATCATCGTGCCATGGTACATCGTACCCGCTGACGCCTTCTGCCGTTCTTCTGCCTGCGCGACCAAGTTTCTGATCACGGCACGCAAGCCCAAGGACGAGTCCAGCCTGAGCTTGAAGGGCTTCCCGGCAAAGAAGGCTTCAACCTGTGTGATCCAGAATTTTTCTACCGCGTCTAGGTCCACGGTGCCGGTGGCGTGGAGTCCGTTCAACAGGCCCACATATGCCCGCATATTGTCGATGCTGCCCCGGCTGGTGCGCCCGCCTTCGGACGCCAAAAGGCGGGTTATGCCGTGCTTCTCAAGTATCTTCTGGACCGCAGACTTGCCCAGCCCCAGAACCTGCCCGCCCTGTGCAGTCAGTAGCTTTTCGGGGTCCAGAGGTAGGGTCTTCCGGGCGTGGTCGGTCACCACCAGCGCCACGCAAAGCGGGCCTTTGCTCTTGAAACGTCGACTGGTGGCAAAGTCGCTCAGGGCCGTATGCAGCTCAGTCATTCGGCGGCGACCGACAGATGACCGTCTGCGAAGGCAAGCACGGGTTCAAAGATGTGTCGCGCCAAATGCGCCACAACAGGCACGGCCACTCCATCGCCTGCCACGTGGTACGCGTCATTGTAGCGGGGGGGCAGGGTGTAGCTTGCTGGCAGGCCCATGAGGTCAGCGGCTTCGCGGGGTGCCAACAGGCGAGAGCGGACCGACTTTCCTTCCACCACCAAAATCGTTTGGCGAGCGGGCCGGTCTGGGGGTCGCCCCCCGTGCCCCCCGCCAACCCCCAATGGTGTGGGGGCGGTATTTCCCTTTAATTTCAATGCCTTTTGGCCCTACCCCCCCAATCCCCAGTACTTTTGATAAGTTAAAGAAGGAAGAGAGGGGACACACACACCGGCGGGCAGGTCTGTGGGGGTGTGCGTGTCCCCCGTCCATTCCCCACCACCCACCGGAATCGCGGGGGTCGGGGGGATATCGTTCAAGTATCTGATATAGATAAGAAAAACGTCCCCACAGGGCGGGGGGCGTTCGGGGGGTTCCCCCGCTAACGCGGGGGCAGACTGTCCACCACCCCGCTAACGCGGGGTCCCGGCAATCCGGCGGGGTGGGCGCAGGCCTGTTGTCCACCCGCCGCGAATGGACAAACGCTGGACAAACCAAAAGGCCCCGAAAAACCCTTGTTTTATTGGGTCTTTTTCATTTGTTTGTCCTATTTGTCCATTTGTACGTATAGATAGAGCTAGACCCCTTTCAGCAATTCAGAGTGTCAGCCCTGCGGGGCACCCCTTCGTAGTGTCTTCGAAGCCATCATGTCGCTGTGTCGATTTCTGCGTTTGTGTCTGTCTCTGTCCAGCGCCGTGGACAAGTGGACAAATGGACGAGATTTTCCTTAAGGCATTGATAAGTATTGGAAAATCGTTCGTCCGTCTGTTGTCCGCGCCCTTTTCGGATGGACAACTGCCCATGTGAAAAGGGACCGCGTTAGCGGTCCCCCTCTTCCTCGCCGTGTACGAAGGCCCCGGTCACTCGAAGGTTCTTGATCCTGTTACCCTCGCCCGGCAGGTATTCGTGCCATCGCTGGAACCGGTCGCCCTTCTTGCGCTTCACCAGCGCCCCTTCCTTGTCGAGACGATCAATCAGGGCCTTTTCACCAGTCAGGATGCCCAGCTTGCCCAGCCGGTCCAGCGGCAAAATGTAGGTTCGAGCCGCGCGTTCGTCAGCCTCTACCCGTTCCACGTCCTTGCCGCTGTTGACCGCTTCCCTGATCTTCTTTCCCCACCACGCCTCCGCCCCATGGTCAGGCGAACCGTTGTCCGAGAAATGGCCCCAGTAGCCCAGCACGTCCACCCGCGACGGGTCGCGGTCTTCATGGACGGTCACAATGGTACCGGTCCGAACGCCCTGCAAAATGGCCCGGCGCAGTTTCTCGATACTCTGCTTTTCGGTATCGAGGTGAGCCTTGCCAGCTTCCAGAGTGTCCACCAGAAGCGCGCGCATGGTCTCGCGGACCTTGACCGCCTCACAGAACAGACCGGCTTCCTGCGCGATCTCCCCGGCAACGGTCAGGATTGCCGCCGTGGCGACGATCCGGTCACCCGCGCCCTTGGCAAGGTCCGCCCATTCAGCTTCCAGCGCGCTAACGCGCGCCCGGACCGCTTCCCTGCCTACCTGTGCCAGCTTCTCGGCAAAGACGATCCCGCTTACCCCGTAGACAGCCCGTTCCTTGTCATCGCCCGACAGGATGCGGATTGCCGCCACCTCAGGCCCGGCCTTGTCCAAGAGCGGCGCGCCGTCAAAGTTGACGATGAACACCCGCGAGACAGCGCCGGTCTTAATGTCGATACCGGCGGACTCCATCGCGGCAACGGTGCCGATTTCCGACGACAGAAGGAAACAGGTCTTCCACGTCTTGGTGCGCTGAATGCCGCCGTCCTGCTTGCCGCGTCCACGCCCGATGTTGTCGGCCCACTGCAAGATAAGGCGCTGCCATTCTGCCGAGTCCGCCTTGGACGCCCCGCCTTCGTCCATCGCGACAACTGCGCCGTTTCCACGTTCCGCAAGGTTTTCAATCGCGGTGGCGGTGGCGTCTGCCTTGCCGAAAAGGCCGGTCGTGTCGGGCGGGCCGAAGTGGGCAGCGCTCATCTTAACGACAGAGGTCTTGCCGTGCTTGGCCTTGCCCTCGTTCGAGATGACCGGGGACAGGTCATGGTCAATGAAGTTGACAAGGCAGCCTACCAGACCGGACAGATAGCCCGGCAGGAGAATATTCCCGGTCGCGCCCGTCAGGGCGGTGGTCGCGGCGGCGTGGTGTTCGGCAAGCGTGCCCTGCGTCTTGGCGCTGATACGCTTCTCGGGTCTCAGGATGAACCGCTGATCCCCGGCGTTCGCTACAGCGCCGGAAGGCGACACATAGGTGTTGCCGTGCCACCCCGCCTTCTCGATCAAGACCGCCTCATTCGAGGTGTCCACGGCGCGCAGAAGGCGAACAATCGTCCCGGCGCTGACCTGCGGGTCAATCTCGAATCCTTCGTCCACCAGAGCCGACAGGAAAGACCCCGTGTCTCGGTAGGTGTCGCCAATTCGATACGTCGACTCCACGATGCCGCGCTGTTTCGAGCGGTGGCGATACCGGATCGTGATTTCGTTCGTGCGCTTGCCGTCCTCGCCTTCACCAAAAGCGATGTACGGAACCTCAAACGCCCGGCAGGCGCGGACCCATTCCTTGGGCTTGTCAGGGTCAATGGCATAGAACCAGCCGTCCGAACGGTACTGGACGAAGTCAGGCAGCCACGCGGCATTCTCTCCCGCGCGTTCCACGCTGCGGACGGTAGCCTGTTCGAGCGGTACGAATTCCGGGCGGGGCGCTGCCTGCCGCTTCTCGCGGGTGGCTTCGGCCCGTTCGTCGAAAACTTCCTTGCGCGCAGCATCCCAGAGCTTCTGCACCTTGGCCTGCGTCAAGCCGGTATCCTTCTGTCCCTGCGCGATAGCGTCGAGGTCTTCGCCCGTTGCGTATCCGGTGCGAATGATCTTCTTGAAACGCTTGTGCAGGGCGGCTGCGCTGATCTGTGCCCCGGCTTCTGCCCTTACGGGTTCGCCGTCTTCGCCGTCTTCCTCTTCGTCGTCATACTCCCCTCCTTCCAGCATGTAGACCGATTCAAAGGCGATCTGTTCTTCGTCAAACCAGCCCTGCCGCAGCGCCTCTTCAAGGAATTCCAGCTTGTGCCGCCCCTGACATGCGTCATGGAGGCAGCCCCACGTCCAGAAACCGGAAGAGCTGTCCAGCGCGTTGCGTGCATCGCAGGCGGTCCCGCCTTCGCTGGAATGCTCATGCTCAAACGGGCATTCGATATGGACCTGCCCCTGCGCTTCGCCACCCGCTACCCGGATACGATCTGCGCACAGGTCTTCCAGAAGGTTCGCCATCTGGAAGCGGTCCTTGGCCCGATAGTGCCATTCGTTCAAGGACGCGCCGGAAGGGGTGAAGCACTGCGGCGGGCGTTCGGTGTCGGCTGCGCCGCCTGCCTGTTCGAAGGGGTTCATGGCACTGGACGCGCGGTTCCGTGCATAGTCCGCCTTGCGGACGGTGGGCACGTCTTCAAAGCGCAGCGGGTCACCCTGCACAATCGCGCAGTACCAGTCTGCGGCTTCCTTGGCGTGACGGGCCGTGAAGAACAGGCGCGAAGGGTCGGTGCAGGACGTATCGAAGTGCACGCCCAGCATTTCGCGGGCAAGGCCGGTAATCTTGTCTTCCCAGACTTCCAGCGCCGCCGCGTGGGTGTCGGCAAGGTCAATGATCTTGACCGGCGCTGCCAGCGGGAAAATCAGCCGGTACTTGTCCAAGGGCGGCGTATCGAGTTCGATCACCACACCTTCCTTGACCTGTTTCTTCAAGGTCTTGATCGAAACTGCCGCGATGAACGACTCTTCGTACCGGTTCTTGTCATGGTCGCGCAGGTAGCGCTGCACCTGTGCAAGGTCCAGCTCGGAAGGCTTGATCTTGAGCTTGCGGATGACCTCGTCATGCTTGAGCTGCATCCCGGATCGACCGTGACTGTGGCTAGTATATACAATGCAGAACAGGCCAAGCTCTTCGAGCCGATCCAGCATCAGGTCGAGCGGGAACCCGGCGTCGACGTCGATGCCCATGGCGTACATCATATCCATGGCCTTGGCCTTCCGGGCGCGTCCGATGGACGATCCCAGCACGATACAGGCCCCGGCCTTGCTCTTGTTCACAGGGTGGCGCGAGAAGCCCCAAGGCGCGGTGTTCTTGTCACCGGGTCCGCCTGCAATCCACTGCGCCCAAGTCAGGGTGACGGGGTTCCATTCCTCGTCCTGCGTGTTGCGGCGATCCTTCGCGCCCCAAAGCTCGCCCGTCAGGAAGGTGGCGGGCTGTTCAAGCATGGCGTTGTAAGCGTCGGTTTCAACGCCCAGCATGACCGCGTCATTCGTGTAGACGGGTTCGCCGGGCGTAACCGGGGCGGGTTCGGCGGTGTCGAAGTTGTGAGAGGCTTCCATTGGGCTTTCGTTCTCAGTGGGTGGGGTTAGTTTGGGTCAGCTCCATGACGCGGCGGGCGAGGTTGTTCACCCTTTCGAGATTTCCGGGCGTCATGGGTTTCTGTGCAGTCCGGGCCAGCAAATCCGATACAAGGATGATCTGGGTTTCGGTGTCTGCATTGGGGAATTGGATAACAGGCATTCGGTCCTCCTTTTGGTGCGATCTGGGGTTAATATGCCCGATTCTGGCCTAGAAAGAAGGGTTTGGCGCGGGTGGCGCGCATTTTTCCAGCGGGTCTGTTTTCGCCGGATTTGCACTTTTTCCGATTTTAAGGCGCGCGCGATTTACTAATTCGGCTTCAAGCCTAATTTAAGCCCGGAATTCGGCTTCAAGCTAAATTCCAAGTTCGGCTTAAAGCTGATTTCCATTTTCAGAATTGAGCTTGAAGCCGAATTTAAGGCTTCGATTGTTTCGGGGGCTTTTGGGCGGGTGTTGCTTTAATGTCGCGGCCTCAGATTTTAAGCCGCGTCCTTCATGCGGCGTCGGGCAGCGTCCAGCTACGCAGCAAACCCGACACTTCGGCTTCAAGCCCACGCCCGGCCTTGGACGAAGGCGGCGGGGTCGGCTTGCAGCGGGTGATTTCCCCAGCCGCTACGCGCCTCTCGATCTCTGCCGCCAAGGCTTCGGCTTCGGCTTCAAGCTGTTCCTGCGTCCACCCTTCGCGGGCTGCTGCGGCGGCGGCAAATCGAAGGCGGCGGTCTGCCCGGTTCCGGCGGCGGACCGGGCAAGAGTCGAGGACGAAGGGTTCACCCATTTTACGCCCCGCCGCGCAGTTCCGGCGATGCGCCGATATGGAATTCATCCAGAAGCCCCAGCGGGTCAATGTAGGACCGCGCCGCCAGAACCTGCCCGAAGAGCTTGCGGGGGTGAATGTCCACCTCACCTTCCACGGGGCCAATCGCCCGGCACCACAGGCCGGAATCCCAGAGTTCAAATTTCAAGCGCGTTGCGGCCATGAAGGCGTACTTGCGCCCCATGAGTTCAATCAGTTCGTCAGCGTCGATGTAGAAGGTCGCGGGCGGGCTGGAATAGTGCTTGTTGAGCACCCCGGCCAGAATTGCGGTGTACTGTTCCAGAAGCTGATCTTCGGTGCGTCCGGTCATTTCCGCGCGGACGGCAGGGGGGAGGTCACGGGCTGCGATAGCCATTTCCGATTCTTTCAGTAGGGAATGGGGAGGGGTTGGCAGGACTTGGCCCGTCTGCCGTGGGCAATGGCTGCGCTGGCAGCCGCGACAGGGTGACCCCGTCACCCGTCCATCCGTGACCGCTGACGCGGTCGCCGGGCTAACTTAGATCAATTCCACCGGGCAGCCGCACCACGGGCGCGCGCGTGGGCGATTTCTGCGCCGTCCACGTTCTGGGCGGGGACATAGAGTTCGGCCAGAATGGCGCGGTACTCTGCTTCGGTAACGGTCCCGCCACCCACAAAGGGGCGGACAGTTCCACGGCGCAGGGGGCCAAAAGACGCGTGAACGCTAAGGCCATGGCGGCGGATGTAGTCGATTACTTCGCGCGCGCGGGGGGTGATCATGCCGCCACCGCCATTTCCGACTCCGCCGGGTGCGGGTCTTCGTTCTCCAAGACGCCGGGGACGATACCTTCCGCCGTGTGGGTCACCTGCCGCGCGAAGTCGTGCAGGGTCTGGGCAGCGGCTTCCTTTTCGGCGGCTTCACGCATCCGCGCGCGGTAGAAGTCGTTTCGTTCGTCGTCCACGATTTCAAGGACCGTGCGAAGGCTCCGCCCACGGGCTTCGTACAGCGCGCCGCGCAGTTTCGCCGTCTGCGACAGGTAGTCCGCCAGCATGGCGTCCAAGGGGCGATTGTGCTTTTCAGCCGAAAGCCGCGCCCGCGCGACAAGCAAGAGGCACGCGCCGGGCGTTGCAAGCACGTCCGCGTGAAGGTCGTCCAAGTGAATCACCCCGCCCCGCATTAGATCAGCCCCGCCGCGCGCGCGATGTTGATCTTGGTGGCGGGGTCCGCAGTGCGGCGAATGAGGTTGATAACCGTGGCTTCGTCTTCGATGGACATTGCGGGCTTGCCCGCGCCTTCGGCGGCTTTCTGCGCCTTCTGAATGGCTTCCAGTTCGCGGCCATAGGCCATGCGCTGATAGCTGTTCATCTGTGCGAGGGTCTTGTGGAGGTCGGACTCGGTGTTCTCAAGCTGCCGGGCAAGCTCACGCTTGTGCATCTGTTCCGCCACAGACGGCGCGGACCGCTTCACCTCATCAAGATAGTTATTGGGCAGGCCAGCGCCCTCGCTCAGAATAAAGAGGCGGACGCTGGGCAATTTCAGGAGGTCAGCGCGATCCACGCTCAGCCCTTCGGCGGCGAGGTCGGAAGCAATCTTGTCCGTTACTGCGTCAAGGCGCGCCTGTTCGCGCGCGGTCAGGGGATATTCAAAGCTCATTTTGGGGGTCATCCGTGAAGGTTCATGAAGCGCACGTGTTCAACGTCCGCAAGCGTGGGGGTGGCGGGTTCGTCGGACGTCACCAGCGGGTCAGTGAGCCGGGCGACGTCGCGGGCGGCGATCCGGTGGGCGGCTGCAATGGCAGCCGTCAGCGCGTTCTTGTCTTCCAGCGCCGCAAGGATTCCGGCGTCGGTGCCGCCCGCCATCCGATGCAGGCGCGCGCAGGCCCGCGAAGACGAAAGGGCGAGTCTGCGAAGGGCGGACAGTTCGTTCATGCCGCTTCCCCCTGCACAAGTTCACTGGTCAGGTTGGACCGGGCCGAATGCAGCAACGCGAAGTGGCGCGCCCAAGTGGGCCAGTCGGAGGGCAGGCCCGCCGCGTCACCCGTCAGGATGTAGCGCAGCGCGCCCGGCGTGCGGATCACAAGAAGGCGGAGTCGCTCTACATCGGCGGTCAAGCCATTGGTGCGAACGCCACGGGCCAGCCCATCGAAGAACGAAGTGCGCACTTGGTGGAGTCGCAGTTCGCCGCCCGGAACATTCGTTCGGACCCAGTCTTCAAGACGGGCGCAGGAACCAAGCACTTCGTCACCGCCCACGAAGCTGTTGCCGGAGTCGCGGGCGCGGTCCAGAAGGGCCACGGCTGCCCCGGCGTGCTTGCGCCCCAGCAAGGGCAGCACAGAGCCAAGCTCATAGGTCTTGAATCGCCCGGCGTACGTCGCGGGCAGCCCGTTAAACTTGAGGGTGACGGAACGGCTTTTCAGGCCGGTAGCTTCGAGGAAGTCTTGCTGTCTGACGGTAAGCATAAATCTTGCGGTTCTCTGTTTTTTGTTATTGACATGGTGCCATATCCATGCTGATGATTCAAGAAAGCCGCCGATTCGGTTCGCGATTCTTGCGGGTGGTCGGGCGCATCCGCAGAAATGGAAAAGGCCCCTAACGGGGCCTTGACCAATTCCGAACCGGGCAAGCCCGCATCCGTCCTTGCGGGCGAATGTCTGCGAGCCGTCTATCTGTCGCGCAGTGTCCGCCTATGCGGCGGGCGCGTCACCAGTACCTTATCGCGTCCAGCGCCTTGCGCATCTGCCCCATACCATGGGGCGACTGCCCGAATGGCGTCTTGTAGTGCCTCAGTTTGCCCTGTCCGCCCACGTGCCCGATGATGCCGCGCATGACGTCATCGGATGCGCCTTGCCGCTGTAGGCGGTCAATCAGTGTGTCCTTGAGGCTGTACAGAACGTGCCTATCGTTCGTCAGTCCGCCCGCCCGGATCACGTCCCGGAATTGGTCGCGCAGGGTCCCGGCCAATGACTCCGGCGTGGTGGGTTTGCCGTACACCTCACCCCGCCTAACGGCGGTCCTGCCCGCTTCCAGTTCGGCGGCAAAACCCCCCGCTGCCAGAAAGTCGGGGAAGTCGGACAGGGCGGCGGCAAGGGGAATGCGCCGGGGCTGCTTGGTCTTCGTGTACCTGATGTTGAGTCCGCCGTCTTTCACGTCGCCCGCCGTCAGGCGGAAGACTTCGGAAGGCCTCATGCCCGTGTAAAGAAGCACCCGGACCGCCATTAGGAAGGCGGCGCGGCGCGACGGTGACAGGCGGCTGTCGCCTTTCTCGCCCCATGCCTCATTCAGAAGCTGCCAGACTCGCTTGATCTGGTGATCATCGAACGCCTGCCAGCGCGTTTCTTCCACGGTTTCCCCGTCCTTGGGCAGGCGGACGCGGGGGAAGCTCAGTTCCTTGTGTTCCGGGTATTCGTCGGAAGCCCATTTCCACAAGGCCTTGAGGGGCGCGAAGTACTGGTGAACCGTGGCGGCTTTGACCGGATCAAACGGCTTGGGCTTGGCGTCTGGGTCACCTGCTATCAGGTAATCCCGGTACGCGCGGAAAGTGGCTTCGTCATATTGCTGCAAGCCATGATCCCCGGCGAAGTTCACCAGTCGGGCCACCTTGCGGCTGTACCCGCTGGCAGTATTCGGGCGGACGGCTTGGGCGTTGAAGTACTTGGGCAGTAGCGCCGTCAGGCGCATGGGGTCGGTGGACTCTGTCGGGGAGATTTGCGCTAGGCGCGCGTCCAGCGCGGCCTTGTACGCGTCATACAGTAGGACGTCGGTCGGGTCAGTGGGGCGCGGGACGCTGCGCGATTCAACAGTGATCCGCGTATCGGACCCCCGCGCCACGTGGGCGGCTGCGCCGAAGGCGACGGTGGCGAAGGCTGCCAGTCGATTGAATTCCTGTGCCGGGGGCAGGGCGCGCGCCGCCTTCATTTCTTCCGGCGTCTGCCGCCACGGGTCGGGGAGGTCTTGCAGGTCCTGCACGCGGTGGGCCATGGCCCACACTGACTCTTCCTTGGCCTTCTGTTCGGGGTCCGCTTGGGTCGCAATCCACCCGTCATGCGTGGTGCGGTAGGTTTCCGCCATGCGGTACGCGTGGGCGGGATTGCTGCCCAGTGAGTAATCCCACATCTTCCGCCCGAAGGTCTCTTGCAGGTCCTTCGGGACGCGGCGTTGATACTTGTACGAACCAGTTGGAGTCTTGGTGACGTACGGCGGAAGGTCGCTGTTCTTGGCGCTTTTCGGGGGCACTTGGGGGACTCGTGTATGGTGTTTGTATGGTGGGAAATTGAGGTTTGTATGGTGGGAAAGTGCCAGAAACGCAAGGAAAATCAACAAAAGCTAAGGAAAACAAGGCCCCGGTCAGTAGGAAAGTGATACAAATCCGTTATCGCCCACCATCACTCAAAAAGACGCTGCCTTCGGGCGCGTCTTTTTCAGTTTTCTCCCCTTGTCAGGGCAGGACGAAGCCTTTAGACGGCGCATTGAGGGTGATTAGCTCAGTTGGTAGAGCGCCTCGTTTACACCGAGGATGTCGGGAGTTCGAGTCTCTCATCACCCACCACCCAACCTTAGGAAAACAAGAAAAGCCTTTGTGAAGAAGGCATTTTTTCGTTCCATTGTTGCAAATGATGTGACAAGCGGGGTGGGTGACGGCTGGCAGGGTTCTGCCGATGATCAGCGCCGGGTGGATTTCGAAAAATGGGCTGCGCGACATGAGCCCCTGACCGGAACCAAACCGGGACAGGTCCACTTGGGGCACCGCAATGCAGCGCGGCCTGTCGGCGATTTGTGGCCAAAGGGGATTGACCGCAGCAACCGCGCTATCGATGTATGTAATCCAGCGACCAAGGCGGCACGATTGGGTGCCCCCGGATCAGTCAGGATGACCCCAATGCAGCAAACCGCGGCGCCTTATCACCTCCTCGCCAAACCTGCGGGGGCTGCGTGCAATCTGGGCTGCGATTATTGTTTCTTCCTGTCGAAGGAGAACCTGTACCCGGACGAAAGCTATTTGATGACGCCCGAGATGCAGGAAAGCTACATCAGGCAGCTCTTGGAATCGTCCCCCGGTGAAGAGGTGCAGATCGCTTGGCAGGGCGGCGAGCCGACGCTGCGGGGGTTGGATTTCTTCAAGCGGTCGGTCGAACTGGCAGAGCGGTACCGCAAGCCGGGTCAGCGCGTGCTGCACACCGTGCAGACCAACGGAACGCTGATTGACGACGCTTGGGCCGCTTTTCTGAAAGCGAACAATTTTCTTGTCGGCATCAGCATCGATGGCCCGCGCCCCATGCATGACGCCTTTCGGGTGACCAAGAAGGGCGCAGGCAGTTTTGACGATGTCATTCGTGGCTGGGAGACGCTGCGCAGGCACGATGTCGACGTGAACATCCTGTGCACGATCAACGCGGCAAACGCCGGGCAGCCGCTCGAGGTTTACCGGTTCTTCCGCGATGTGCTGGGGGCAAGGTTCATCCAGTTGATCCCCATCGTCGAACGGGCCACGGCCGAGACGATCGAGATCGCAAATCTTGGGTGGGGTGGTCAGCATGGCCGGGACCGGCCGCTTTACACGCAGGCGGGCAGCCTTGTGACCCGGCGCACCGTCACCGCCGAAGCCTTCGGGGCCTTTCTGAACGCGATATTCGATGAATGGGTCGTCCGTGACGTGGGGCAGGTCTATGTGACCACCTTCGACATTGCCTTGGGCAGTTGGCTGGGCCAGCACAATGCCTGCATCGTCGCGCCCACCTGCGGGCGGTCGCTGGCGCTGGAACACAACGGCGACGTCTATTCCTGCGACCACTTTGTCGAACCGGCCTACCTTCTGGGCAACATCGACAGCGCGCCGCTGCGGGTTTTGATCGAGTCCGAACAGCAGCGCCGCTTTGGCGAGGCCAAGTTTGAGGCGCTGCCGAAATACTGCCGGGAATGCCCGGTGCTGTTCGCCTGTTACGGCGAATGCCCGCGCAACCGCTTTATCGACACGCCCGATGGTGAACCCGGCCTGAACTGGCTGTGTGCCGGCTACAAGGCGTTCTTCACCCATATCGGGCCCAAGATGGAGGCGATGGCAAACCTTCTGCGCGAAGGGCGCTATGCGGACGAGATCATGACGATCGACACCGTGTCGCCTTCGGCTGGGTCAGGGGTCTGACGGGTCCGGTTTGTATCGGCAGCGGCGCCATCGCCGGGATGCGCGGGCTGAAAGGCCGACGCCGCTGGACGATCTTCATTTTTTCCAGCGCGCAGTCGATGGATTGGCGGCAAACGACCGCGGGCCTGCGTCGGTTTCACCCGTGTACAGATTGATTGACGTCAACCCGGTTTGTCGCCTCATGTAAGTTACCCGTGTTTGTTTGTGCGACCGCGCTTGCAAGGCCAACATCGGCGAGCGCCTTCGACCTACAGGAGAGATCTGATGAACGCAAAAGACAACAAATCCCGAACGCATTTGCCGATGCCGAACGGCGTGCGGCAAGGGGCTTATCACCTATGATGCGAAGGATCCCGACACCAGCTTTGCGCCCATCGAGATGCTGCGCCCGCCAGAGGGTGCGCCCAACGTCCTGGTCGTGCTGCTGGACGATGCGGGCTTTGGCGCTGCCAGCCCGTTCGGTGGGCCCTGCCAGACCCCGAATGCCGAAAAGCTGGCGGCGCGGGGTTTGAAATTCAACCGGTTCCATACCGCCGCCTTGTGCGCGCCGACCCGGCAGGCGTTGCTGACCGGGCGCAACCACCATTCTGCCGGGATGGGTTCGATCACCGAACTGGCAACGGGCGCGCCGGGCTATTGCTCGGTCCTGCCCAATTCGATGGCACCGTTGGCGATGACGCTGAAACTGAACGGCTATTCCACCGCGCAGTTCGGCAAGTGCCATGAGGTGCCGGTCTGGCAATCCAGTTCGGCTGGCCCGTTCGACGCCTGGCCGACCGGCGGTGGCGGGTTCGAGTATTTCTACGGCTTCATCGGCGGTGAGGCCAACCAATGGTATCCCTCGCTCTATGAAGGCACCCGGCCGGTCGAGATCACCCGGACCCCGGAGGAAGGCTATCACCTGACCGAGGACATGGCCGACAAGGCGATTCAGTGGATCGGACAGCAGAAATCGCTGGCCGGCGACAAGCCGTTCTTCGTCTATTTCGCGCCCGGCGCGACCCATGCCCCACATCACGTTCCAAAGGAATGGGCCGACAAGTACAAGGGCAAGTTCGACGGCGGCTGGGACAAGCTGCGCGAGGAGATCTTCGAGCGCCAGAAGAAGCTGGGCGTGATCCCCGCCGATTGCGTACTGACCCCCCGGCCGGCCGAGATCCCCGCCTTCGACGACATGCCTGAAGATTTCAAGCCCGTGCTAAGCCGCCAGATGGAGGTGTATGCCGGGTTCATGGAACACACCGACTATCACGTTGGGCGCATCATCGAGGCGATCGAAAAGCTGGGCCTGATGGATGACACGCTGATCTACTACATCATCGGCGACAACGGGGCCTCGCCCGAAGGGTCGATAAACGGTTGCTTCAACGAGGGGAGTTATTTCAATGACATCCTGCATCTCGAGACGCCCGAATACCTGATGTCGCGGCTGGATGAACTGGGCGGCCCGGACTCCTACAACCATTATTCGGTCGGCTGGGCACATGCGCTGAATACGCCCTATCAGTGGACCAAGCAGGTCGCCTCGCATTTCGGTGGCACCCGGAACGGTACCGTCGTTCATTGGCCCAAGGGCATTGCCGCGAAGGGCGAAGTGCGCAGCCAATTCACGCATGTGATCGACGTGGCGCCCACGATCCTCGAGGCGGCCGGGCTGCCGCAGCCGGTCTCGGTGAACGGCATCCAGCAGGACCCGATCGAAGGCGTGTCAATGGCCTATGCCTTCAACGACGCCACCGCGCCCGAACGGCATGAAACGCAGTATTTCGAGATGTTCGGCAACCGCGGCATCTATCACAAGGGCTGGACCGCGGTGACCAAGCACTCGATCCCCTGGGTCAAGGCACCGATGCCCGCCTTGGACGATGACGTCTGGGAGCTTTACGACACCACCAAGGACTGGAGCCAGGCACGTGATCTGTCCAAGGAGATGCCGGAGAAGCTGCATGAGTTGCAGCGCCTGTGGCTGATCGAGGCGGCGCGTTACAAGGTGCTGCCGATCGACGACCGGACGCTTGAGAAGTTCAACCCCGTGCTGGCCGGGCGGCCGGTGCTGATCAAGGGCAATACCCAGCTTCTGTTCCCCGGAATGGGCCGATTGTCCGAGAACACCGTGCTGAACCTGAAGAACAAGTCGCATGCGGTGACGGCAGAAGTCGTGGTGCCCGAGGGGGGGGCCTCTGGTGTGGTCATCTCGCAAGGGGCCAACACCGGTGGCTGGAGCCTGTATTTCAAGGATGGCAAGCTGAAGTATTGCTACAACTTCGGCGGGTTCGAGCATTTCTATGTGGAATCGACGTCCCCCATCCCGCCCGGCGAACATCAGGTCCGGATGGAGTTCACCTATGACGGCGGTGGCATTGGCAAGGGCGGCAACGTCGCGCTCTTTCTTGATGGCAAGCCGGTCGGCGAAGGCCGCGTGCGCGCAACGCTGGGTATGGTCTTCTCCGCCGATGACGGCATGGACGTCGGCCTGGACGGTGGCGCACCCGTCTCGGAGGAGTACGAGTCCAGAGGCAATGAGTTCAACGGGCGCATCAAGGGTGTCCAATTGTCTGTCGACCCGAACTTCGAAGGACATCTGGTGTCGCCGGAAGACGCGATCCGCGTTGCCATGGCGCGCCAGTAATAGCGCTTCATCGTGGCCGGTGGGCATGCCGCCCACTGGCCACGAGACGCCGTGTTCTGACCCTTGGTGCTGGCCCTGTGGACCAGTCGCGCAATTGTGCCACCCCGAATGCCGGTTTAGACCCGTGATCGGTTGATTTTGCTGCGGCTTGGAACAGCTTTAGCTGGTTGCAGCAGAACAAGGCGCCCATGACACAGATCTTCACCGCCACCCGCGCGCAAGGCCTGGCCGCACTGCAGGCCTTTGTCCCTGCCATGGGCCGACGTTATGCGAATGGCCGCAACCATGACCACGGACCCGGCCGTCACAAGGCGGTGTCGCTGCTGTCGCCCTATATCCGCCGCAGGTTGGTGACCGAGCAAGAGGTGGTTGCGGCGGCCCTGGCGGCGCATGGCCCTGACGGGGCCGAGAAGTTCATCGAAGAGGTGATCTGGCGCGGTTATTTCAAGGGCTGGCTGGAACGCCGCCCGCAGGTCTGGACCGGCTATACCCAAGGTTTGCAGGCCGATCTGGCGGCGCTTGACCGCGACCGCCGCCTGCGCCGCGATGTGGGCCGCGCAATGGATGGCCAGACCGGGCTGGCCTGCTTTGACGCCTGGGCCGCGGAACTGGTCGAAACCGGCTATCTGCACAACCATGCCCGAATGTGGTTTGCCTCGATCTGGATTTTCACGCTGGAACTGCCATGGCGGCTGGGGGCGGATTTCTTTTACCGTCATCTGCTGGATGGCGATGCGGCCTCCAACACGCTGGGGTGGCGTTGGGCGGCGGGGCTGCACACGCGCGGCAAGCCCTATCCGGCGCGGGCCGACAACATCACCACCTTTACCGGCGGCCGCTTTGCCCCACGCCCCGGCGATCTGGCCGAGGTGACGCAAGGGCTTGAGGCGACCGAGCCTGACGGATTGCCCCCTGTGATGCCGTTGCGCACGATCACGGCGCCCCGACCGGGCCAGCGCACTGCGCTGCTGATTACCGACGAAGATTGCTGCGTAGAGGATTTCGATCCGGCTGCGCTGGACATCCGAACCGTGGCGACGCTTGCCGCCAGCCCTTTGCGCTCGCCCTTGCCGGTGGCCGAGGCGGTTGTGCGCTTCGAGGCGGCCGCCCTGACCGACGCCGCCCTGCGCGCGGGCGCGGCGCCGGAGCCGTTGCAGGCCGAACACCCCGAGGTGCTGGCCAAATGGGCCACAGCCGCCGGGGCCACGCAGATCGCGACGCCCTATATCACGCGCGGCCCGCTGCAAGACTGGCTGGCAGAGGCCACCCCGTATCTGACCGCCAAAGGCATCACCCTGACCGAATGGCGGCGCGATTGGGACCTTGCGATCTGGCCGCATGCCACTGCCGGGTTCTTCAAGGTCAAGCAACAGATCCCGCGTATCCTTGACCAGATGGTGCCGGCATGAACCTGTCTGATCCGCGCATCGCCCGGCTGATCGGCCTGATCGGCGCAGCACTGCGGCCCCCGCCGGGAACAGGGCGCATTGCGCTTGCGCTGACGATGGGCGCGCTGACCCATGCGATGTTTGCCGCCGGGGTGCTGGCGATGATCGTGGCGATGTTCTTTGGCCTGTCCGAAAGCCTTGGCCGCGTGCCTTGGCCTTGGGCGGCCTTTGCCAATGCGGCGCTGATCGTGCAATTTCCGCTGCTGCATTCGTTGCTGTTGACCGGGCCGGGGGGCCGCGCCCTTGCCCGCCTGATCCCCGGCCCGCATGGTGCGACCTTGGCCAGCACCACCTATGCCCTCATCGCCTCGGCGCAACTGCTGGCGCTGTTTGCGCTGTGGACGCCGTCGGGGATTGTCTGGTGGAGGGCAGAAGGGGCGGTGTTCTGGGCGATCAGCGCTGCCTACGGCGCAAGCTGGCTGCTGCTGATCAAGGCCAGCTTTGATGCCGGGGCTGAGGTGCAGTCAGGGGCGCTTGGCTGGATGTCGTTGATGGCGCGCATCCGGCCGGTGTTTCCCGACATGCCGACGCAAGGGCTGTTCCGGCTGATCCGCCAGCCGATCTACGTGGCCTTTGCGCTGACGCTGTGGACAGTGCCGGTCTGGACCCCCGATCAACTCGCACTGGCGGTTAGCTACACCGCCTATTGCCTGTTGGCGCCGCGCTTCAAGGAGCGCCGGTTTGCCGCGCGCTATGGCGCGCGGTTCCAACGCTATCGTGACCGGGTGCCCTATGCCGTGCCCCGCCTTTTGCCGCCAAAGGACCACCCCAATGCGCAATGACCTGACGATCTATGACAAGGCCGCAGACAGGTGGTGGTCGGATGACATTCGCTGGGTGCGCACCTTGAAAAACCTTGTGCCCGGGCGGATGCGCTGGTTCGACCGGCAGATCGACTGGCAGGGCAAGGCGGTGCTGGATCTGGGCTGTGCCGGCGGGTTCATGGCCGAGGCGATGGCGGCGCGCGGTGCCAATGTCACCGGCATCGACCCGGCGGCCGAGGCCATTGCGGCGGCGCGCAGCCACGCCCGCAGCCAAGGCTTGCGCATCGGCTATGATGTCGGGGTGGGCGAGGCGCTGCCCTATGACGCCGCGGGCTTTGACGCTGTGGTCTGCGTCGATGTGCTGGAGCATGTCACCGACCTGCACAAGGTGCTGGCCGAGGTGGCGCGGGTGCTGCGCCCCGGCGGGCTGTTCTTGTATGACACGATCAACCGCAATCCGCTGGCCCGGCTGGCCACCATCACGATTGCCGAAGACCTGCTGCGCCTGTTGCCGCGCGGCACGCATGATCCGGCGATGTTCATCCGACCGGCCGAGTTGCAGCGCGCACTGCAAGGCGCAGGGCTGGTGCCCGGTCCGATCACCGGGCTGGGGCCGCGCGGGGTGAACCGGCGGTTCGACCTGACCTTCGGCCCTTTGCCGCTGACGGCGGTTCTGTTCATGGGTCTGGCACGCAAGCCGCAGCTTTCCCCCGCCGATGCGACGATAGGGCCGGCCGAGGGAGCAGGCGAGCCATGACCGATCTGCCGCGCGAAAATGTCCAGTCCTACCCTCGCCCGCCTGCGCTGGAACCTGTGGCACAGCGCATCGTGATCCGGCATGGCGGTGTGCTGGTGGCCGAGACGACCCGCGCGCTGCGGGTGCTGGAAACCCACCATGCGCCGACCTACTATCTGCCGCCGCAGGACGTGGCCGCCATCCTGCACCCGGTGCCGGGCAGCAGCTTTTGCGAATGGAAGGGCGTTGCGCGCTACTTCGATGTGCTGGCAGGCGGGACCACAGCCCGCCGTGCAGCCTGGGCCTATGACCAGCCGACACCACGCTTTGCCGCTTTGGCGGGTCACATTGCATTTTATGCCGGGCGGATGGACGAGGCTTGGGTCGGTGATCTGCGCGTGGTGCCGCAGCCGGGTGATTTCTATGGCGGCTGGGTGACGCTCAATCTGGACGGTCAGATCAAGGGTGCCCCCGGCACGCGACACTGGTAACAAAGCCCCGCGCCGCCGCATGGGGTGGGGCAGGGATCACAGGAGATGAAGTTTTGATGCGCGCTCTGATCCGATTTGTGCTTTTGATCGGTCTTTATGGCATGATCTGGCAGCCAGCACTGGCAGACAGGCCCATGATAAAGGATTTCACCATGCAGCCCGAAACCGGCTGGCGATTCTTTACGGATTCGGTGATGGGCGGCGTCTCATCGGGTCAGGTGGTTTTCCTGACCGAGGACGGGGCCAGCTTTGGCCGCATGACTGGCCGCGTCAGCACCGCCAACCGGGGCGGCTTTATCCAGATGCGGTTGGACCTTTCCAGCCCGCCGCCCGAGGGCACAACCGGCGTGCGGCTGGTGGTGCGTGGCAATTCGCAGCGCTATTTCGTGCATCTGCGGGCGAAGGGCACGCTGTTGCCGTGGCAGTATTATCAGGCGGGCTTTGACGTCACGCCCGACTGGGCCGAGGTGCGGCTGCCGTTCACCGCCTTTGCCGCCTCGGGCGCGCTGTTGCGCACCGTGCCGCGCCCGGCGGGCCTGACATCGGTGGCCGTGGTCGCCTATGGCCGCGACCACGACGCCCGGATCGACGTGCGCGAGGTCGGATTTTACTGACACCAGCGGGAAGGCTGCAACATTACTCGAAGATCGTGCTCTCGATGTCCTCGCCTGTCGTCTGTCTATTCATGTGGGGGTTCCAGTAGTGGACCTGTCGCGGTTTGGTGCCGCTCCTTTGATAGGATAATGTGCAGCAAAGGAGAGGAACCATCGGCACGAGAAAAACCGATGAATTCCGCAAGGATGCAGTTCGAATTGCGCTGACCAGCGGGCTGACACGGCGACAAGTTGCGGATGATTTAGGCGTTGGGCTTTCGACGTTGAACAAGTGGGTGATCGCGCAGCGCGATACGGATGTGGTATCGCCCGAGGATCGCGAGCTTTCGCGGGAGAACGAACGGCTTCGGCGCGAGAACCGTATCATCAAGGAGGTGAGGGACACCTATAAAAAAAGCCACCCTGTTCTTCGCGGGCCAAAAGCCATGATGACGCCGTAAATCACTCGGCAATCGGCCACGCGGTCACTGTGATAGATCGCCTGTCAGAGATGTATGACGCCTTGCAGGCGCATTCCGCTGCCGTTTCGCCTCATGAAACGCGCGAGGCGCGGGCAATACGTTTTGAAAAGGCGCACAAAAGCGCGATTAAGAAAGCGCATGATCTGACCACAACGGCGGCGGCGCTGTTGGATACCTTCGCCAATGAGGCCAACGCGGCGGCGCATCACAAAGCTGGCCTGTCATTGATTCCTAGGAGTGCGCAGGAAATCCGCGCGGCGCTACGCCAGATGACGCCAGAGGCGCGGGAACGCGTTATCGCAGACGCTTTCGCGCGGGGTGACAATGAGGTGCTGGCCTCGATACACCGGGCTAGGCATCCTAACTGGGCAGCGCGTGCGCAACGAAACCCTGACATAGGGGCGGCAGTCCTTGTCGCTGCGATGTAGGGGCCACCGGAAGTAGAAAATGCCGTGGCGAGAAAGACTTAGATATGCAGACAGTTTCATGGTTGGTGTGTTCCACTATGTGTCACACCCGAGAGCCATAAAGCTAAGTTATTGATTTAGAAGAATATGGAGGCGGGTATCGCTACCGCATGGTATTGAAAAATAACGAAAAAATATGAAAACTACCCGCGGAAATACCCGCGCCGCAGATGGATTGTGCGCTATTTTCGGCTTTGTTGCCGCGTCGCAACAGGTTTGGTGCTGCCAAGATAGACTACAGCCCATCTTCTGAAATGCAAACGGCCGCAGGTGCGAAGATGCCCTGCGGCCGTTGCGCTGTTCAAGCCGATCTCAGAAGCCCGACAGGCGAACCTTGATCGAGGCCACACCGGCCCCGGCCGCTTCCACGGCAACGCCGATCTTGGTATTCCCGGACGCGGTGACGGTTGCCAGCTTGGACGTGCTGTTCCAGTAGATCGCCACGCCCAGGGTGGCAACATCCGCGCCAACCTTGGGCAGTTCCCAGACACCAGACGTTTTCACGTCGACCGATGCGCCGGAAGCCGCGTCACCTTGGGCAATGCCGATGATCGCGCCCGCGATGACCACGCTGCCCGATGCAATCGCCGCGGGGGCGGGGATGGTCACGGTGTCGCCCGCCTGAATGAAGTTCTTCGCCATGTCAGAGACCTTTCGAGGTGTTGAAGGTGATCGAGGTGGAAGGGCTGTTGCCGCCCGCCCGCCGAATTTCGGTGTCGAGAGAGGAAAGCGCGGCTGCCAGTTCGGCATGACTGCGATACCGGACGGACTCGCCGCTGGAGTCCGTCACCATCAGGACGCCGGAAAACTTGGCGTCCATCAGGCGTTCGCGCCACTCTTGGAGTTGGGCGAGGGTTGCCATTACGCCCCCGCGTTCCGGTATGCGCCCCGGTGATCCGTCGCACCCGCGCCGAAGTCGAGGGTGACGCGGAATTCCCGGCCCAGCACTTCCCAGCCGTCGCGGCTGGACAGTTGCGGCCCTTGCGCGCTGGACAGATAGGCATATTCCAGCACGGGGGCGGTGGACGGGTCACCGAACAGATACCAGCCGTTGCCGGTCAGGCGCGGTTCCACCAGCAGCGACAGCTTGCCGCCGAAGGGGTTCACCTCTGCCGTGGTGTTGGCTTGGATCGAGGTCAGCAGCTTTTCGGCTGCGGTTTCCAGCGCCGGGCTGATCAGCAGGAAGCGCGGAACCACGTTCACCGGGGTCTTGCCGTCCTGCATTTTCTGGGTGCGCATGGCTTGGCGCGCCGTATCCAGGGACAGCACGTCCAGAAGCGAACCGGCTGCGGCAAGGTTGCCGTGATCGGCATGGAACAGCGCCTTGCCGTCGCCCATCGTGACGCCCGCGCCCGCGTTCGCGGTCAACAGCGCCAGAAGCTGCCCGGCTTCGGTTTCCGCCGCTGCCTGGCCCATCATTTCGCCCCAGCGGGCAAAAGCCCCCAGATCGTCATTGATGATCGCCTTGCGCGACAGGCTGAAAATGCCGCCGAAGGTTTCGAGGCTGTAACCTTCCTTGGCTTCGGCCGTGGAAAGCGCCTTGATCTCGCCCGCTTCCGTCACTTTTTCCAATTTGGTGAAGTTGCCCACCTTGAGCGTGGACAGCGGCCGGAAGTCCGCAGCCGTGCGCTGCCGCGCCAGTTGCTTCACCGGGCTTTCGGCGCGCCGGTAGGCATCGGCCAAGACGCGATTGCCCGCGCCGGTCAGCAGTTCCGGGAAGTCGGAAACCGTGTGCATGGCGCGTTGCAGCAGTTCTTCGCGGCCCATCATCGCCACGCCCACGGTGCCGCTGCGGGACAGGGCATCGCGGGCATAGTCGGCAAGGCCCATCTGCATGAAGGGGCGCGCCGCGTCGGTCGGGGCGGTGCCCATCATCCGGGCGGAAAGGGCTTCCACCTGCCGGGCTTGGATCGCGGCCGGGTCATCGCCGGAAGCGCCCACGGTGGCGGTGCGGATCGGTGCGGCCGAACGCTGCGCCATCGCTTCAAAGGCCGCGCTGCGGGCTGCGGTCACATCCGCGCCGGAGTCGATCTGGGAATCTGCCCAGGCCGAGTCCAGGCCCGCCGTGGTGGCGATGCTGCGGATTGCGGCGCGGGTTTCGAGGGTTGCCGCGTCGGGCGCGGTGGTCACATCTTGGGGCAAGGTAGCACTCCTGATAAGGGCTTGGGGGTCTGCGGGAATGGCGACAAGCGAGGCTTCCACCAGTTCCCAGGCGGTGGCGGTTCGGACGCGCTGCCCGGTGGCATCGGAAGAGTCCTGCCACTTGGTCACGCGATAACCGATGCTGACTCCGGTCACGTCGCCGCGTTCGATTGCGGCAAGGGCTGCGGGGTCGCTGATGCGAAGGGTCGCCACGATCTGCCCAGCTTCAAACCGGACATTCTCCACGCGGCCCTTCACGTCTTGGATTGAGGCTTGCCGATGCGAGTCGAGAACCGGCAGGCGCGGCGCGATGGTCACGGCTGCGGGGGCAATCGAAAGGCGTTCGACATAGCCCGCGCGCTTGACAGGCGCGCCAGTGCTTAGGACCACGTCGACGGTGCCGTCATCGCGGTTCAGCGTGGCGGGTGCGATGGTCGCAGCCCGCGTTTCAAGGATGGTCATTCGTCGCCAGCTTCCTTCTGCGGTTGGGGCGTGGCGGCGCGGGGGTTGGGGGTTTCCCAAGGGGCGGGGTGCAGGGTCACCGGCCTGTCAGATTCATTCGACAGGGCACGGGACCAGCCTTTGCGCCATTGGGTTTTCGGGGTGACGTTCATTCGTCGCCAGTGTCCTTCGGTTCGGGCGTGGCGGCGCGGGGGGTGAAGTTCAGTTGCAGCCGGGCTTCGCGTTCCCGATCTGCGGCAATCTCGGCATCAAGGGTTTCAATGTCGAAACCGCGTTCGGCAACCGCCTGGCGGCGCGACATAAGCCCGGCTTCCAAGGCATCGCGGATCGCCGCAACGTCCTTGGCCGGGTCAATCCACGGCATCGGCGGGGGATAGTGTTCAGCGGCAAGCCAGAGGGGCGCGGCGGCCTCAAAATCGGCTGCGGGCAGATCGCCGCGCAAGATCAGGGCGGAAACCGCCCGTTCCCAGATCGGCCCGCAAAGCTGCGGAATGATCGTGGCAAACTGGATGCCTTCCAGCTTTTGCCGGAATGCCACCATGCCCGCGCGCAAGCTGCCATAGTTCGCTTCCCGCAGATCGCCGCTGACCAGATGCGCCGGAACACCCAAGCCCGCCGCAATAGCGCGGATTTGATGCGCCACGAATTCGGCGGTTTGCTGCGCCTGTTGCGGGGTTGAAAAGCGAATGTCGAAACCGGAAGGCAGGCGCTGCAAGACGCCCGGTTCAAGGCCACGGGTCAGGATGCCCGACTCGTCGCTGGCATCGAACGGTTCGCCCGTGCCGTTTTGGTCGACAAGGAAGCCCGCGAACATGGCGGCAGTCTTGACGCCAACCGCAAGGGCATCTTCCAGTTGATCGAGTTCCGAGAGGCGCAGAAGAACCGGCGCAAGCCAAGACACGCCCCGAACCTGCCCAGCCCCAAGCGGGTGCATGAGGTGCAGCATATCTTCGGCACGAATGCGGATCGTGCCATAAGTCGAGGCGAAAACCTCAGTCGGGCGGGCTTTCAGGACGTGATAGGCCACGCGCTGCCCGGCCGCGTTGAATTCGATCCCCGCCACAACGTAACCGCCGCCCGGCAGGTCGCGCGTGTCGGACTCGTCCACCATTTCAGCGGGCAGAAGCCGCAGCCGCAACCCATTGGCGCGGGTTTCCATGTGCAGGAAGGCTTCCCCGTCGACGATCATTGCCCGGACAGCCGCAGCCTGAATCCCGAAAAGATCGGTTCGCTGTTCCGCATCGGCCCGCTTGGCCCATATACCGACGGCCGCGCCGATGCTGGCACGGCTGCCCGCGTCGGGATGCTGCGAGGCGGGTTTGATGCCAAAGCCCACCAGCCCGGAAACCAGCGCAGAAACGCCATTCGCGGCCCAAGGGTTGTTCGCCACAAAGTAGCGCGCCCGGCTGCGGATCGGGGCAGAAGCTGCCAGCGTTTCCGGCCCGGTGCGACCGAAGGAAGGCGCAGATGACCAGCGCCGCCCGCCTGCCGCGCCGTCAAAGCGCCGGGTTTGCAGCGGGGCGGGGTTCCGTTTGAACAGATCGAGAATGCCCATGTATCAGGACTCCAGAAGCGGGCGGATCAGATCGGACGCCGGAACAACCGAAGTCATCATGTGAGTTCCGCTGAATTGCGTCGACCAGCGGCCATCCGAAACCAGTTCCCGGACGCTGCATTCCCCCAGCGGGTCCGAACCGTCTTTGATGAAAGAAGGCGACACGATCCGTTCGCCCTGCATCCCGCGAACAAAGCGGATCAGGATAATCCAGCTTTCCCCGGCTGCGGTGCCTTCGGCCATCATTTGAAGCGCGGTGCCCCGCTCATACCGGCTGTTCAGCATGTCGCTGACGAGTGCCAGTTCGGCCGTCGACAGCCCACAGTCAAACATCGCCATGAGAAGCCGCGCCCGGATCAGTTCCAGGGCGGGATAGTCGGCAGGCGAGTTGCGGGAACGGCCGCTTTCGCCCTGCAACAGCCCTTTGAACAGGGGGTTGCGCAGGCGGATATGGATTTCATCCGCGTCCCGGCCTTCCAGGGCTGCCAGCCGATCAGCGATTTCAGAAAGGCGCATGGGCCGGACTCCAAGTCTTGTTGTCGTATGGTGTAACACGTCAACTAGATAGTTGCAAGTCAAAATCTACTATGCTACCAAAAGGGTGTTCAGAGGTTACAAGGCAGAATCGGGGCGGGTGACTGCCCCGGTTCACACGAAAGCAAGATTTCGCGCTGCGGTGTTTCCAGCATCGTTTCTTCGCAACGCGAAAGAGGGTCCGGGTTGACTCCTTCCCCCGGTTCAAGGGCGGCGCTGGCGGGTGCCGCCCTTCCCTTATTTCAGAAGGAGTCTCACATGCGAAAACTGACCAAAGGTGAATTGCGCAGCGTTCGGATGCTGGCAAACATTCTCACGGAAAGCGGGCTGTCTTATGAGGGAACCGCCTATATTGTCGGAATGCGGTTGAAATATCTTGGCGCATTTTCGATTTCCAATCTGGAACAGGTTTTCCAGGTTCGGAATTAAAAGCACTTCTGCCGTGAAATGCACAATGAATGAGCCGTAGACATAAAATCCCCGCTCATTCATAAGTCGATTCGTTCAACCCGAAAAGGAGTCGCCTTATGCACCTGCAACAATCCACCGGAAGCATGGAAGCTGACCGCCTCATGGTCGACTTCATTTCCAATCCGCGCTTCCCGGAAGCCCTTGCCCGGATCAAGCGCGCCGCAGCCGAAAACGATGATGAATTTTTGGCTGACTTCCTGTTGCGCGCCTATCTGGGGTCGACGCCAAGCGGGGAATGATCGGAAGGGCGCAAGATGCCCTTGACAGCGCGGCCGGGTAGTGTTCACCTCATGTTCTAATAATCATGGGGTGGACCATGCACGGAAAGTGCCCGAAGTGTGAGAAAACGCTGTCTTATGTGAACGTCGATGCCATTGACGCCAAGGACGGTCCAAGAAGTTGGAAGGCGGTTTCCTACAACTGCCCCTACTGTTCTTCGGTTCTCTCCGTCGCCATTGATCCCCTTGCGCTGAAAGCTGATACCGTGAATGAGATTCTAAAGGGACTCGGTCGGCGCTGACGATCAGAATACTTTGAAGTATTGATTGCAGATCGCAAGTGAGCATCCCAGCGCCACCAATGCCGTGACAGACTGGGTCTGATACCAGAAAGCAAAGCTAGTTCTGGTAACTGCGAAAGGCGCAACGAACCAGTATCCAATGGCAAGCGCGACAAGCGGCCACCACCAATCGAACAGCAAAAAGCTGACGATGAAAGCGGCAATTCCCGCAACGGTGCCGATTAGATCGAAAACGACCATTCCGGGCGATTTCCTTGCTTGATCTTCCAGAAACCAGCCCCCGCGGTGACTCAAAAGGGTCACGCGGGCAGAAATGCCGCTCGCAATCATGCCAATAAAAAGAAAGATCATGCTTTCCCCGTTCTATCTGTTCAACCATGCCGAACGAACAACTTGCGGCTGTTTCTTCGGCGCTGCCTCACTCGATAGTTCTTCGGCCCGCCTGTCAAGATTTACCCCGATCAACTGCCGCGCCGCCCATGCGTAGACCGTCGCGTCTAGGGTTTCGGCCCGCTTGCCCTTGATCCGTTCAAAGCGCGCTTGGGGAACGCCGCGCGCATACCGGACAACTCGCCGCTCAGAGGTCAGTTGTTCAAAGAAGATCGGTTCCAGGGCTTCCCCGAACCGGACGCCCGCGCCCCGTGCCAGCCGCGTGAACAACTGCGATTTCACCGCGTCCGAACCGACAAGCCAAAGCAGTTGCCCCTTGGTGCCCGACTTCTGCAAGAATTGCCGTGAGAAGCCCGGAACGCCCTTGATCGCCACCACGCGCCGCCCGTAGCGCGGCCGGGTGTAGCTGTTCACGATTTCCGTATGCCCGCCGTCGCCGGAATCGATGCAAGCCGCGTCAATGCGGATCGTGCCGCCGTTCGGGTGCTGCCACGTCTCTTTCAGAAGGGAGTCGAGGTCTTGCCAGACGGCTTCCCCGTCAATCGGTCCCCAGAAAATCCGGTGATCGAGGGCGAAAATGTCGCTGCGCCCGTGCCCCATGATGACGCATTCAAGCCGGTCATCTTGGCAGTCGACGCCCACAGTCAGGAACAGCACGTCATCGGGCAGGGCATCAAGGCGGAACGGTTCGCGCCGCCCGAACAATTCGTGTTCGTCCAGATCGTCGCCTTCTGTGCGCCACGGTTCCCCCAGCACAAGGTTGGTGAAGGTCTGCAAGGTTTCCGGGCTTTTCTTGGCTTCCAGAAATTCGGCTGCCAGCTTGCCCCAGCGCGCGTTGAAATGCGGGCTGATAAGGGCATTCACCTTGAAACCGGCATGGCCCTTCACATCTGGCGCGGTTGCGCGCCAGCGCCCCGCTGCGACCATCGCGGGCTTGTGCCGTTCTTCCACGATGCAACCGTTATTCGGGCAGGTCCAATGCGCGGAATCCGGGTCACCTTCGCGCCAGTGAATATCGGCCCATTTGATTTCCGAGAATTCACCACAGGACGGGCAAAGGCACTCATAAATCCGCTTGTCAGACTTGTCATAAAGCCGGGTTGCCGGGCCATAGTCGAAAACCGGCGTTGAACCGGCAATAATCTTCCGGTCCCGGAAGGTCATGGTGCGCATGGTCGCCAGTTCGATAGGGTCGCCTTCCTGCGACACTTCAAACCCGTCGATTTCATCCAAGATCAGGATTTTCGCGGTATGGCGGCGCAGGTTCCGCGGGCTTTTCGCGGCCAAGAATTTCAGACTGCCGCCCGGAAAGCGCCGGTTCAGCATGGTCGACCGGCCGGTTTCATCGGCTTCATCCGACAGAAGCCCGCGCAAGGCGGGGGATGCTTCAAACACCTGTTCCAAGTCGACGGCATAGTCGCGTGCATCATCGGCAGTCGGTTGAACAGCCAAGATCGGCGCGGGGGCGTTAGCAACGTGACTGGCGATGATGCCAGACAGAAGGGCAGTATAGCCGATGCGCGCCGATTTCAGCACGGTTACCCGTTCAATGCCCGGATCATCGAGGGCATCGCAGATTCCGCGCTGATAGGCCCAGAGTTTCATCTTGCCGGGAAGCGCGCTTGCCGTCTGGGGCAGGAAAATGTTGCGTTCGATCCACTCGGCAAGCGGCAGATCGGCAGGGGGTCGCAGGGCTTGCAGTGCCCGGCTGCGGATCAGGTCAATTCCCATTGGCGAGTCCTTCCAGGGCTGCCTTGATCTCGGAGTCGATCTCGGCAACGTCATGGGCGCTCAGGTGCGCAAGTTTCGATCCCACGCGCGACGGCACGGCAAGCATGGTCGACCGAACATCGCGCAAGACGTTCGCCCATTCCCGTTCCACGTCTGCCGCCTTGACCATATCGCCGCGCGCCGCCGCATTGGCGATTTCCAGCTTGTCAGCCTGTTCCCGCGCCAACCGCAGCTTTTCGGCTTTCAATTCGTCGGGAACCTGCCCGCCGCCACGGATAGCCCCATCCCGCAACTGCGAAAGGTAGCCATGCAAGGACGCCCGAACATCCCAGCGCGCGCGGCCACCCTTCACAAGAATCCCGTCCTTGGTCTTGGTGCGCACCTGACTCGTGGCGATGCCCAGGAAAGCGGCAATTTCCACCTCGGTCATGGTTGCCGGTATAGCCTCAGCGATTGTCATTTGATCGCTGGCAGGGTTTCGGCGGGTTTGGGCGGCAGGGGTAGCCGGGGCGGGGGCAGGCGTTTCAGGCCCCAGAAGGTCGCTCAGATCGGTGTTATGTTGTAACATATCTAGGCTCTACGATGCGAAAATTTTTGCAAAGGCTGTTTTTTCGGGGGTCTGTGTCCCCGCGGCCCGGCCCCATAGGGAAGGACCCATGATCGAATGGGGCCGATGATCGCTTGTGCTCGATGGTGAACCCAGTGAACCCACTTTTCCTATATTACCGCCTGAGACGTGCAGCCCGCCCATGCTGCCCCGTCGCTGCCCTGCCGCCACTGTGTCATCGCCAAGGGTTTTGTTAGGGGTATGTGGGTTCACTGGGTTCACTAATGGCGCAAAGCATTGAAAAGGCGAAGGAAAACGGTGAACCCATGCGCCTTTCTGTGGGTTCACGCTGGGTTCACTGGGTTCACCTTTTCGCGGTGCAAATGCGCTGCAACCGATGATCCGGCTAAGGCGATGATCGGTTACAGGCGATGATTGATCCTGCCGCATCATGCCCGCCACCATTCAATGCCGTCATTCTTGCGGCGCTTCACCCAGCCGAACATGCGAAGGATGCCTGCCGCGTCCCGAGAGGGCTTGCCGGGGTGCCTTTCAACAGGGATGCCCAGAAGCGTAAGCAACTCGCCCACTGTCACGCTGTCCTTCGGTTGCCGGTCAAAGCCGTCACCTTCGGTCAAGCCGTCCAGGATGCGCCGGATAGGCTGTTCCCAAGGGTGTTCTTCGCGGGCTGCCTCTTGCTCAATCGCTGCCTGCCGTTCAAGATCGGGCGGCAAGTGCCACGCTTCACCAGCCCGGAAGGCTGCGACTGCCTCAGCGAATAGCTGTTCCCGATCCGTGGCAAGCGCCTCAGTCTCGATCTTCGCGCCGCAGGTCACAGGCCAGAAGCGCCGCCCGCCGCTGGCATCCCGCAGAAAGGCGGTTTCATTCGTGGTGCCCACAAAGACGCACTGGCGGGGCACAATGTCAGCCCGGCGCGCGTAGGGGGCGCGGATTTCATCGGTTGCCCGAGTCAGGAAGGCTTTCAAATCTTCCGCCTCAGCCTTGCGAGACGGGGCGAGTTCCGCCAGTTCCACCAGCCAATGCCCGCGAAGGTATAGCCCGGCTTCCCGCGCGCCATCGCGGATCGAGGGCATGTTATCGCCCGCCCAGTCACCGCCCAGAATGCGGCAGGCGGTGGACTTGCCGATGCCCTGCGCCCCGCCCAGCACAAGAACATGATCGTGCTTGCAGCCCGGCCGCATGACGCGCGCCACCATCGCCACCAGGAAGGCGCGCCCCACGGCGCGGGAATAGGGGGAAGCGTCGACGCCAAGGTATCGGGTCAGCCATGTATCAACGCGCGGCTTGCCGTCATGGTGCAGCGACTCCAGCCAATCCTTAACCGGGTGATAGCGGTTCAACTCGGCAACCGCCCGAACCGCGCCCGCGGTCAGGTCTGCCCCTACGTTGTGCATTCCCGCCTGTTCAATCGCCACGCGGATCAAGCCCAGATCGGCATCATTGATCGGCCCGGCGCGCCATTCGTCTTGCCCGGTCATATCGTTCTTGCGGATCGAATAGCCTTGATCCCGGTTCACCTTTCGCAAAACCAGAATGGCATTGTGCAGCGTCGGTTTCATTTCCCCATTCTTGGCGGTGATTATTCCGATCTTCGCTTGTTTCGATTCCGCAGGAAGTGCAGGCAGATCGTCAAAATCAGATTCAGAAAAGTAAGAAGGCCGCTCATACCCGTAACCCTTGGCGATTTCAAAAAGCGTCCCGATACCGACTCCGCTGCGCCGGAAGGATTTCCATTTCTGGCGTTGGTCGCGTTCATCGAATTTCAGGGACTGGCGCGACCAATGCGACCACAGGTCAAAGCCTTCATCGCTGCCCGCGAATTCAGCATGAAGCGCCATGCCGATTTTAAGCCATTGGTCCCGATCATCGGATTCGGTGATAAGCGCCAAAGCGCGCCGCACTTCGGCCCGGTCTGCCGGTGCCCGGAACAGGTCCGAAAGATCGGTGGTCGACTTCACCGGCTTGGGCTGCGGCCCGATCGAGGCAACGCCCGACACGCGGTCAAGCGGTTGCCCTTCCACAAGGACGGATTCCACCGGACGGCCGGTCACCGCGCCGAAGTAATAGGACTGCGACGGGGTGAAGGACTCGGTTGCAAGGATGCCCCCAAGCGCGCCATTCAAGCGGGCGCACAGGGCTTCCCGTTCGGCCGGTGCAACTTCCCCTGCCAAGGGCGCAAGGACACGCCAGCGGGGCGCTTCTGCCTTGTGGCTTGGCGTGGTGTAGATCAGGGCTGCTATGCCAGCCTGGCGCAGCCGTTCGGCCGCGTCTTGGGGCGATACTGCGCCCGCGTCATAGTCGCCTTCCACGCCCGACACGCGCAACAGGTTGGCATCATGGCGCAAACTGCCCTTGTCGGTTCTGGCATCCCCGAAGGTTCCCAGCTTGACCAGGGGCAGGGCTGCCTTGTCGCGCGCCGTGGTGGTGTTCAGCCGGTCTTGCAGTTGCCGAAGGCTCAGGTGATTCGGTTCGATCCGCTGCGCCTTCACGTCTGCGAACATCGAGACGGCAAGGGTCAGATCGCAGCCGCAATTATCCGCCGTCGCGCGGTTAATATCCCCTGCCGATAAATCCCCATGCGTCTCAGTGCGTCCCAGAAGGGCGCTAAGATCGGTTGCACTGATATTGAAATGGGCTTGCGCCATTGGGCGCGTTTCGGTATATTCCTGCATATCAACTCACTTCCGCTTCTCATTGAAAGCCCCGCCAGTTTTGCCGCTGCGGGGCTTTCTTCATTCCTGCATTTTACAGGCCCGGATATTTTCAGGGAAGCGGAATCCGAATTTCACATTAAATGAGAAAGGCCGCACAATTAAGCGCGGCCCATGCGTTCCAATGCGTCTCTATTCGTCTCACGAAAGCAGATCGGTTAAATCAGTGTCTGACTTTTTAGCAGCCGTCTCGATATAATCGCTCCACCATTCCAGCATTTTCCGCCGCTCAGGCAGAAGCTGCGCCGCGTTATACGCCCGCCGCACCTTGTCCTTCGGTTCATGGGCGAGTTGCTTTTCAATCGCGTCGACTGACCACAGGCCGCTTTCGTTCAAGACCGTCGACGCCAAGCCCCGGAAGCCGTGGATCGTTGCCCGCCCGTGGTAGCCAAGGCGATACATGCCATAAAGCATGGTGTTTTCGCTGATAGGCTTGCCGGTGCGCCCGCCCGGCACGATCCATTCGGAGTCCTCCGCAAAGCCCTTCAACCGTGCCAGAAGGGCAAGGCTTTGGCGTGTCAGGGGAACGATATGGTCACGGCCCATCTTCATGCGGCTGCCGGGTATGCGCCACACGTCCCCGTCAATCTCTGACCACTTGCCGAACCGCACTTCATTGGTGCGAACAAAGGTGTGCATGACGAATTCAATAGCGTAGCGGGTCTGCGGTTCGCCGTCATAGCGCGCCAGCTTTTGCAGGAAGCCCGACAGTTCGCCCGCCTCTATCCGTGCCATGTGCTTGACGCGGGGTGTCGGTTTCAGTGCGCCGCGAAGGTCTGCGGCGGGGTCACGCGATGCCCTGCCGGTGGCAATAGCATAGCGCATGATTGCCCCTGTGGTCATTCGGACGCGGCCCGCAACATCGGGGGCACGATCTTCCACGGGGCGCAGCATGGCGAGTATCTGGGGCGCGGTGACTTCGGCAACCGCCGTTGCCCCTATGGCCGGGAACACGTCGCGTTCAAACCGGGACAGGATGCGGGCGCTATGGGCGGGAGTCCACGTTGCAGCCTGCGCCTTGATCCACTCGCGCGCGACGGCTTCAAAGGTGTCACCGGCTGGGGCGGTCAAGGCTGCCTTCGCGTTCGCGCCCGGATCACGTCCTTCGGCCAAGGCCCGCTTGGCTTTGTCCCGCAAGGCCCGCGCGTCTGCCAGCTTGATTTCCGGGTATGCCCCGAATGACAGCAGCTTTTCCTTGCCGTCAAAGCGGTAGCGCATTCGCCACAGCTTCCCGCCCGAAGGCGACACGAACAAGAGAAGCCCGCCACCATCGGGAATTTTGCGAGGTTTTCCAGAAGGATCAGGCTTTGCGCCGCGGCAGGCTGCATCTGTTAGGGGCATCGGAATCGGTCCTGCGGGTATGTGGGTATCTGCCTTTTCAGGAATACCCGCTTTCGATACCCACACAAGTTGGGTGCCCACAGTCTATCTTCCCGCAGAAGATGCGTCACAGTCAATTTTCTCAATGAAAACAACGGTCGCAGTTTGCGAAGATAGACTGCAATCTAGCGAAAATGGGGAATTGGAGGCGGGTATCGGAATCGAACCGATCTACATGGATTTGCAATCCAGCGCATAGCCTGCCTGCCCACCCGCCCATAGGTCTGGGGTGGATAATACAGCTTTACGGGGCATGCAAGCCTTTCCGTCCGGCCTGCGGTCTGGCTGGCTGGTCAGCGCCGCCGGTGGCATGCTAGGCCAGTGCCGGAATAACGCGGGCAAGCATCATCCAACGTGGGGCAGGGCAAGGCATGATAAGGGCATATTCATCGCTTGAGGGGCGGCTGGTGGCGGGGGTGCCAGCCGAAGGGGCGGATGTGGTCTGGCTGGACCTTCTAAGCCCGGAACGGGGCGAGGAAGCCGCATTGGAACAGCGGCTTGGCATCAACCTGCCGACCCGCGAAGACATGGAAGAGATCGAGCAATCGTCGCGGCTTTATGCCGAAGATGGCGCCTTGTTCATGACGGCGCTGATTCTGGCGCAAAGTGAAACCGACAGCCCGGTGATGGTGCCGGTGACATTTGTTCTGGCCGGCAATCAGGTGATCACGGTTCGCTATGATACGCCACGGGCGATCGACATGTTCATCCAGCGGGCGGTGCGTGGCACCATCGCCTGCACAAATGCCGAAGAGGTGCTGTTGTCGATCGTCGATGTCATCATCGACCGCCTGGCCGATGTGCTGGAACGGGTCGGGCGCGATGTCGAGGCCTTGTCGCGGCGGGTGTTTGCACGCCAGCCCGTGAAGTCCGGGAGCGAGTCAGGCTGGCGCAGCGTTCTGGAAGAGATCGGCCGCAAGGGCGACCTGATCTCGAACATCCGCGACAGTCTTGGCACGCTGGAACGGTTGGCGGTGTTCTACGGCCAACGCCTGCGCGATGAAAGGGACACCAAAGAGTTGCGGGCCCGCCTGAAGGATGCCGAAAGTGACCTGCGCGGTCTGGCCGACCACTCGGGCTTCATGTCGCAAAAGGTCAGCTTTCTGATGGAGGCGACGCTGGGCCTGATCGGGATCGAGCAGAACGCCATCATCAAGCTGCTGTCGGTGGTGTCGGGAGTGTTCTTGCCGCCGACGCTGGTGGCATCGATCTACGGCATGAACTTTGAGGTGATGCCGGAACTGGGCGTCGCTTATGGTTATCCTCTGGCCTTGGTGGGTATGCTGTTCTCGGCAGTGCTGCCCTATCTTTTCTTCAAGCGGAAGGGGTGGTTATAATCGGCAGGCGTCGGTCTGGACATCACATTCAAAAAAGTGAATACATTGCCGCGCCAACGGGGGGTCGCCTCCGCTCTGATCTGTCCTTTGTTTTGAAAGGCTGCCCCCATGATCTTGCGTATGCTGACCCTTCTTGCCCTCATCCTGCCGTTGCAGGCAAAAGCCGAGCCTTTGGCGCCGGTTGCGGTGACGGAATGGAAATCGGTCTTTGGCCGGATCGAGGCGAAAGACCGGGTGCCGGCGCGGGCGCGCCTTGGCGGCACGCTGGTTGAACTGGCGGTGGCCGAGGGCGACGAGGTGACGGCGGGGCAGGTGCTGGGGCAGATCGTTGATGAAAAGCTTGCGCTGCAACTGCGCGCTGTGCAGGCGCAGACGGCCTCGCTGGTGGCGCAGCTGGACAATGCCAAGACCGAGTTGGCGCGCGGCGAAGATCTGCTGGCGCGCGGCGTGACCACGGTGCAACGGCTGGACGCGCTGCGCACGCAGGTGGATGTGCTGGACGGCCAGATCGCCGCGATCCGGGCGCAGCAGCAGGTGATCGAACAGCAGGCCGCCGAAGGCGCGGTGCTTGCCCCGGCAGCGGGACGGGTGCTGGACGTGCCGGTGTCGCGCGGCGCGGTGGTCTTGCCCGGTGAGGCTGTGGCAACCATTGGCGGCGGTGGCTTCTTTCTGCGGCTGGCGGTGCCCGAACGTCATGCCTCCGCCCTTGAAGCAGGCGATGAAATCATCATCGAAGGCGCTGCGGGTGAAACCAGGGGCACCTTGGCCCGCGTCTATCCGCTGATCGAAAACGGCCGCGTTGTGGCCGATGTCGAGGTGCCCGATCTGTCCGACCGCTTTGTCGATGCCCGCGTGCTGGTGCGGCTGCCGGTGGGCGAGCGGATGGCGCTTCTGGTGCCCGAGGCGGCGGTGCAAACCCGGCAAGGCCTTGATTTTGTCGCCACCGAAGCGGGCCTGCGCGCGGTGGTGCCGGGCCAGCGGCATGAAGTGGCGGGTGCGACCATGATCGAGATCCTGTCCGGCCTGCACGCGGGCGATGTGCTGACCGCTGTGGGGGCGCCGGAATGACCGCCTCTGCCCCGAAGAAAGGCCTTGGCATTGCCGGCGGTCTGACGCGCAGCTTTATCGACAGCGCGCTGACGCCCCTGTTCATCCTTGCGGCCCTCGCCATGGGACTGGTCGCGCTGATCAGCCTGCCGCGTGAGGAAGAGCCGCAAATCTCGGTTCCCTTGGTCGATATCCATGTGCAGGCCCCCGGTCTGCGTGCCGAAGACGGTGTGAAGCTGGTCACCGAACCGCTTGAAGTCATTGTCAAAGGCATCAACGGGGTGGAACACGTCTATTCCCAGACCCGCGACGACAGCGCCATGGTCACGGCGCGGTTTCTGGTCGGCACCAAGTCGGAAGACGCCATTTTGCGCGTGCATGACAAGCTGCGCGCCAATATGGACCGGATTCCGCTGGGCATCCCCGAACCCATGGTCATTGGGCGCGGCATTGATGATGTGGCGATTGTCACCGTCACCCTGTCACCCGAACCGGGGCATGAGGCATCGGCCAACGACCTGACCCGCATCGCCCGCGAATTGCAGGCCGAAGCTGCCAAGACCGACGAGGTCGGCCTGACTTACCTCATCGGCGATGCGCAAGAGGTGATCCGCATCGCGCCCGACCCGGAACGGCTGGCGCTGTATGGCGTGACCTTGCAGCAGTTGGTGGGCAAGGTGCAGCAGGCCAATCGGTCGCTGGACACCGGCAAGCTGCGCGACAAGGGCGAACAGGTCAATCTGGTGGTGGGCGAAACCCTGACCGCACCAGCGCAGGTGGCGGGTCTGTTGATGACCACGCGCGATGGCCGCCCGGTCTATGTCTCGGACGTGGCCGATGTGTCCTTTGTGCCCGACAGTTCCGACCGCATCGTCAGCCAGATCACCCGCGCCGAAGATGGCACCCTGCACCGCGCGCCCGCGGTCACGCTGGCCGTGGCCAAGCGCGCCGGGGCCAATGCCGTGGTGGTGGCCGAAGACGTGCTGCATCGGATCGAAGCCGCCGAGGGCCGTCTGATCCCCGAAGGCATCAGCCTGACCGTGACCCGCGACTATGGCGAGACCGCGAATGAAAAGGCCAATGAGCTGCTGTTTCACCTTGGCCTTGCCACCATCTCGATCATCGCGCTGGTGCTGTTTGCCATCGGCTGGCGGGAAAGCATCGTGGTGGCCATCGTCATTCCGGTGACGATCCTGCTGACGTTGTTTGCGTCGTGGATCATGGGCTACACGCTGAACCGGGTGTCCTTGTTCGCGCTGATCTTTTCCATCGGGATTCTGGTCGATGACGCCATTGTCGTGATCGAAAACATCGCCCGGCACTGGGGCATGAAGGATGGCCGCCCGCGCGCGCAGGCGGCCGTCGATGCGGTGGCCGAGGTGGGCAACCCGACCATTGTGGCAACGCTGACCGTGGTGGCGGCGCTGTTGCCGATGCTCTTCGTGTCGGGGCTGATGGGCCCCTATATGTCGCCCATTCCCGCCAACGCCTCGGCTGCGATGATCTTTTCCTTTTTTGTCGCCGTGATCATCACGCCTTGGCTGATGGTCAAGGTCGCGGGCAAGGCCGATATCTCGCACGGGCATGATGATGGCCCCGGCCATGCAGGCGGCAAGCTGGGCGCGATCTTTGCCTTTGTCGCAAGGCCCTTGCTGAAAACCAAACTGCGTGCCGGGGTGTTCTTGTTCCTGACCGTGGTGCTGTCCTTTGGCTCGCTGGCAGCACTTTATACCCGCGATGTGACGGTCAAGCTGCTGCCCTTCGACAACAAGTCTGAACTCAGCGTGATGATCGACCTGCCCGAAGGGTCATCGGTCGAGGCGACGGATCGGGTGGCGCAGGATGTGGCCCGCATCGTGATGGGCCTGCCCGAGGTTCTGGCGGTGCAGACCCATGCCGGGGCGGCAGCGCCATTCAACTTCAATGGTCTGGTGCGGCACAGTTTCCTGCGCAATCTGCCGGAACTGGGTGAGGTCTCGATCAACCTTGCCGCAAAAGACCACCGCGACCGCGAAAGCCACGACATCGCGCTGGAAATCCGCGAACTGATCAGGGGCGTCGACATGCCCGCAGGCACCAGCCTGAAGGTGGTGGAACCGCCACCCGGCCCGCCGGTGATTGCCACATTGCTGGCCGAGGTCTACGGCCCCACCCCTGATGCGCGCCGCGAGGCCGCGACGAAAATCCGGCAGGCGTTTGAATCGGTGCCGTTCATTGTGGACGTGGATGACAGCTTCGGGATCGAGCCGCGCCGGTTGCGGGCCACGATCAACAGCGACGATCTGGATTTCTTCGCGGTGCAGGAACAGGATGTGTTCGACACCATTTCCCTGCTGAACGGTGACCAGATCGTCGGCTATTCGCACCGCGAAGATGGCCGCCACCCGATCCCGCTGCAAATCGCCCGCGACAAGGGCGACCGGGTGATGGATGAACGCTTTTTGTCCACCCCGATCCCGGCCAACGTGATCCCCGGTGCGCGGGGCGTGGTGGAGTTGGGCGACGTGATCAGCCTGCGGGAAGAACGGGCCAGCTTCCCGATCTTTCGCCACAACGGTCGCGCCGCCGAAATGGTCACGGCAGAGCTGGCGGGCACCTTCGAGGCGCCGCTTTACGGCATGCTGGCGGTTGCCGAGGCGATTGACGCGATGGACTGGCCCGAGGGCACCAAGCCGGTGCTCAGCCTGCATGGCCAGCCCGAGGATGAGAGCGTAACCACCCTGCTATGGGACGGCGAATGGGAGGTAACTTACGTCACCTTCCGCGACATGGGGGCGGCGTTTGGTGTGGCGCTCTTGGGGATTTACATCCTAGTGGTCGCGCAATTTGGCAGCTTCCGCCTGCCGCTGGTGATCCTGACGCCGGTGCCGCTGACCTTCCTTGGCATCATGATCGGGCATTGGCTTTACGCGGCGCCGTTCTCGGCGACCTCGATGATCGGCTTCATCGCGCTGGCGGGGATCATCGTCAGAAACTCGATCCTCCTGGTCGATTTCATCCGCCACGCCGACCCCGGCAAATCGCCGGTCGAGGTGCTGATCGAGGCGGGGGCGATCCGGTTCAAGCCGATCCTTCTGACAGCTATCGCGGCGATGATCGGGGCGGTCACAATCCTGTCGGACCCGATCTTTCAGGGCCTTGCGATCAGCCTGCTCTTCGGGCTGTTCACGTCCACCCTGCTGACGGTGCTGGTGATTCCGGCGATCTACCGGGTCTTCAAGACCTGAGAGTGCCCACTGTGAGACACTGCCCGGCGCGTTCAAGATCAATGGCTTGCCGGCGCGCCTTTACGTTTCGTCAAGGATTGAACGCCCAGAGCGGGGCGCGCGAGCCGCTGGGGAAAGGCACCAGCCGCAGGGGATGAGGAAGGCGCAAAAGACCACGTGTCGCGGGTGGGGGCCTTAGCCTAAGGCGTAGCCTGCACCCCGCACGGTGCGCAGCGGGTCTTCGCCGCCGTGTTGCATCAGCGATTTGCGCAAGCGGCCGATGTGCACGTCAACCGTGCGGCTGTCGACATAGATGTCGCGGCCCCAGACCCGGTCCAGCAGTTGTTCGCGCGACCAGACCCGGCCCGGCTTTTCCATGAAGGTGGACAGCAGACGAAACTCGGTCGGGCCCAGCTTGAGCACGTTCTGGCCGCGGTAAACCCGGTGGGTTTCTGGGTCCAGCCGGATGTCGGACCATTCCAGCACCATGCCGATGGTGGAAGGCCGCACGCGGCGCAACTGCACGCGGGCGCGGGCCATCAGCTCCAGCACCGAATAGGGCTTGATCACATAGTCGTCGGCCCCGGTTTCCAGGCCCCGGATGCGGTCCACCTCTTCGGCGCGGGCCGACAACATGATGATCGGAATGCCACGGGTTTCGGGACGCATCTTCAGGCGGCGGCAGACCTCGATTCCCGAAAGTTCGGGCATCATCCAGTCAAGGATGATGATATCGGGCGTGTCTTCATCGACCAGCATCAGGGCGTCTTCGCCATTGCCAGCCTGACAAACCCTAAAGCCTTCGGCCTCGAGGTTGTAGGCAAGCACCTCGCGTTGTGCGGGTTCGTCCTCGACCAGCAGGACCATGGGCTGCGAAGAATGTGCCATTCTGGGTTCCTTAGCCGTGGACCTGCGGCATTTCGGCGGTGGTATCGGCCTTTGGCCGATCATCGACCGGCATTTCGCCGGACACCAGATACAACACCTGCTCGGCGATGCCGGTGGCATGGTCGCCCACGCGCTCGATGTTCTTGGCGATGAAATGCAGGTGCATGCAGGCGGTGATGTTGCGCGGGTCTTCCATCATATGGGTCAGAAACTCACGGAAGACCGAATTATACATCTGGTCGACCTCAACATCACGGCGGCGGACGTCTTCGGCCAGATGCGCGTCGCGGGCAATATAGGCGTCAAGCGCGTCTTTCAGCAGGCTGACCACGGTGCGCGCCATGCGTGAAATCGACCCTGCGGCCCCGTTGACCGGGCGCATTTGCGCCAGAACCAAAGACCGTTTGGCCAGGTTCTTGGCATAGTCGCCCGACCGTTCCAGCGAGCCGACGATCCGCATCACGGTGAGAATGACGCGCAGGTCGCTGGTATTGGGTGCACGGGTGGCGATGATGCGGGCACATTCGGTCTGGATCAGGTCTTCCAGCTCGTCAATGGCACGGTCACCTGCGCGCACGTCTTCGGCCAGCGCGTCATCGCGGGTTTCAAGCGCGTGGGCGGCCTGCAACAGGGCGTGCTCGACAAGCCCGCCCATGCGCATCACGAGGGCCTGAACGCCTTCCAGGTCTTTGTCAAAGGCTGATCGGATATGTGGTTCCATCATGTCTAATCCTTAACCAATCCGGCCGGAAATATAGCTTTCGGTGCGCGGGTCTTGGGGAGAGGTGAATATCTGTCCGGTTTCGCCATATTCCACCAGGCTGCCCATGTGGAAGAACGCGGTGCGCTGGCTGACGCGGGCCGCCTGTTGCATCGAGTGGGTGACGATCACCACGGAAAACTGGCTGCGAATATCGTCGATCAACTCTTCGACCTGTGCTGTGGCAATCGGGTCAAGCGCCGAGCAGGGTTCGTCCATCAGCAGCACTTCGGGGCTGGTCGCGATGGCGCGGGCGATGCACAGGCGCTGTTGCTGACCGCCCGACAGGCCGGTGCCGGGCGATTGCAGGCGATCCTTCACCTCGGTCCACAAGGCGGCCTTGCGCAAGGAGGATTCGACGATCTCGTCAAGTTCGCCTTTGTTGCGGGTCATGCCGTGGATCTTGGGGCCATAGGCCACGTTGTCGTAGATCGATTTCGGGAACGGGTTCGGCTTTTGGAACACCATGCCCACCTTGGCGCGCAATTGCACCGGATCGACCGAGCGGTCATAGATGTCTTCGCCATCGAGCAAGATCTTGCCTTCGACACGGGCCGAGGACACGGTGTCATTCATCCGGTTCAGGCAGCGCAGGAAGGTTGACTTGCCACAACCCGACGGACCGATGAACGCGGTGACCGTGCCTTCCAGAATATCAACGTCAACATCCTTCAGCGCGTGGTTCTGGCCGTAATAGACCTGCACCCCACGGGCAGTGATCTTGGGCATGTGGTCCGACACGACCCGCTCTTCGATCTGAATATCTTTCATGGGCCTGTGGCTTTCCCTTTGTCCAGCGGTGCATTCCGGGCAGATTGCACGACTCTGTCGACTTCTGTTAGCCGAGCCGGATGACATTTGTGCATAAAATTGATGACATATTGATGACGCAAGGCTGCCGGCCCTGGTTCCCGCCGTGGTTGTGGGCGGTTTTCTGCCACCGCATCAGAAATCCTGACGCGGGACAGACCGACATCATCGCCCCGACATCATCGCCGGGGGGGGCCGCATGCCTTGCGCCCGGGTCTGATCCTGCAGAGGCCTTTGTTAAGGTCTGGGCGCTAGTCTTTTGCGCAACACGGGTGGCAGGCAAGGGAACGGGACGATGCATGGGCTGATCAACCGGGCGTTGGAAAACGTCTTGCGCCAGCGTCATGGGACCGTGCAATGGCAGCGCATCGCGGCCAGTGCAGGCCTGCCGTTCGAGAGTTTCGAGCCGCTGCTGACCTATGACATCGCCTTGACCGAGGCGGTGATTGCCGCGGCGTGCCGCGAGTTGGAGCGCCCGCGCGACAGCATTCTGGAGGATGTGGGGACCGCCCTGATTTCGTTGCCCGCAGGCGAAAGGTTGCGGCGGTTGTTACGCTTTGGCGGGGTGACGTTTCACGACTTCCTCTACTCGCTGGAAGATCTGCCGGCGCGGGCCCGGCTGGCCTTGCCCGATCTTGTGCTGCCCGGCCTGCGCCTGACCGATCTGGAGGGCGGTGAGTTCCGGCTGAATGCAGAGGTGCCCTTTGCGGGGGCAGGCTGCATCCTGATGGGGCTGTTGCGGGCGATGGCCGATGATTATGGCGCATTGGTCTTGCTGGACATGATCCCCACGGCGGGCCACACCGAAGAGATCAGCATTCTTTTGCTGGATGCGGCCCATGCCGAAGGGCGGCCGTTCGATCTTGCCGCGGGCGTGGCCGGGGGGACACGGTGATGGATGCAGCCTCAATCCTGCCGACCCTTGTGCCGGATCGCTGCCTGATGCTGCCCGCCGGGGTGCTGGACCGGCTGATGCCGATGTATCTGCACCTGTCGGCGGATGGCACGATTCTGGCGCATGGGCCGACGCTGGGCAAGATCGTGGGGTCCGGGCGGCTGACGGGGCGGCAATTCTTCGATCTGTTTGATGTGCGCAGCCCTGCCGGCATGGGGTCAACGGCGGATCTGTTCGCCCGACAGGGGCAGCGGCTGCACCTGACGTTGCGGGGGCGGACGGATGCCGGATTGCGCGGCCTGGCGCTGGCCGATGCAGCGGCGGGGCTGGTGCTGAACCTGTCCTTCGGCATCGGTCTGGTGGATGCCGTGCGCCAGCATGCCCTGACCGACGCCGACTTTGCGCCCACCGATCTGGCGGTGGAAATGCTGTATCTGGTGGAAGCCAAACATGCGGTCCTGGAAGAATTTCAGCGCCTGAACCGGGCCTTGCAGGGCGCCAAGGCGGCGGCTGAAGAACAGGCGCTGACCGACACGCTGACCGGGCTGCGCAATCGGCGCGCGCTGGATACGGCACTGGCCGCGGCCTGCGCCGGGCGCCGGGCCTTTGCGCTGATGCATCTGGATCTTGATTACTTCAAGGCGGTGAATGACAGCCTTGGCCATGCGGCGGGCGATCATGTGCTGCGCCACGTAGCACAGGTGCTGACGCGCGAAATGCGGGCGGACGATGTCGTGGCGCGGGTCGGTGGCGATGAATTCGTGATCCTGCTGGCGGGTGTGACCGACCCTGACCAGCTGTCGCAGGTGGCCGAACGGATCATTGCCGGTCTGTCGCAGCCCATCGCCTATGAGGGTGAGGTATGCCGGATTGCTGCCAGCGTCGGCATGACACTTTCGACCAGCTATCCCCGCTGCGTGGCCGATCAGATGCTGCAAGATGCCGACCATGCCCTCTACGCGGCCAAGCGGGCGGGGCGGGCGCGGGCTGTGGTGTTCACGACTGATGCCTGAAGGCCCCCGATCGCTTTGGGGCTTTTGGACGGCCTTGTGGCGCGGTTATTTCAGACGCGACGCGACGCAACGCTGATGGCAACCCCCGCGATCAGTGCCGCGCATGATTCTGGCGGATCAGGGACCGCGCCCTTCAGCGCGGTGCCAATGAGGCACTGGACGACCGGGATGAAGAGGTGGCACCATCAGAACCCGGGTAACAGGGGCGCATCGCATCTGCCGCGCAGGGCTGTGACCGAACCGAAGGAGGCAGCATGCGCCAACCGATTGTCATTCTGGGGATTTTCGTCGCCGATGCCGCCTATCGCGCCGAGCGGATGCCGCGACTGGGCGAGACGGTGCTGGGCCTGGACTTTGTGCTGGGGCCGGGGGGCAAAGGGTCCAATCAGGCGGTCGCGGCCGCGCGGTCCGGCGGCGATGTGGCGTTCCTGACCCGACTTGGCCGCGATGCCTTTGCCGACATGGCCCGCGACCTGTGGGCGGGGGCGGGGGTGCAGGCGCAGGTGATCGAAGACGCGGGCAGCTATACCGGGTCGGCGTTCATTTTCCTTGAGGCCGCGACCGGGCAGAATGCCATCATCGTCGCCCCCGGTGCGGCGGCGCGGATCACGCCTGCCGATGTGGAAAGCCATAGGGCGCTGATCGAACGGGCGGGCCTGTTCGTGACCCAGTTGGAGCAACCGCTGGACGCCGCCGCGCAGGGCTTGCGGCTTGCCCGCGCGGCGGGGGTGCGCACGATCCTGAACCCGGCCCCGGCTGCAAAGTTGACCGATGATATGCTGGGGCTGTGCGACCTGATCACCCCCAATGAGTCCGAGGCCGAGGGCTTGACCGGGGTCAGCGTGGCCTCGCTGTCCGATGCCGAGGCGGCGGCGGACCGGCTGATTGCGCGCGGCGTCGGCGCGGCGATCCTGACACTTGGGGAAAAGGGCGTGCTGTATCGGGCGGGCGGGCAAAGCCTGCACGTTCCCGCCCGCGCCTCGGGCCCGGTGGTGGATACCACCGGGGCGGGCGATGCCTTCAACGGCGGGCTGGCGACGGCCCTGTCCGAAGGGGTCGACATGGAGACCGCCTTGCGCTTTGGCACCGCGGTCGCCGGGATTTCGGTCACAGGACAGGGGGCCGCGGCGTCAATGCCGACACGGGCCGAGGTCGAGGCATTTCTGGCCCATCGCTGATGTCGGCCCGGTTTGCAGCCGCGCCGGACCTTTCGTTAAAAAAAGTGACTGCGAATTGTGCAAGAGGCAGGATTTTGCCCGATCAGCGGGCAGTCATTTGCCGAAGGCGCCTTTATGCTGACCCGCGCATTGAGACTGTCCCGCCGCCGCATCAGCGTGACGGAAAAGCGAGGGTCCATGGTCGTTCACTCTGTTCCACAAGCGATGCAGCGCAGCCGGGGCGAGGCCGAGGTGGCCCTTTGCGCCCTGGGCGGCCAACACCGGATCACCGGCTTGCGGCAGCAAGGGTCGGCCAAGTGCATTCTGCCCCATGGTGCCGCCGGGCGCGATGGGGCGCCCGAGGTGGTTTTTCTGAACACATCCGGTGGCTTGGCCGGTGGCGATGCGCTGTCTTACTCTGTTTTTCTGGGGCCGGGGACGCGGGCGGTGGCGACAACGCAAACTGCCGAGCGCAGCTATCGCAGCACGGGCGATACGGCGCGGGTTCGGGTGGATTTGCAAGTGGGCGCGGGGGGCTGGATCGACTGGCTGCCGCAAGAGACGATTCTGTTCAACGATTGCAGGCTGGACCGGCGCACGGTCATCGACCTTGCTCCCGGGGCGGGCTGCCGGATGCTGGAAAGCGTGGTGCTGGGGCGCGCGGCGATGGGCGAGACGCTTGATCGGGTGTCTTTGCGCGACTGGCGCGAGATTCGCGTGGCCGGTTGCCCGGTGATGGTGGAGCCGTTGCGGCTGACCGATGGCGCGCTGTTGACCGGGGTGGCGGGGCTTGCGGGCGCGCGGGCTTTTGCTTCGGTGGCGATGCTGGGGCAGGGCGTGGCCGATCTGCTGGAGCCCTTGCGCCGGGTGCTGGACGAGCCGGGCGTGGTCGGTGCGGCCTCGGCCCCCGATGGGCGGCTGATGCTGCGCCTGATGGCGGCGGATGGCTGGCCGATGCGCCGCCAGATCACGCGCTGCCTTGCCGTGCTGCGCCGGGGTGCTGCCCTGCCGCGCGTCTGGCAGATGTAAGGGAGAGACCATGACCCTGACCCCCCGCGAAAAGGACAAGTTGCTGGTCAGCCTTGCCGCCATGGTGGCGCGCGGACGGCTGGCACGCGGCGTCAAGCTGAACCACCCCGAGGCGATTGCACTGATCACCGATTTTGTCGTCGAAGGCGCGCGCGACGGCCGCCGGGTGGCCGACCTGATGGAGGCGGGGGCAAATGTGATCAGCGCGGATCAGTGCATGCCCGGCGTGCCCGAGATGATTCATTCTGTGCAGGTGGAGGCCACGTTTCCCGATGGCACCAAGCTTGTCACCGTTCACCACCCGATCCGCTGAAAGGGAAACCCATGTTTCAAAGGATGACGCCCGCGCTTTTGCTGATCGCCACCCCGGCGCTGGCCCATGATGGCCTGCACCACCATCCGCATGGCATTGAATATGGCTGGATCATTGCGGCGGCCTGTGGTGTGGTCGGCGGCCTTGTGCTGGCTTATGTCAGGGGGCGGAAATGATCCCCGGCGAGGTTTTTCCCGCCGAGGGCGACCTGACGCTGAACGCAGGCGCGCCCGTCACGGTGCTGATGGTGGCCAATACCGGCGACCGCCCGGTGCAGGTGGGCAGCCATTACCACTTTGCCGAAACCAATCCCGGCCTGTCGTTTGACCGCGAGGCTGCGCGTGGGCAGCGGCTGGATATTCCGGCGGGCACCGCGGTGCGGTTTGAACCGGGCCAGATGCGCGAAGTGCGCCTTGTTCCTTTTACAGGCAGGCGCCATGTCTATGGCTTCAATGCCCAAGTGATGGGCGCTTTGTAGGAGCTTGTGCCGATGCCGCCGTTTTCCCCCGTTGATCTGATGCGCCTGTCGATGAACACCGCCACCATGCTGATGCAGGCGCAAACCGTGATTGCCATGCGCATGATGGGGATGGCCGGGGTCTGGAAAGTCTCGCCCGGCGAAAACAGCCGCATGGTCAGTGAAAAGATGCGCGCCGGGATGAAAGCCGGGGCGGCGGCGCAGCGCTCGGCGCTGGCGGGCGGGTCGGTCACGGATATTGCCGAGGCGGCTCTTGCCCCGGTCAAGCGGGCGACCGCCGCCAACGCCCGCAGGCTGACCCGCAGCGGGCCAAAAACCAAGTTCTGACAGAAAGGTTCTGCCGATGCCCTTTGTCCTTTCGCGCGCGGCCTATGCCGATATGTATGGCCCCACCGTGGGCGACCGCGTGCGGTTGGGGGACACGGATCTGGTGATCGAGGTCGAGCGTGACCTGATCGCCGAACGCGGCGGCTATGGCGACGAGGTGAAGTTCGGCGGTGGCAAGGTCATTCGCGATGGCATGGGCCAAAGCCAAATTACCCGCACGCAAGGCGCGATGGATACGGTCATCACCAATGCGCTGATCGTGGATTACACCGGCATTTTCAAAGCCGACGTGGGCCTGCGGGATGGGCGGATTGCCTGCATCGGCAAGGCCGGGAACCCAGATACGCAAACAGGCGTCGATGTGATCATCGGGCCGGGGACCGAGATTATTGCCGGCGAGGGCAAGATCCTGACCGCCGGCGGCATGGATGCGCATATCCACTTCATTGCGCCGCAACAGATTGACGATGCGCTGCATTCCGGGCTGACCACCATGCTGGGCGGCGGCACCGGCCCCGCGCATGGCACGCTGGCCACCACCTGCACGCCGGGGCCGTGGCATCTGGGGCGGATGTTGCAGGCGGCGGATGCGTTCCCGATGAACCTTGCCTTTGCGGGCAAGGGCAATGCCTCGCTGCCTGCCGCGTTGGAGGAACAGGCTCGGGCCGGGGCGTCGTGCCTGAAGCTGCATGAGGATTGGGGCACCACGCCCGCCGCGATTGATTGCTGCCTGACGGTGGCCGAGGCGATGGACGTGCAGGTGATGATCCACACCGACACGCTGAACGAATCAGGCTTTGTGGAAAACACGCTGAAGGCGATAGCCGGGCGCACTATCCATGCGTTCCACACCGAAGGCGCGGGCGGCGGGCATGCGCCCGATATCATCAAGGTGGTGTCGTCGCAGAACATTCTGCCCAGTTCCACCAACCCGACAATGCCCTATACCGTCAACACCATCGAAGAGCATCTGGATATGCTGATGGTCTGCCACCACCTGGACCGCCGCGTGCCCGAGGATGTTGCCTTTGCCGAAAGCCGCATCCGCCGCGAAACCATTGCCGCCGAAGACATCTTGCACGATCTGGGCGCGTTTTCGGTGCTGTCGTCCGACAGTCAGGCGATGGGCCGGGTGGGCGAGGTGATCACCCGGACATGGCAGACGGCGCACAAGATGAAGCTGCAACGCGGGCGGCTGGAGGGCGAGCAGGGCGCGAACGACAATCTGCGGGTGCGCCGCTATATCGCGAAATACACGATCAACCCGGCAATTGTGCACGGGATTTCCGAGCATATCGGCAGCGTCGAGGTGGGCAAGCGCGCCGATCTGGTGCTGTGGTCGCCGGCGTTCTTTGGCGCCAAGCCGGAAATGGTGCTGATGGGCGGCTGCATCATGGTGGCGCAGATGGGCGACCCCAATGCATCGATCCCGACGCCGCAGCCGGTGCACACAAGGCCGATGTTCGGGGCCTATGGCCGCAGCATGGAACGCAACGCAGTGGTGTTCGTGTCGCAGGCGGCGCAAGGCGATGGCATCGGCGCCCGGCTGGGGCTGGCGAAAGAGACTGTGGCGGTGCGGGGCACCCGCGGGGTGAAGAAGGCCGACATGAAGCTGAACTCTGCCACGCCGACCATCGAGGTGGACCCTGAAACCTATGAGGTGCGGGCCGATGGTGTGCTGCTGACCTGCCAGCCCGCCGAAGAATTGCCGCTGGCGCAGCGCTATTTCCTGTATTGACGCCCTTGTGCAGGGAAGGCGCATCAGTGAAACGAGGCGCCCGTGCCCGTGCGGATGCGCTGGATCGGCCAGCCGGGGCGCGGCGGCGTGGCGGGGGCGGCCGCTTCGGCGCGGGCAAGCGCGGCTTCAATCCTGGCCGCCCGCTGGCGCAGCCGGTCGATCTGCGCGCGGATTTCGGCAAGGTCATCGACAAGGGTCTGCTTTTGCATGGTTGCCTCTGGTTCTTGGTCCGTTCCCACCATCTTTGCGCCGAAGTGGTTAACGACCCGTGATCACCCGCCGATTTCCGGCCTGCGTTGGAATGTCGCCTGCAAAATAAGTTCCACATTCAGGCCCTTGCGGCCTATAGTTTCAACAGTGTGGCAAATGGCGCGTGACCGTTTCACCCAGTGAGGCAAGACCATGACCGACCTTCCCGCCGCCCGCCGCCTGCTGCATCAGGCCCCTGCCACCTGTTACGACGTAGTCGTGCTGACCTATGACGACCGTCTGGTGCGGCGCAAACGGCTGGTGACCGCGCATGACGAGGGTTTTCTGGTTGATCTGCCAGAGGTGACCAATCTGGACACGGTCTGGGGGTTTGAGCTGGAGGATGGCCGCTGCATTCAGGTGCTGGCCGCCGAGGAACCGGTGCTGGAAATCACCGGGCCGGACCTTGCGCGCTATGCCTGGCACATCGGCAACCGCCACACGCCCTGTCAGGTGGAACCGGGGCGGCTGGTCATTCGCGCCGATCATGTGCTGGAGGCGATGCTGCGCCAGTTGGGGGCCGGGGTGGTGGCAAAGACCGAACCCTTTGCGCCCGAGGTGGGGGCTTACGGCATGGGCCGTCCGATGGGGCATGACCACGGGCCGGACGCGGGCCATGGTCATAAACATGTGCATTTCCACTCGTCGCACCGCCATGACGATGACGAGGACGAACCCGATCCTGCCGCCGAGGCATGAGCCACGATCTTCTGACGCTGGTGCAGTGGCTGTCTCCGGCGTTTCCGACCGGTGGCTTTGCCTATTCGCATGGGCTGGAGGTGGCGATCGCGGTTGGCGCGGTGGCGGATGGGGTGGCCTTGCAGCGCTGGCTGGCCGATGTGCTGGCGCATGGTGCGGGGCGGCAGGATGCCATCTTGCTGGTGCAGGCGCTGCGCCCTGATGCCGATGTGGCCGCGCTGGATGCGCTGGCCCGCGCGCTGCAACCCAGTGCCGAACGCCTGTCGGAAACGCTGGAGCAGGGCACGGCATTCGCCCGCACCGTGGCGGGGCTGACGGGGCGCTGTCTGCCGCCGCGCTGTCTGCCGGTGGCGCTGGGCGAGGCGGCGTCGGTGCTGGACCTTGCCCCGGCGCAGGTGGTGGCGCTGTATCTGCACGGCTTTGCCAGCAACCTTGTCTCGATTGCCATGCGCTTCATGCCGCTCGGGCAGTCCGAAGGGCAGGGGGTGCTGGCGGCGTTGCATCCGCTGATCACCGATCTGGCTGACCAAGCGGTGCATCTGTCGCTGGACGATCTGGGCAGTTGCGCCTTGGGCGCGGATATGGCTGCGATGCAGCACGAAACACAAGACGTAAGGATTTTTCGGACATGAGCAACACTGGCCCTTTGCGGGTGGGAATTGGCGGCCCGGTGGGCGCGGGCAAGACCACCTTGACCGAACATCTGGCGCGGGCACTGGCAGGGCGCTGTTCGATGGCGGTGATCACCAATGACATCTACACCCGCGAGGATGCCGAATACCTGTTGCGGGCGCAGGTGCTGCCAGCCGACCGCATTCGCGGCGTGGAAACCGGCGGTTGCCCGCATACCGCGATCCGCGAGGATGCCAGCATCAACCTTGCCGCCGTGGCCGATCTGCGCAGCCTGCACCCTGACCTTGACCTGATCCTGATCGAATCCGGCGGCGACAATCTGGCTGCGACCTACAGCCCGGAACTGGCCGACCTGACGATCTATGTGATCGACACCGCCGCAGGTCAGGACATTCCACGCAAACGCGGGCCGGGGCTGACGCGGTCTGACCTGCTGATTGTCAACAAGACCGACCTTGCGCCGCATGTCGGTGTCGATCCGGTGCTGCTGGAGGCCGACACCAAGCGCGCCCGCGGCACCCGGCCCTATGTCATGGCACGCCTGCGCCAAGGCCAAGGCGTGGCCGAGGTGGTGGCGTTCTTGCAGCGCGAAGGCGGCCTTGCCCTGCGGCCGGAGTGACGCAGCGTCAGTCAAAGATACCCCAAAGACACCCCGGCCGTGCCTGATGCCGGGGTATACATATTCAAAGATCAAATCATGATCAAAAATCGCTGCGACCCGGTCCTGCGCGCCATTTTCCGCTGAACTCTTGGGTAAATGCCCGCGCAATGGGGGATATTTTCAGCGTTGCTTCGGCTTTGCACTGCATCTTTCCGGTCTGGCCCGCATCCTGCTTGCCGCGCCGCGGCTATGACGGTTCCGTGACAGGGTTGCCCGGTGGGCGGCACAAGAAAAACAATGTGCGGTGGTGGGTTGGATGGGAAAATCCGCCCCACTGCACGGGGTGCAACAGACGTTGCCGCACGACCATTGGCCTGATCGTCCACGACGAACAACCGGTGTGCTGCGGCCCTTTTGAGGGAAAACCATGCGACATATTCAGGGAGCGTTGCTGGCCACCGCCCTTGCCGTCACGGCAGGGCAGGCCATCGCACAAGAAACGATCAAGGTGGGCGTGCTGCATTCGCTGTCGGGCACGATGGCGATTTCGGAAACCACGTTGAAAGACACCATGCTGATGCTGATCGACGAGCAAAACGCCAAGGGCGGCCTCTTGGGCAAGCAGTTGGAAGCGGTGGTGGTTGACCCTGCATCCGACTGGCCGCTGTTCGCCGAGAAGGCGCGTGAATTGCTGACCGTATCAAAGGTCGATGTGATGTTCGGCTGCTGGACATCCGTCAGCCGCAAATCTGTGCTGCCGGTGATAGAGGAATTGAACGGGTTGCTGTTCTATCCGGTGCAATATGAGGGCGAGGAAAGCTCGAAAAACGTGTTCTACACCGGCGCGGCCCCGAACCAGCAAGCCATTCCGGCGACCGACTATTTCCTTGAGGAACTCGGCGTGCAGAAGTTTGCCTTGTTGGGCACCGACTATGTCTATCCGCGCACAACGAACAACATTCTGGAGAGCTACCTGATCTCGAAGGGTATCGCCAAGGAAGACATCTTCGTGAACTACACCCCCTTCGGGCGCAGTGACTGGTCCAAGATCGTGGCCGACGTGGTGGCCTTGGGGGCCGACGGCAAGAAGGTGGGCGTGATTTCCACCATCAACGGCGATGCCAACATCGGCTTTTACAAGGAACTGGCGGCAGCGGGCGTGTCGGCCGATGACATTCCGGTTGTGGCCTTCTCGGTCGGCGAAGAGGAGTTGTCGGGTCTGGACACCTCGAACCTTGTCGGCCATCTGGCGGCGTGGAACTACTTCCAATCGGCCGATGTGCCGGAAAATGCCGAGTTCATCGCCAAATGGAAGGCCCGGATGGGCGAGGCCCGCGTGACCAATGACCCGATGGAGGCGCATGTCATCGGCTTCAACATGTGGGTCAATGCGGTGACGGCGGCAGGCACCACCGAGGTGGACGCCGTGTCGAAGGCGATGATCGGGCAGAAGTCCCCGAACCTGACGGGGTCGATGGCCGAGATGCTGCCGAACCATCATCTGACCAAGCCGGTGCTGATCGGCGAGATCCGTGCCGATGGCCAGTTTGACATCATCAGCCAGACCGAACCGGTGCCGGGCGACGCCTGGACCGATTTCCTGCCCGAATCTGCGGTGCTGGAGGCCGATTGGGCGGGCTTGGGCTGCGGCATGTACAACACCGAGACCAAGACCTGCGTGCAGATGAAGTCGAACTACTGATCCCTTTGGCGGGGGGCCGCTGCGTCCCCCGCCTTTGCCTTTTCCCAGACAGGTTTCCGCCCCATGCGCGCTCTTGTTGCCGCCCTTGTCGCGGCTTTCCTGATGCTGGTTCCGTCGGCCCTGTGCGCCCAAAGCGCCGCCGAGATTCTGCTGGAAAACCGCGCGCTGGTGGAAAAGCCGTCGCGCCAGACCATCGGCCCGGTGATTGCGGCACTGGCCGCCAGCGGCGATGCCCGTGCCGCCGACATTCTGGCCGGTTGGGCCAACAAGGGGCTTGGCCTGCGCAAATCGGATGGCGCGTTCTTCCTGATCGCCGCGACCGCCGATGGCTATGCGCTGACCGCTCTGGATGGCTCGGACGCAGGCACGGCGGCCAAAGCCGAGATCACCGAACTGCGCCCAAATTCTGGCGTGCGCGGGCTGATCTCGCTCGCGCTGGTGCAGTTTCGCCTGACCGACCCCGACCCCGCCCGCCGCGCCGAGGCGCTGGCCACCATTGCCCGCGACCCTGCCCCCGAACTGCTGGCCCCCCTGCGCGCCTCGCTGGACGATGAGGCAGACCCCGCGCTGGCCGCACAAAAAGACCGGCTCAACCGCCTGTTGACCCTGCGGTTCGACCCCGACAGCGCGGCCCGCGTCGCCGCCATCGACAGCTTTTCCGGCGATCTGGGGCTGGACCTGCGCGCTGCCCTGAACCCGCTGCTGGCAACGGTGCGCAAGGCCGCGCCGCTGATCACGCCCATCGATGGCAACATCGCCCGCGACCTGACCCCCGGCGATGATCTGACCGAAGTCGAGGCCTATGACCTGCTGGTTGCCGCCAACCTCGCCCCCGCCCGGCTGTCGCGGGCCGACCTGAAGGCAGCCCTGGTGGCCAATATCGTCGATGGCCGCGTTGCTGGCACGCCGGTGGCAGACCTGAACACCCAAGCCGCCCGCAACGCCGCCTATACCGCGCTGGAGGCTGCGGGCATCGTGCCCCTGGCCGCCACCGACGAAGAGGTGACGCAAGCCAGCGCCAGCCACCGCTTTGTCGAGGTCTACACCGAACCCGACCCGAAGGTGACCACCGCCGCTGCCCGCGCGCTCAAGGCGATCGAGACCAAGCTTGCCCTGATGCAGGCCGCTGATCTGGGCCTTGATGCGCTGTCGCTGGCCTCGATCTACTTTCTCGCCGCCATCGGCCTTGCCATCACCTTTGGCGTGATGCGAGTGATCAACATGGCGCATGGCGAATTCATCATGCTGGGCGCCTATACCGGCTATGTAGTGCAACTGTTCATCCCGAACTACACCTTGTCGCTGATCGTGGCGCCGCCCCTGGCATTTGCCGTCACCTTCGCCGCAGGGGTGGCGATGGAGCGTCTGGTGATCCGTCACCTCTACAAGCGCCCGCTCGAAACCTTGCTCGCCACCTTCGGCATCTCGATCGCGCTGCAACAATTGGCCAAGACCGTCTTCGGCACCCAGGCCCGGCCCTTGACCGCGCCCGCCTGGCTGGATGGCGCGCTCAGCGTCAATGATGTAGTCCAGGTCAGCTATATCCGCATCGCGATCTTCGTACTGGCGCTGATCTTCCTTGCCGTCTTCTTGTTCATCATGAAACGCACCCGCCTCGGGCTGGAGGTGCGCGCGGTGCAGCAAAACCCCTCGATGGCCGCCAGTATGGGCATCAACCCCGACCGCATCAACATGCTGACCTTCGGGCTTGGCTCGGGCATCGCGGGCATCGCGGGCATCGCCATCGGCCTGTTCGCCAAGGTCACCTCCGAGCTTGGCAGCGATTACATCGTGCAAAGCTTCATGACCGTGGTGGTGGGCGGCGTCGGCAACATCTGGGGCACGCTGGCCGGGGCCGCGATGATCGGCGGCCTGCAAAAGGGGATCGAGTTTCTGAACCCGTCCAACACGCTTGCCGCCCAGACCTACATGATCCTCTTCATCATCCTGTTCATCCAGTTCCGGCCAAGGGGCATCATCGCCCTCAAGGGCCGCGCCGCGGGGGATTGACCATGACCGTTGCCTGTTCCTCTTGGCAAAAATACCCCGGGGGGTGCGGGGGGCTGGCCCCCCGCCGGTCGCGAAAGGGCACCGCATGAGCAGAAGTTTCTTTCTCCGCAACCCGTCGGTGCTGGTCTTTCTGCTCGTCCTTGCGCTGTTCACCTTGGGCGTGACGCTGATGTCCGAGGCTTACGGCACCGCGCTGATCTCCACCTCCTTCGTCAAGACGCTGGGCAAGACGCTGTGCCTGTGTTTGGCGGCCCTCGCGATGGACCTGATCTGGGGCTATGCCGGCATACTGTCGCTGGGGCACATGGCGTTCTTTGCCCTTGGCGGCTACATGATCGGCATGTGGCTGATGTATGCCCGGACCGAAGAGATCGTGGTCGCGGCCCTGGCGAATGAGCCCCTTCCCGCCACCGCGCAAGAGATTCAGAATGGCATTGCCGGACAGATTTTCGGCGTGGTCGGCGCGTCGGAACTGCCGCCGGTCTGGCTGTTTGCCCATTCGCTGCCGCTGCAACTGATGCTGGTGGTCGTGGTGCCGGGTGTGCTGGCGCTGGTGTTCGGGTGGCTGGCGTTTCGCAGCCGGGTGACGGGGGTTTACCTGTCGATCCTGACGCAAGCCATGACGCTGGCACTGGCGCTGTATCTGTTCCAGAACGACTCGGGCCTGCGCGGCAACAACGGCTTGTCAGGCTTGCAGAACATTCCCGGGCTGGACGGCGTGTCGCAGGCGGCGGTGTCGGTTTGGTTTCTCTGGGCCTCGGCAGTGGCCCTTGGCCTTGCCTATCTGACGCTGGCTTGGGTGGTGTCGGGCAAATTCGGCTCGGTGATCCGTGCGATCCGCGATGACGAGGCGCGGGTGCGGTTCCTGGGCTATTTGGTCGAAGGCTACAAACTGTTTGTCTTTACCCTGACCGCCATCATCGCCGCCATCGCCGGGGCGCTGTATTACCCGCAGGCGGGCATCATCAACCCGGCGGAACTGGCGCCGATCGCCAGCATCTATCTGGCGGTCTGGGTCGCCATCGGCGGGCGCCGTCGATTCCGCTGGGGTTTTACACCATCAACTGGGTGGATTGGTGGCTGGTTCTGCTGGGCCTGTCGTTTGTGGCGGTCACGCTGTTTGCGCCCAAGGGCATTGGCGGGCTGTTCGATCTGGTGCAGGGCCTGCGCCGGCCCGACCGCAAGGGGGCACCGCTTGGCCCCGATGATGGCGCGCTGATGGAGCGGGAGGCGCAGGAATGACCGCGCTGCTGGAGGTCTCGGGCATCTCGGTCACCTTTGACGGCTTTCGCGCCATCAACAACCTGTCCTTCTCCATCGGTCCGGCCGAGCTGCGGGCGATCATCGGTCCCAATGGCGCGGGCAAGACCACCTTCATGGATATCGTCACCGGCAAGACCCGGCCCGATGCGGGCAATGTTCTGTGGGGCGAGCGGTCGGTGTCGCTGCTGAAATTGTCCGAGGCGCAGATTGCCCGCATCGGGGTGGGGCGCAAGTTCCAGCGCCCGACGGTGTTCGAGGACCAAAGTGTCACCGACAACCTGATCATGGCCTTGCGCGCCCCGCGCAGCCCTTGGGCGGTGCTGGGCTGGCGGGCGCGGCCAGTGGACATGGCCCGCGTGGCGGACCTCGCCGCCGAGGTGGGCTTGGCCGATGCCCTGCCGCGCAAGGCCGGGGAATTGTCGCACGGGCAGAAACAATGGCTGGAAATCGGCATGCTGCTGGCGCAGGAACCGCAGCTTTTGCTGGTCGATGAACCGGCCGCGGGCATGACGCTGGCCGAGCGCGAACACACCACGCGGCTGCTGGTTGATCTGGCGAAAACCCGCGCCGTGGTGGTGGTCGAGCATGACATGGAGTTCGTGCGGCGGCTGAACTGCAAGGTCACCGTGCTGCACGAAGGCGCGGTGCTGGCCGAGGGCAGCCTTGACCATGTGACCCGCGACCAACGGGTGATCGACGTTTATCTGGGGCGGTCCGAGCGATGATCCGATGTGAAAACCTGACATTGCATTACGGCGGCAGCCAGATCCTGCATGGCATTTCGATGCAGGCCAAGGCCGGTGAGGTCACGTGCGTGATGGGCACCAACGGGGTTGGCAAGACCTCGCTTCTGAAGGCGCTGGCGGGCACGCATCCACGCTCGGGCGGCAAGCTGTGGCTTGGCGGCGAGCCGGTGCCGGTAGTGCCGCCGCAGGCCATGGCGCAGCGTGGGTTGGCGGTGGTGCCGCAGGGTCGGATGATCTTTCCGCTGCTGACGGTGCGCGAGAACATGGAAACCGCCTTTGCCCTGCTGCCCAAGTCGCAGCACCGCATCCCGGACGAGATTTTCGAGCTGTTCCCGATCCTGAAAGACTTCCTGCACCGGCGCGGCGGCGATCTGTCGGGCGGCCAGCAACAGCAATTGGCGATTGCACGGGCGATGATCATGCAGCCGCGCGTGCTGTTGCTGGATGAGCCGGCCGAGGGAATTCAGCCCAATATCATCCAGCAGATCGGCCGGGTGATCGAATATCTGAAAAGCAAAGGCGATCTGGCGATCATTCGTAAGCGGTGCGCCAGCCCCGTGGTTTCGGCCTGATCTGACTTCGGGCATGCCATCCTGGAACTGAGTTTGCGGGAGACTGGCTG